>NZ_CP029008.1:5807500-6407500 GCF_024585165.1 Bradyrhizobium sp. WBOS07
AACGGGATGTTGACGGCGAATAGCCAGGGCCACGGGCCGAACGCCAGGATGGCCGACGCAATCGACGGCCCGAAGGTGAAGGCGGTCGCGACCACCAGCGCGTTGTGGCCGAAGCCGCGGCCGAGCATCCGTCCGGGATAGACGAAGCGCACCAGCGCGGTGTTGACGCTCATGATGCCGCTGGCGCCGAGGCCCTGCAGCGTGCGCGCGAGCAGGAGGCTGTCCAGCGACCACGCCACCGCGCAGAACAGCGAGGCGATGGTGAACAGGATCAGGCCGCCGAGATAGATGCGCTGGTGCCCGACGATCTCGCCGAGCGCGCCGAGCGGCAGCAGCGTTGCCACCAGCGCGATCTGGTAGACGTTGACGACCCAGACCGACTGCTCCGGGCTGACGTGCAGATCCGCGGCAATGGCTGGCAGAGCGATGTTGGCGATCGCGGTGTCGAGCGAGGCCATCGCCAGCGCGGTGAAGATCGCGGCGATCGCCCAGCGCCGCTGGGCTGCCGGGAGACCATCGGCGACGGGGCGGTCGGGCTCGCGCGCAGCGGCGGGTAACGTGGTTGTCATTGCGTTCGCGCGGCGCTCCGGCGCGTGGCTCCAAGGTCCAATTGGCATGTACTACGGTGGGACCGCCTTCCACAGCCATCCGCCTGCATGCTGTCTATGCGCGAAAAGGTGCGGCGGCGGTGCCCGGGGCTCAAGACAAAAATCGAAAAACAACCCCATGCACAGTAGAGTGCCCCTTGAAAGATAAGGGATTTTCGAAACGCCGCGTCGGCGGTTGCGATCACGTTGACGCATCGGCCAAATCCCTGCGGCTGCAAACCGCGGACGCATACGATGAAGCCCGCGGCGCGCGCATCGGTCGGCCGACGTTGAGCCAGATCAACACTCCCGCAGCAGGCTCGCGGACCTTTCCTGGAGGGCATCGATGGAAGGGGCCGCCGATATGCAGATCCTGCTCAGGGAGATCCGGAATACTCCTTTGCTGTGGATGCTCGCCTTCGTGCCTATCGTACTGGTGGCCGAGAAGGCGGCTCCGCAGTCCCACACGCTGCTGTTCGTGCTGGCCGTGCTTGCCATCGTGCCGCTGGCGGCCCTGCTCAGTCATGCTACCGAAGCCGTGGCAGCGAAGACTGGTGATGCCGTTGGCGGGCTGCTCAATGCTACGCTCGGCAACCTGACGGAACTGATCATCGCCATCACGGCACTGCATGCGGGCCAGTACATGCTAGTGAAGGCCTCGATTGCGGGCGCGATCGTCACCAACGCGGTGTTCATGCTGGGGGCCTGCCTGCTGCTCGGCGGCCTGCGCTACCATGTTCAGGAGTTCAACCGTGCCGGCGCGCGGCTATCATCGGGTCTGCTCCTGATGGCAACCGTGGCCCTGCTCGCGCCGTCGGCGGTCGCCGATCTCGATCACCTGCCGCAGGATGGCGGCATCCTGACCAAGCTCAGCCTCGGCATTTCGATCCTGCTGATCCTCGCTTACGGACTCGGCCTGTGGTTCTCGCTCGTGACCCACAAGGAATTGTTTGCCAGCGCCGACCACGGCGACGACAAGGAGGCGCACTGGCCGATCGGAATAGCCGTGGGCACGCTTCTGGTCGTCACGGTGCTGGTCGCGCTGGTCAGCGAGATCTTCGTGGAATCGGTGCAAAAGGCGGCGGAAACCTTCGGGATGAGCCCGGCTTTTGTCGGCTTCATCGTCGTCTCGCTGGTCGGGGCCGCAGCCGAGTTTGCGGTGGCTTTTGCCGCTGCACGTAAGGACCGGCTCGACATGGCGGTGAGCATCGCGCTCGGCAGCGCCTCGCAGATCGCGCTGTTCGTGGCACCCGCGCTGGTGTTGCTCAGCTACGTGGTCGGGCCGAAGCCCATGGACCTGCAGTTCTGGCCGGGCGCCGTCACCATGGTGATGATCGCGACGGTCACGTCCGCCTACATCACCGCCAGCGGCCGCTCCGCGTGGTTCGTCGGCGCGCTGATGATCTTCATCTATGCGGTCTTTGCGCTGACGCTGTATGTCGTTCCGCCGGTGGGCCAGGGATAGACTGCATCGGTTTGCCGGCGGCTCATCGGAGAATGGCCGGCTTGCGGCAAGTCATCTGCCGGCGAGGCTATTTCGTTGTCGCGGGTAGGCCCAGTCACTGCAGGCGCGAGCGGGTCATATTCGCCGCTCTGCCTTTCTACGGGCCGACCTTGACCTCATCCTCCCAGTCCTCCCACGCGACGTCATTGATCTCCAGATAGCTCGAAACGGCCGAGCCGATGGTCGGAAAGAACTGGGCTTCGCCAAGCTGAGCATACAAACCAAAACGCTTCAGCTTGTCCTTCACGGGATCCTTGAGCTCGGCAAAGCAGAGTTCAATGCCCCTGGCCTTGAGCGCCTCGTCCAGTTCGGCAACAGTATCGCAGGCGGTTACGTCTACGCTCGTGACCGGTTCGGCGGCGACGACCAGCCAGCGCACGGGTGTTGGCGATGTTTCGATCGCGGCGAGAATTCGCTCCTTGAAGAACTCGGCGTTGGCGAAGAACAGCGGCGCATCCCATCGGAACAGCACCAGTCCGGGGATCAAACGGGCATCGGGATATCTCGTGATGTCGTGATAGCCCTTGACGCCGTACGCGCGCCCGAGAATGGCGGAGTGCGGACGCCAGCCGTCCCACAGGAATTCCGCAATCGCCACCGCAACGGCGAGGCCGATTCCCGGAATTGGGCCGAACACGGCCACGCCCACGAAGCACAGCACGGTCAACCAGAACTCCCACCGCTGGATCCGGTAGATCCGCTTGAGATCGTTGATCTCGATCAGGCCGATCGCGGCTGCGATCACCACTGCCGCCAATGCGGCGTTCGGCAGGTGCTGCAACAAATTGGGCGCAAGCAGTAGAAGGAACGCGATCGCGATCGCGCCGACGACATTCGCCAGCTGGGTGCGCGCGCCGGCGGTTTCGGCAACCGGCGTACGCGACGAGCTGCTGCTGATCGGAAAACCCTGAAAGAAGCCGGTCGCCAGGTTGGCTGCGCCAAGACCCACCATTTCCTGGTTGGGATCGACCTTGTCACCCAAACGAGCAGCATAGGTTCGCGACAACACGCTGGTGTCGGCGAACGAGACCAGGGCGATGGCGGATCCGCCGGCCAGCACGGGGATCAGATCGCCGTATCCGATCTTGGGAATCGCGAAAGCCGGCAGACCTTGCGGAAGTGGCCCCAGGACTTTCACACCATGACCGGTTGCCAGATCAAGCAGTGCGACGACAAGGGTCGCTCCGACGACGGCAATCAGGACTCCCGGAAGTCGTTTGCTGCCCTTAAGCAGCAGGATGACGATCAGCGTGCCAAGCCCGACTGCGAATGCGGCCCTGTTCATCTTGCCTTCGTGGATCCCGGTGGCGATAGCCCAAAGGTCTTTCAGCGGGCCCTCGCTCTCGATCGAGAAGCCGAGCAGCTTTGGCAGCTGGCTAATCAAAACGGTCAGCGCGATGCCGTTCATGTAGCCATAGCGTATCGGCTTGGACAGAAGCTCGGTCAAAAACCCCAACCGCGCGATGCCCGCCACAATGAGCATAGCTCCTGAAACGAGCGCCATCATCGCGGCAAGCATCGCTGCGCGCACCGGATCACCGCCAGACAAGGGGGCAATCACGCCGAGGATGACGGCAGCCAGCGCCGAGTCGGGGCCAAGCACGACGATGCGGCTCGGACCGAACATCGCGTAGACAAGAAGAGGGACGATGGTGGCGTAGAGCCCGTGGATGCCCGGCAGGCCGGACGCCGCGGCATAAGCAATTCCGACCGGAACGAGCATGGCCGCCAGCGCGAGACCTGCGAAAACATCGTGCCGAAGCCAATCAGATTCGTAGTGGCGAAGCGTATGGATTCCGGGGACCCAACGTGTCCAATCGTTCACGGAGTTCACTCCAATGGCCGGCCGCCCTGCGGGCTATGGCCAATTACCGCGGCAGTCTGGTGTCGGCTCGCCGATCGCGCGCAAAGATCTGGCAGCGTCTCGAACGTTCCCTTGACGCAAATCAACGTTGTCGACGCCTCGACGCTGCTGCGGCGTAGCAACGTTCAGGACGTGGAGCAAGAACCTGCATTTCCGGAATTGATACCGTCGCTCCCCATCCCCCGGGGGCAGATCGCATTTGGCGCGTTGCGCGAACTGAGCGCGTCTCGAAGCAGGGCCGCAAGCTTGCAGCGGCAGGGCCGTCGTCTCACCCGTCGATTGTCTCCCGGTTCACGGCAGAAGCGTCGTGAACTCATAGATGACGACGGCGGCGCCGAGACAGCGCCGCCAGGGGTTCACGCCGCGAACGATCTCGTCGATGCCCCAGATGACGAGTCCGCCTTTCAATACGATCGTCAAGCCGACGCTGGCTTTGCCTGCGGAAGGCCAGATCCAGAGCAGAACGCCCGCAACGATCACGGTCCACAAAAGGAGATTGGGCCACTGCGCGACGGTGATGGCACCGGTCTCGCGGTTCTGGAAGAACCACCGAAGGAATCGCCGCACGATGAACTCGCCGATCAGAGCTCAATTTCACCCTCGTCTCGCCCCTTCCAATAGGTCACGCGGCTAGCCTTGACCTTGATCAGGACGATGCCCGGCGTATCGATGCCGTTCTCGAACCATTTGTCGAGATCGCTGGTCCAATGCTGTTGAAAGGCCGCCTTGTCACGGATCAGCTCGGCGGTCCCTTCGACGGCGATGTAGATGCCCTTTGAGAACAGGCCTGCTTCCGACGAAAACCCGAGCGCCACTTTCGGGTTTCGCTGGATGTCCGATACGGTACGAGTCCGCTCATGGGCAAAATAGTATGACGTGCCGTCGTAGGCGACATCCCCGTTGTTGCTCATGGGACGGTTGGCGATCTGGCCGTTGTCGGTGTGGGTCGAAAGAATGGCGATGTCGATGCCGGCCATTTCCTTTGCGATCTCGGCGAGCGATGTCTTGGACATAGACTTTCCTCCAGTGGGCCCGGAGCAACGGCGCGATCCCACGCATGTTCCGCGCGCTCGTATTGCCCAAACAAAAACCGCCCCCGGTTTCGACCGGAGGCGGCTTTGAACTGGATCGGATCAGTGTCCGGTGCCGGGCTTGGTGGTCTTCGGCGGCTTGCCGTCTTCCATGCGGCCCTCGTTGCGAAGATCGCGTCCCTCCTGAGCCTTGCGCTGGCTCTCGGGGTCCTTGCCGTGCTCGTTCATCTCTTCCTTGATGTAACCGGCACTTTCCTTGATCTTGCCTTCAACGCTCATGATGGTCTCCTTTATATATAGGAGCCAACGCGCTGGCGGACTGACCGTTCCGGCATCACCGGGCAGTGATGTTGCGCGGAACCAGCGTGTGGGATGGGAAGAGCACTTGCGAAACCCATCATGCTGCGGCTTGACTTGGATCGATGGGTTTCGCTGCGCTCACCCATCCTACGGGATCGGTCTTTGTCTAGAACTGATACCGCCGCAATCCGCCGTCCACCGGGATCACCGTGCCCGTGATGTACCGCGCCACCGGTGAGGCCAGGAACACCGCGAGCGCCGCCAGATCCTCCGGCTCGCCCCAATAGCCGACCGGAATTTCCTCTTCCGCAAAGCGCTCGCGATAATCGGGCGCGTAGTTGCGGCGGATCTGCTCGCTCATGATGCGGCCGGGCGGGATGCAATTGATGGTGATGCCGTGCTCGCCGATCTCGCGCGACAGGCCCTTGGCCCAGGCGTGCACCGCGGCCTTGGCGGCGAAGGCGGCGTTGAGGCCTTCGGGCTCGGACTTGCCGGTGATGTTGACGATGCGGCCCCATTTGCGTTCGATCATCTGCGGCAGCAGCGCATGCGCGATGCGGCGGTAGCTGGTGAAGTTCAGCGCGATCGCCTCGTCCCATTTGCTGTCGGGCGCATCGACCGGCAGCGGCCGGCTGCCGCCGGCATTGTTGACGAGGATGTCGACATGGCCGAGCTCCTTCAAGGTGAAGGAAGCGATCCGCTCCGCCGCGTCCTTGGCCATGACGTCCTGCTCGAACGGCGTGATCAGCCCGCCGCCGACTTCCTTCACGAGCTCTGCGAGCAAGTCGCCGCGCCGCGCCACGCCGACCACGCGCACGCCTTCGGCCGCGAGGCCCTTGGCAATGGCGCGTCCGATGCCGATGCTCGCGCCGGTGACAACAGCGGTTTTCGATTTGAGCCCGAGGTCCATGGTCACACGCTCTCTTGGTTGTTCTTGCTTGTCGCTGATCGTTTCCTGTCCCGTCCCGCCGGCCTTGCGAATTGCCTGAGCGGGACGAGCAGTGGTAACCAAGAGCGACGTTGAAGGAAACACGAAAAAGAAAAATGGCGTTGAGCGATGGTCTGGGATCCGCAGCAATATCTGAAATTCTCCGGCCATCGGCTCCGGCCCGCCGTCGACCTCTTGATGCGGATTCCGGATTTTGGCCCGCGCGAGATTGTCGATCTCGGCGCGGGCGCCGGCAACGTCACGAAACTGATCAAGGAGCGCTGGCCGGAGGCGAGCGTGACCGGCGTCGAAGGTTCGGCCGAGATGGTCGCCGCCGGCCGCAAGGCGGCACCGGATGTGCAATGGTCACAGGAAGATCTCGGCCATTGGCATCCGGCCAGGCAATACGACCTGATCTATTCCAATGCCGCACTGCATTGGCTGCCCAATCATGCGGCACTGTTTCCGTCGGTGATGGAGAGGGTGAAGCCTGGCGGCATGCTTGCGGTGCAGATGCCGCGCAACTTCCTGGCGCCGTCGCATGTGTTGATCGGCGAGACCGCGCTCGATGGTCCCTGGCGATCCAAGGTCGAGCATCTCGTCACGCCGCCGCCGGTCGAGGGCCCGGCCTACTACCATGATCTTCTCGCGCCGATGTCGGCCAATATCGACATCTGGGAGACCGAATATCTGCAAGTGCTCGACGGCGACAACCCGGTCAAGGAATGGACCAAGGGGACCTGGCTGACGCGCTATCTCGACGTGCTCTCAGGCGACGAGAAGATCGCGTTCGAAGCCGCCTATGGCGCGCGCGTTGCGAAAGCCTACCCGAAGAATGCGGCAGGGCAGACCCTGTTCCCGTTCCGCCGTCTCTTCATGGTCGCCCAGCGCAAGGGCTGATGCATTGCCGCAATGCACATAAGCGCTCTTTCCCACGGACGGGCCCGCATGCCGGGTTGCGCAGACAGCGTCCGTCAAGATAGCTTGGGTGCGGTAAATTGGGCTTAGGTCTGGTTGTTCGGCTTGCGGATTGCTGCCAGTACTGACCGCAAAACAAAAAGAACCCGGTTTCGAGGTTGTTGGGGAGGTTTTCATGCGCAAACTGCTACTCGCGGTCGCGGCGGCCGCATTCGGTCTGGCCCCCGCCGCTGCGCCGGCGCAAGCCCCGATCGTCATCAAGTTCAGCCACGTCGTCGCCAACGACACCCCGAAAGGGAAGGGCTCGCTGAAATTCAAGGAGCTGGCCGAGAAATACACCGACGGCAAGGTCAAGGTCGAAGTCTACCCGAACTCCACGCTCTACAAGGACAAGGAGGAGATCGAGGCTCTGCAGCTCGGCTCGGTGCAGATGCTCGCGCCCTCCACCGCGAAATTCGCGCCGCTCGGCGTCAAGGAGTTCGAAGCGCTGGATCTGCCCTGGCTGTTCAAGGACGATGCGGTGTATGCCAACGCGATGAAGGGTACGATCGGCAAATGGCTGTTCCAGAAGCTGGAGGCCAAGGGCATCACCGGTCTCGCCTATTGGGACAACGGCTTCCACATGCTCTCCGCCAACCGCGCCTTGCTGAAGCCGACGGATTTCCAGGGTCTCAAATTCCGCATCTCCGGATCGAAGATCGCCGACCAATATCTCCGCATCATGGGCTCGATCCCTCAAATCATGGCGTTCTCGGAAGTTTACCAGGCCCTGCAGACCGGCGTGGTCGACGGCTGCGAGAACACCGCGTCGAACTACCTGACGCAGAAGTTCTACGAGGTGCAAAAGGACATCACCGTGTCCTATCATGCCCATCTGCAATATGCCGTGATCGTCAATTCCAAGTTCTGGTCGGGCCTGCCGCCCGACATCCGCGCCCAGCTCGACAAGGCGATGGCGGAGGCGACCGACTACACCAACTCGATCGCGCGCCAGGAGAACGAGGACGCGCTGGCCGCGATCAAGAAGACGGGCAAGACCAATCTGCACTATCTCACCGATGCCGACCGCAAGGCCTGGCAAGAGGCGATGCAGCCGACGTATAAATGGGCAAAGGGGCGGGTCGGGCAGGAGGTGCTCGATCTCCTTGCCAAGGAACTCGACGTCAAGATGAACTGACGGGCTGCGCCCCAATAAGAAATGCCGACGGTCGGGCGTGATCGCACTCCCGGCCGTTTCGCTCTTGAATGGACGAACCGAAGCTGGGGGGACCAAGTTGCTGCGAGTGCTGAATCGTTTTCTCGATCATCTCGAGGAATGGCTGATCGCGACGATGATCGCGGCCGCGACGTCGCTGATCTTCGTCGCCGTGCTGCACCGCTACGGCGCCGGCCTGTCGATCGACATCGCCAAATGGGCGGAAGCCCGCAACCTGGCTTTCCTGGCCGTCCCGATGCGCGCGGTGTTCGCCTGGCTTGCCGCGCTCGACCTGTCCTGGGCGCAGGAGCTCTGCATCTACATGTTCATCTGGATGGCTAAGTTCGGCGCCGCATACGGCGTGCGGACCGGCATCCATGTCGGCGTCGACGTGCTCGTCAACATTCTCCCCGGTGGGTCGCGCCGGCGCGTCATCACCTTCGGCCTGCTGTGCGGCGCACTTTTCACCGCTATCATCGGCTATTTCGGCGCCGCCTTCGTCAGCCACATGTGGCACAGCGGTCAGCAGTCCAACGATCTGGAAGCGCCGATGTGGATGGTCTATCTCACCATCCCGGTCGGCTCCGGCCTGATGTGCTTCCGCTTCCTGCAGGTCGCCTGGTCGTTCTACCGCACCGGCGAGCTGCCGCACCACGACGTGGCGGGCGTCGAAGGCGTTGAGGGTGTCGAGGTGGATCCGGTGCATCCGGCCCCGGTCACGCCCACGCAGGTGGCCAGGGACGAGCGCAGCCCGCTCGGCTGGATCCTGATGCTGCTGCCGGTCCTGATCGTTGCCGTGTGTATCGCGCATGCGGCCCACATCATCGCGCTGCCGCAAGGCCTGCGCGTCTTCATCGTGTTCGCGCTATTGCTGTCCTTGATGCTGACGGGCATGCCGATCTCGATCGCGCTGGGTCTCACCGTGCTCAGCTTCATGTTCACGCTCACCGACGTGCGAACCGAATCGGTGGCGCTGAAGCTGTTCACCGGCATCGAGAACTTCGAGATCATGGCGATCCCGTTCTTCATCCTGGCCGGTAACTTCCTGACCCATGGCGGGGTGGCGCGGCGGATGATCGCCTTCGCAACCTCCCTGGTCGGCCATTGGTACGGCGGTCTCGCGTTGTCGGGTGTGGTGGCCTGCGCGCTGTTCGCCGCGATCTCCGGCTCGTCGCCGGCGACCGTGGTGGCGATCGGCTCGGTGATCCTGCCGGCGATGGTCGCGCAAGGCTTCCCGAAGCGGTTCGGCGCCGGCGTGATCACGACCTCGGGCTCGCTCGGCATCCTGATTCCGCCCTCGATCCCGATGGTGCTCTACGCCGTCTCCACCAACAGCTCAGTCGGAAAACTGTTCATTGCCGGCATCGTCCCCGGGCTTGCGCTCGCTTCGTTGCTCGGCGCCACGACGTTCTATCGCGCCTGGCGCAACGATTATCCGCGGATGCGGAAGGCGACGTTGATGGAGCGTCTCGACGCCTTCCGCAAGTCGATCTGGGGCATCCTGCTCATCGTGATCGTGATCGGCGGCATCTACAGCGGCCTGTTCACGCCGACCGAAGCCGCCGCCGTCAGCGCGGTCTACGCCTTCATCGTCGCGGTGTTCATCTACAAGGATCTGAAGCTGCGCGACGTGCCGCGGGTGCTGCTGTCATCGGCGAACCTCTCGGCGATGCTGCTCTACATCATCACCAACGCCGTGCTGTTCTCGTTCCTGATGACCTACGAGAACGTGCCGCAGGCGCTGGCGCAATGGATGATCGACCAGGGCCTGGGGTGGATCGGGTTCCTGCTGCTCGTCAACCTGCTGCTGCTGATCGCAGGCAACGTGATGGAGCCGTCCTCCATCATCCTGATCATGGCGCCGATCCTGTTTCCGGTCGCGGTCAAGCTCGGCATCGATCCCATTCATTTCGGCATCCTGATGACGGTCAACATGGAGGTGGGCCTGTGCCATCCGCCTGTCGGCCTCAATCTCTACGTCGCCTCCGGCATCGCCAAGATGGGGATCACAGAGCTCACGGTCGCGGTGTGGCCATGGCTGCTCACCATGCTGGGTTTCCTCGTGGTGGTGACATATTGGCCCGGCTTGTCGCTGTGGCTGCCGAGGCTGCTGGGGATGTAGCGGGAAGGTCACTTGGTAGCCTGGATGAAGCGCAAGCGTAATCCGGGCCTTTCTTCCAGCGCGTCGACTTTCCCGGATTGCGCTTCGCTCCATCCGGGCTACGTATCCTTCCGTCGCCGATGGCAAACGTCCGCCAGATGCGGTTAGATGCCGCGCGACAGGCCGGGAGGACACACGCATGACGGACATCGCCAGCGAGCCGAAGGACGCAACGCCCTCCGTCATCGCGCAGCAAGCGGCGATGCTGAACGCGCTGCCGTTTTCCGACACGCGGGATTTCGACGATGCCGCGCGCGGCTTCCTCGGCAGCATCGAGAACGCGGAGATCACGAGCCCGCAGGGGCGGACGGTCTGGAGTCTTCGGCCTTACGGTTTCCTGTCCGCCGAAGAGGCGCCGCCCACGGTCAATCCCAGCCTGTGGCGGCAGTCGCGCCTCAACATGCAGCACGGCCTGTTCGAGGTCGTGCCCGGCGTCTACCAGGTGCGCGGGCTCGACATCGCCAACATGACGCTGATCGAGGGCGACAGCGGCGTCATCGTCGTGGACACCCTGACCTCGATCGAGGGCGCCCGCGCCGCGCTCGATCTCTATTTCAGGCATCGCGGCGTGAAGCCGGTCTCGGCCGTCATCTTCACGCACACCCACACCGACCATTGGGGCGGTGCCCGCGGCGTGGTGGAGGAGGAGGCGCTCGCCAGCGGCCGCGTGCCCCTGATCGCGCCGAACCTGTTCATGGAGCATGCCGTCTCCGAGAACATCATTGCGGGACCGGCGATGCTGCGCCGGGCGCAGTACCAGTTCGGGCCGTTGCTCGCCAAGGGGGCGCGGGGACAGGTCGATTGCGGTCTCGGCAAGTCGATGGCGGCGGGATCGGTTGCGCTGTTGCGCCCAACCGACCTGATCATGGCGACCGGCGACACGCGCGTGATCGACGGAATCGCGTTCGAATTCCAGATGGCGCCGAACAGCGAGGCGCCGGCGGAGATGCACTTCTTCGTCCCGCGCTACAAGCTCTTGAACCTCGCCGAGAACTGCACGCACAATTTCCACAACCTGCTGCCGTTCCGCGGCGCCGATGTGCGCGACGCGCTGGCCTGGTCGAAATATCTGGGCGAGGCCCTGCAATTGTGGGACGGCAAGGCGGAAGCGATGTGCGGCCAGCATCACTGGCCGGTGTGGGGACGCGAGCGCATCGGCACGATGATCCGGCAGCAGCGCGACCTCTACAAATTCGCGCATGACCAGACCATCCGCCTGATGAATCACGGCCTCACCGCCGCCGAGATCGCCGAGACGATCAAGCTGCCGAAGAGCCTGGAGGGCGCCTGGCACGGCCGCGGCTATTACGGCCACATCCGCCACAACGTGAAGGCGATCTACCAGAAATATCTCGGCTGGTACGACGCCAATCCGGTCAATCTCGATCCGCTGCCGCCGGTCGAGTCCGGCAAGAAGTATGTCGAGTACATGGGCGGGGCGGACGCGATCCTGGCGCGGGCGCGCACCGATTTCGACAAGGGTGAGTTCCGCTTCGTCGCGCAAGTGCTCGGCCATCTCGTCTTCGCCGAGCCTGACAATGCGGCGGCCCGCGGTCTCTTGGCCGATACGCTGGAGCAGCTCGGTTATGCCGCCGAAAGCGCGACCTGGCGCAACGCCTATCTGTTCGGCGCCCAGGAATTGCGCCAGGGCATGCCGAAGGTGCCGGCACGCCCGCCGATGCCGCGCGAGACGCTGGCCGCGCTGCGCACCTCGCAGCTCTGGGATGTGCTGGGTATTCGCCTCAACGGTCCGAAGGCGGAAGGCAAGCACATCGTCCTGAACTGGAACTTTTCCGACACCCGCGAGACCTTCGTGCTCAATCTGGAGAACTGCGCGCTCACCTACAGCGAGGGGGTGCAGGCGGAAGGCGCCGATGCCAGCTTCACCCTGGCGCGCGCGACCCTCGACGAGGTGATCGCCAAGCTGACGAGCTTTCCGGAAGCCGTTGCGGCCGGCAAGGTCAAGCTATCGGGCAACCCGATGAAGCTCGCCGAGCTGATGGGCCTGATGGACGAATTCCCGAGGATGTTCGAGATCGTCGAGCCGAAGCGGGCGGTGGTGGTGTAGGTTGGGTTGGCCTTGGCGTACCCAAGAGCTGCGTCGCACCCGCTGTCGTCCCCGCGAAGGCGGGGACCCATAACCCCAGGAAGAAGTCGGGGCGCGAGCTGATAGCTCCGAGTCTTCGCACAACTACTGCTGCGGAGTATGGGTCCCGGATCGGCGCGCGCTTACGGCGCGCTTGTCCGGGACGACATTTGTAGGTGTGCTAGCTACTCCGCGCTGCTCACCAGCTTGATCCGCGGCGCTTTTTCTTCGGCGAGGCTGCGGTAGGCGGCGAGATAGTCCAGCGCCATGCGCCGCGCCGTGAAGCGCGTCTCGAATTGCCTGCGGATCGCGGCGCGGTCGAGTTGCGGAAGGCGGTTCACCACGCCCGCCGCGCTGATCACGTCCTCGACGATGAAGCCGGTCAGCCCCTCGTCGATGATCTCGGGCACCGAGCCGCGGTTGAAGGCGACGACCGGCGTTCCGCAGGCCATGGCCTCGATCATCACGAGGCCGAACGGCTCCGGCCAGTCGATCGGCAGCAGCAGCCCGAGCGCGCCGCTGAGGAAATCGGACTTCTCGTGATCGCCGATCTCGCCGATGAATTCCACCAGCGGATTGTTCTCGATCATCGGCCGGATCAGCTCGTCGTAATAATCCTGGTCGGCACGATCGACCTTGGCCGCGATCTTCAGCGGAATGCCGCAATGCGTCGCGATCTTGATGGCGCGGTCGACGCCCTTCTCGGGCGCAATGCGGCCGAGCACGGCGAGATATTCCTGTCGCGCGGGCTTCGGCGTCAGCAGGTTCTCCGGAAGACCGTGATGGATCGTCGTCACCCAATTGGCCTGCGGCACCGGCCGCCGCTGCGCGTTGGAGATCGAGATGACCGGCATCTTGGAGAAGGTGTTGAAGACCGGCTGATGCTCCGGCAGGTCGAGTCGGCCGTGCAGCGTGGTCAGGAACGGCGTCGGCTGCCGGTGGAACAGCGACCAGGGATAATAGTCGAGATGGAAGTGGAGGAAGTCGAATTCCTCGTCGTCACATTTCTGCCGCACCCGCTCCAGCAGCACCATGTGCAGCGCGTTGGGATCGCGCACGGAACCGTCGAGGCGAAGCGCCTTCGGCCACAAGGCATCGAGCTTGGCCGAGGTCTGCGAGTCGCCGCTGGCGAAAAGCGTCACGTCGTGTCCAAGGGCCACCAGCTCTTCCGTCAACCAATGCACCACCCGCTCGGTGCCGCCATAAAGCTTGGGTGGAACAGCCTCCGTCAACGGAGCTACCTGCGCGATGCGCATCTCACCATCTCCTCTGCGATCATGATTGTCGAAAACCCCCGCCAGTACGGCACCGGCTATGCCAGACAGGGGAACGTTCCCGCACCTGCGAAGTTCCTTCTCCCAAACGTTACTTATTCGACACGTCCGGGGAGCGTCGCGATGCTGCCACCACATCTTCGCAGATCGTCCGCATCCGCATGTCGTGATGGCGTCGCCGGGGAACCGAGCGGAAGCGGTCGATGTTCACTCGGCCAGTAGCGAAACGAACAACAGAACAACGGGGCGTCAGCGATATGGATCATCTTTCTGGATACGCGCGCAGGCCATTTGCCTTTGTCTTGCGCTATCTTCGGATGCGAATGGCGTCGCATCTGGTGATCCTCACCGCGGTGGTCGGAGCGGTTGCCTGCTCCGTAGGCACCCAGTACGGGGTCAAATCTCTCGTCGACGCCTTGTCGGCGGGACCATCGCAGGGCGGTGGCGTATGGCTGGCATTCATTCTGCTCATGTCGCTGATCGCCGCCGACAACTTCCTGTGGCGGATCGCAAGCTGGACGGCGAGCTTCACCTTCGTCCGGGTCACGGGCGATTTACGGCGTGACATATTTCGTCATCTGACCGGACACGCACCCAGCTATTTCTCGGACCGGATGCCGGGGATGCTGACGAGCCGGATCACGGCGACCTCGAACGCGGTGTTCACGGTCGAGAACATGTTCGTCTGGAACGTGTTGCCGCCCTGCATCGCCACAATTGCGGCGATTGCGCTGATCGGAACCGTCAGTCCCTATATGGCGCTCGGCCTCATCGTGATCGCCGGCGGCATGGTTGTCACCATGTTTCACCTTGCCGCCGCCGGCAAGCCGCTGCACGACGATTTCGCCGACAAGGCGGCCGCGGTCGACGGAGAGATGATCGACGTCATCAGCAACATGCCGCTGGTGCGGGCCTTCTGCGGCATCGGCCACGAGCATGAGCGGTTCGACGCGACGGTGAACCGGGAGCTGACTGCGCGAAGCCGCAGCCTGCGCTATCTGGAAAAGCTGCGGTTGCTGCATGCCGCCGTGACCGTGCTTTTGACGATCGCGCTGATGGCCTGGGCCATCACGCTCTGGCAGAAGGGTGCGGCGACCACCGGCGACGTCGTGCTGGTCTGTACGCTCGGCATCTCCATCCTGAGCGCGACGCGCGATCTTGCGGTGGCGCTGGTCGACGTCACCCAGCACGTCGCGCGCCTGACCGAGGCGATCGCCACGCTGCTGGTGCCGCACGAGCTGCGCGATCACCCCGAGGCCGAGCCGCTGGTCAAGAGCGGCGCGGCGATCGCGTTCAACAACGTCACCTTCGGCTATCCAGGCGGGGAGAAGATCTTCGAGCGGTTCAGCCTTCGCTTGCAGCCCGGCCAGCGCGTCGGCCTGGTCGGCCAGTCCGGCGGCGGCAAGTCGACGCTGTTCACGCTGCTGCAGCGCTTCTACGACGTCGACGAGGGTAACGTCACCATCGACGGGCAGGACATCTCGAAGGTGACGCAGCTGAGCCTGCGCGAGGCGATCTCAGTCGTGCCGCAGGACATTTCCTTGTTTCATCGCTCCATTCGCGAGAACATCCGCTACGGCCGCCCGAACGCGACCGACGACGAGGTGCTGCGCGCGGCGATCGCGGCGCGCTGCGACTTCATCGACGGCCTGCCCGAAGGTCTCGACACCATGGTCGGCGACCGCGGCGTCAAGATGTCCGGCGGCCAGCGCCAGCGCATCGCGATCGCGCGCGCCTTCCTGAAGGACGCGCCGATCCTGCTGCTGGACGAGGCCACCGCCGCGCTCGACAGCGAATCCGAGGAGGCGATCCGCGAGGCGCTGTCGCGCCTGATGCGCGGCCGCACCGTGATCGCGATCGCGCATCGGCTGGCAACGCTGCGCAATTTCGACCGCGTGGTGGTGCTGAGAAATGGTAAGATCATCGAAGACGGATCGCCCGAGCGCCTCATGCAGGGGCACGGACCCTATCGTGAACTGGTCACGCAGGAAATGAGTAGGCTGGCGCAAGCCGCCGCGTAAGCCAACAGTCGCGTTCTCGAGTCGGTCGCGTTTCAAAACAAGCGCAGGGGAGCTGCTCATGTCGGCCGAAGCCGTAACCCAACTCGTCTCCGTGACACGGACCTCCGAACAGGTCGCGGAGCAGCCTTTCTACATTCCGATGACCGGGCCCTCGGCGCGGCCTCGGCGGTCGCTCAAGCACGACGACATGTTCATTGTGCTCGACAGCCATGGCGACATCGGCGCATCGGCAGGCGGGCCGGATGGCCTGTTCCATCACGATACGCGCTACCTCGCACGGCTCGAGCTCGTGCTCGACGATCTCCAGCCGCTGCTGCTCGGCTCCAACCTGCGCGACGACAATTCGGCGCTGACCGTCGATCTGACCAATCCGGACATCTACCGGCAGGACAGCCTCGTCCTGCAGAAGGATCTGCTGCACATCGTGCGCACGATCTTCCTGTGGCGCGGCACCGCCTATCAGCGCATCGGCGTGCAGAACCATGGCGAGCGGCGCACCAGCTTCGAGCTGACGCTGCTGTTCGACAACGACTTTGCCGACCTGTTCGAGGTTCGCGGCGAGCGCCGCCCGCATCGCGGGACCGGCACGAGCAGATTGCTCGGGCCGACCGATGTGCTGTTCGAATATCGCGGTCTCGACGATACCGAGCGCACCACGGCGCTGCATCTCGACCCGCGTCCGACGCGGCTGTCGGTGAACGCGGCGACCTGGCAGCTCGAGCTGGACCCGCACGAATCGACCTCTCTTTTCGTGGCCGTGTCCTGCAACCGGCCGATCGCGGAGAAACCGGCGCGGTTCTTCCGGGGACTGCTCGCCCACCGCCGCGAGATGCGCCATTCCACCATGGGCGCCGCCAGCATCGAGACCTCCAACAACATCTTCAACGAGGTGCTGTGCCAGGCCATGGCCGACCTCAACATGCTGATGACGGAGACGCCGCAGGGGCGTTATCCCTATGCCGGCATTCCCTGGTACTCGACGACGTTCGGCCGCGACGGCCTGATCACCGCGCTCCAGATGCTGTGGGTCGACCCGCGCATCGCCAAGGGCGTTCTGCGCCGGCTCGCGCATTTCCAGGCGGAGGCGGTCGACCCGCTCGCTGACGCGGCCCCCGGAAAGATCCTGCACGAGATGCGCGGCGGCGAGATGGCGGCGCTCGGGGAGGTGCCGTTCGCGCATTATTACGGCAGCGTCGATTCGACTGCGCTGTTCGTGCTGCTCGCGGGAAGCTATTTCGAGCGCACCGGCGACGAGGCCACGCTGACCGAACTGTGGCCGGCGATCGAGGCCGGGCTGGCCTGGATCGACGGCCCCGGCGATCCCGACCAGGACGGCTTTGTCGAATACCAGCGCGCGACCGAGAAGGGGCTGGCCAACCAGGGCTGGAAGGATTCCTACGACGCGATCTTCCACGCCGACGGAAAGCTCGCGGAAGGCAATATCGCGCTCGCCGAGGTCCAGGGCTACGTCTTTGCCGCCAAGCAGCTCGCCGCGCGTTGCGCCTTGCGGCTCGGCAAGCTGGACCGTGCGCGCAAGCTCGACGCCGATTCCAGGGCGCTGGCCGAACGCTTCGAGCAGGCGTTCTGGTGCGAGGAGCTCGGCACCTATGCGCTCGCCCTCGACGGCAGGAAGCGGCCGTGCAAGGTGCGGACCTCGAACGCCGGTCAGGTGCTGTTCAGCGGCATGATCCGCGAGGACCGCGCCCGCCTCGTCGCCGCCGATCTGATGCGGCCGCATTTCTTCTCGGGCTGGGGCATCCGAACCGTCGCGCAGGGCGAAGCGCGCTACAATCCGATGTCCTACCATGACGGGTCGATCTGGCCGCACGACAACGCGCTGATCGCGCTCGGGCTCGCGCGCTACGGTCTCAAGCATTCGGTGGCGCATGTCTTCAAGGGGCTGTTCGACGCGGCGACCTACATGGACCTGCGCCGGCTGCCCGAATTGTTCTGCGGCTTCCGGCGCGAGAAGCGGCGAGGCCCGACGCTCTATCCGGTCGCCTGTGCGCCGCAGGCCTGGGCCAGCGCGACGCCGTTCACGCTGCTAGAGGCGGCGCTCGGTCTCGAATTCGACGTCGCGCGCGGCGAGATTCGCCTGCGCAACCCGCATCTGCCGGTATTCCTCAACGAGGTGATCCTGCGCGATCTGCGCCTGGGCGATTCCAGCGTCGATCTGCGCGTCAGCCGCCACGGCGACGACGTGGCGCTGGAGGTGATGCGCACGCGCGGCCAGATTCAGGTCTCGATCGTGCTGGCGCGCTAGCGGCGCGCAAGGAGGGCGTCATGCGTGCGAATGGAGCGTTGATCCTTGGTATAGCCATCGTTGCGAGCCTGGCGGTCGCCTCCTCGCACGCCGCCGACGAGCCGCCGACACCCCCGCGCGAGGCCAATGTGCCGGCGACCCAGCCGCCGGCCTCGACCGTGCCGGTGACGCCGAAGGATGCCGCCCCGCCGCCGTCGGTGACCATCATCGGCGCGAGCGAGGCCCACGGCGTGCTCGGCCGCGACGTGCGCAGTGCGGCCGGCGAGGACATGGGCCGCATCGTCGACGTCATCGTCGATCGCACCGGCCATGTGCGCGCTGCCGCGATCGATTTTGGCGGGTTTCTCGGCGTCGGCAGCCGCAAGATCGTGGTGGAATGGAACGCGCTGCGCTTCGGCAAGATTGCCAACAAGAAGGACAGCATCACGCTGGAATTGACCAAGGCGCAGGTTGCGGCCGCGCCGGAATACAAGGAGGACACGCCGATCGTCGTGCTCGGCGCGTCCGGCAGCCTTCAACCGCTGCAAGCGATCCAGTGAGGTGCCGGGAGGGCCCACCGCCTGTGCTGTTGTCGAGGAAGCCGAACCATGCAGATCGGGAGGGCCGCGTTGAGCAGGACAACGTCGCCGCGCCTTCGGTCGCCGGCGTCCCGGCGCCGTCGCGCCAGAGCCTGCGCGGCCTCGACTGGTTCATCTTCTTCCTCGCCGACGTGCAGACCGGATTCGGTCCTTTCATCGCGGTCTATCTGACCACCCAGAAATGGACCCAGGTCGAGATCGGCTTCGTGCTGTCGATCGGCGGCATCGTCGCGTTGATTGGGCAGATGCCGGGCGGGGCGATCATTGATGCCGCGAAATCGGAGCGTCTCGTCGCCGCCCTCGCGATCACGACCATCGGCGCCTGCGCGCTGGCCTATGCCGCGATGCCGATCTTCGCGGTCGTGGTGACCGCCGCCACCCTGCATGCGATGGCGAGCTGCGTGCTGGGGCCGGCGATTGCGGCCATCAGCCTGGGCCTTGTCGGCCCGCTCGCGATCGGCGAGCGGCTCGGCCGCAACGCGCGCTTTGCCTCGCTCGGCAACGGCGTCGCAGCGGCGGTGATGGGCACGGCGGGGTATCTGCTGTCGAGCCGGTCGGTCTTCCTGGTCACGTTCCTGCTCGTGATTCCGACTCTGATCGCACTCTCGCGCATCCGCGAGAATGAGGTCGATATCAGGCGCTGTCACGGCGAGATGCCGCCTGAAGCCGCCGACCGTGCCGACACCAATATCTGGCACCTGATCCGGCAGCGTCCGCTGATCATCTTTGCCTTGAGCGTTCTGCTGCTGCAACTGGCGAACGCCTCGATGATGCCGCTGATGGCAAGTGCGGTGACGGCGCGGTCCGCCCAATGGGCGACGGTGCTCGTCGCCTTTTGCATCGTAGTCCCCCAAGCGATCGTGGCGCTGCTGTCGCCGACGGTCGGGCGCAAGGCGCAGGCGTGGGGTCGGCGACCGCTGCTGCTGATCGGGTTCGGCGCGCTGGCGATTCGCGGCCTGTTGTTTGCGACCGTGCGCGATCCCTATCTGCTGGTCGCCGTGCAGGTGTTCGACGGCATTACCGCCGCCGTATTCGCGGTGATGATTCCACTGATCGTTGCCGACGTCGCCTTCGGCAGCGGCCATTTCAATCTGGCACAGGGAATCGTCGGCACCGCAACGGGCATCGGCGCGTCGCTGAGCACCGTGCTCGGCGGCTATGTCAGCGACAAGTTCGGCAACGCGACCGCCTTCATCGGGCTGTCGGGCGTTGCCGCGACCGGACTCTTGCTGATTCTCCTTGCGATGCCGGAGACGCGGCGTACGGCATGACCGCCGGTCAAGAAAGAAAATGGCCGGTCGAAACGAGTTCGACCGGCCAAGTTGGTAGGGAGGAGGATCAGGCGAAGATCAGGCGTCGAGATGTTGCAGACGCTGACGGTTGCGCAACACGATCTGGCGGGCGCCGGAGAAGCCGAGGATGCCCTGGGTGTGAAGCTGGGACAGCGCGCGCGACACGGTTTCAAGGGTGAGGCCGAGATAGTCGCCGATGTCGCGGCGACACATCGGCAGCGCCATCATGCCGGCGACGGCGAGGCGACGGTCCATTTCGAGCAGGAAGGTCGCGACGCGCTCCATCGCGGTCTTGCGGCCCAGCAGCAGCATGTGGTCTTCGGCATGGCGCAGCTCGGAGGCGGTCATCGCCCAGAGCTTGCGGGCGACCTGGACGTCGGTCCCGGCGGCCTTCTCGAGGCTCGCGCGCTTCACGAGGCGCACGGTGGTGTCGATGATGGCTTCGGCGGCAAGGCGGTGAGCGGGGCCGGATTCGAGGCCGAACACGTCGCCGGGAAGATGAAAAGCGCCGATCTGGCGACGGCCGTCGGAAAGCAGCTTGTAGCTGCTCACGGCGCCCGACACGACCTGGTAGACATATTCGGCCGGCTCGTCCTCGCCATAGATCTCCTCGTCCTTGCGGTAGGAGAATTCCGTGGCCACCAGACCCACGTGGCCGGTGATGGCGCCGAACTGGTCGGTGACGGGATGGGCGGGAGCAGCCTTGCCGATAAGCTGGGTGTTGATCGCTGGGGTGTTGATCGTCTGGGTCAGCATCTGCGCCATCTCCGTTGTGATGGCGCCTTGGTACGCGGTATCGGGGGCTTCGAAAATTTCGATCGATATCTTAAGGGGGGCGCCTTACGTAGAATCCCGTAGGTCAGGCGACGGGGCGGTCCTGGATGGCGTGGCGGATGCAGTTGACCAGGTTTTCCTCGAGAAGCGGCTTCAAAACCACCTCCTTGATGCCCGCCGTCGCAGCCCGGGCCGAGATGTTCTCGTCGGGATAGCCGGTAATCAGGATTACAGGCACGTCGCGGTCGGATTTGCGCAAGCGGCCGGCCAGCTCGATACCGTTGATGTCTGGCATCTTGTAATCGATGACGTAGCAGTCCGGTCCGGCCGCGCTGCCGATGTTGAGCAGCGCCGTGCCGCTCCTGAAGGTCCGTACGGCAAAGCCGTCGGTCTCCAGCAGGAACCGCAGGGATCCCAGGACGGCGGCGTCATCGTCGACCACGAAGACGGTGGGTCGGGCAGGGGATGACGACCGCGCAGGATGTGAGCCAACCTCGATCATGTCCTCTGGCTAGCACTGCGCCGGCAAGGTGCCTTGACCTGCCTCAATCGTTGAGCATGCCGGCGCGCATCGCCAGCCGGACCAGTTCCGAGAGGCTGTTGGCCTGCATCTTGGTCATGACATTGGCCCGGTAGACCTCGATGGTGCGCGGGCTGATGTCGTATTCGCGGGCGATCAGCTTGTTGGAGAGGCCCGCAATCAGCCCTTCCATGACCTGGCGCTCCCTGGGACTCAAGGACGCGACGCGGGCGGCGATGTCCTGCGCGACGACCTCGTTCTTGGCGGCGGGCTCGGCCTGGCGGATCGCCGACTCGATCATGGCGGTGAGGCGGTCGTCGTCGAACGGTTTTTCCAGGAAGTCGACGGCCCCGAGCTTCATCGCCTCGACCGCGAGCGGCACGTCGCCATGACCGGTCATGATCAGGATCGGGAACGGGCTCTGCTGCGCCTTCATCCGCTTGAGCAGCTCGATCCCGTCGAGGCCGGGCATCCGCACGTCGGAGACGACGCAGCCGAAGTCGAGGCCCGGCAGGGCCTCGAGAAAAGCGAGGGCGTCGTCGAACAGCGTGACGTCGAAGCCGGCGGAATCCAGCAGGAAATTCAACGAATCGCGCATCGCTGCGTCGTCGTCGATGACATAGACACGTCCCTTGGTCGTCATGATCAGCTTTCGTCCGTTGCCGGCAAGGTGAAGCGGAATGTCGCTCCGCCCGCTGCGTTGCTCTCGGCCCACATGCGGCCGCCGTGGGCCTCGATGATCGAGCGGCTGATGGAGAGTCCCACGCCCATGCCGGTGTCCTTGGTGGTGAAGAAGGTCTGGAAGAGATTGGGGAGAACGTCATCGCGGAAGCCGGCGCCGGTGTCGGAGACCTCCACCTCGATCATGTCGTCGGCGACGCGGGTGTTGGCAACGACGAGCTCGCGGCGCGGCGACTGCGCCATGGCCTCCAGCGCGTTGCGGAACAGATTGACCAGCACCTGCTGGATCTGCACCCGGTCGGCGAGCACGAGATCAGCGTCGGGATTGAGGCTGAAGCGGAGCTGCACGTTCTGCTCGCGCGCGCCGGCAAGCCCGAGCGCGCCGGCCTCCTCGATCAGCTTGGACAGGCTTTCGACCCGTTTCTCCGACTCGCCGCGGGAGACGAAGTCGCGCAGGCGCCGAATGATCTGGCCGGCGCGCAGGGCCTGCTCCGCCGCGCGATCCAGCGCGTTTTCGACCTTCGGCGTGTTGGGATCGCTGCTGCCGGCGAGCAGGCGCCGCGACCCCTTCATGTAATTGCTGATCGCCGCCAGCGGCTGGTTGAGCTCGTGGGCGAGCGCCGAGGCCATCTCACCCATCGCGGTCAGCCGCGAGACGTGGACCAGCTCGGATTGCAATTCCTGGAGCCGGGCTTGGGTCTGCTGGTGCTCGGTGAGGTCGCGGACGAAGCCGGTGAAATAGGGCTCGCCGGCGCGCTGCGTCTGCCCGACGGACAGGTGCATCGGGAAAGTCGTGCCGTCGCGCCGCTTTCCCGTCACGATGCGGCCGATGCCGATGATGTGCGGATCATTCGTCCTGAGATAGCGCACGAGATAGCTGTCGTGACGCGACTGATCGGGCTCCGGCATCAGGATGCTGACGTTCCGGCCGATGGCTTCCTGCCGGCTGTAGCCGAACAGCCGCTCCGCCGCGCTGCTGAACAGCTGCATGATGCCGCGGGAATCGATGACGATCATGGCGTCCGGCACGGTCTCGAGAATCGAGCGAAGATGGTTCTCCTGGGAGCGCAGGGCGTCCTCGAGATGCTTTTCCTCGTTGATGTCGAGGAAGATTCCGCTGAGATGGCGTGGCGTTCCTGAATCGTCCCGGATCACGCCGGCCCTGGCCCGGATCCATTGACCGGTCCCGGAGACGCCGCCCAACCTGAAGGACAGGTCAAGTCCTCCGCCGCCTTCCGAGGCGCGTCCGATCGCCTTCAGAAGGTGGTCCCGATCCCCGGGTTCCAGCAAGGAAAGAAAGAGATCGTAGCTGACGGTCTGGTCCCGCTCGAGGCCAAACAGCCGCCTGGCCATGTCCGACCATTCGAGTTCGTGCGTCTTTAGATCGAGGTCCCAGGTGCCCACCCCGAATTCCTCGATGCGAACCGGGAAATGCTCGCCCCGACCATCGTTTGCCGGTTGGGTCTCGCGGATCGGCGCCAAACTCTGCTCCTCATCTCGGCCCGGTCGGCAGGACGCCGTTACCGCTGGCGCAATTTCGCCCAAGGCGCGCTCCGAGGCAAGCGCGGACGTTGAATTCACTGGCGGATTCCATTGGGAAGGACAAGGGAGCCGGAAGCGCTCATTTTGATCTATCTCATCCTGCTGCATGACAGCGGGCTTAGGCTCCAACAAAACCCGGTGATGTGGAGATACTCGATGACATACGCGACGGTGATGGTCAGCTTGGCGCTCGATCAGTCCAACGAGGCGCGTCTCCAGGTGGCCGGTGAGCTTGCCGAACGATTCGAGGCGGCCATCGTCGGGGTCGCCGCGGCACAGTTCGCGCCGCCGCTCTATTTCACCGACGGCGCCGAGGCACAAGCGCTGATCGACGAGGGCGAGGCTTCGGTCAAGCGGCGGCTGGCCGGCCTCGAGGCTCAATTCCGGGCGGCGACCAGGAATCGCGGCGGTCATGCGGAGTGGCGCAGCGCGATGGACTTTCCGGCGCGATTCGTCCTGGCGCAGGCGCGCTGCGCCGACATCATCGTCAGCGGCGGGCAGAGCCCGGCCTTCTCCGACGCGTTTGCGCTCGCAAGCCCCAAGGACCTGGTGATGCAGGCCGGCCGCCCGCTTCTCGTCGTCCCCGATCGGGTCACGTGGCTCGACCTGCGCAGCGTGCTGGTGGCGTGGAAGGACACGCCGGAGGCGCGGCGGGCAGTGGCCGACGCGCTGCCGATGCTGCGCAAGGCGAGGGACGTCACCATCGCGACAATTCCCGAGCGGGACGACGACCGTTCGGTCGTGATGGCCGGCGTCGCCGACGTCGCCGCCTGGCTCGCCCGCCATGGCGTCACGGCGACGGCGCGCCTGTACGAAGGCACCCGGAACGGAAACGCCTCGGCGCAATTGGAAAAAGTCGCAGGGGACGTCGATGCCAGCCTGATCGTCGCGGGCGCCTATGGTCATTCGAGGTTTCGTGAACTGATCCTGGGGGGCGTCACCCAGTATCTGGTCACGCAGACCGCCCGCTGCGTGCTGCTGTCGCACTGACGGTCGGCCGGAATCGAATCGAGGAGGACGCGCCGTGTACAGATTTCTTGAACAGACCGTCGACGGTTACATGACGCGCAACGTCAAGACGGTGCAGCGCGACCGAGACTTGTTCGAGCTCAGCGAAATGTTCGAGACCGACGATTTCAACTCCTATCCGGTCGAGGACGACGGGCAGGTGGTCGGCATCGTCACCAAGTTCGACATCCTGAAGTGCTTCGCCTTCACGCCGAGCCAGATGATGCCGCGCTATCACGACCTGATGAGCCGCAAGGTCGGCGACGTCATGACGCCGGAGTTCATCTATGTCAGCCCCGATACGCGGCTGACGCGCGTGCTCCAGATCATGGTCGAGCACCGCATCCGGAGCATCATCGTCCTCAACAGCGCGCAGAAGCTGGTTGGGATCATCGCCCGCGAGGACGTCATCGCGGCGCTCAAGGCGACGACGCGCGACTGACGCACCATCCCTGACCGGCAATCTCATCGTCGCCTCCGTTATTGTACGGAGGCTCCCGTTTGCGCGCCACGCCGGACCAGTTCCGGCGGGAAACACGTCCGCTGCGGCCAGCCCACATACATTTGAGCTTCCCGCACGGTCCTTGTCTTCACAAAGGGTGGCTGCGGAGAACTTAAGTGCCGCCCTTGATTTCAATCAATTCCCGGTGAGGATGAATGTGGTTTCTGGCGGTGTGTTCTTTCAGAGAGAATCCGCATGAGCCAGCCCTCCATTTCCAAATCCATGACCATCGGTGAAAGCGGCTTGGCTGTCGTGTTCGCAGTCACCGCCTTCCTGTGCGTGGTCGCTTCGGCCAAGGCGCTCGATGCGCCCTTCGCCTTCCATGCCGCGCTCAGCGCGGCGGCGAGCCTCGCGGCGCTGTTCGTCATCGTCAACCGCTACCTCGATCGCCCGGCGGCGCTGCCGCCGGCGGAGATCAACGGACGCCCCAACTACAATATGGGCCCGATCAAGTTCTCCGCGTTCATGGCGATGTTCTGGGGCATCGCCGGGTTCCTGGTCGGCCTCATCATCGCCTCGCAGCTGGCCTGGCCCGCGCTGAACTTCGATCTGCCCTGGACCAGCTTCGGCCGCCTGCGGCCGCTGCACACCTCCGCCGTGATCTTCGCCTTCGGCGGCAACGTGCTGATCGCGACCTCCTTCTACGTGGTGCAGAAATCCTGCCACGTCCGACTCGCCGGCGACCTCGCTCCGTGGTTCGTCGTCCTGGGCTACAATTTCTTCATTCTGATCGCCGGCACCGGCTATCTGCTCGGCGTCACCCAGTCGAAGGAATATGCCGAGCCGGAATGGTACGCCGATTTGTGGCTGACCATCGTCTGGGTCGTCTATCTGCTGGTCTTCCTTGTCACGATCATCAAGCGCAAGGAGCCGCACATCTTCGTCGCGAACTGGTTCTATCTCGCCTTCATCGTGACGATCGCGGTGCTGCATCTCGGCAACAATCCGGCGCTTCCAGTCTCGGTGTTCGGCTCGAAGTCCTACGTCGCCTGGGGCGGCATCCAGGACGCCATGTTCCAGTGGTGGTACGGCCACAACGCGGTCGGCTTCTTCCTGACCGCCGGCTTCCTCGCCATCATGTACTACTTCATCCCCAAGCGCGCCGAACGGCCGATCTATTCCTACCGGCTGTCGATCATCCACTTCTGGGCGCTGATTTTCCTCTACATCTGGGCAGGTCCCCACCATCTGCACTACACGGCGCTGCCGGACTGGACGCAGACGCTGGGCATGACCTTCTCGATCATGCTGTGGATGCCCTCCTGGGGCGGCATGATCAACGGCCTGATGACGCTGTCGGGCGCCTGGGACAAGCTGCGCACCGACCCCGTGCTGCGCATGCTCGTGGTCTCCGTCGCCTTCTACGGCATGTCGACCTTCGAAGGTCCGATGATGTCGATCAAGGTGGTCAACTCGCTCAGCCACTATACCGACTGGACCATCGGCCACGTGCATTCCGGCGCGCTCGGCTGGGTCGGCTTCGTCTCCTTCGGCGCGCTATACTGCCTGGTGCCGTGGGCCTGGAATCGCAAGGGCCTCTACAGCCTGAAGCTCGTCAACTGGCACTTCTGGGTCGCCACCCTCGGCATCGTTCTCTACATCTCGGCGATGTGGGTGTCCGGCATCCTGCAGGGCCTGATGTGGCGCGCCTACACCTCGCTCGGCTTCCTCGAATATTCCTTCATCGAGACCGTCGAGGCGATGCATCCCTTCTACATCATCCGCGCCGCTGGCGGCGGCCTGTTCCTGATCGGCGCGCTGATCATGGCCTACAATCTCTGGATGACGGTTCGCGTCGGCGAGCAGGAAGTCCAGATGCCCGTCGCTCTTCAGCCGGCGGAATGAGGAGCTAAAGCAATGTCGTTCTGGACACGCCACCAAGTCTTCGAAAAGAACTCGATCATCCTGGTCGTCGGCATCCTGCTGGTGATCGCGATCGGCGGTCTCGTCGAGATCACCCCGCTGTTCTACCTCAAGAGCACGATCGAGAAGGTCGACGGGGTCAGGCCCTACACGCCGCTGGAGCTGGCGGGCCGCAACGTCTACGTCCGCGAGGGCTGCTATCTCTGCCACTCGCAGATGGTCCGTCCGCTGCGTGACGAGGTCGAGCGCTACGGCCACTTCTCGCTCGCGGCCGAGAGCATGTACGACCATCCGTTCCAGTGGGGCTCCAAGCGCACCGGCCCGGATCTCGCCCGCGTCGGCGCCAAGTACTCCGACGACTGGCACGTCACCCATCTGACCAACCCGCGCGCGATCGTGCCGCAGTCGGTGATGCCCGGCTATCCGTTCCTCAGCAAGGCCGAGGTCGACCCGGATGCGATCGCGGGCGACATGCGCGCGCTCAGGACGGTCGGCGTCCCCTATAGCGACGAGCAGATCGCCAATGCCGCCGCCGACATGAAAGCCCAGGCCGATCCGGACAATGCCGGGTCCGACGCCTTCACCAAGCGCTACGCCAAGGCCGTCGTGCGGAACTTCGACGGCAAGGTCGGCGCGCCGACGGAGATGGACGCGCTCGTCGCGTACCTGCAGATGCTCGGCACGCTGGTCGACTTCAAGATCTACAACGAGAAAGCCAATCTTCGCTGAGAAGGCATGAACGATGAAAGCCATCCTTACAGTCCACAATCTTGCGTCAGATCTCGTGACGACGATCTGGACACCGGTGTTCGTCGCGATCTTTCTCGCGATCATCGCCTACGCATTCTGGCCCCGTAACAAGGCTGTGTTCGACAAGGCAGCGCACCTGCCCTTGCGGGAGGAGTAGAGAACCATGACCGATCATTCTAGCGACATCGATTCCGTCTCCGGCAAGTCCACGACCGGCCACCAATGGGACGGCATCAAGGAGCTCAACACGCCGCTGCCGCGCTGGTGGGTGATCACCTTCTACCTCACCATCATCTGGTCGATCGGCTATTGGATCGTCTATCCGGCATGGCCGCTGATCCAAAGCAATACCACCGGCATGTTCGGCTACTCCTCGCGCGCCGACGTCGCGGTCGAGCTCGCGAACCTCGAGAAGATCCGCGGTGACAAGATGGCGGCGTTGGGCACTGCCTCGCTGGTCGACATCGAGAAGGACCCGGCCTTGCTGGCGCTCGCTCGCGCCAAGGGCAAGACCGTGTTCGGCGACAATTGCGCGCCGTGCCACGGCTCCGGCGGTGCCGGCGCCAAGGGTTATCCGAACCTGAACGACGACGACTGGCTGTGGGGCGGCACGCTCGACCAGATCATGCAGACCATCCAGTTCGGCGCCCGGTCCGGTCATGCCAAGGCGCATGAAGGCCAGATGCTTGCCTTCGGCAAGGATGGCGTGCTGAAGCCGGACGAGATCGTCACGGTCGCCAATTACGTGCGCTCGCTGTCGGGCCTGTCGACCCGAAACGGATATGACGCCGCCAAGGGCCAGAAGATCTTCGCGGAAAACTGCGTCGCCTGCCACGGCGACAACGGCAAGGGCAACCTGGAGGTGGGCGCTCCGAATCTGACCGACAAGATCTCGCTTTACGGCACCGACGAAGCGAGCCTGATCGAGACCATCAGCCAGGGTCGTGCCGGCGTGATGCCGGCCTGGGAAGGGCGGCTCGATCCCGCCACCATCAAGGCAATGGCGGTCTACGTCCACTCGCTCGGCGGCGGAAAATAGCGGATCCGCGACACAAAGGCTTCAAACGGGGGTGAACAAAAGTGCCCCCGTTTGAGCTGGATCAACTGACGCGGCGGTGTCGGGTCTAGGTTTAATCGCACCTCTTTTAGAAGTTCCAAGCGATGAACAAGACCGTCAATCCGAACGAGCTCAAGCCTGTGGACGACGTCGGGCCGCTCTATGCGCCCCGCCAGAAGGTCTACCCCCAAAGCGTCTCCGGCACGTTCCGCCGCATCAAGTGGGGCCTGATGGCGATCTGCCTCGGCATCTACTATTTCCTGCCGTTCGTGCGCTGGAACCGCGGCCTCGGCGCCCCGAGCCAGGCGGTGCTGATCGATCTGCCCAACAGCCGCTTCTACTTCTTCTTCATCGAGCTGTGGCCCCAGGAGGTCTACTATTTCACCGGCCTGCTGATCGTGGCCGCGGTGGCGCTGTTCCTGATGAACTCGGTCGGCGGCCGCATCTGGTGCGGCTATCTCTGTCCGCAGACGGTGTGGACCGATCTGTTCTACGCGGTCGAACGCCTGATCGAGGGCGACCGGCGCGAGCGGATGAAGAAGGCCAAATCGTCCGATCCCTTGAAGCTCGAGCGCGTCTCCGAGATCGTGCTCAAGCATTCGATCTGGCTGATGATCGCCTGGTGGACCGGCGGCGCCTGGGTGCTCTACTTCAACGATGCGCCGACCCTGGTGAAGGAGCTCGTCACCTTCCAGGGGCCGATGCTCGCCTATATCTGGATCGGCATCCTCACCGCGACGACCTATATCCTCGCCGGCTACATGCGCGAGCAGGTCTGCACCTATATGTGCCCGTGGCCGCGCATCCAGGCCGCGCTCACCGACGAATGGGCGCTCAACGTCACCTATCGCTACGACCGCGGCGAGAAGCGCACCTCGGTCAAGAAGGCCGCCGAGCTGCGCGCGCTCGGCCAGCAGGTCGGCGATTGCGTCGATTGCTACCAATGCGTCGCGGTCTGTCCGACCGGCATCGACATCCGCAACGGACCGCAGATGGAATGCATCCAGTGCGGACTCTGCATCGATGCCTGCGACAACGTGATGGCCAAGATCGGCCGGCCGAAGCGGCTGATCGGCTACGACAACGACATCAACATCCATCGCCGCCAGGAAGGCAAGGCGCCGATCTACCGGATCGTCCGGGCCCGCACCATCGTCTACAGCGCGATCATCGCGGCGATCGGCGGCTTCATGGTCTATACGCTGGCGACCCGCAGTCTGCTCGACGTCAACGTGCTGCACGACCGCAATCCGGTCGCGGTCAAGCTCAGCGACGGCTCGATCCGCAACGCCTACACGGTGCGGCTGCTCAACAAGAGCGGCTACGATCGCGCCATCGCCATCGACGTGGAGGGGCCGATCAATCCCACGATGCATGTCGTCGGCGTCGATTCGGTGACGCCGGATCGGCCGATCATCGTGATCCCGCGCGACTCCACCAGCGAGCTGCGGCTGCTCGTCACCGCGCCGGCTGAGAACAATCCCGAGAAGTCGATTCCGGTCCGCTTCCACGTCATGGATATCGGATTGGGCGTGGCCGCGAGCGCCACCGACAATTTCGTCGCGCCGTAAGTCGAGGAGACCATCATGTCATCCAAGCCGCTGACCGGAACCAAGGTGTTCCTGATGCTGGTCGCTTTCTTCGCCCTCGTGATCGGCGTCAACGCCACCATGATGAAGCTGGCGATTGCGACGCTGCCGGGAACGGAAGTCGACAGCGCCTATGCCGCAGGTCTGACCTACGACCGCGAGATTTCGGCGGCGCAGGACCAGGCGCTGCGCAAATGGAAGGTCAACGCCCATATCGAGCGCCGCAACGACGGCGGTGCCTTGGTCCAGGTCGAGGCGCGCGATGCCGGCGGCCAGCCGCTCTCGGGGCTGAAATTCGGCGGACGCCTGGAGCGGCCGACCGACAAGCGCGCCGACCTCGCCGTCGAGCTCACCGAATCCGGCATCGGCCTCTATCGCGGCGATGCCGAATCCGTTGCGCCGGGCCAGTGGGACCTGGTGATCGAGGGCGAGGCGCGGGGGACGCGCGTGTTCCTGTCGCGCAACCGCGTGATCCTGAACTGAAGGATTTTGTCATGCACGTCACGCGGGATTTCTCGCACTACGTCCGGGCCGCGGGCGAGGGCGTCCAGCACATCGATCTCGCGGTCGAAGGCGTTCACTGCGCCGGCTGCATGGCCAAGATCGAGCGCGGCCTGTCCGCCATCCCCGACGTCACGCTGGCGCGCGTCAACCTGACCGACCGCCGCGTCGCGCTGGAATGGAAGGCGGGCACGCTCGACCCTGGCCGCTTCATCGATCGGCTCGAGGAGCTCGGCTACAAGGCCTACCCATTCGAGACCGAGAGCGCGGAGGCGGCGGAGGTCGCCGAATCGCGTCTCCTGCTGCGGTGCCTCGGCGTTGCCGCCTTCGCCACCATGAACGTGATGATGCTGTCGATCCCGGTGTGGTCGGGCAACGTTTCGGACATGCTGCCCGAGCAGCGCGACTTCTTCCACTGGCTCTCGGCGCTGATCGCATTGCCTGCGGCGGCCTATGCCGGCCAGCCGTTCTTCCGCTCGGCCTGGCGCGCGCTGTCGGCGAAGACGACCAACATGGACGTGCCGATCTCGATCGGCGTGATCCTCGCGCTCGGCATGTCCGTGGTCGAGACCATCCACCACGCCGAGCACGCTTATTTCGACGCGGCGATCATGCTGCTGACCTTCCTCCTGGTCGGCCGCTTCCTCGACCAGAACATGCGGCGGCGGACCCGCGCGGTCGCCGGCAATCTCGCCGCGCTCAAGGCGGAGACGGCCGCCAAGTTCGTCGGACCCGACGAGATCTCGCAGGTTCCGGTGGCAGCCATCAATCCCGGCGACATCGTGCTGCTCAGGCCCGGCGAGCGCTGCGCGGTCGACGGCACCGTGATCGAGGGGCGTTCGGAGATCGACCAGAGCCTGATCACCGGCGAGACGCTCTATGTCACGGCCGATCAGGGCACGCCGGTCTATGCGGGATCGATGAACATCTCCGGCACGCTACGGGTGCGGGTCTCTGCCGCCTCCGAGGCTACGCTGCTGGCCGAGATCTCGCGGTTGCTCGACAACGCGCTGCAGGCCCGTTCGCGCTACATGCGGCTCGCCGACCGCGCCTCGCGGCTGTACGCACCCGTGGTGCATGCGACCGCGCTTCTGACCATCCTCGGCTGGGTCATGGCCGGTGCGTCCTGGCATGATGCGATCGTGACCGGCGTCGCGGTGCTGATCATCACCTGTCCCTGTGCGCTGGGGCTTGCCATTCCGACCGTGCAGACCATCGCCTCCGGCGCGATGTTCAAGTCCGGCGTGCTGCTGAATTCCGGCGACTCGATCGAGCGGCTGGCCGAGGCCGATCACGTCATCTTCGACAAGACCGGCACGCTGACGCTGCCCGATCTCGAAGTGATGAATGCCGCCGACATCCCCGCCGACATCTTCGAGCTCGCCGGCCGGCTTGCGCTGTCGAGCCATCATCCGGTCGCCGCCGCCGTCGCCCAGGCCGCCGGCGCCAAATCGCCTGTCGTCGGTGCGGTCGAAGAGGCCGGGCAGGGCGTCCGCGCAACCGTGGACGGCGTCCAGCTTCGCCTCGGTCGCCCCTCATTCTGCGGCGCCGAGGCGCTCGTCGGCAGCGTCGATCCTGAGGCCTCCATCGTCGCATTCAGCAAAGGCAGCGAGAAATTCGTCCTCTCGGTCCGCCAGGGCCTGCGTCCGGATGCGAAGGCCGTGATCGCGGCGCTCAAGGCGCGCAACATCGGCATCGAGATTCTCTCCGGCGATCGCGAGGCGGCCGTGAAGGCGGCGGCCAACGCGCTCGACATTCCCGAATGGCGCGCCGGCGTCACGCCGGCCGACAAGATCGCGCGGATCGAGGAACTGAAGCAGCGGGGCGCCAAGGTGCTGATGGTCGGCGACGGCATGAACGACGCGCCCTCGCTGGCGGCAGCCCACGTCTCGATGTCGCCGATCTCGGCCGCGCATCTGAGCCAGGCCACCGCCGATCTCGTCTTCCTCGGCCGGCCGCTGGCGCCGGTGGTTGCCGCCATCGACGCCTCGCGCAAGGCGCTGCATTTGATGCGGCAGAACCTCTGGCTCGCGATCGGCTACAACGTCCTCGCCGTGCCGGTCGCCATCAGCGGCGTCGTGACGCCCCTGATCGCGGCGGCTGCCATGAGCGGATCGTCGATCCTGGTCATGCTCAATTCGCTGCGCGCGCGTAGCGCCTCGCGGGAGATCGTGTGATGGAGATCCTGGTCATCCTGGTCCCGCTGGCGCTGATGCTCGGCGGCGCGGGTCTCGTCGCCTTCCTGTGGTCGCTGAAGAGCGGCCAGTACGATGACCTCGACGGTGCCGCCTGGCGCGCCATCGCCGACGAGGAGCCGGCGCCGGAAGCTCCCCCCAAGCGCTAGCGCTTCAAGGCGAAGGTGAGCAGGCCTGCGGCCGCAAGGGCCGCGCCGACGCCGAGCACGCAGGCGGGCCATCCGAAAGCGTCGAACAGGCGCCCGAGCACGGCCGTACCGACCAGCCCGCCGCCAAAATAGCATGCAAGATAGGTCCCGCTGGCAATGCCGCGGTTGTCAGGAGCCGCCTGTCCGACGAAGGCGGTGGCGGCGGCCTGCGCGAAGAATGTGCCGACGCCGACCAGAACCATGCCGGTGAGGACTTCGCTCAGATGTGGCCTCAGCATCAAGGGCAGGCCGAGCCCGGCGATGGCGAGCGCGCCCCAGATCGTCGGCCGCGTGCCGAGCTTTGATGCCACCCTGCCGGCCAGAAGCGTCGTGACAACCGAGGGCAGGAAGACGAAATAGACGAGGCCGAGGTCCATCATGCCAAGCGACAGCGGCGGCCGGACCAGCACGAAATTGACGAAGGTAAAGGTGCCGATGAAGGCGAACAGGATGCAGAAGCCGATGCCGTAGGCGGCCCGGAGCGACGGATTGCGCCAGTGCGCGACCGCGGCGATCAGCGGCGATGTCGCAGGCATGGTTGCATGCATCGGCGATACACGCTTGATCGTGAAGAAGACCAGGATCGCGCCGGCCAGATTGAGTGCGGCGAAGACGTAGAAATTCCAGGCAAGGCCAAGGCCGTCGGCGAGCGCTGCCGAGAATAGGCGTCCAACGAGGTTGCTGGCGACGTTTCCGGCGATGTAGGCGGCAAATGCGCCACCGGCGTCAATCGTGCTGCATTGCTCGCCGAGATAAGCGAGCGTCAAGGCAAAGGCAGAGGCCATGCACAGGCCCTGCACGACCCGCAAGACCGTGAAGACGGCAAGGTTCGGCGCGCTCGCCAGCAGGCTCGTCGGGATGGCGAGGAGCGTAAGGCTGATGAGGATGCCGGTCCGCCTGTTGATGCGCGGGCTGAAGAGGCCGACCACCAGACCTGCGACGGCCATGCCGAAGGTGCTGGCGTTGACGGCGAAGCCCATCGCCGCGGGCGAGACGCCGTAATGGCGCGTCAGCGCCGGCAGGATCGCCTGCGTCGCGAACAGGTCGACGACCGTCAGGAATGCAGTCAACCCGATTACGACCGAGCGAAGCACGAGACCGGACAAATGCGCGTCCATCGCCATTGCGGACGGCTTGATCGGCGTGGAGAGGTCGGTCATGACGTGATTGTCCGCGTATAGTGGATGGTCATTCCGGGATGGCGCGGCAGCGCCAGGCCCGGAATGGTGGGGATGCAAGCCCCCGAGGCGGCCTCACATGTGATGGTCGTTGGGATCCTTGCGGACGTCGCCGACATAGAGAATGACGGTCTCCTTGCCGAGGTTCTTCCACCAATGCGAGGTGCCGTGGACCTCGGGACGGATGTCGCCGGCCTTGTGCACGATCGGATCGACGCAGTTGGAGGCGTATTCGACGATCTCGCCCTGCTGCACGAAGATCAGCGCGGGACGGTCGTCATGGCTGTGCCACGGCACGATGCCGCCGGGCGCGATGGTCAGCTTGCGGAAGCGCAGCTCGCGGCCCTCGATACGGGCGGGCTGCTTGCCGAGGTCGATGGCGCCCAGCGTCACGTCGGTGACGCCGACCGGCTTGTAGTCGACCATCTTTTGCGCGTTCGGCTTGACCTTGTCGGCCGGGCATTCGCCCGCGACGGCAGGCTGCGACGCGAACGTCAGCGCGCCGACGACGGCGAGGCCGGACCAGACCAGGCGCGACAATGTGGGATGCTTGGACATGAGAAGTCTCCTGTGTTGGCCGCAACCTCGCTGGTCGCCGGCTATGACGGGAGCTTGGTCGAGAACGCGTCGATCCTGAAATGCCGGCTTGCTCTCGATGCGATAGCGATGCGCTATGTTGATGCGCGGCGGCTATCGATCCGATTGGGCAACGGCATTTCCGCTTCCGTACCATTCGGCGTCCGATGACAGGGCGCCCCGATTGGCGCCCGGTATCGCGGCCGCCCCTTGCGGCCGGCCGAACCGGGAAACTAATATTCACCGAATGCAATGCCGGAGCAGAAGATGACATCTCTCTCGCCAGCCGATGCCGAGCAGCTCAGGCTTGCCTTCGAGCGCTGCCGCGACATGGACGGCACCCTGAACGAGCAGCTCCGCGCCTATGCCGATGCCAGCCGTGCGGTCTTTCCGGCCTATGGCGAGGCAGTCGATCGCCTGGTCGCGAGATTGGGTGGGAACGGCGGCGGCGAGACCGCGCCGCGTCCCGGCGATGCAATGCCGCCATTCATGCTGCCGGACGAGGGCGGACGTCTGGTCGCGCTGCCTGCGCTGCTGGAGCGAGGTCCGCTCGCCGTGATGTTCTTCCGCGGCCATTGGTGTCCCTATTGCCGGCTCAATGTCCGCGCCGTGGTCCAGGCGCTCGATCATATCGAGGCCATGGGGGCGCAGGTCGTTGCAATCATGCCGGAGACGCAGGAATACACTGGACAACTCAAGACCGAATCCGGTGCGCCGTTTCCGATCCTGACCGATCTCGACAACGGCTATGCGCTCTCGCTCAATCTCGCGATCTGGCTCGGCGCGGAGATCCAGCACCTGTTGTCGTATCAGGACATGGCGAAATTCCACGGCAATGATGGCTGGATGCTGCCGATCCCGGCCGTGTTCGTGGTCGGCCGCGACGGAATGGTGAAAGCGCGCTTCGTCGATCCCGATTTCCGCAAGCGCATGGAGATCGACGATCTGCTCGCGGCGTTGGAGAGCGCGAGCCGGGAGAACTGAGCTTTTCTTCCCTTCTTGCCTTGCGGGAGAAGGCGGCGCGGAGCGCCGGATGAGGGGTAGGTTTCTAGCCTGCAATCGCCCGCCAGTCGGCGCCGCGCAGCATACGCATCACGGCGTTGGCAACCGCCGTGCGCTGGCGGCCGGCCACGCCGTAGAGGCTGACGGTGCGGCGTGCGTCCAGTCCGGCGACGGTGGCGCGGCTCAGCGTTTCCGGCAAAGGCGAGGTGTGCGGCACCATGGCGACGCCGATGTCGGCTTCGACCAGTTCGATCAGGTCGCGCTCGCTCGAAATCTCGTGGCCGTGCTCGATGCCGTGCTCGCGCAGGTTCGCGGAGATGCGGCGCGAATGCTCGCAGAAGGTCCGGTTCAGCAATTGCTCCGAGCGCAAATCGTCCAGCTCGATGCTGCTTCGGCCGGCCAGCCGATGTCCGTCGCCAACGACGAGCTCGAAGCTCTCGGTGAACAGCGGCCAGGTGTCGAGCCGGTCCCAGGCCTCGTCGATCTCGGCGGCGATGCCGAGCTCGGCTTCGCCCTTCTTGAGGAAATCGGCGACCTCGCGGCTCGTCCCGCGTAGGAAGCGCAGCTCGAGCCGGTTGAACTGCCGCCTGATCTCGTTGAGATGCGGGATCAGCAATGCCAGGTCGATCGAATGCGTCAACGCGATGCGCAGCGCGCCGACTTCACCGCTCCTGAACGAGGAGGCGAGCGAGCGCGCGCCGACTGCGGCATCATAGCACTGCTTCAGGAGTGGATGCATGCGCTGGCCGAGCTCGGTCAGTTGCGCCGCCGGTCGCTCGCGGCGAAACAGGTCGCCGCCGAGCTCGGCCTCGAGCTGCTTGATCGCGCGCGTCAGCGAGGGCTGCGTGACGTTGCACTCCTCCGCCGCACGCGTGAAATTGAGCAATCGCGCCACCGCGAGGAAATAGCGGACCTGGTGCATTTCCATGGATCGGCTCCCAGCAAGAGTGCCGGAAACCTAGCCGATCGGAGCGGGAAATGACATCCCGCCCGCGATAGCGCGGACGTATGGAGTCGGAAGCCAGCCGGTATTTCCGTTCGGGTCGCCGATCCTCCAGGGTCTTGCGAAGGCTTGAAGTCCAGTCATCGCCAACGGAGACCGTGCCATGAATATATCGCTGAAGCCGCAGACATCGCAGCCTGCCCGCGCGCTGGCCGGCAAGGTCGCGCTCGTCACGGGCTCGACCAGCGGCATCGGTCTCGGCATCGCACGTGCCCTGGCCGCGGCCGGCGCCGATGTCGTCCTGAACGGCCTCGGCGTCGCCAGTGAGATCGGCCGGACGCGCGAGCAGATCGCCGCCGAGTTCGGCGTCAGGGCGAGCTACTCGCCGGCCGACATGACGAGGCCAAAGTCGATCGCCGAGATGATCGCGGCGACCATCGCCGAGTCCGGCCGGCTCGACATCCTCGTCAACAACGCCGGCATCCAGCATGTCGCGCCGCTCGAGCAATTTCCCGTCGAGAAATGGGACCAGATCCTCGCGATCAACCTGACCTCGGCCTTTCACACGACGCGGCTCGCGCTGCCGGCGATGCGCCGGAACGGGTTTGGCCGGATCATCAACGTGGCCTCCGCGCACGGCTTGGTCGGCTCCCCGTTCAAGGCAGCTTATGTCGCCGCCAAGCACGGCATCGTCGGTCTGACGAAGGTCACGGCGCTGGAGACGGCGGAGCATGGCATCACCTGCAACGCCGTGTGCCCGGGCTACGTCTACACGCCGCTGGTCGAAGCGCAGATCGACGGGCAGGCCAAGGCGCACGGCATCTCCCGCGACCAGGTCATCCGCGACGTGCTGTTGGCGCAGCAGCCCAACAAGCGCTTCGCCACGGTCGAGGAGCTCGGCGCACTGACGGTGTTCCTGTCGACGGACGCGGCGGCTTCGATCACCGGCATCGCGCTTCCGGTCGACGGCGGCTGGACCGCGCATTGAGATGGGCCGGCGCAACAAGCCGCAACGGCATGTAAATATTCGATCGGTGCAAGCTCACCAGGAGCAGGACATGAATGGCATGCAGGACAACACGCAGAGCAAGGGCGCGGATCTGCCCGGCCAGGTCGTGCTCGTGCTCCAGGGCGGCGGCGCGCTCGGGTCCTACCAGGCCGGCGTGTATCAGGCGCTGCATGAGGCCGGCATCGAGCCGGACTGGATCATTGGCACCTCGATCGGCGCCATCAATGCCAGCCTGATCGCGGGCAATGCACCCGGCCAGCGGCTGGCGCATCTGAAGGAATTCTGGAAGCGGATGGAGCAGAATCCGATCTGGAATCTGCGCACCGCGTTTCCCGGCTTCAACGAGAAGCTCACCTATTGGTCGACCGTCACCAACGGCATTCCCGGATTCTTTCGCCCCAATCCGCTGGCGCATGCCGGTGATTCCTATCCGCTTGGAGCAGATCACGCCGGCTTCTATTCGACCGCACCATTGGAGAGGACGCTGCTCGAGCTGGTCGATTTCAGCCTGGTCAACAGCTGCTCGCCGCGGCTGACGGTCGGTGCCGCCTATGTCCGCAGCAGCCAGATGCGCTATTTCGACAGCCGCGACGGCGAGCTGACCGTGAATCACGTGATGGCCTCCGGCGCGCTGCCGCCGGCGTTTCCGGCGGTGCGCATCGACGGCGAGCTCTATTGGGACGGCGGCATCCTGTCCAACACGCCGACCGAAGCCGTGTTCGACGACAATCCGCGCAGGAATTCGCTGATCTTCGCCGTGCATCTGTGGAATCCGATCGGCGCGGAGCCGACGACGATGGCGGAGGTGCTGAACCGGCACAAGGACGTGCAATATTCGAGCCGTATCGCGAGCCAGATCGCCCGCCAGCAGCAGGCCCACCGCCTGCGCCACGTCATCAATCAGCTCGCCGCGCGCCTCTCCGAGAGCGAGCGCCGCGACCCAGCAGTGCGGGAGTTGATCAGCTACGGCTGTCCGACCCGAATGCATGTCGTGCGGCTGCTGGCGCCGCAGCTCGATCGTGAGACCCATACCAAGGATATCGACTTCAGCCCGTCCGGCATCATGCGGCGCTGGGACGCCGGCTATGCGCATACGCGGTCCGTGCTCGAACGAAAGCCGTGGATCGGCGAATTCGATCCGCTCGCCGGCGTGGTGCTGCACGAGCATATGGACGTGCTGCCGATGGCGGCGGAGTAGAACGGCTCCTTCATCATCGAATTGCCACAGGCCTTGCGGATCGTCGGTCACCTCGCAGCCGAAGGCCGTGCAGATGGTGTCCGCGAACGATCTCGAGGCAACGCTCGATCAGGTCCGTGCCAACGCAGCGGGAGCGGTGGCCGGCGTGTTCGGTCCTGACACGCTGACCTGGCGGATCGACCGCGAGGCCGTCATCTTTCTCGGCGCCGGCCGCGCGCTGTTGCTGCAGCTGGCCCATCCCTGGGTTGCCGCGGCCATCGCCGAGCATTCCAAAACCTTTGCCGATCCGATCGGACGCTTCCATCGCACCTTCGACATCGTGTTTGCCATGGTGTTCGGCTCGCTCGAGCGGGCGCTGCTGTCGTCGCGCCAGCTGCACCGGCGTCACAGCATGATTGTCGGAGAGATGCCCGAGACGGTCGGCCCGTTCGCGGCAGGCTCGCGCTACCACGCCAACGACATCGCATCGCTGCGCTGGGTCCATGCGACGCTGGTGGAGTCGGCGCTGATGGCGCACGACCTGGTCCTGCCGGCTCTCACGGCGGAGGAGCGCGAACGTTACTGGAGCGAGAGCCGGCTGTTCGGTGCCTTGTTCGGGTTGAGGACAGACGATCTGCCGGCGGACTGGTCCGGCTTTGCCGCCTACACCGCGGCGATGGCGCAATCGGAGACGCTCACCGTGAGCCCGGCGGCACGCGAGATCGCGACGCAGATCTTTGCCGGCGCCCGCTCGTGGCTGCGGCCGCCGCGCTGGTACCGCGCGCTGACGGCGCGGATGTTGCCGGAACGGCTGCGCGCCGGGTTCGCTCTTGCGCTCGACGCGAACGACGACAGGGCGGTCGACAATGCGCTGCGTTGGATCAGGCGCGTCTATCCAAAACTGCCCGACAGGCTGCGCTATGTCGGCCCCTACCAGGAAGCACAGGCGCGCCTGCGCGGCGAGCCGCAGCCGGACTGGATGATCCGCTGCCTCAACCGCGCGTGGATCGGACGGCCGCAGATGGATGCGCGCGGCAAGGGGTGAGGGCACGATCTCTCGTGTCCCGGACAAGCCACAACGCGCAAAGCGCGTTGCGGCGCAGAGCCGGGACCCAGAGGCCGCGAACTGCGACGCGCGATGGGCCCGTGCTCAGCAGAGACGCCACGCTGCGTCCGGGGCACGAGGGGGCGAGGCGCTCGCAATGACTGAGATTGAGGGAGCGCCGAAGCGCCTCACACCGACGCCAGCTTGCGGTACAGCGCGCTGTAGCTGCCGGCCGAGATGCTCCAGGAGAACGATCGGCCCATGGCGCTGCGGCGCATGGTGTCGAGCTGGTCCTGCGCCATGAAGGCCGAGAAGGCCCGGCGGACGCCGCCGAGGAAGGAATCGCGCGAGGGTTTCGAGAACAGAAATCCGGTCTCGCCGTCGGTGATGGTCTCGGCGAGCCCGCCGATCTGGTGTCCGATCGGCAGCGAGCCGAAGCGCTGGGCGTACATCTGGCTGAGGCCGCACGGCTCGAAGCGCGACGGCATCAGGGTGAAATCGCTGCCGGCGAAGATGCGGCGTGCCTGGGCATCGTTGAAGCCGATCACGACGCCGATGGCGTCGGGGCGGCGGCGATGCGCGTCGATCAAGGCCTGCTCGAGCGCCGGCTCGCCGGAGCCGGTGACCACGATCTGCCCTCCGGCATCCACGATTTCGTCGGCCGCCGACAGCACGAGGTCGATACCCTTCTGGTGCACGAGGCGCGCGACGATGCCGAACATCGGGCCGCGCGAGACCGCAAGCCCGAACTGCTTGCGGACGTAATCAGCATTGGCCCTCTTGCCGGCCCAGTCGCCGGCGCCGAACTGCTGGGCGAGCTGGGCGCAGGAGCGCGGGTCCCAGCTCTCGTCGATGCCGTTGAGGATGCCAGTGAGCTCGGCGGCGTCCGAGCGCAGCCGGAGCAGTCCCTCCAGGCCGCAGCCGAACTCGGCCGTGGTGATCTCGCGCGCATAAGTGCCGCTGACGGTGGTGAGGTGCGAGGCGTAGACGAGGCCCGCCTTGAGGAAGGAGACCTGATCGTAGAACTCGACGCCGTCGATGTGGAAGGAGCTCTCCGGTGCTCCGATCCGCCGCAGCGCGTCCTTCGGGAAAAGACCCTGATAGGCGAGGTTGTGGATGGTCAGGATCGACGGCAGCTTGGCGCCGTGCCAGGCAAGGTAGGCCGGCACGAGCGAGGCCTGCCAGTCATTGGCATGGATCAGGTCTGCTGCCCAATTCTTGTCCAGCTTGCCCATGGCCAGCTCAGCGGCGGCGGAGGCAAATCGGGCGAAGCGGATGTCGTTGTCGGGCCAGTCGCGCCCGGACTCGTCGCCATAGGGATTGCCGGGCCGGTCGTAGAGTTGCGAGCAGAGCAGCACGTAGACCGGCAGGCCGTCCTTGGTCGCGGCCCGGCCGAGCGAGCATGCCGGCATTTCCGCGAACGCCGGGCAGCGGCCAACGATCTGAATATGCGTGAGTTGTTCGATGATGTCGCGATAACCGGGCAGCATGACCCGGATATCGGCAAAGGAGCGAAGCGCGCGGGGGAGAGCTGCGGACACGGCGCCAAGGCCGCCGACGCGGACGAAGTCGTCCATCTCAGTCGTAACGAACAAGACCCTCAAGAACAGCTGCCCTCTTCCGATCCCGTTTGCTGCTATGCAAGAACGGGTCCAGTTGCCCACGAAATCTCAAAGCCCGCCCACGCGGCACGTCCGTTCGGTAAAGACTTTCCTACTCAGCCGCCGCCCTCTAGGGTCGCCGCATCAACAAGAGAGAACATTGAAGGTTCCAAGGGGCTCCGGGGATGCAGCTAGCAGATAAGCATGAGGGGACGACGACAAAGGCCTTCGCCGGCCTCCGCGTCCTGGATTTTTCGACCACCATCGCCGGTCCTCACTGCGCGCGCATGCTTGCCGACATGGGCGCCGAGGTCATCAAGATCGAGACCGAGGGCGGCGAGACGATGCGGACCCGGCCGCCGCTGCGCAACGGCTGCAGCACCACGTTCGGCCAGCTCAATGTCGGCAAGAAGAGCGTGGTGCTCGACCTCAAATCGGAGGACGGCAGGGAGGCGGTCCGCCGGCTGGCCGCGACGTCGGACATCCTGGTCGAGAACTTCCGCCCCGGCGTGATGCACCGGCTGCGGCTCGACTACGACAGGCTGCGCGCCGTCAATCCGAGGCTGATCTATTGCTCGATCTCCGGCTACGGCCAGAGCGGCCCTTCGGCCGAGCTGCCGGCCTATGCGCCGGTAATCCATGCCGCCTCCGGCTACGACATGGCGCATCTGGCCTACCAGCCCGGCCGCAACCGTCCCGATTATTGCGGCATCTATCATGCCGACGTGGTCACCGGCACCTATGGCTTCGGCGCGATCGCCTCCGCGCTCTATCAGCGGACCGTGACCGGGCTCGGCCAGCATATCGACGTGTCCATGCTGGAATCGATGCTGTCGCTGACGCTGACCGAGCTGCAGAGCGCGCAATTTGCCGTGAAGCCGCCGCCGCGCCCGATGTTCGGACCGACCGAGACGGCAAACGGCTACGTCATGATCACGGTGGCCAGCGAGAAGACGTTCCAGGGATTGATGGCCGTGATCGGCCACGGCGAATGGATCACCGACCCGCGCTTCTCGACCTATGCCCCGCGTCGCGAGAATTGGGCCGAGGTGATGGACGGGGTCGAGGCCTGGTCGCGGCAGCTCACGACCGATGCGTGTCTCGCCGCGCTCGGCGCGGCCGGCGTGCCGGCTTCGGCCTATCGCACCGTGGCCGAGGCGCTGGCCGATCCGCAGCTCGCGCACCGGCAGGCACTCACGTCCGTGCAGGACGAGGGCGGCTCCTTCAAAGTGCTCAACCTGCCGTTCCGGATGTCGGGCGCCGACACCGCGCCCGCCACGACGATGGCCGGGCTCGGCGAGCATACCGATGCGCTGCGCGAGGAGATTGGCCTCGCCGATGATGCGCCAATTCCGACAGGCAAAACAGCCGCGACACGCTGAGCAACGTTGCGCCGCACTGCGGCGTGTGATCTCGCACGCGTTCCTCTTGCGGTGGCGCGCTTTTGCCGCCACTCTCGCCTCCAGTCATTCAGCGATCCGAAACATCGGACGAGGGATCCGGGGAGGAACCATGACGAAGATTGCTGCTGCGGCGCGCAAGCACGCGCCGATATTCCTTGTTGCGGCATTTGCCCTCCTTCCACTGACTGGGCCTGCGCAGGCGCAGAAGTCCGGCGGCAGCATCACCGTCGGCCAGGAACTGGAGATTGCAGGCTTCGATCCCCTCAAGGTCGGCGTCTACGACACCTCGACCTTCACCGCTGCCGCCGCCATCTTCGACACGCTCACAACGCTGGACGAGAAGGGGCAGGCCGCGCCGAAGCTCGCGGTGTCCTGGACGCATTCCGACGACTACATGACGTGGACCTTCAAGCTGCGCGAGGGCGTGAAATTCCACGACGGCACGCCGTTCAATGCGCAGGCCTTCAAGGAGAATTTCGACCGGCAGAAGGATCCCGCCAACAAGTGCCGCTGCGCCTTCTACATCACCAACATCAAGGAAGTGCTGGCGCCGGACGAATACACCCTGGTCTACAAGCTCACCGACCCTTCCGTGAATCTGCCGGCGGTGATCACGATTCAGAGCCAGAACAACGTGGTGCATTCGCCGACGGCGTGGAAGACCAAGGGGGACGACTACAATCGCAATCCCGTCGGCACCGGTCCCTACATCCTGAAGTCATGGACCGCCGGCGACCGCATGGTGCTGGAGAAGAATCCAAACTACTGGGACAAGGGCCGGCCCTATCTCGACCGCATCATCCTGAAGCCGCTGCCCGACGCGCAGTCGCGCTTCGCCTCGCTGCAATCGGGCGAGGCCGACATCATCTGGGACGACGAGAACGACGCCGACAACATCATGAAGGCGCAGAAGGATTCCAAGCTCACGGTGCACACCTACAAGGGCTCGGGCGCGGCGGTCTACGCCTTCAACACCAAGGTCGCGCCGTTCGACGATGTCCGCGTGCGTCAGGCGCTGGTGATGGCGATCGACCGCCCGAAAATGTCACAGGCGATCACCAACGGTCTGAGCCGGCCCGCGAGCAATCCTTACGGTGACGGCTCCTGGGTGAAATGCAAGGACGACGGCGCGCTGCCGTTCGACGTCGAGAAGGCCAAGGCGCTGATCAAGGATTACGGCAAGCCGGTCGAGTTCAAGATGCTGGTGACCGCAACGCCGCGCGGCCGCATGGTCGGGCAGGTGCTGCAGCAGTTCTGGAAGCGCGTCGGCGCCAACATGGAGATCGAGCAGGTCGACCAGGCCACCATTCCCTCGCGCGCCTTCACCCGCCAGTTCCAGATGACGCCGTGGCGCATCGTCGATCTCGCCGATCCCGATCCGCAGATGTACGCGAATTTCCGCAGCGGCAGCCCGCTGGCGCTCGCCGGATACTCAAACCCCGAGCTCGACAAGCTGCTGGACCATGCGCGCGTCACGGCCGACCTCGGCCAGCGCAGCGAGGATTACTGCGCCATCAGCCGCCTGATCAACAAGGAGGCGATCTGGTTCTGGACCTTCCAGAACACCTATTACGCGCTGTCGAGCGCCAAGCTGAAGGGCTTCCCGAAGATGTACAACGGCGTGATCGACGTCTCGAGGACCTGGCTGGAATGATGGCGCGATGCTGAACTTCGTCGTTCGGCGGCTGCTCGCCATGCTGCCGGTGCTGCTCGCCGTCTCGCTGCTGACGTTCCTGATCGCCTCGCTACTGCCGGGCGATCTCGCTCTCGTCATCCTCGGCGATCAGGCGACGCCGGAGAACGTGGCGGCGCTGCGCCGCGACATGGGGCTCGACCAGCCGCTGTGGTGGCGCTATCTCAGCTGGCTCGGCCAGGTCCTGCAGGGCGATCTCGGCCGCTCGTTCCGCACCGGGCAGACGGTGTTGCAGGCGGTCGCCGAGCGCATTCCGGTCTCGCTGCAATTGATGCTGATGGCCGAGTTCATCGGGCTCCTGATCGGCGTTCCCGTCGCGATCGCCTGTGCCGCGCGCGCCGGCGGCGCGTTCGACCGCTTCATGACCGGCAGCGCGTTCGCGATGCTGTCGATGCCGTCCTTCCTGGTGGCGATCCTGCTGATCTACCTGTTCGCGGTCGAGCTGCACTGGCTGCCGGCGACCGGCTATGTGCCGTTCACCGAAGCGCCGCTCGGCAATCTGCGCTTCTTCGTGCTGCCGGCGCTGACGCTCGCGCTCGCCGAATGGCCTGGAATCATGCGGGTGCTGCGTTCCGACATGATCGCGACCCTGCAGGAGGACTATATCGCGCTCGCCAAGGCAAAAGGCCTCAAGCCGGCGCGCATCCTGTTCGTGCATGCGCTGAAGCCGTCGTCGCTGACCCTGGTGACGGTGACCGGCATCAATATCGGCCGTCTGCTCGGCGGCACGCTGATCGTGGAATCGATCTTCGCGCTGCCCGGCATCGGCCGCCTCCTGGTCGGGGCGATCTATACCCGCGACCTCGTCATCCTCCAGGGCGTGGTGCTGCTGGTCGCCTGCGGCTTCGTCATCGTGAATTTCATCGTCGACATGCTCTACGCCGTGCTCGATCCCAGGATCCGCCATGGCCACGCTTGAGCTCTCGCTGCAGGACGAGGCGGCGCCCGTGCCGGTTGGCCGCAAGCGCAAGCTCGGCCTGCTGTTCTGGATCGCGAGCAGCTGGCTTGCGATCATCCTCGCGCTCGCGATCCTCGCGCCGGTGCTGCCGCTGCAGAATCCCGTCGACATGGACATGCTGGAGCGCCGCGCCGCGTTCTCTTCCGAGCACTGGCTGGGGACCGACGGGCTCGGCCGCGACGAGCTCGCCCGCCTGATCTTCGGCGCGCGAACCTCGCTGACGGTCGGGCTGATCGCACCGATGATCGGTCTCACCATCGGCGGGGCGCTCGGCCTGCTCGCCGGCTATTTCCGCGGCCGGTTCGAGATCATCGTGGTCGGCAGCATGGACGTGCTGCTGGCCTTTCCGCCGCTGATTTTCGCACTTGCCGTGACCGCCTATCTCGGCCAGTCCGTCCCCAACCTCACCGTGATCCTCGGCGTGCTCGGCATTCCCGCCTTCATGCGCGTGGCGCGGGCGGCGACGCTGACGCTGGCGCGGCGGGAATTCGTGATCGCGGCAGAGGCGCTCGGCGCCAGCCATGCGCGCATCCTGCTGCGTGAGCTGTTGCCGAACGTGATCCTGCCGCTGCTCGCCTTCTTCCTGCTCGGCGTCGCCGTCACCATCGTGGTCGAGGGGGCGCTGTCCTTCCTCGGCCTCGGCGTGCCGCCGCCGATGGCGAGCTGGGGCAGCATGATCGGGGAGGGGCGCGACAGCCTCGACGTCGCGCCGCGGCTGGCCTTCCTGCCGGCGGCCGGACTCTTCGTGACCGTGCTGGCCTTCAATCTGGTCGGCGATACCTTGCGGGCGCTGACCGATCCGCGCCAGGGTGCGCTGTGAGCGCCCCGCTATTGACCATCGCGGATGTCACGGTCGAGCTGCCGACGCCGCGCGGCAATTTGCGCGCGGTGGATCGTGTCGATCTGTCGCTGCAGGCGGGTCGCACGCTCGGCATCGTCGGCGAATCCGGCTGCGGCAAGACCATGCTGTCGCGCGCGGTGCTTCAGCTGCTGCCGAAGAAAGCAAAGCTCACGGGCCGCGTGATGTTCGACGGCCAGGATCTGGTGCGGCTCGCGCCGGAAAGCCTGCGGCGCCTGCGCGGCCGCGATCTCGCGGTCGTGTTCCAGGATCCCATGACCTCGCTCAATCCGGTGCTCACGATCGGCACGCAGTTGATGGAGACGATCCAGGAGCATCTCGAACTCGATGCGCCGGCGGCGAAGGCGCGCAGCATCGAGCTCTTGGCCGCCGTCGGCATTCCCGCGCCGGAGCAGCGGCTCGCGCAATATCCGCATCAATGTTCCGGCGGCATGCGCCAGCGCATCGCGATCGCGATCGCGCTATCCTGCGAGCCGAAGCTCTTGATCGCGGACGAGCCGACGACCGCGCTCGACGTCACCATCCAGGCGCAGATCCTCGATCTGCTCGCGCGCGAACAGCGCCGCCGTCACATGGCGATGATCATCATCACCCACGATCTCGGCGTCGTCGCCGGCCGTGCCGACGAGGTCGCGGTGATGTATGCGGGCAGGGTGGTGGAGCGCGCGCCGACCTCGGCGTTGTTCAAGCGCATGCACATGCCCTACACCGAGGCGTTGCTGGCAGCGATTCCCAAGCTGGATGCCGCGCCGCATACGCCGCTGCCGGCCATCTCCGGCCGTCCGCCCGATCCGACGCGGCCGCTGCGTGGCTGCTCCTTCGCGCCGCGCTGCCGTTATGCCACCGGCCGCTGTCGTGAGGCCAAGCCGGCGCTGGCAAGCGCCGAAATGCCTGATCATCTCTATGCGTGCTTCCACCCGATCCAGATGGCGGAAGGAGTTGGCGCATGATGCAGCTTGCCATGCGCGCCGAGCCGCTTCTGAACGTCGACAATCTCGTCGTCGAATATGGCCTCGGCAACAAGACCGTGCATGCCGTCTCCGGCGTCAGTTTTCAGGTCGCGCGCGGCGAGACGCTGGGGCTGGTCGGCGAATCCGGCTGCGGCAAGTCGACGCTGGGGCGCGCGGTGCTGCAATTGCGCCGCGCCAGATCCGGCCGCGTGCTGTTCGACGGCGAGGACCTCACCGCGATGGAGGGCGAGGCGCTGCGCAGGATGCGCCGCCGAGTGCAGCTGATCTTCCAGGACCCGATCGCCTCGCTCAACCCGCGCCGCCGGATCGGCGACATCGTGGCCGAGCCGCTGATCATCGCCGGCGTCAAGGATGCGGCCGAGCGCAAGCGGCTCGTCCATGAGGTGCTATCGGCGGTCGGGCTTGACCCTGACCTCGTCGCAGGGCGCCTGCCGCACGAGTTCTCCGGCGGCCAGTGCCAGCGCATCTGCATCGCGCGGTCACTCGTGCTCAATCCCGAGTTCATCGTCTGCGACGAGCCGGTCTCGGCGCTCGACGTCTCGATCCGCGCGCAGATCCTCAACCTGCTGGAGGAGATGAAGGCGCGCTTCGGCCTGACGCTGCTGTTCATCGCGCATGATCTTGCTGTGGTCAAAGCGGTCAGCGACCGCGTCGCGGTGATGTATCTCGGCCGGCTTTGCGAGGTCGGCCCTGCCGAGCAATTGTTCGCGTGGCCGGCGCATCCCTATACGGAGCTGTTGCTGCAGGCGATCCCGGTGCCCGATCCGGACGTTCGTCCCGCCGAGAGCATCGCGGGCGGCGAGCCGCCATCGCCGATTGCGCCGCCGTCCGGGTGCCGCTTCCGCACGCGCTGCCCGCGGGCCGATCAGCGATGCAGCGCGGAGATACCGGAGTTGCGTGAAGTCGCACCCGGCCAGTTCGCGGCTTGCCATCATCCGCTGGCCTGAACTAAGACCGGTTTGTCTCGCCTTGCCGGCCATGGCATGGTGGCGCGGTGACAAGAAGCATGCGGGAGGACGCCGATGAAGAGTTTCAAGGTTGCCGATTTCAAGGCACCGCTGCAGGAGTTCGACGAAGCGACGCCGCAGCCGTCGGGCACGCAGGTGCTGATCAAGGTGAAGGCCGCCGGCGTCTGCCACAGCGATCTCCACATCTGGGAAGGCGGTTACGATCTCGGCCACGGCCGCAAGCCGCTGTCGCTGAAGGACCGCGGCATCAGCCTGCCGCTGACCATGGGCCATGAGACCGTCGGCGAAATCCTGGCGTTCGGCCCCGACGTGAAGCCGACCGACCAGGGCGAGCTGAAGATCGGCGACGTCGGGCTGGTCTATCCCTGGATCGGCTGCGGCAAGTGCGCCACCTGCCTTGCCGGTGACGAGAACATGTGCCTGACGCCGCGCTCACTCGGCGTCTATTGCGACGGCGGCTATTCCGATCACATGCTGGTGCCGCATCCGCGCTATCTGCTCAATCTGCGAGGGCTCGATCCGGCGACGACCGCGCCCTACGCCTGCTCGGGTGTCACCACCTACAGCGCGCTGAAGAAGGTCGAGCAGCATTTCGACACGCCGATCGTGATGTTCGGCGCGGGCGGTCTTGGCTTGATGGCGCTGTCGCTGTTGAAGGCGATGGGCGGCAAGGGCGCGATCATGGTCGATATCGACGCCAGGAAGCGCGAGGCGGCGGAGAAGGCCGGCGCGCTCGCCACTGTCGATCCCAAGGCACCGGATGCGCTGGAGCAGCTTGCCAGGAAGGCGGGCGGGCCGATCCGCGCCGTGATCGACCTCGTCGGCAACGCTGCGACGACGCAGCTCGGTTTCGATTGCCTCACCAAGGGCGGCAAGCTCGTCATCGTCGGCCTGTTCGGCGGCGGCGCGACCTGGGCGCTGCCGCTGATTCCGATCAAGGCGATCACGATCCAGGGCAGCTATGTCGGCAACTTGCGCGAAACGCAGGAGCTGCTTGACCTCGTTCGCACCAAGAAGGTGCCGCCGATCCCGGTCACGACGGCCCCGCTCGCCAAGGCCAACGACGCGCTGCTGCAATTGCAGCAGGGCGCGGTGGTCGGGCGCACGGTGCTGACGCCGTAACGAGTGATGTTTGTTTCTCGTCATGGCCGGGCTTGTCCCGGCCATCCACGCCTTCCCATGGAAACGGCATCAAGACGTGGATGCCCGGGTCAAGCCCGGGCATGACGACGGAGAAAGTAGAAGCCTATGTCCGCAAATAACGCCTTCCACATTGCCGTGCTCGCCGGGGACGGCATCGGTCCCGAAGTCATGGCGCCCGCACTCGAGGTGCTGCGCAAGGTCGGCGAGAAATCGGGCCTCGGCTTCCGTTTCACCGAGGCACCGGCAGGGGCGAACAATTATCTGGCGACCGGCAAGTCGATGCCGGATTCGACGATCAAGCTGTGCGAGGAGGCGGATGCGATCCTGCTCGGGGCCTGTGGCCTGCCGTCGGTGCGCTACCCCGACAACACCGAGATCGCGCCGCAGATCGAGCTGCGTTTCATCTTCGATCTCTATGCCGGCGTGCGGCCCGCGCGCCTCATTCCCGGCGTGCCGAGCCCGATCGTCGGTGCCGACCAGCGCGGCATCGATCTCGTCGTGATCCGCGAATCCACGGAAGGGCTGTTCGCTTCGATGGGCAAGGGCGTCGTCACCCACGAGGACGCGCGCGAGACCATGGTGATCACGCGCCGGACCTCCGAGCGCCTGTTCGAGTTTTCGTTTCGCCTGGCCGAGCGGCGCAAGGCGCGCGGCAAGCCGGGGATGCTCGCTTGCGTCGACAAGGCGAACGTGTTCAAGGCGTTTGCATTCTTCCGTGGCATCTTCGATGAGATCGCGAAGAAGCATCCTGACGTGAAGACCGACCGGCTCTATGTCGATGCCTGCTCGGCGATGCTGGTGAAGCGCCCCTGGGATTTCGACGTGATGGTGATGGAGAACATGTTCGGCGACATCGTCTCCGACATCACCGCGAGCCTGATCGGGGGCCTCGGCATGGCGCCATCGGCCGACATTGGCGACAAATACGCGGTGTTCCAGCCCTGTCATGGCACCGCGCCCGATATCATGGGGCAGGGCAAGGCCAATCCCACCGGCATGATCCTGTCGGCGGCGATGATGCTGGACTGGCTCGCCGACAAGCACGGCGTCGACAGCGCCGCGGAAGCGGGCGAGACGATCGAGCGGGCGGTGGATCAGGTCTATGCCGGCGGCGTCAAGCCGATGGAGTTTGGCGGCAGCAACGGCACGGCCGACATCACCAAGGCGGTGCTGGCAGCGCTGTAATTAAAGAAAAGGGGCCCGCGGGCCCCTTGGTTCACCAGCGGCGCCAGTGATGGTGGTGATGACGCCAGCCCCACGGACGCGGGCCGTAGAAGCGCGGGCCGCCGTAATAGCCGTAGGCGCGGTAGTAGTTCGGGCGCCACCAGCAGCGGCCCCAGGGATTACAGACCCAACGCACCTGATCGACGTCGGCGGCCGGGCCTTTTGCAATCTGGTTCGCCTGCGGAATGCCGTTCGGCATGGCCGCGAGGGCCGGTCCCGAAGCGAGCGCCACACCGCCGATGGCAGCCAGACCGAGCACAGCGAGTTTGAATGTCATCGCAACCTCCCTCATTGGTGGCGGGAGAACTATCGCGCGATCACCTGGTTGCTGCCGCAGCAAGCTGCACGAGGAATTTAATCTTCCTGAATGGAGGTTCAGCTACCTGCCCTGGAACCGCGGTTTGCGTTTCTCCATGAAGGCCTGCCGGCCCTCGCGGAAATCCGCGCTGTCCATGCAGGCATGGCCGATCGCCTTGATGGCGTCCATGTCGCGCTGGCTTTCGTCCTTCAGCACCTGCGCGATCGTGATCTTCGCGGCCTTGATCGCGAGCGGAGCGTTCTCGGAGATGGCATGCGCGATCGCCATCGTCTCACCCCACAGCTCATCGATCGGGAACAGGCGCTCGACGAGGCCGATACGCAGCGCCTCCGCGGACTCGATGCGCATGCCCGTGTACATCAGCAGCCGGGCCCAGGACGGGCCAACCAGCGATACCAGATGCTTCAGGCCGTCATAACCATAGGCGATGCCGAGCCGAGCCGCGGGAATGCCGAACTGGCTGCCATGTGCGGCGAGGCGGATATCGGCGAGCATCGCGACCTGCATGCCGCCGCCGAGACAGAAGCCCTCGATGCAGGCGATCGTCGGCTTGGGAAAGTCGGGGAGCAACGCGCGCTGGGCCGCGCTGCGCTTGGCGTATTGCTCGGACGCCGCCGCATTATGGCGGGTCTTCTCGAACTGGCTGATGTCGGCGCCGGAGACGAAGGCCTTGCCGCCGGCGCCGCGCAGGATCACAACGCGCACCGTCTCGTCGTCGCGCAAGGCCGTCAGTGCCTCGCCAAATCCCTCCCACATCTCCAGCGACATCGCGTTGCGCTTGTCGGGATTGTTGAAGGTGATCACGCCGATGCCGTCAATGACGCGCTTGAGGATCTTGCCGTCGGCGTAGGATTTCTCATCGGAGGTATCGGGCATCGCGCGCTCGCTTGTCATTGACAAGATGCAATGTGCTGCGAGGGCATCGCCGCGGTCAACGGCAACCGGCGAGGCAGCTTGCATCCGCCTGTGCCGCCATTGCATGGCGGCGGTGCCGCTGCGCCGGCAAGACAGGACGAACGACACGGAATCTGGCAACAAAAAGGGGCGGTCAGACCGCCCCGGAAGCGAAGGCCGCGCGCGGAAAGCGCGCGGGCCAAGACGGACGCAACGACATGCGATCCGGGTCCCGTTCAATCCGGCCGCGTCCCGTGACGCGGCGGATTGAAGATCGGCCGTAGAGGCAGATCGTCGGCCGATCTCAGCTTTCGTTCGCTGCGATCGATTCCATCAGCGAGACCAGCTGACGCTGCACCGTCTGGTCCTTGATCTTGCTGTAGGCGCGCAGCAGGCGCAGGCTGAAGGCCGAATCGAGGAAGAGCAGGCTCTCGACTTCGCGCGCCTTGTTGTCGCCGTCGTAGAAGAAGGTCACCGGCACGTCGAGCGCGGAGGCGATCTGCTGAAGGCGAGCTGCGCCCACGCGATTGACGCCCTTCTCGTACTTCTGGACCTGCTGGAAGCTAACGCCGAGCTTCTCGCCGAGCTCGGCCTGCGAGATCTTCATCTCGACGCGCCGCAGGCGGATCCGCTTGCCAAGCTCGATGTCCGGCTTGCCGGCACTACGCTGCTTCATTCTCTTTGCCGCTGCTTTCATCTTCGTTCTCACCTTTGTTCTTCGGTTGAAAATCCCCCGAAGAGCTGGGTCAGGGGTTCGCCCATGTACGAGTCCTTGAATTCATGCGGGTGCACGAACTCTTCCTTAAACCACGGGAAACGAGCTGGACTGAACGCTTCGATCAGCCAGTCGATCATGTGCCGCACGCGCGGAATACGGCCGCTACCGGGATGGTAGGACAGCCAGATATCCAGCGGTCGGTTCAGCTCGACCTCCAGTGGAATCAATTTCCCGCCAAGCGCAATGGCGTAGCTGGGGAAGACGCCGATGCCGGCGCCATTCGCGACCGCCCAATAGTTGGCGCTCGAGACATTGGTCTTCATGACCAGAAGGTCCCGTTCCGAAACGCCCGGGAAGAAGCTTTCGAAGGATTCCTTGGCGGCGAGCTGGTCGGCGAATTGCAGCACCAGGCGATGCTTGATCAATTCCGCCGCCGAACGCGGCGCGCCGTGTTTTTCGATGTATTTCTCGGAGGCCCAGAACATCAGGTGCATGCGGCCGAGCCGCACCAGCTTGATGTCGAGGGCCGAGGGACGGGACAGATGGATGGCGACGTCGGCCTCGTGGCGCGAGACATCGGCCGAGCGCATCGCGCAATGCAGGTCGACCAGGATCTTGGGATAGGCCTGCTGGAATTCGACCAGGCGCGGCGCAAGCCAGAACGTGCCGAGCCCCTCGGTGACGGCGACCCGGACCTCGCCGGACAGCGCGTTGGCCATCGAATCGCTGGCCCGCAGCACGTCGAAGGTGGCAGCTTCCATGCGCTCGACGGCGGACACCACCAGCGCGCCTTCATCGGTCAGATGGGTGCCGTGGACGTCGCGGGTGAACAGCGTGGTGCCGGTCTGGCGTTCGAAATCGTCGATCCGCCGGCGCACCGCGTTGATCGACAGCGACAGGCGTTCGGCCGCCGACCGGAAACTTCCGCATCGGACGACTTCGAGAAATATGCGGGCCGCATCCCAATCCGAGAGGCCGCTGAGATTTGTCTTTGGGCGTTCCGCCAGAGGAACGCCCCTTTCCGCCAAGGAGTGCATACAAGTCCCTTCGGACGGCTAAACTGGCAGAATCTGGCGCAAACCACAACCACTGCGGGTTGGGGGATGATGAGTTTTGAACTGTCATCCTTACCATCTAGGGTGAGTGGTATTTAGGTGCTGGCATGGGCTGGGAATCGGGTGAATTTGTCGCCTGTACGAGGGGTGTGGCGTGGGTTCCGTTGCGAGCCGTGAAATGGCTGCGGGATTGCAGGCGCTGTCCGCGATGACCGTCTTTGTGCGCAAGCCTGCGCCGTCTCGGTCGATGGATCAATTGCAGCACGCCAAGCATTTCCTTCTCAATCGCTTCGAACGGCGCGAACAGCGCGGCGCGGCCACGTTGGCCGGAATCGCAGTTCCACGGCGGAAACCAACTGAAATCAGGTTCAGAGGGGCAGCGGCCTCATGCTATCCTGGGTACTCCAGGGGCGCCGAGGGGATCGTCACAATCACGTCTCGCAGGCCGAATTAACGGAAAGAACGCCGGTGTCGCATTCAGACGAACAATTGCAGTCGGTGCTAGAAACACTCGAGGGATGCCGCAAGGTTCTCAATGCGTGCAACAGCCGGGAATCGGCCGATCTGCTCTCCATCGTCATCCTCGACGTCAGGATGAAGCTCAAAGGAATAGACAGTGCCGATCTCAAGGCATTGTGCGATGAAATGCTGCGGAGCGCTGCGAGCGCGCCGCCGACCCCTTCCAAGCAGACGCAGGACCAGCCCCGGCGTCCGCTGCTCCGCGTGGTGAAGTAGCCGCGCCGCCGAACCTCGCTTTTTGGCGAGGTTTGTGCGCGTCTCGATGCCGCACCTGTGATCGCAGACGGCATCGGGCGGAGCCCTGGTTTCGTGCGCCTCTGTTGCGCATTCTCCGGCATCGGCTACACCAGAGCCGGTTCGCTCCGGCCGGGCGCATTTCCCGCGCGCCGTACCGGTACCTGAGATGGCTCAGACGGCATCATGCAAAATGTTTCGATCCCGGCGGCTTTGATTGCCGGCCTCGTCAGCTTCCTTTCGCCTTGCGTCCTGCCGCTGGTCCCGCCCTATCTGGTCTACCTCACGGGCGCCACGATCGAGCATGTCGAGAGCGACGAGCCGGCGGAGGCCTCCAAGCGCGCCATCCTGTTGTCGGCGCTGCTGTTCGTGCTGGGATTCTCCACGGTATTCGTCGCGCTCGGCGCCAGCGCCTCGCTGATCGGCGGGCTGATCCGGGCCTGGTCGGCAGAGCTTTCGATCCTCGCCGGCATCGTCATCATCGTCATGGGCCTGCACTTCCTCGGGCTGACGCGCATCGGCCTGCTGATGCGCGAGGGACGGCTGCCGATCCCGAAGCCGGTCGGCCTCTGGGGCGCCTATATCATGGGCCTCGCCTTCGCCTTCGGCTGGACGCCCTGTATCGGCCCGATCCTCGCCGCGATCCTGTCGATCGCCGCGGCTGAAACCACGGTGATGAAGGGCGCGGGTCTGCTCGCGGTCTATTCCGCGGGCCTCGGTATTCCGTTCCTGATCGCCGCCCTGATGATCGAGCAGTTCTCGGCACTGTTCGCGCGCATGAAGGGCCACCTCGTCAATGTCGAACGCGCCATGGGCGTCCTAATGGTGATCACCGGCATCGGCTTTCTCACTGGCGCGGTCTCGAATGTGAGCATCTGGCTGCTGGAGACCTTTCCAGCGCTGCAGACGATCGGCTAGCTGCCTCACGGGAACCGGGTTTTCACGGACGAAAACCGCAAGGAACCGTTGAGAACCGTCAGGCATGCTACCTGAGAGCAGGTCTCCAACCTTTCCGATCCCGAGGCGTTGGAGCACGGACAATTGCATGATGGGAGATCTCGTGACCAAGACAGTGCGCCTAGAGCCCTTGTCGGGCAACGTGGCCCTGGTGGCCTGGCAATTCGTCGGACAGCCCTTGCAGGAGTGGCCGAGCTGGGTTCAGTCGAGTTGCTCGCTTCAGAAGGATGCCGAGGGAAAATTCGAGCTTCGGCACGAGCGGCGTAACGGCACCCAGATCGTCTATCTCGGCGAGTGGCTGGTGCGAGATCTCGATGGCGGCGTCGATTTCTACACCGACGCCGAGATCTGGTCGCGGTTCGCTGCGAAACGCTGAAGCGCGACGCGATCGCCGCGGATCGTGCGTCGCGCCTTAGTCTTTCTTGCTTGAGCTCCGAGCGGTCAAAAGCCCGTGTCGTCCGTGGGGCAAAAAGCCTCGCCGGTAGGACACACCTACATATGCAATCTGTGGTAATATCTCATTTTACTGCACCCTGAGGGGCAATTTTCAAAGACCTATACTGAAACGGGAATTTCAGCCAATCGACACTTCGTCGCCCCTCTCCCTACAGCATTTTAAGCAGGAGCAAGCGATGGGAACCGACGTCAACGTTCATCCCGGTCATGGCAAGGCCGGACGTCAGCCGACGCGACAATTTCTCGATACGCTTTCCGGACACGAGGATCCGGGCATGTTTGGGCGGATGTTTCCGACCCTGGAGCCGCTGGCTGTCGACGACGGCCCGCTGCACGAACTCGCCGATGCAATGAAGGACCCCAATCCCGGCGATCCCGCAGGAAACAATGCCAACGTACCCGCCGGCTTCACCTATCTCGGCCAATTCGTCGACCACGACATCACGCTCGACTTGACCTCCTTTGGCGAGAAGGAAGCCGATCCGATGGCGGTGACGAATTTTCGCACGCCCGCCCTCGATCTCGACAGCATCTATGGTCTTGGTCCGGACGGAAGCCGCCATCTGTATGCGCGCAATTCGGCGAGCGACAGCGGCAAGACTCCGGGTCCCAAGCTCCTGATCGGCAAGACCGTCAACGTCGATGACATCACCGGGGACCATCGCAACGACCTGCCGCGCAATCCGGAGGGGTTTGCGCTGATCGGCGATCACCGCAACGACGAGAACCTGCTCGTCGCGCAAACCCATCTTGCGATGCTGAAGTTTCACAACAAGGTCTGCGATCAGCTCGCGGCGTCCGGCAAGCCGGCGGGCGAGATCTTCGAGGAAGCGCGCCGCATCGTGACCTGGCACTACCAATGGATGGTCCTGCACGATTTCGTGGAACGGCTCACCGAGAAGGGCATCGTCGCAAAGATCCTCGAGCAGGGTCGGCGCTTCTATCGCTTCAAGAAGATTCCCTACATGCCTGTCGAGTTCTCAGGGGCGGTCTATCGTCTCGGTCATAGCATGGTTCGCCAAGTCTATAGCCACAACAGGATCTTCACGCCCGGCCCGGGCGGTATTCCTGCAACTCTCGATTTGCTGTTCAGGTTCACCGGTCTTTCGGGAGGAATCATCGGCGACCTGGCGCCGAACCCGATAACGCCGCCGCTCCCGCTTCCGGTGCTTTCAAGTAACTGGATCATCGACTGGCGGCGCTACTTCCAAGTGCTGCCGAACAATCCTGCGGGCGTGGCGCTCAATCCGTCGCGCAAGATCGATCCTTTCATCGTGCCGCAGCTCCACACCTTGCCGGGCGACGGCGGCAGCCTGCCGTTCCGCAATCTCAAACGCGGCGTGTTGCTGGGATTGCCGTCCGGGCAGGACGTCGCCAAGGCCATGAAGATCAAGAATCCTCTGACCCCGGACGAAATCTCCAAGGGGACTGACGGTGCCGTGGCGAAGAAGCATGGTCTGCACCAGCACACCCCGCTTTGGTACTACATCCTCAAGGAGGCGGAGCAGCGGGGCGGCGGCGAAAGGCTCGGACCGGTCGGCGCGACGCTGCTCGCCGAGGTCTTCGTCGGCCTCGTCCATGGTGATCACCAGTCGTACCTGTGGCTCAAGGGCAAAAGCTGGAAGCCGACGCTTCCATCGCAAGTGCCGGGGGAGTTCACGATGGCCGACCTGCTGCGTTTCGTCGGCGATATCAGCCCGATCGATGGCATCTCGACCGTCTAAAGCGCGATAAGACTTGGCCGAACCGGCGCGCATAGCGCGCCGGTCCGGACGTGCTCACGGCTTGAACACGTAGCCCTGCGTGATCGCCGCCGTCGCCGGAATCGGCGGCAGGTCGGCGAACAGCTCGGGACGATCCTTCATGACCTTGAGAATGTGCTTCGGCTCGATATGCGCATTGACGTCGAAGGTCGATTTGAGGATGCCGAGACGGGCGAGCCGGTCCTCGGCGCTCCACAGCGCGCGGTAATTGTTGGCCGACAGCCGGCGGTCCGCCTGCTGGATGTTGAACTGCATCGCGGTCTCGGCGACCTCCTGCTTCAGTCCCGGTATCCAGCGCGTGGCAACTTGCGCCGCCAGCTTCGGGTTCTTGCGCATCCATTGGTCGGCCTCGGAGACGGCCGCGAGGAATTTCTCGATGGTCTCGCCATTGGCCTGCACCCATGGGCGAAGCGCCACATTGAAGCCGATATAGGAGATCACGTCGCCGCCCCTGATGATCTCGACCGCGCCCGGCACGTCCTTGCCGGCAACGATCGGCCAGGGGTCCCAGCCCGAGAACGCATCGATGCCCTTGGCGAGCAGGGCGACGGTCATGTCCGGCGGCGGCGTGTTGACCAGCGTGACATCATCGGGCTTCAGCCCGGCCTTCTCCAGCGTCGCCAGGATGTAGAGATGGTTGATCGTGCCGAACGATGCCGCGATTTTCTTGCCCTTCAGCGTCGACAGGTCGCCCTTGACGATGCCCGAACCTTCGCGCGCGATGATCGCCATGGTCGCGTCGGACCCGGCCTTGGTGGCGTTGCCGCTGTAATTGCCGAGCGCGACGAGGTCCATGCCGCGCAGCACGGCGCCGATCATGGGCACGCCGACCTGCACGATTTCGCTCTCGCCCGCCTGCAGCGCGTTCAGCGCGTCGACGCCGGTGGCGTAGGGGCGCGCGATCGTGACGTCGAGCCCGTACTTCTCGAAGAAGCCGCGCTCGAGTGCGATCGGCAGGCCGATCTGGTCGATGCCGGTGACCATGCCGGCCTTCAGTTTCGTCAAGGTCTGGGCGCTCGCCGGTACCATGCCGGCGAGAAGTGCTAGTCCAAGCAACACGAGTCGTTTCATAGTCTCAGCCTCCCTCTTTTATCGGCCCCACCGCCGTCACCCAGTAGGGCCGGGCGACGGCGTTGAGGTCCGTTCTTTTGACGCCACGCAATTCGATCGAATGCTCGTCCGTGCCCGACACGCGTCCGTATTGCTGGAACGCGAGCACATGGAAGCGCTCCGGCGTGAACGGCAGCTCGATCTGGACATTCACTTTTTCCGACGTGCCTTTCAGCTCCGGCGCGATCTTGCCCGGGGCTGCGATCGTCAGCCAGAGCTGAAACAGCGCCCAGGCCGCGACGGCGCCGAGCACGACGCGTGCCTTGGTCGAGCGCAAGACGTCGGAGGTGATGCTCATGCCGCGCGCACCATCTGCAGCACCCGCGTGGACAGCTGCTTGAACCGGTCGTCCTTGACGAGGTCGTCCCAGACGCGGGGACGAGGAAGGTCGACCGCGATCTGGTCGAGCACGCGTCCCTTCGACAGCACGACCACGCGGTTGGCGAGAAACACCGCTTCGGCCACGTCATGGGTGATGAAGATCACCGTCGGCTTGCGTTCCTGCCAGATGCGGGTCAGCTCCTCCTGGAGCGTCATGCGCGTCTGCGCGTCGACGCTGGCGAACGGCTCGTCCATAAGCAGGACGTCGGGGTTGTTGGCGAGGGCGCGCACCACGCCGACGCGCTGCTGCATGCCGCCGGAGAGCTCGTTGGGATAGCGGTGCGCGGCGTGCGATAGCCCGGCCAGCGCGAGATATTCGCGCGCGATGCGGTCGCGCTCGGCCTTCGGCACGCCACGCATCTTCGGGCCGAAGCCGACATTGTCGAGCACCGTCTTCCAGGGAAACAGCGCGAACGACTGGAACACGACACCGCGCTCGGGACCGGGCCCGTGCACCGGCTTGCCGTCGAGCAGGATGTCGCCCTTCGAGTAGGGAATGAAGCCGGCGATCATGTTCAGGATCGTCGTCTTGCCGCAGCCGGAGGGGCCGACCACCGAGATGAACTCGCCGGGCTCGACGTCGAGCGAGACGTCGTGGACGGCGGTGACGTGTGCGCCCGCATAGGGGTCGAAATAGGTCTTGCCGAGATTGCGCAGCGAGAGCGTCTTCATGATGTCACCAATCCCCAACGCTGGCCGGTCGCGCGCTCGAGCGGCGCGAGGATCCAGGCGTCCACGATGTACCAGAGCAATCCGAGAATGATCATGCCGAGGATGATCTCGACGGTGGAGCCGGCGCGGCGGGCGTCGAACATCATGAAGCCGATGCCGGAGGTGCCGACGATCATCTCGACGGCGATCAGCGCGCGCCAGCCATAGCCGAGCCCGTTGCGAAGTCCGGTGATGATGTTCGGCAGCGCGCCCGGCAGCGTCACCTCCCACAGCACGCGCGCGCGCGAAGCCCCGAGGCTCAAGGCGGCGCGCGCGAGGTCCCGCGGCACGGATTCGACGCCGAGCACGGTGTTGAGCACGACCGGGAACAACACGGTGTAGACGATGACGAAGGTCATCGTCGTCAATCCGAAGCCGAACCAGATCAGGAGGATCGGCAGCCAGGCGATGTCGCCGATGGCCTGGAAGAACAGCAGCACCGGCCAGCAGATGCGGTGCGCCCAGCGGCTGGTGCCGATCAGGATGCCCAGGGGAATGCCGAGCGCCATGCCGGCAGCGGCACCGGTCGCGAGCCGGATCAGGCTGTCCTGGAGATAGTCGGGCAGGATGCCCTTGTAGGTCAGCGTGACGAACGCGCGCACGACGTCGGCCGGGCCCGGGAAGAACGCACGCGGAAACAGTCCGGCCTCGCTCACCGCGGTCCACAGCGCCAGCACCGGGATGAACGGTATGATCGCGGCGAGCCCCGGCCAGCGCTGGGTCAGACGGGTATAGCCGGCCCAGATTTGCAGCATCAGATTCATGCGCGCCTCACCATGCCCCAGCGCTCGATGGTCGCGCGTTCGAGCGGGACCAGCAGCAGGCGATCGATCAGAAGCCAGAGAACGCCGATCACGATCATGCCGAACACGATCACCTCGGTGCGGTAGAAGTCGCGTGCGACGAACAGCATGTAGCCGAGCCCGACATTGGTCGCGATCATCTCGGCAGCGATCAGCCCGCGCCAGGCGAAGCCAAGGCCCGTCCGGATGCCGGTGACGATGTTGGGGAGCGCGCCCGGCAGCAGCACCTCGGTCAGCAGCGCCCAGCGGCCGGCGCCGAGCGAGGCGGCAGCGTTGCGCAGCGTGTGCGGAATGGTCCTGACGCCGAGCAGGGTGTTGTAGGCGACGACAAAGAACACGGCATTGAAGATCACGAACACGATCGCGCCGAAACCGTAGCCGAACCACAGCGTCGCGATCGGAATCCAGGCGATGCCGGCGAGCACCGAGAAGAAGCGGAACAGCGGCGTGAGAAAGGCTGCAACCGTCGGGCTGACCCCCATGGCGATGCCGAGCGGCACGGCGGTGGCAATGCCGATCAGCGTGCCCAGGGCGACGCGCAGGAGGCTTGCGCCGACATGGGCGAGCAACGTGCCGTCGCGGATCGAATCCAGCGCAGCGGTGCCGACCGCACCGACGGAGGGAAACACGCGCGGATTGACGTTGAAGAGCGGGACGACGGCGGCCCAGATCGCGACCAGGGCCAGCAGCGGCGCGACGAACATCGCGATTCCCGCCAGCGAATTGACGCTGCGGATCAGCCGCGACGATCGACCTTTCAGACTGCCCGTCACCTGCATCTGGCCTCCCTCGCGTTCAGCAATGCCTGTGCCGGCATTTCGCGCTGATCATTCCCGACATCGTAACCCGGTCCTGCAACAGATCCCAGGCGGAGCAAGGATGTGGCCTGAGCCCTCCCTGTCACGGGTCATGGCGTCTTCTCTTGGGCTTGAGGGGCGACGTCCTGGTCACGCGCACGTCCGATCCGCCCGCTCTACGTGTCGCTGCAGCGATGACTGTCTTGCGGTTCGACAGCTTCAATCGGGTGTAGCCCAGCAGCCGCTCCATCGCGGCGCGCGCCTTCTCCGGGTTGCCGCTCTCGATGGCCCGCGCCGCCGCCGCGTGGTTCGGCAGATTGTCCTTGAACCAGCCGCCGGGGCCCCCGACGGCGACGGTGAATACGGTGCTCAGAATGGTATCGATCGCGCCGCGAAAGCCCTGAAGCACCGGATTGTGGGTCGCGTCCAGGATGGCAAGATGGAAAGCCTTGTCGGCTGCGAGAGCGCTGGCCTGGTCTCTTGCCGTCTGCATCGCAGCCAGGGCCGTGTCGATCCGCCAGCGGTCGTTCCTGGTGGCACGTTCGGCGGCGAGCGCCGCGGCGGCCGGCTCGATGATCGAGCGTACCTCCTGGATTGCCAGCAGTAGGTCGCGATCCGGCTCGTCCTGGCCGACGAGCCAGCTCAGCACGTCGCGGTCGAGCAGGCTCCATTCGTGGCGCGGCAGCACGTGCGTGCCGTGGCGCGGCCGCACGCTGACGAGACCCTTCGCGGCAAGCGTCTTGATGGCCTCGCGCACCACGCCGCGTCCGACGCCGAACCTGGTTTCGAGCTCAGGCTCGGGCGGCAGAGTCGTCCCCACGGGAATGAGATCCTGGGCGATCTCGCGGCCGAGCGTCGTCAGCACGGCACGAATGCGGCCGGGCTTGATCGGCTTGTCGACGGGGCTCGGGCGCGCTCTTGCCACTCGTATGTTTCTCCCGCCCCGGCCGGTCCCAGCCGGTTTCATTTATTTTTGGCTGCCACGCCCGGCAGCGGCACAATCATCCGATGTTTAACATCGGATGATTGGGCGAAGGCAAGCTGAATTGTCGCAGGGATCGCTGTGTTGCGCTGCGATATGCAAGGGGGCGACGTCCAGCGTGCAGATGAGCGGTGGCAGATGTCGTTGTCCGTCGTCGCCGTTGAAAACAGTTGGCGGCCGGATCTATCGGCCAGCAGCAGGATGCTGGCGTCCCCGCGGGGCTGCGCCACTGCACAAACGTCACGGGCCAGAGATGAAAGCTGCAGTGCAATAGACGGCGTGTCGGCCGTTCCTGCGTCGAACTGTATCAGCGGCAGGCTTGTCAGCGCCCGGCCGGGCATCCGAATTGGGCTTCCGTGCCGCGATGGATTTTCATACCCTCTCTGCAGGCAAGCCGCATACCGGCTGCACTCACGGCCCGGCGACAGGGTCGGAGCATCAAAGGGAGGGGAGACGATGAAGCGACGATCATTTCTCGCTGGTATCGGCGCGACCACTGCGGCGGCTACGATCGGCATGCCGTCGATCCTGCGGGCCCAAGCGCCGGTCACGCTGAACGGGGCGGTCCAGTTCAACGACGACCATGCCTTCAACCGGGCTCTGCTCCGGTTCGAGGAGCTGGTGAAGAAGTATTACGGCAAGCCCGTCAATTTCACCCTGCACAGGAACTCTTCGCTCGGCCTCGAGAAGCAGTATTTCGAGTACATGTCGCAAGGTAAGGCGGTCGATTACGGCATCGTCTCGCCGGCGCACATGTCCACCTTCGCCAAAGCGGCCCCGTTCATCGACGCGCCTTTCGTGTTCAAGGGCATCGAGCACATGAACAAGGTGGTCGAGGCCAACATCCTGGCGCCGGTCGCCGACGAGGTTGCTGCCAAGGCCGAGGTCGTTCTCATCGGTTACGCCGGCGGCGGCATCCGCAACATCTTCGCCAACAAGCCGCTCAAGAACCTGGCCGATCTCAAGGGGCTCAAGGTTCGCGTGCAGGGTGCGCCGATCTGGTCAAAGACCTTCGCGGCGGTCGGCATGAGCCCGACCGTGATTGCCTATAACGAGGTCTACAACGCGATCCAGAACGGTGTGATCTCGGCCGGCGAGAACGAGGCGGCCGGCGTCGAGGCGATGAAATTCTACGAAGTCGCGCCGCATCTCAACCTGACCCAGCACGCGGTGTCGATCCGGCCGATCTGCTTCTCGGTGAAGACGCTGAAGACCTTGCCGAAGGATCTGCAGGACGCGATCATGAAGGCCGGCAAGGAGGCCGGCGATTACGGGCGTAAGCTCGAGTCGAGCGAGGAGGTCGTCAAGCTCGACACGCTCGAAAAGGCCGGCAAGCTCAAGCGCGTCCCCTTCGAGGAGCGGGACGCCATGAAGAAGCTCGCCGATCCCGTGATGGCTACCTACGCCAAGGAGATCGGCGCGGAAGGCATTTTCGAGAAGATCAACGCCGTCTGACAGCCTTGCGTCCGCCGAGAGCATATCCGGGCAGGCCCCGCTTCCTGCCCGGAGTTGGCGGATGTTTTGCCGCTGGGAGTTCCAATGACTGAAATGCCCGTCCCGTCCACACCGTCGCTGTGGCGCCGCATCACGGCGGCTTATGCCAAGTTGCTGGAATTCCTGCTGGCCGCCTGCGTCGGCATTCTTGTCATTCCGGTCACGCTGCAGATCATCTCACGCTACACACCGTTCATTCCGTCCTACATCTGGACGGAGGAAATGGCGCGTTTCATGTTCATCTGGACGATCATGATCGGTGCCATGGTCGGCGTGCGCGAAGCGCAGCATTTCGAGGTCGACGTGTGGCCCGACCTGTCGCGGCGGTCGGAAGCCGTAGTGCGAATTCTGGCGCGTCTCGGCATATTGGCGCTGGCACTGGTGTTCGTAACGGCTGGCCTCGAGTTCACCCGCTTTGCCTGGAACAGAACGTCGGAGCTGGCCGATTTGCCGCTTTGGCTGATCCACGTCGCCTGGCCGGCTGCCGGGGTCACATGGATCGTGTTCGCGGGCGAGCAGATCCTTGATGAAGTGCGCGTTGTGGTTGGGGCAAGGCAATGAGCGGCAATGTACTCTCCGCCGGACAGGCCGCGATGGTGCTGTTCGGGGTCTTCGTCGGCCTGCTCATCGTGCGCGTGCCGGTCGCCTTCGCGCTCGGTCTTGCCTGCGTGCCGATCCTGCTGATCGAGCCGCGCCTGTCGCTGATGATGCTGGCGCAGGAAACCTTCAATGCCTACAATTCATTCATCCTGCTGGCGGTGCCGTTCTTCCTGCTGACGGCCAACCTGATGAGCATCGGCGGCATCACTGACCGCCTGGTGGCGCTGTCGCGCTCGATGGTCGGGCACTGGCCGGGATCGCTGGCGCAGATCAACGTCGTGCTGTCGGTGTTCTTTGCCGGCATTTCGGGCTCCTCGACGGCCGATGCGGCGAGCCAATCTAAGATCTTCATCGATGCCCAGACCAAGGAAGGCTACGACCTGTCGTTCTCCATCGCGATCACCGCGGTGTCCGCAGTGCTTGCAGTCGTCATCCCGCCGTCGATCCTGATGATCGTCTGGGGTGGGCTGATCTCGACCTCGATTGCGGCGATGTATCTGGCCGGCATCGTGCCCGGCCTGCTGATCGCGGGCGCGCAGATGGCGACGGTGCACGTCTATGCGGTGCGCCGCGGCTACCCGACCTATCCGAAGTCGACCTGGGTCGAGATGCGATGTGCGATCTGGCGGTCGATACCGGCCATGATGACGCCGTTCATCATCGTCGGCGGCATCCTGCTCGGCTGGTTCACCGCGACCGAGTCGGCCTGTGTCGCCGTGCTCTATTCCGTGGTGCTCTCGGCGTTCTTCTACCGGGAGACGGGTATCCGCGAATTGTACAAGGCCTTGCTCGATACCGGGCGCCTCGCCGGCGTGGCGCTGTTTTGCGTCGGTACCGCGAGTGCGTTCGGCTGGCTGCTCGCCTATTACAAGATTCCGCAGGAGCTGCTGGCCAACGTCTCGACGTGGGGCATGGGCGCAGTTGCGGCCGGTTTCTTCATCTCCTTCTGCTTCCTGGTGGTGGGCTGCTTCCTCGACGCCATCCCGGCCATCATCATCGTCGGCACCGTGCTGGAGCCGCTCGCCAAATCGGTCGATCTTCATCCGGTGCAGTTCGCGATCATTTCCATCGTGTCGCTGGCCTTCGGCCTGGTGACGCCGCCTTATGGCCTGTGCCTGATGATCGCCTGTTCGATCGCGGGCGTCCGGCTGCGCTATGCGCTGAAGGACACGGTGATCATGCTGATCCCGATGCTGCTGGTGCTGGCGGCCGTCATCGTCTGGCCGAGCGTGTCGCTGTTCCTGCCGCGTCTGATCGTGCCGGAGATGCTGAAATGAACGCGACCCCGCGGCCGGCGGCTCCGTTCGGCTGGCTACAGGTTGCTCTCGGTGATCGCCGCGTACACCATGCTACGCAGCTCGCGGCGGATCGGATACGCGCTCGACGGCAGCACCTGCGTCATGAAGATCGTAATCAGCTCTTCAGCCGGATCGATCCAGAACGAGGTGGTAGCCGCGCCGCCCCAATTGTATTCGCCGGGGCTGCCGGCGATCAGCGTCTCGGCCGGGCGCATGGTGACGGCGAAGCCGAGGCCGAAGCCGATGCCGTTATAGGTGGCCTCGGAGAACAGCGAGCGCGACATTTCGGGCAGGAAACGGCCGCCCGGAATGTGGTTGGTGGTCATCAGCGCCAGCGTCTTGGGGCCGATCAGCCTGACGCCGCCGAGTTCGCCACCGTTGAGCAGGGCGCGGCAGAAGGTGAGGTAGTCGGCGACCGTCGAGCACAGCCCGCCGCCGCCGGAGACGAAGGAGGGCGGAGACAGGAACGAGCTCGTCGCCGGATCGTCCTGCAGCGTCAAACCTTCGCGGCGCTGGCCGGCATGGAAGGTCATGCCGCCACCGGGATCGGCCGAGTAGCAGGCGGCGAAACGATGCGCCTTCGAGGCCGGCACGTGGAAATCGGTATCTGTCATGCCGAGCGGATCGAGGATGCGTGATTTAAGGAATTGCTCGAAAGGCACCCCGGAGATCTTGCCGACGAGATAGCCGAGCACGTCGGTCGAGACTGAATAATTCCAGGCGTCCCCCGGCGAGAACTCCAGCGGGATCTTGGCCAGACCCTCGATCATGGTCTGAAGCGTGCCTGATTTCTCGACCTCGCCGATCTTTTCACTGCGATAGGCGGCATCGACATTGGAGCGCTGTTGGAAACCGTAGGTGAGGCCGGAGGTGTGGCGCAGCAGGTCGACGATCAGCATCGGCCGGGACGGCGGCCGGGTCAGGAAGGCCGGATAGGTGCCGGCGACGAAGACGCCGAGATCCTTCCATTCCGGAATGTACTTGGCGACGGGCTCGTCGATCGCGACGAGGCCTTGCTCGACCAGCATCATGAAGGCGACGCTGGTGAGTGGCTTGGTCATGGAATAGATGCGGTAAATGGTGTCGTCCTTGACCGGCAGCTTGCGCTCGACATCGGCAAGGCCCTGGACCGAGCTGTGCGCGACCTTGCCGCGGCGATAGACCAGAAGATGCGTGCCCGGAAAGCGGCCGGCATCGATGTATCGGCTCTTCATATGCGCATCGACGCGGTCGAGGGCGGCCTTGGACATGCCGACGGATTCGGGCGAGGCGGGGGTGGGCGCGAGCATCAGTTTCCTCCGGGCAGTTCTGTGGTTCGTTGATAGCGAAATGACGGCCTCATTCCAAGCCGCTCGCGCTTAACGCAGGGGGCCCGGCTGGTGTAAGCTGTCCCCTGGAACGCCTCCAGGCGGCCCCCGGGGGCGAACGAGAAAAACACAGGGCAAACCATCATGACCCAGTTCAACGAGACCGATCTTACCGAAGCCGTCGTCAAGAGCTTCGACAGCACCCCCAATCCCCGCGCGAAATTCCTGCTCCAGGAATTGGTGAAGTCGCTGCACGATTACGTGAGCAAGACCGGTCTCACCTTCGAGGAGTGGGACTACGCCATCGATTTCCTGACCCGCACCGGCCAGAAATGCACCGATACGCGCCAGGAGTTCATCCTCCTGTCCGACGTGCTCGGCGTGTCCATGCTGGTCGACGCGGTCAACCATCGCGACCGCGAGGGCGCGACCCAGACCACCGTACTGGGCCCGTTCTATGTCGGCGAGCACAAGGTGACCGCGCACGGCACCGACATCTCGCCGCACAACCAGACCGGCGAGAAGATGTTCGTGCAGAGCCGCGTCACGGATCTGAAGGGCAAGCCGCTCGCGGGTGTCCCCGTCGACGTCTGGCATGCCGATGACGACGGCTTCTACGATTCACAGAAGCCGAACTACGACGAGGTCGGCGCCTCGGCGCGGGCGCGCTTCATCACCGACGATGACGGCCGTTTCTTCTTCCGCACCATCCTGCCGTGCAGCTACCCGATTCCGACCGACGGCCCGGTGGGCGAGATGATCGTGCAGACGGGCCGCCATCCGATGCGGCCAGCGCATGTGCACTTCCTGGTCAATGCCAAGGGCTATGAGCCGCTGATCACCCACGTCTTCATGGATGGCGACAAATATCTGGATTCCGACGTGGTGTTCGGCGTCAAGGACGACCTCATCGCCAAGGTCGAGCCGCGCACCGAGCCCACGATGCCCGACGGCACCAAGGCAAGCGGGCAGTGGCACCTGATGACTTACGAGTTCCACCTCAAGCCCGGCGGCGGCGTGGCACCGAAGCCGCTGGGGGTGAAGGCGGGGGAGCCGGCGTGAGGGCGGTTTCGAGAGCCAGGATTACCAGCTGATGTAAGCGGCCAGCTCGTCCGGCGTTCCCTTCGGAAAGGCGTCCTTGAGATGATCGAGGAAGGCGGAGACGCGTGCGCTGAGCAATCGCCGCGAGGGATAAAGCGTCCATAGGGCGATGTCTGATCCATCGACATCTGCCCAGCGGACCAGCGTGCCGGCGGCAAGATCGTGACTGACGAGCGACAGCGGCAGCCTTGCCGCGCCGATGCCGGCTCTCACGGCATCGCGAACCATCATCAGGGATGACAGCCTAAGCACGGGATCGACCGCGATGCGCGATGGGCCGCTTGGCCGCCTGATGTCCCAAACCGCAGCCTCGTCATCGCCGCGCACGACGGCCGGAACGGCGAGCTTTGCCTTCGGGCGTTTCAAGGCGGGGCTCGCCACGACCAGCATCCGGTCGCGCAGGAAGATGCGGCCGACCAGGCTTTCATCCGGATCGGGATTGACCCGGATCACGAGATCGAAGCCTTCCTCGATCATGTCGACGTGGCGATCATCGGTCGTGACCTCGAGCCGAACCTGCGGATGCCGAGAGGCGAAGCTGGCCGCAAGACGGCCCATCGCGGTTTGCGAGAAGAGCAGGGGCGCGCTGATCCGCAATCTGCCCTTTGGCTTGTCCGCGCCGGAGGCGATCGCGGCCGCCGTCTCGTCGAGCTCGGTGAGCAGTGCGCCTGTCCGCTCGTACAGCGCGCGTCCTTCCTGGGTAAGCTTGAGCGTGCGCCCGCCGCGCTCGAACAGACGCAAATCGAGGCTGCTCTCGAGTTCGGACACGCGGCGGGACAACGTCGCTTTCGGACGTCCCGCGGCGCGGGCGGCCTTTCCGAACCCTCCGTGGCGGGCGACGAGATTGAAGTCGGCAAGCGCGAGCAAATCCATCTGTTCCACCAGTGAGACGGTCTGTCCAAACATAACGTCTTTCGGCTCGCATGTGGATCACTAATTTCCGGGTGTCCAAACACCAGACCGGAGTGATCCCATGACTATCCTCGTTACCGGTGCAACCGGCACCATCGGCCGCCAGGTCGTCGACCAGCTCGTCAGGCGAGGCGCCGATGTGCGTGCATTGGTCCGAAATCCTGCGAAGGCCAACTTCCCGGCGAGCGTCGCCGTCGCCCAGGGCGATCTGCTGGACGTCGATTCCCTGCGCAGCGCGTTGTCCGGGGTTTCGACGCTGTTTCTGCTCAACGCCGTGGTACCCGACGAATTCACCCAGGCGCTGACGACGCTCAATCTTGCGCGAGAAGCCGGCATCGAGCGGTTCGTCTATCTTTCGGTCATTCATAGCGACCGCTACGTGAACGTGCCGCACTTCGCCGGCAAGTTCGGCGTCGAACGCATGATCGAGCAGATGGGGTTCCAGGCGACCATCCTGCGCCCCGCCTATTTCATGAACAACGAGATCATGATCAAGGATGTGGTGACCGCGCACAGCGTCTATCCCATGCCAATAGGCAGCAAGGGACTGGCGATGATCGACGCGCGCGACATCGGCGAGATCGCGGCAATCGAGCTGATCCGCCGCGAGACGTCCGGTGCTCCGCTTCCGCTCGAACGCATCAATCTTGTTGGCCCTGAAACCCTCACTGGCGCGAAGGCCGCCGCGATCTGGTCGGAGGTGCTCGGCCGCCGGGTCGTCTATGGCGGCGACGACACCGCTGGATTCGAGAAGAGCCTTCGGCAGTTCATGCCTGCCTGGATGGCTTTCGACATGCGGGTGATGAGCGAGCGCTTTCTCACGGAAGGAATGATCCCTGAAACCGGCGACGTCGAGCGGCTGACCGACATGCTGGGCCGTCCCTTGCGATCCTATCGTGACCTCGTCGCCGAGATCACGGCACCCGTCTGAGGGCTTCTTGAACCGGGGGGCCCTGCATCGCTCGCCTCCGATCATGTGGCGAGCGATGCAACCTGATCAGCGCGCGTGCAGCAGCGCCAGCAGCACGACGACGGTGCAGGCGAGCGCCGCCGTGGTCAGCTTCCAGAACATCAGGGGGCTGCGCTCCAACAGCGGCGTGATGCGGGTGTCGAGATAGGCCGGGTTGGGGGTGCGAAGCTCGAAGACGAATTCCGAGATATCCTCGTGCCGCTTGTAGGGATCGGGATGGAGCGCGCGCCGGAGCGCGCCATCAATCCATGCGGGTACATTGCGGTCATCGTCGGCCGGGCGGTATTTGAGCTTTCGCACGTCCGCCTTGCGGCGGATCCTTGCGACCTGGGTGCCGTAAGGCAGCTTTCCCGTCAGCATCTGGTAGCAGAGCACGGCCAGCGAAAACATGTCGGAGCGTGGTGATCCTCCCTGCCCAAGGAAATACTCCGGCGCCGTGTACTGGACCGTGCCCAGGATTTCGTCGGCCTCGTCAGGGGGCGCGGCCTCGGCGACGCCGGCGACCCTGACCGATCCGAAGTCGATGATCTTTGCGGTGCCGGTCTTGTCGATCAGGATGTTGTCGGGCCTGAGGTCCTGATGCAGCATCTCCATGCGATGGAAGGCGCGCAGGCCCGCGGCGATCTGCTCGATGATGCCGCGCACGGTTTCGAGATCGGGCCGCGGATTGTCGGTCATCCACTGCTTCAATGTCTGCCCCTCGACGAACTCCGTGGCGACGTAGAGATAGCCGCGCCGCCGCGACTGCGACAGCGGCTTGAGCACATGCGGGCTGTCGATGCGGCGCGCGATCCACTCCTCCATCAGGAAGCGCTTGAGATAGGCGGCGTTGTCGCGCAGGTCGATCGACGGCAGCTTGAGCGCAACCGGCTGCTCGGTCTCGGTGTCGACGGCGAGATAGATATGGCTGCGGCTGCTGCCGTGGATCTCGCGGACGATCCGGTAGCCGTCGAAGATCGCGCGCGGCTCCGGTAGCGAAGGCAGCGGCAATTCCGAGCTCTGATTGAAGATGCCGGCCGGCTCGCGCTGCGACACCGCATCGATGCGCAGGATCTGGACGGTGATGTTGTCGTCGCTGCCGCGCCGGTAGGCTTCCTCAACGATGGCCTTCGCGGCCCCGTCGAGCTCGGCTGCATGCTCGTTCAGCACGCTGGTGATGAAACGCGCGTCGACGAATTCGTAAGCGCCGTCGGTTGCCAGCAGAAAGATGTCGCCGGCCTCGACCTCGAACGCCTGATAGTCGATCTCGAGCTGCGGATTGATGCCGAGCGCGCGGCCAAGATAGGTCTGCTCGGACGACACGATGATGCGGTGATCGTCGGTCAGCTGCTCGAGCGTCTTGCCGGCGAGGCGGTAGACGCGGCAGTCGCCGACATGGAAGATGTGCGCGGTGGTCGCCTTGATGACCATGGCGCTGAGGGTGCAGACATATCCCTTGTCGCGGTCATAGGCGTATTGGCTCTTGCGCGTCTGCGCGTGCAGCCAGGAATTGGTCGCGTCCAGCACGCGGCGGGCGGAGGTCTTCACCGTCCAGGATTCCGACGTGCAGTAATAGTCCATCAGGAAGCTCTTGACCGCCGACTCGCTGGCGATCTGGCTCACCGCGCTGGAGGAGATGCCGTCGGCGAGAACCGCCGCGATGCCCTTCAGGCTGAGCAGCGGCTCTTCCGGAATCAGGACGCCGTGGAAATCCTGGTTGACGGGCTTGCGGCCCTTGTCGGAGTGCTGGCCGACCGAAATCCGGAGTCCGCGGGTCATCGTCATCACCGGGGGAGGGGAACCTCACCCTGCTCGGGCGCGGCTCCCCTGTCGAGACGGATTCGATCAGGCGGCAACGCGGGGCTTCGCCGCCTTGTCGACCTGACGCTTCGGCAGGGTCATGACGTGCGTGGCATAGAGGGTCATGCCGGTGAAGGCGAGGCCGCCGACGAGGTTGCCGAGCACGGTCGGGATCTCGTTCCAGATCAGATAATCCATGATCGAGAACTTGGCGCCGAGCAGCAGCCCGGACGGGAACAGGAACATGTTCACGACGGAATGCTCGAACACCATGTAGAAGAACACCAGGATCGGCATCCACATCGCGATGACCTTGCCGGGCACCGAGGTCGAGATCATGGCGCCGACGACGCCGGTCGAGACCATCCAGTTGCAGAGCATGCCGCGCAGGAACAGCGTCGCCATGCCCGCCGCGCCGTGCGCGGCATAGCCGAGCGTCCGGCCCTCGCCGATGTTGCCGATGGCCGCACCGACCTTGTCGGGCGCTTGGGTGAACCCGAACGTCGTGACGAAGGCCATCATGAAGGCCACGGTGAACGCGCCGGCGAAGTTGCCGACGAAGACCAGACCCCAATTGCGCAGCACGCCATTGAGCGTGACACCGGGACGCTTGTCGATCAGGGCGAGGGGCGAGAGCACGAACACGCCGGTGAGGAGATCGAAGCCCAGCAGGTAGAGCATGACGAAGCCGACCGGAAACAGCAGCGCGCCGACCAGCGGCTGGCCGGTGTTGACGGTGATCGTGACGGCGAACCATGCCGCCAATGCCAGGATGGCGCCGGCCATATAGGCGCGGATGATGGTATCCCGGGTGGACATGAAGATCTTGGACTCGCCGGCATCCACCATCTTGGTGACGAATTCCGAAGGCGCGAGATACGACATTCAATGGTTCCTTTGCTTCGTAAGTGAGATCGACGCGCGCTCTGCGAGAGCGCGGCTGAACGTCCTGAGTCGTGCGGGCGGCTGGCCGCGCACGGGCTATGGAAAGTTTGGAAGCCATGGGAATCGCGTCACGAGGATTGCGCCGGCGAGGGCCGCGAAGCAGGTGAGCTTCCGGATGCAGCCGCCAGAGGCTGCAACAATGCGGCAAGCCGCAGTCTTCGTTGACGCCTAGGGAGATGCAAGTTGTGTGCCGTCTGGGCGCGCTGGAAAGACGTAGCAATATCAGGACGATGTGTCGTTGCGGCCGTGAGCCTTGGCGCTACCCTTGGCCTCTTGCATAAACTTCTGCACAAGGTTTGTGCGTCGCACAAGAATCAAGCAGTCCGCAAATTTCACAAGCGGAACCGGCCTGCGGCAGGCTGGCGCAGGATGAACAACATACTGATTTTTCGATACTTTTCGTAATGTCGGCCTTGGCACGAAGCTTGAATGGTTCCAGCCGACGCCATTGAAGCCGTCCCGCGAGACTTCTCATCCGATTTGCCGACGCCACCAAGGCGGGGGTCTCCCCCGTCGCGCGTTCGCATGCGCCAAAGATGGCGCCGCCGGACGGACGGGCTGCTCGTGTGCACAGACGCCACTCAATTCTGCAACGATGCAAAGGACGACACTGCCTATGACCAAGCGCACCCGCCGGCCCGCGAATACGGGCCTCAGCCGCCGTCAATTGTTGAAAGCCACCGGCTCAACCGCCGCACTTCTCGCCGCAGCAAAGCTGAACTTCCCCGCCGGTGCCTTCGCGCAGGACGCAGGCCCCGAGGTCAAGGGCGCCAAGCTCGGCTTCATCGCACTCTCCGATGCCGGACCGCTCTTCGTCGCCAAGGACAAGGGCCTGTTCGCCAAGTACGGCATGCCCGACACCGACGTGCAGAAGCAGGCCTCATGGGGCACCACGCGCGACAATCTCGTGCTGGGCTCCGAAGGCAACGGCATCGACGGCGCGCATATCCTCACGCCGATGCCGTACCTGATCTCGGCCGGCAAGGTGACGCAGAACAACCAGCCGACGCCGATGTACATTCTTGCGCGGCTCAATCTCGACAGCCAGTGCATCTCGGTCGCCAATGAATATGCCGACCTCAAGCTCGGCGTCGACGCCTCGCCCTTCAAGGCGGCGCTGGAGAAGAAGAAGGCCTCCGGCAAGGCGGTGAAAGCCGCGATGACCTTCCCCGGCGGCACGCACGATCTCTGGATCCGCTACTGGCTCGCAGCCGGCGGCATCGATCCCGACAAGGACATCGAGACCATCGTGGTGCCGCCGCCGCAAATGGTGGCCAACATGAAGGTCGGCACCATGGATTGCTTCTGCGTCGGCGAGCCGTGGAACCTGCAGCTGATCCATCAGAAGATCGGCTACACCGCGGTCAACACCGGCGAGCTCTGGAACAAGCATCCGGAAAAATCCTTCGGCATGCGCGCCGCCTTCGTCGACAAGTACCCCAAGGCCGCCAAGGCGCTGCTGATGGCGGTGATGGAAGCCCAGCAATGGGCTGACAAGGCCGAGAACAAGGCGGAGCTTGCCGCCATCATGGGCAAGCGGCAGTGGATGAACTGCCCGGTCGAGGACGTGCTCGACCGCAGTGCGGGCAAGTTCGACTACGGCATCCCCGGCAAGGTGGTCGAGAACTCACCGCACATCATGAAGTACTGGCGTGATCATGCCTCCTATCCCTTCCAGAGCCACGATCTCTGGTTCCTCACCGAGGACATCCGCTGGGGCAAGTACGAGGCTGGCTTCGACACCAAGGCGCTGATCGCCAAGGTCAATCGCGAGGACATGTGGCGCGATGCGGCCAAGGCGCTCGGCGTCGCGACCTCCGACATTCCGGCTTCGACCTCGCGCGGCAAGGAGACCTTCTTCGACGGCAAGGTGTTCGATCCGGAAAATCCGGCTGCCTATCTGAAGTCGCTCGCGATCAAGCGCGTCGAAGTCTGATGGAGCCCTGCGGCCGCCCGCGGGGCGGCCGCATCGTCCCTGCCAAGCCGGAGAGAGATAGCGATGAACATGCCTGCTACGAAGATCGAGCTTGAGACCGCGACGCCTGCGGCAGCCGCTGCACCGGTCGTCGCGATGACGCCGAAGCGGCCGCCGCGCACTGAAGCCTACGCGCGGATGGCACGGGAGACCGCCGTGCGCGTGATCCCGCCGCTGGTCGTGATTGCGCTGCTGACGCTGGTCTGGGAGCTGATCTGCCGCCGCGCCGGCTCGGCGCTGCCGCCGCCGTCGAGAGTGTTCAAGGACACAAAGGAGCTGATCCTCGATCCGTTCTTCGACCATGGCGGCATCGACAAGGGCCTGTTCTGGCATCTGTCCGCCAGCCTCCAGCGCGTCGCCTTCGGCTATTCGCTCTCGGCCATCGCCGGCATCGCGCTCGGCGTGCTGGTCGGCCAGTCGGTCTGGGCGATGCGCGGGCTGGATCCGCTGTTTCAGGTGCTGCGCACGATTCCGCCGCTGGCCTGGCTGCCGCTGTCGCTCGCCGCGTTCCGCGACGGTCAGCCCTCGGCGATTTTCGTCATCTTCATCACCTCGATCTGGCCGATCATCATCAACACGGCGGTCGGCATCCGCAACATCCCGCAGGACTATCGCAACGTCGCGGCGGTGGTGCAGCTCAATCCGCTCGAATTCTTCTCCAAGATCATGATCCCGGCGGCGGCGCCTTACATCTTCACCGGCCTGCGCATCGGCATCGGCCTGTCGTGGCTTGCGATCGTGGCGGCGGAGATGCTGATCGGCGGCGTCGGCATCGGCTTCTTCATCTGGGACGCCTGGAACTCCTCGCACATCAGCGAGATCATCCTGGCACTGTTCTATGTCGGCATCATCGGCTTCGTGCTGGACCGCCTGATCGCGGGTCTCGGCAAGGTCGTCACCCGCGGCACCGCGCAGAACTGAGAGGAGGGGCACATGACCGCCTATCTGAAGCTCGACCACATCGACAAGGTCTTTACCCGCGGCGCCGCCACCACGGAGGTCTTGAAGGACATCAACCTCACGATCGAGAAGGGCGAATACGTCTCGATCATCGGCCATTCCGGCTGCGGCAAGTCGACCCTGCTCAACATCATCGCAGGGCTGACCGGCGCCACCACGGGTGGCGTGCTGCTGGAGAATCGCGAGGTCAACTCGCCCGGGCCCGACCGCGCCGTGGTGTTCCAGAACCACAGCCTGTTGCCGTGGCTCACCGTCTACGAGAACGTCAGGCTCGGCGTCGACAAGGTCTTCGCCAGGACCAAGTCCCGCGCCGAGCGCGACGCATGGGTGATGCACAATCTCAACCTGGTGCAGATGGCCCACGCCCGCGACAAGCGCCCGTCCGAGATCTCCGGCGGCATGAAGCAGCGCGTCGGCATCGCCCGGGCACTGGCGATGGAGCCGAAAGTGCTGCTGCTGGATGAGCCGTTCGGCGCGCTCGATGCGCTGACCCGCGCGCATCTGCAGGACTCCGTGATGGCGCTGCATCAGAAGCTCGGCAACACCATCCTGATGATCACGCACGACGTCGACGAGGCCGTGCTTCTGTCCGACCGCATCGTGATGATGACGAACGGGCCGAGCGCGCGCATCGGTGAGGTGCTGGACGTGCCGCTAGCGCGACCTCGCAAGCGGCTCGAGCTGGCCACCAACGCGACCTATTTGAAGTGCCGCCAGCGCGTGCTCGAATTCCTCTACGAGCGTCATCGCTTCGTCGAGGCCGCGTAAACCAGTTACCGCGAGCGGCGCGCCCAATTAATCGACATCAAGCTCAATCCTTGTGCGCCGCACAGGGATTGAGCGAATCGCAAATTTACCGTGCGAACAAGCCCTGCGAAAAATTCGGGCATCGCGAATAACGTTCTGAAATCCCTGTCTTTCCCGCGTGCGCGCAACTGGCACGGAAATTGAAATGTATTTGCGCGACGCCAACGACGACGTCCCTCAACATCATCAATCAGCATCGTGAACTCGCCACCGGGGTGAAGCCTCGGAGCGCGCCTCCGTGGCCGGAGGCTGAGCCTGCAACGACGCAGCGGTGAGACTGGAAGGGATACTCAATGACGAAGAATCCAACCTGGATTTCAGATTGGCGCCCCGAAGACGAGGCGTTCTGGAATGCGACCGGCAAGACCATCGCGCGACGCAACCTGATCTGGTCGATCGTGGCCGAGCATATCGGCTTCTCGGTCTGGCTGATCTGGAGCATCGTCACCACCAAGCTGCCGCAGGCCGGCTTCCACTACACCACCGACCAGCTGTTCCAGCTCGTCGCGGTGCCGGGCCTGATCGGCGCCTTCATGCGCTTTCCCTATACATTCGCAGTGACGACGTTCGGCGGCCGCAACTGGACCATCTTCAGTGCGGCGATCCTGTTCATTCCGACCTTGTCGCTTGCCTACTTCGTCAGCCAGCCCGACACGCCGTTCTGGCTGATGCTGCTGGTGGCCTCGACCGCGGGTCTGGGTGGCGGCAATTTCGCCTCCAGCATGACCAACATCTCCTTCTTCTTCCCCGACCGGATGAAGGGGTGGGCGCTCGGCCTGAATGCGGCCGGCGGCAATATCGGCGTCTCCAGCGTGCAGCTCCTGACACCGATCCTGATGACGCTGGCCGTCTTCAACCTGTATCAGGCGACGCCCGTCGACGGCATATTCCTCCAGAATGCCGGCCTGATGTGGGTGCTGCCGATCGCCATCGCAGTGCTCGGCGCGGTGTTCTTCATGAACAACCTCACCACCGCGAAATCGTCGGTGAAGAACCAGCTCGCGATCGTAAAACGCAAGCACACCTGGATCATGGCGTACCTCTATATCGGCACGTTCGGCTCCTTCATCGGCTATTCCGCGGCATTTCCGCTGCTGATCAAGACGCAATTCCCGGCCATCTCGATCTCGATCGCGTTTCTGGGGCCCCTGGTCGGCTCGCTGTCGCGTCCCTTCGGCGGTTGGCTCGCCGACAAGGTCGGGGGCTCCATCATCACCTTCTGGAACTTCATCCTGATGGCGGCGGCCACCGTCGGCGTGCTCTACTTCGTCGGACAGAAGGATTTCATCGGCTTCCTGTCGATGTTCCTGATCCTGTTCGTGACGACGGGCATCGGCAACGGCTCGACCTACCGCATGATCCCTTCGATCTTCCGCGAGCAGAACCTGTTCAAGGTGCGCGGCAAGGGCGACGCGGAGCGCGCGGCCGCCATGAAGACGGCGAGCATCGAAAGCGGCGCGGCGGTCGGCTTCATCGGCGCGGTCGGTGCGGTCGGCGGCTACCTGATCCCCAGCGGCTTCGGCAAGTCGATCGCCTTGACCGGCGGGCCGCAGCTCGCGCTCGCGATCTATCTGGCCTTCTACGCCTCCTGCCTCGCTCTGACCTGGTGGTTCTACCTGCGTCGCAGCCCGCAAAGCGAAGGCGCGCCAAGCCTCGCTGAGGCTCGCGTGTAGCACTTGGTACGAATCTCGCTTCTCCCCGTACGCGGGGAGAAGTCCCTCTGATGACGTTTGATCCATGAACTTCTTCCGCAATGGCGCGGACGAAGGCAGACCGAAGCAGACAGGAGAATATCATGACGCCAGAACAGATCACTCTCATTCAGCAGAGCTTCTCCAAGGTCGCTCCGATCTCGGAGCAGGCCGCGGTGCTGTTCTACGATCGTCTGTTCGAGGTGGCGCCGTCCGTGCGCGCGATGTTTCCCGAGGACATGACCGAGCAGCGCAAGAAGCTGATGGGCATGCTCGCCGCCGTCGTCGGCGGCCTGTCGAATCTGGACTCGATTCTTCCCGCGGCCTCCGCGCTCGCCAAGCGCCACGTCGCCTACGGCGCGGCGCCCGAGCACTATCCGGTGGTCGGCGCGACGCTGCTGTGGACCCTGGAGAAGGGCCTTGGCGAAGCCTGGACGCCCGAGCTGGCAAAGGCCTGGACCGACGCCTACGGCGTGCTGTCCGGCTACATGATGTCCGAGGCCTACGGCGCACAGCCGCAGGCCGCCGAATAGGAGATGTCTCGTGAGTGAACCGCTGGTCATCGTCGGTAACGGTATGGCGGCCGCGCGTCTGGTCGACGAGCTCGCCAAGACCGCGCTCGGCCGCTACGCGGTCGCCGTGATCGGCGAGGAGCCGCGGCTCGCTTACAATCGCGTGCTGCTCTCATCCGTGCTGGCCGGCGAGACCGGTTCGCACGAGATCGAGCTGCGGCCGGCGGACTGGTGGCGCCATCGCGGCGTCACCGTGCGCTACGGCTATCGCGTCACCGAAATCGATGTCGGCCGCCGCGAGCTCAAGATCGAGGGCGAGGAGAGCATGGAATATTCCAAGCTCGTGCTCGCCACGGGATCGACGCCGCTGCGGCTCAATTTGCCGGGCGCCGACCTCGCCGGCGTGCACACCTTTCGCGACACCCGCGACGTCGACCTCTTGCTGACGCTGGCCGCGGCCAGGAAGCGCGTCGTCGTCGTCGGCGGCGGCCTGCTCGGACTTGAAGCAGCCTACGGCCTCGCCAAGGCGGGGGCGCCGGTGACGCTGCTGCATCTGATGGACCGTTTGATGGAGCGCCAGCTCGACGGGCCGGCTGCCGATCTGCTCAAGACGCTGGTCGAGCGCAAGGGCATCCGCGTCCTGCTCAACGCCTCGACCGTCCGCATCCATGGCGATGGACATGTCGAGGCCGTCGAGCTTGCCGATGGCAGCCGTATCGAGGCCGACGCCGTGATCTTCGCTGCCGGTATCAGGCCGAACGTCGCGCTGGCGAAAGAGGCGGGCATAGCCGTCAATCGCGGCGTGGTCGTCAACGACGTCATGCAGACGTCCTCGTCCGACATTTTCGCGCTCGGCGAGTGTGCCGAGCATCGCGGCACTTGCTACGGCCTGGTCGAGCCCGCCTACGAGCAGGCGCGGGTGCTGGCGCGGCACCTGGCCGGCCGGCCTGCCGCCTATCAGGGCAGCGTGGTCTCGACCAATCTGAAGGTGTCCGGCGTCAGCGTGTTCTCCGCCGGCGACTTCATGGGCGGGGAGGGCAGCGAGAGCCTGGTGCTGACCGACCGCAGGCGCGGCACCTACAAGAAGCTGGTGATCGCGGACGGCCGGCTCACCGGTGCGGTGCTGATCGGCGATAACGCCGATGCGCTCTGGTATCTCGAGCTGATCCGCAATGGCGACAAGGTGGCGGCGATCCGCACCGACATGATGTTCGGCCGCGCGCCCGCGCGTCCTCCCAGGGCGGCGTGACCGGCCGGCTTGACAAGGCAGTTCGACATGACGGCAATCGATCCCTCGCTCCGCGCCACCAAGACGACCTGTCCCTATTGCGGCGTCGGTTGCGGCGTACTTGCGACGCCCGACGGCAAGGGTGGCGCGGCGATCGCGGGCGATCTTGATCATCCCGCCAATTTCGGCAGGCTCTGCTCCAAGGGCTCGGCGCTTGGCGAGACCGTCGGACTGGAAAACCGGCTGCTCTATCCGATGATCCGCTGCAAGGGCGTGCTGGAACGCGTCGCCTGGAGCGATGCGCTCGATCACGTCGCCCATCGCATGCAGCACATCGCAGCCCGCGACGGCGCCGACGCGGTCGCGTTCTATCTCTCCGGCCAGCTCCTCACCGAGGACTATTACGTCGCCAACAAGCTGATGAAGGGCTTTGTCGGCACGGCCAACGTCGACACGAATTCGCGGCTCTGCATGTCGTCCTCCGTCGCCGGTCATCGCCGCGCCTTCGGCGCCGACACCGTGCCCGGCTGCTACGAGGATCTCGACCAGGCCGATCTGCTCGTCTTCGTCGGCTCGAATGCGGCCTGGTGCCATCCGGTGCTGTTCCAGCGCATGCTGAAGAACCGGCACGAGCGGGGCGCACGGATGATCGTGATCGATCCGCGCCGCACCGATACCGCCGATGACGTCGACTTGTTTCTCGGCCTCAAGCCGGGCACCGACACGGCACTCTTCTCCGGGCTGTTCGTCGATCTCGTCGACAACGGCGCGTTGGACGCCGATTACGTCGCGAACCACACGTCGGGCTTCGAGGACGCGCTGGCGCGTGCGCGGAGCATCGCCGGCAGCGTCCGCGCGACGGCGCTCGCCACGGGCCTGTCCGAGCAGGACGTCGCCACCTTCTTCAGGATGTTTCGCGAGACGCCGCGCGTGGTCACGCTCTATTCGCAAGGAGTCAACCAGTCGGCGCAGGGCACCGACAAGGTCAACGCGATCCTGAACTGCCATCTGGCGACGGGGCGGATCGGCAAGCCGGGCGCCTCCCCGTTCTCGCTCACCGGCCAGCCCAATGCGATGGGCGGCCGCGAGGTCGGCGGCCTCGCCAACATGCTCGCCGCCCATATGGGCTTCACGCCGCCCGACATCGATCGTGTCAGGCGGTTCTGGAAGGCGCCGCGCATCGCCACCCATGAGGGGCTGAAGGCGGTGCAATTGTTCGAGGCCATCAACCGCGGGGAGGTCAAGGCGCTCTGGGTGATGGGCACCAACCCCGCGGTGTCGCTGCCGGATGCGGACTTCGTGCGCGAGGCGTTGAAGAAGCTCGAGCTGTTCGTGGTCTCCGAGAACGTGCTGTCCAACGACACCGTCGAGGCCGGTCCGCACGTGCTGCTGCCGGCGCTGGCCTGGGGCGAGAAGTCGGGCACGGTGACCAATTCCGAACGCCGCATCTCGCGCCAGCGCTCGTTCCTGCCGGCGCCGGGCGAGGCGCGCCCCGATTGGTGGATCCTGAGCGAGACCGCAAAGCGTCTCGGCTTCGGCGACAGTTTCAACTACAAATCGGCCGCCGAGATCTTCCGCGAGCACGCCGCGCTCTCGGCATTCGAGAATGATGGCAGCCGCGATTTCGACATTGGCGCGCTGACCTCGCTGTCCGACGAGGGCTTCGACGCCCTGAAGCCGGTGCAATGGCCGGTGCGCGACGGTGGCGCGCCCGGCGAGCGTTTCTTCGCGAGCGGCGGCTTCTTCACCAATGACGGCAGAGGCCGCTTCGTTGCCCCGGAGGTGCCGTTACTGCGCAGCGAGACCGGTCCCTCGCGCCCCCTCAGGCTCAACACCGGACGCATCCGCGATCAGTGGCACACCATGACGCGCACCGGCCTCAGTCAGCGGCTCGGCGCGCATCTGCCCGAGCCGTTCGTCGAGATCCATCCCGATGACGCCAGGAAATACGGCATCGTTCACGACGGCTTTGCCCGCATCACCACCGACTACGGACAGTGCATCCTGAGGGTGGTCCTCAGCGAACGACAGCAGCGCGGCGCCTTGTTCGTGCCGATCCACTGGAGCGCGATGAATGCTTCGCACGGCCGCGTCGGGGCGCTGGTGCAGTCGTTCACCGATCCGTTCTCCGGACAGCCGGAATCGAAGGCGACGCCGGCCGCGATCGCGCCGTATGAATTCGTCTTCCGCGGCTTTGCGCTGTCGCGGCAGCAGCTCGACCTTCCATCAAACGTGTTGTGGACCCGCGTCACGGTCGCCGGTGGCTTCGGTTATCTGTTCGCCGACAACGCGGATCTGTCGCGCTGGCCGGCTTGGCTCGACGGGGTCGCCGGCGAGGACGTCGCCGAATATCGCGATTTTGGCGGCGGCATCTATCGGGCCGCCTCCTTTGCCGGAGACCGCATCGAGGCCTGCCTGTTCGTCGGCCCCGGGCATGACGCCGGCGATTGGGAGGTGGTCAAGACTGCCTTTGCTGCCGATCACGTCAGCGACGAGCAGCGCCGTATGCTGCTCTCGGGCAAGTCGACGGAGGGGGCGGCCTCGACCGGGCCGATCGTCTGCGCCTGCTTCGGCGTCGGCCGCGGCACCATCTGCGACACGATTGCCGCCGGCGCGCGCACGGCGGCCGAGATCGGTGCCGAGCTCAAGGCCGGCACCAATTGCGGCTCCTGCATCCCCGAGTTGAAGCGTCTGATTGCGGCGACGGATGTGCCGGTGAAAGAAGTCAAGCTCGCCGGCGCGGCGGGTTAGATCTCTCTTCTCAGGACCAAGAGCCGTCTCGTGCCCCGGACCCAGCGCAGCGTCTCTTCGACGGTGCGCTGCAGAGCCGGGGCCCATGTTGCAGCGAGCGCCTGGCTTTTCTGGGTCCCGGCTCTGCGCAGCAGCGTTTCACGCTGCAGCGCGTCCGGGACACGGGTGTGGCGTGGAAAGTAGGCATGCCGGCCCAATCGACGCGCCTTCGATAGTGCCCTATGCTGCCGCGCGCTCTCCCTCAACAATCACAACAACAAATGATGTACCTGGAAACGCCGCCGCGGCTGATCGAAACCACGCTGTTCTCCGCCATGCCTGACAAGTTCCGCCGCAAGGGGGTACGGAGCGATTGGGCCGATGCCAACCGGCCACATGTGCCGACCGACAGTTTCATCGAAGGGCCATCCTTCGACACGGACGGCAACCTCTACATCGTCGATATTCCCTTCGGTCGCATCTTTCGCGTCGCGCCCGACGGGGAATGGTCGCTGGTGATCGAGTACGAGGGATGGCCGAACGGGCTGAAGATCGCCGCCGACGGCCGCATTCTGGTTGCCGATTACATGCACGGCATCATGGAGCTCGATGCCAGAGCCGGCCGCGTGACGCCCGTCCTGACCGCGCGCAATTCGGAATCGTTTCGCGGCTGCAACGATCTGCATCTGGCCTCCAACGGCGATATCTTTTTCACCGATCAGGGCCAGACCGGCCTGCATGACCCGAGCGGCCGGGTCTATCGGCTGGCATCGAACGGCCGGCTCGATTGCCTGATCGACACCGGCATCAGCCCCAACGGCCTGGTGCTCGATCCGACCGAAACCGTGCTGTTCGTGGCAATGACGCGCGACAACGCGGTGTGGCGGCTGCCGTTCATGAAGGACGGCAGCGTGTCCAAGGTCGGCCGCTTCTGCTCGCTGTTCGGCACCAGCGGTCCCGACGGCATGACGATGGATGCGAAGGGCCGCTTGTTCGTTGGCCACGCCTCGCTCGGCCACGTTTTCGTGTTCGCCCCCAACGGCGAACTGATCGCGCGGATCAAGTCGTGCGCGGGGCCGAATTGCACCAACGTCGCGATCGGTGGCGCCGGGAAAGACAGACTCTATATCACGGAGTCGTCGACCGGCAGCATTCTGGTCGCCGACATCAGCGGATTGAACCCGTGAGCTCGGTAGCGGTTGGCTGAGCTGAAGAACCACAGCGGAGCGAGCATGAACGCAAAACCTTTCGGCCGAACCGGCGCCGACGTTTCCGTCATCGGGCAGGGCACCTGGTATCTCGACCACGGCGACCGCAAACGCGCGATCGCTGCGCTTCAGCGCGGGCTCGATCTAGGCATGACGCATATCGACACCGCCGAGATGTATGGCGATGCGGAGCTCGTCATTGCCGATGCCATCGCGGGACGTCGCGACGAGGTGTTCCTGGTCTCCAAGGTGCTGCCGAGCAACGCCTCGCGCCGCGGAACCATCACTGCCTGCGAGCGCTCGCTGAAGCGGCTCAAGACCGATCGTCTCGACTGCTACCTCCTGCATTGGCGCGGTTCCTATCCGTTGCAGGATACGGTGGCCGCGTTCGAGGAGCTGGTGCAAGCAGGCAAGATCAAGTCCTGGGGCGTTTCCAATTTCGACGCCGACGATCTCGACGAGATTCTCGAAGTCTCCGGCAAAGGCCGGATCGCCTGCAATCAGGTGCTCTATCATCTGAAGGAACGCGCCATCGAGCATGCGGTGATCCCCTGGTGCGAGACGCACGGCGTCGCGGTGGTCGCCTATTCCCCCTTCGGCCACGATGATTTCCCGGATGCGCGCAGCAAGGGCGGCGCCGTGCTGGCGCGCATCGCAGAGGCGCGTCGCGCGACGCCGCGTCAGGTCGCGCTGAGCTTCCTCACCCGTGCGACTACGGTGTTCGCGATTCCGAAGGCGTCATCGGCGGAACATGCCGGCGAGAATGCGGCGGCCGGCGACCTCGTGCTGACGAAGGAGGAGATTGCAGCGCTCGATGCGGCGTTTCCGCGCGGGGCGAAGCCGCGCAGCCTGCCCATGCTGTAGTGCACAAACGCTCATTATTAACGGAGCATTGACGCGCGCGGCGGCCCGCGCATATCGGCATCCTGTTTTCGGAAGTTGTGAACACGGCGCATTTGGCGTTTTTTACAACCGTTCCTCGATTCGCATTTGCCCGGGTTCCTGCCGTGACACCGCCGCCCGCCGCAGCCGCAAGGCTCGACACTATTCCCATGCCCGTGCCGGAGAAGAAGCAGAAGGCCCGCCGCGCGCCTGCGCGCGTCGATCATCCCTTCAAGGGCATCGCGCTGGTGTTGCTCTCCACGATCTTCCTGGGCTGCTCCGACGTCACCGCGAAATATCTGTCGACCAGCCTGCCCTCGATCGAGATCACCTGGATTCGCTTCGTCACGTTCGCGCTGCTGTTCACGCCGGTGATGCTGCCGGGCTCGCCGCTGCATGCGATGCGCACGGAGCGGCTCGGCCTGCAATTGATGCGCGGCGCCGCACTGCTCGGCTCCTCGCTGTTCTTCATCACCGGTCTTGCATTTCTGCCCATCGCCGAAGCCTCCGCCACCGGCTTCGTCTCGCCGCTGTTCGTCACCGCGCTGTCGATCATTTTCCTCAGCGAGAAGGTCGGCATGCGGCGCTGGATCGCGACCGCGATCGGCCTGACGGGCGTTCTGATCATCCTGCGGCCGGGCACCAGCGCGTTTCATGCCGCCGCCTTCTTCCCCATCATCTCGGCATTCTGCTGGGCCGCCGCGCTGATCCTGACACGGATGATGAGCGGCCGCGAAGCCGTGCTCACCACCATGGCCTATTCCGCGCTGACCGGCGTGGCGATCCTCAGCGTCATGGTGCCGTTCGTCTGGGTCACGCCGAGCTGGACGGCAATCGGCCTCGGCATCGTGATCGGCGTTGCCTCGACCGTCGGCCAGTGGATCATCGTGCTGGCCTATCGCTACGGCGATGCCTCGGTGCTGGCGCCGTTCTCCTACACGCAGCTGCTCTGGGTCAGCATTCTGGGCTTCTTCATCTTCGGCGAGGTCCCTGACGTCTGGACCGTGGTCGGCGCCGCCTTCATCGTCGCGAGCGGCCTCTACATCGCCCATCGCGAGCGGGTCCGGCGAGCCCAGCTGCTGGTCTTGGAAGAGCGTTCCCCGAACCCCTGACGCAAGTTCGCACCTTCCGCTTCGTGCTATCAATGGCGCCAACGAAAACGGGAGGAGCCGGATGCGCGCGGCGATTTTCAGGAACGGTGAGATTGTCGTTGGGGAGATGGCCGAGCCCAGGCCCGGCGCCGGCCAGGTGCTGGTCAAGACGCTGGCCTGCGGCATCTGCGGCTCCGACCTGCACGCGCGCCAGCACGCCCATCGCTTGGCGGAGATGGCGCAAAAGACCGGCCGCAAGCCGATGGACCTCTCCCGCGACGTCGTGTTCGGCCACGAGTTCTGCTGCGAGATCGTGGACTTCGGCCCCGGCACCGCACGCAAGCTCAAGCCTGGCACCCGCGTCTGCTCGCTGCCGGCGCTGCTGACGCCTGGGGGGATCGAAGGCATCGGCTATTCCAACGACAATATCGGCGGCTATGCCGAGGCGATGCTGCTCAGCGAAGCGCTGCTGCTCGAAGTGCCCAATGGTCTGGCGCCGGAACATGCCGCGCTGACCGAGCCGCTTGCCGTCGGCGTCCACGCCGTGGCGAAAGCCAATATCCGTGGCGGCGAGGTGCCGCTGGTGATCGGCTGCGGCCCGGTCGGGCTTGCGGTGATCGCCGCGCTGAAGCTGAGGGGGCTGCATCCCATCGTCGCCGCCGATTATTCGCCGGCGCGGCGCGCGCTCGCAGCCAGGCTCGGCGCCGATGTCGTCGTCGATCCCAGGGCGTCGCAGCCCTATGCGACCTGGGCCGAGCACGCGCAGATGTCGGACGCGGAGAAGGCGGCACGGCCGCCGCTCCAGGCGATGCTGCCGGCGCTGAAGCCCGCGATCATCTTCGAATGTGTCGGCGTGCCCGGCCTGCTCCAGCAGGTGTTCGAGGGCGCGCCGCGCGATGCCAGGATCGTCGTGGTCGGCGTCTGCATGGAGAGCGACAGAAACGAGCCGATGCTCGGCATCATGAAGGAGCTGAACGTCCAGTACGTGCTCGGCTACACGCCGGAGGAGTTCGCAAGCTCACTGCGCCTGATCGCCGAAGGGCAGGTCGACGCCGCCGCCATGGTGACGGCCGAGGTCGGCCTCGATGGCGTCGCCAAGGCGTTCGCCGACCTTGCCAATCCCGAAGCGCACACCAAGATCATCGTGCAGCCGTGGCGGTAGCGGTCTCAATATTTCGCCGGCACATACATCTCCGGCGGGACCGGGCCGCGCTGATAGTCGGGATTGCGCACGCGCGGCGGCAGCGTCACCGGAGCCCGCACGACCTCCTGGTACGGGATCTGAGTCAATAGATGTGCGATGCAGTTGAGCCGGGCGCGCTTCTTGTCCACGGCATCGACGATCCACCACGGGCTATCCGGCAGATGCGTGTGCTCCAGCATCGTCTCCTTCGCCTTGGTGTAAGCCTCCCAGCGACTGCGTGACTCCACGTCCATCGGGCTCAGCTTCCACTGCTTCAGGGGATCCTTGATGCGCATGGTGAAGCGGAACTGCTGCTCGTCGTCGGTGATCGAGAACCAGTACTTGACCAGGATGATGCCGGAGCGGATCAGCATGCGCTCGAACTCCGGCACTGTCTTGAAGAACTCCTGATATTCGTCCTCCGAGCAGAAGCCCATCACGCGCTCGACGCCGGCGCGGTTGTACCAGCTACGATCGAACAGCACGATCTCGCCGCCGGCCGGCAGGTGCGCGACGTAGCGCTGGAAATACCATTGCGTGCGCTCGCGCTCGTTCGGCGCCGGAAGCGCCGCGACGCGGCAGATGCGGGGATTGAGGCGCTGGGTGATGCGCTTGATCACGCCGCCCTTGCCGGCGGCATCGCGGCCCTCGAACAGCACCACGACCTTCTTCTTCTCGCTCTGCACCCAGTCCTGGAGCTTGATCAACTCGCCCTGGAGGCGAAGCAACTCCCGGAAATAGAGCCTGCGGTCGACCGCCGGTTTCAGCGTTCCGGTCTCGTCGAGGAGCTCGTCGAGACGGGCATCATCCAGCTCCATCTCCAGTTCCTCGTCGAGATCGTCGGCCATTTCCTGGATGATGCGGGCGCGCTTGGAGATCTCGGATTTGCGGTCGGCTGCGGTCATGGGCCCCTCTCTCGGCTCGGATACCAGCCACAACGACCATCGGTGGCGTTTGTTGCGACCATGTGACAACGTGCGACCCCGCTGACGCAGCTCACACCGGCAGCGCGATCGAATATTTCACCTGGCTCAGCGCAAAGCTCGACTCGATCGAGGCGATGCCATCGAGCCGGGTCAGCTTGGTCTTGAGGAACGTCTCGTAGGAGGCGAGGTCGGCGGCCACCACGCGGAGCAGATAGTCGCGGTTGCCGGTCATCAGATAGCACTCCAGGACCTCGTCCCATTTCGAGATCGCGCGGGCGAAGCGGTTGAGGTCCTCCTCCTTCTGCCGCGCCAGCTTGATCGAGATGAAGACGCTGACGTGCAGGCCGAGCGCCTTCTGGTCCACGGTCGCGACATAGCGCGAAATGACGCCGCGCTCCTCCAGCAGCTTGACCCGGCGATGGCAGGGCGAGACCGACAGGCCGACCTTGTCGGCGAGCTCCTGCATGGTCATGCGGCTGTCGGCCTGCAGCAGGGCGAGAATCTTGCGGTCGATGGTGTCGAGGTCTGGCATTGGGATGAAACCTGCATTTCTGGCGGAACTGTGGGAAATTATCCCAATTTAGTCAGATGTGCCGCAAGAAATTGAGATATTTGGCGACCCCCGCAAGGGTATGATCGGCGGATCAGATTCCGGAGCATCGCCATGCCCGTCGATTCCGCCCGTCTGGACACATTGACCGCCCTCAGCCGCAAGGCGCTGTGGCTGTCGTCCTGGACCATCCACCATGCCAACCACATCCGCGCCAATGCGGACGGCCTCAAGGTCGGCGGGCACCAGGCCTCCTCGGCCTCGCTCGCGACCATCATGTCGGCGCTGTACTTCCACGTGCTGCGCCCGGAGGATCGCGTCGCGGTGAAGCCGCATGCGAGCCCGGTGTTCCACGCCATCCAATATCTGTTCGGCCGGCAGAGCCGCGACAAGCTGGAGAACTTTCGCGGCTTCAAGGGCGCGCAGTCCTATCCCTCGCGCACCAAGGACGTCGACGACGTCGATTTCTCCACCGGCTCGGTCGGCCTCGGCGTCGCCCAGACGCTGTTTTCTTCGCTGGTGCAGGACTACGTCAAGGCGCATGGCTGGATGAAGGATCGCCGCGAAGGTCGCATGATTGCCCTGGTCGGCGACGCCGAGATGGACGAGGGCAATATCTGGGAGGCGTTGGCCGAAGGCTGGAAGCACGGCCTGCGCAACACCTGGTGGGTGGTCGACTATAACCGCCAGTCGCTCGATGCCGTCGTGCGCGAGGGGCTGTGGGAAAAGTTCGAGACTATGTTCCGCAATTTCGGCTGGGACGTGGTGATCGTGAAATACGGCCGCCTGATGCGCGAGGCCTTTGCCGAGCCCGGCGGCGAAGCCTTGAAGCGCTGGATCGACAATTGCCCGAACGCGCTCTATGCGGCGTTGTGCTTCCAGGGCGGCGCTGCCTTCCGCAAGCATCTGCATGACGAGATCGGCGACCAGGGCCCGATCACGAAGCTGATCGACAAGCGCAGCGACGACGAACTGCTTGCGCTGATGTCGAATCTCGGCGGCCACGATATGGCGAGCATGCTGGAGGCGTTCGACTCCATCGACCACGACCGTCCGGTCTGCTTCATCGCCTACACCATCAAGGGCGTCGGCCTGCCGTTCCAGGGCCACAAGGACAACCATGCCGGCCTGATGACGGTCGCGCAGATGGAAAAATATCGCGACAGCCAGAACATCCGGCCCGGCTATGAATGGGACAAGTTTGAAGGGCTGACGCAGGATGCGGCTGAGCTGGAAGCTTTCCTCGCGCAGGTGCCGTTCAATCAGGACGGTCGCCGGCTGAATGCGCCGGTCGTCGAGGTGCCGCAGCAGCTTGCCTTCAAGCCGTCGTCGCAGATGTCGACCCAGCAGGGCTTTGGCCTCGTGCTCAACGAGATCGCGCGCAGCGATAGCGAGCTGGCGAGGCGCATCGTCACGACCTCGCCCGACGTCACCGTTTCGACCAATCTCGGCCCCTGGGTGAACCGGCGCGGCCTGTTCGCGCGCGCCGAGAAGGTCGACTTATTCCGCAGCGAGAAAATTCCCTCCACCTACAATTGGGACGCCTCGCCCAAGGGCCAGCATCTGGAGCTCGGCATCGCCGAGATGAACCTTTTCATCATGCTCTCGGCGCTCGGCCTCTCGCACCAGATCAACGGCGAGCGGCTCTTGCCGGTCGGCACGCTCTACGATCCCTTCATCGAGCGCGGGCTCGATGCGCTGAACTACGCCTGTTATCAGGATGCCCGCTTCATGGTGGCGGCGACGCCGTCCGGCATCACGCTCGCGCCCGAGGGCGGCGCACATCAGTCGATCGCGACGCCCTTGATCGGCATGGCGCAGGATGGGCTCGCCTCGTTCGAGCCGGCCTTCGTCGATGAGCTCGCCGTGATCATGGGGTGGGGTTTCCAGCACATGCAGCGCGAGCCGGGCGAGGGTGGCTCGGTCTATTTGCGGCTATCGACGCGCAGCATCGAGCAGGCGCAGCGGATCATGACACCGGAGCTGCAGCAGGGCATCACCGACGGTGCGTACTGGCTGCGCAAGCCGGGCCCGAATGCCGAAGTCGTGATCGCCTATACCGGCGCGGTCGCGCCCGAGGCGATCGAGGCCACCGGTTTCGTCGGCGAGAGCCGCCGCGATGTCGGCCTACTCGCGATCACCTCGGCCGACCGTCTGCACGCTGGATGGACCGCGGCGCGGAAATTGCGCCGCGACCGCCGCGGCGTGCAGCATCTCAGTCACATCGAAAAACTGCTGGCGCCGCTGCCGCGCGACTGCGGCATCGTGACCGTGATCGACGGCCACCCGTCAGCGCTCGGCTGGCTCGGCGGCGTCCGCGGCCATCGCGTCGAGGCGCTCGGCGTCGAGCAATTCGGCCAGACCGGCAGCATTGCGGACCTCTATCGGCACTACGGCATTGACGCCAACGCAATCATTGATGCGGCCGAAAGCCTCACCGTGGGCGCACCGGTGCTGCATCGGAAGATGGCGGTGTAGTCGGGGTAACCATGCGCATGGGCCCCGGCTCTGCGGCGCATCACTGAAGAAGTGCTGCGCTGCGTCCGGGGCACGAGACTGTCTGGACTCGTTACAATCTCGTGTCCCGGACGCGGCGCGACATGAAATGTCGCGACGTCGAGCCGGGACCCAGAGCCGCTTGCCTCGCTTCAAATCGCGTCCCATATTCCGCGTGTCCGCCGCAACGCTGGCCCGCATATGGCGGGTTCAATTGCCGGCGCTTTCGTGCAAGGATGCCGGCCGAAACGCCCCCTCCAAGCCCCCAAGAAGAGGTTAACGATGGTCAATCGCATGCAATTCTACATCGACGGCGCCTGGGTCGATCCGGTCGTCAAGAAGTCCACCGCCGTGGTCAATCCCGCGACGGAAGAGGCGATGTACGAGGTTGCGCTGGGCTCCAAGGCCGACGTGGACAAGGCGGTTGCCGCCGCCAAGCGCGCCTTCGCGACCTTCTCCCAGACCAGCCGCGATGAGCGCGTCGCGCTGCTCAGCAAGGTCATCGAGGTCTACAAGGGCCGCCTCAAGGAGATCGGCGCCGCCGTCTCCGACGAGATGGGCGCGCCGTTGCCGATGGCGGAGAAGCTCCAGGCCGGCGCCGGCCTCGGTCATCTCATGACCACGCTCGACGTGCTCAAGAACTATCATTTCGAGGAGCCGGTCGGCACCGCCATGGTGCTGCGCGAGCCGATCGGCGTGGTCGGCATGATCACGCCCTGGAACTGGCCGCTCAATCAGATCGCCTGCAAGGTCGCGCCCGCGCTCGCCGCCGGCTGCACCATGATTTTGAAGCCGTCGGAATTCACCCCGACCTCGGCGCTGATCTTCGCGGAAATCCTCCATGAAGCCGGCGTGCCCAAGGGCGTGTTCAACCTCGTCAACGGCCTCGGCCCCGAGGTCGGCGCCGCCATGAGCGAGCATCCTGATATCGACATGATCTCCTTCACCGGCTCGACCCGCGCCGGCATCGACGTCGCCAAGCGCGCAGCGCCGACCGTGAAGCGCGTCAGCCAGGAGCTCGGCGGCAAGTCGCCGAACGTCATCCTCGAAGGCGCCGACCTCACCAAGGCGGTGACCGGCGGCGTGATGCACATGTTCAACAATTCCGGCCAGTCCTGCAACGCGCCCTCGCGCATGATCGTGCCGCTGTCCAAGATGAAGGAAGTCGCCGCGATCGCGAAGGCCGTCGCCGACAAGACCAAGGCGGGCGATCCCCGCGCCGAAGGCACCACCATCGGCCCGGTGGTCAACCGTGGCCAGTGGGACAAGATCCAGGGCCTGATCAAGAAGGGCATCGATGAGGGCGCAACGCTCGTCGCCGGCGGCCCGGGTCTGCCCGAAGGCGTCAACAAGGGGTTCTATGTCCGTCCGACCATCTTCGCGGACGTCACGCCCGACATGACGATCGCGCGCGAAGAGATCTTCGGACCGGTGCTGACCATCATCGGCGCCAAGGACGAAGCCGACGCGGTCAAGATCGCGAACGATACGCCCTATGGCCTTGCCGGCTACGTCTATGGTCCGTCGGTCGAGGACGCCAAGCGCGTCGGCCGCCAGATCCGCGCCGGCAACGTCAACCTCCAGGGCGTGCCCAACGACCGCACCGCGCCGTTCGGCGGCTACAAGCAGTCCGGCAACGGCCGCGAGTGGGGCAAGTTCGGCCTCGAGGATTTCCTCGAAGTGAAGGCTGTCGCCGGCTTCAACGCGGCGTAGTTCATACGGCGCTGGCAGTACAGGGGGATGCCGGCTTCCAAAGGAAGCCGGCATTCTTTGCTCAGGGACCGGCCGCTTCACTGCGACAACAGCCCGTCAAATCAAGAAAAGCAAAGGGACGGAACGTGAGAAAATTAATCATCGCATTCGTTGCGCTGCTGCCGCTGTCAGGCGCTGCGCAAGCCCAGACGGTGAAGGATCTGCTCAACACGCTCAGGGCGAAATGGAACGAACCGACCGAGCCCTTCAAGATCATCGACAACGTCTACTATGTCGGCACCAACGGACTGGCGTCCTACCTGATCACATCGCCCCAGGGGCATATTCTGGTCGATACCGTGATGCCGGAATCGACGTCGCAGATCAGGACGAGCATCGAGAAGCTCGGCTTCAAGATCAGCGACATCAAGTATCTCATCAATACCCACGCCCATATCGACCACACCGGCGGCTTTGCCGAGTTGAAGCAGGCGAGCGGCGCGCAGATGGTTGCGGGCGAGGCCGATAAGCCCTTGCTCGAAGGCGGCTATTATCCGGGTGCGCAGGAGGAGAAGGCGCTCGACTTTCCGCCGGTGAAAGTGGACCGAACGGTGCGTGAGGGCGATACCGTCGCTGTCGGCAGCGTTACGCTAACGGCGCGCGAGACGCCCGGCCATTCGCCGGGCTGCACCAGCTGGGCATTCTCGGTGAAGGATGGCGATGCAACACGCTCGGTGCTGATCTTCTGCAGCGGCACGGTCGCGCTGAACAGGCTTGTCGGCAGCCCGACCTATTCCGGCATCGTTGACGACTATCGCAAGACCTTTGCGCGCGCCAAGGACATGAAGGTCGACATCCTGCTGGCTCCTCATCCCGAGATGTATAAGATGGCCGAGAAGCGCGCCAAGCTCGCCGGCGGCGGACCCAATCCGTTCGTCGATCCCGGCGAGTTCAAGGTCTATGCGGCATCGCTGGAGAAGGCCTTCGAAGAGGCGCTCGTCAAGCAGACCGCAGCGGCTCAGGAGAAGAAAGGGTAGGGGCGGTTGGTCGTGGGCGCGCTGTGGAGCCTATCCTCCCACAGCTCCCTGCGTGTTCACGTACAGCGCGTAGATCGACTGGCTCGCCGCCATGAACAGGCGGTTGCGCTTGAGGCCGCCGAAGCAGACGTTGGCGCAGCGTTCGGGCAGTGCGATGCGGCCGATCATGACGCCGTCGGGCGCGAACACCACGACGCCGTCGAGCTCGGGATCGCCCATGCCCCAGCCGCACCAGAGGTTGCCGTCGATGTCGCAGCGCATGCCGTCGGGCGTGCCCGGCCCGGCGTCGATATGGACGCGCTTGTTCGAGATCGTCGTGCCGTCGGCCGACACGTCATAGGCGAGGATCTTGCGGTTCGGCACGCCGCGCGATTCCACCACGTAGAGGATCGTCTCGTCCGGCGAGAAGCACAGCCCGTTCGGCCCGAGCACGCCCTCGGCGACGATGGTCGCCTTGCCGGTCGCGGGATCGAGCCGGTAGACGTTCGGCTCGATCTCGGGCTCGGCCTTGTAGCCCTCGTAATTGCCGAGCAGGCCGAAGGTCGGATCGGTGAACCAGATCGAACCATCCGATTTGACGACGACATCGTTCGGCGAGTTCAGCCGCTTGCCGTTGAATTGATCCATCAGCACCGTGATGCTGCCGTCATATTCGGTGCGGGTCACGCGGCGCCCGCCATGCTCGCAGGTGACGAGCCGGCCCTGGCGATCGCGCGTGTTGCCGTTGGCGAAATTGGACGGTTTGCGGAACACGCTGACGGCGCCGGTCTCCTCCTCCCATTTGATGATGTGCTGGTTCGGGATGTCGCTGCAGAGGAGATAGCGCCCGTCACCAAACCACACCGGTCCTTCGGCCCAGCGCAGGCCGGTCGTGAGCCGCTCCACCGCCGACAGTTTCAGCCAGTATTTTTCGAAGCGGGGATCGAGCGCGTGGATGGCCGGATCGGGATAGTAGCTCGCCGGCCGCCAGCCCGGCCGTTCCTGGGTGTGGGACGATGCCTCATTCATGTCGGTTCTCTCGTTTCGTTCCCTCTGGACAATCCTGCTATCATTGGAGACACCTGACCGCAATTCGGACACCACAGGCGAGGAAGACATGCCGCGTATTTTGATGACGGGAGCTGCAGGCGGAATCGGCACCAGCCTGCGAAAACTGCTGCCGCCGATCTATCCGGATCTGCTGCTCTCCGACATCAAGCCGCCCGCGGATCTCGGTGCGAACGAGAAGTTCAAGGCGGCGGACCTTGCCGATCTCGCGCAATGCGAGGCGATCTGCGAGGGCGTCGACGGTATCCTCCATTTCGGCGGCCATTCGGTCGAAGGCAGCTGGGAGCAGATCCTCCAGGCCAACATCATCGGCGGCTACAATTTGTTCGAGGCGGCTTACCGCAAGGGCGTCAAGCGCGTGGTGTTCGCCTCGTCGAACCACGCCGTCGGCTTCTATCCGCGCCACCACAGGATCGGCACCGACGTCACTGCGCGGCCCGATAGCCGCTACGGCGTCAGCAAGGTGTTCGGCGAGGCCTTCGGCGCGCTCTATGCCGACAAGCACGGGATGAAGGTGACGTGCCTGCGCATCGGCAATTTTGGCGACATGCCGCTCGACCAGCGCCGGCTCTCGATCTGGCTCAAGCCCGACGACCTCGTGCAGCTCTGCCGCATCGGGCTCGAGCATCCCGACATCCATTTCGAAATCTTCTACGGCGCTTCTTTCAACGAGCGCGCCTGGTGGGACAACCACCGCGCCTACGAATTCGGCTATCGCCCCACCGGACGCGCCGAGGATTTCCGCGAGCACGCCATGGCCGAGCAGGCCAAGCTCAAGCCGGATCCGGTCGGCGATTACTTCCAGGGCGGCACGTTCTGCAGCATGGAGTTCGACGCCGACCCGGGCAGGATCATTGATTGGATGAAACGGTAGAGAAGCGCGCTCGACATGGTTTTGAGCGGCCGAAGCCTTGCTCGGCCGCTCAAACCCCATGCTCGCGCCGGATCAGAACAGGCCCGGAATCAACATCGCGACCTTCTCCCTGTAGTGCCGGTACTGATCTCCGAACAGGGTGACCAGGTCGCGCTCCTCCAACCAGATGCCGACGAAGATGTAGACCGTCGTCACCGTCGCGAACAGCAGGTGGCCGAGTGTCATGGTGGGTGTCGACCAGAACGCGATGATGAAGCCGAGATAGATGGGATGCCGGATCAGGCGATAGAGGCCCGGCGTCTTGAACTTCATTGGCTCGGCGAGCCGACCTGCAAAGTGGCTGACGACTTGGGTCAGTCCGAACAGTTCGAAATGGCTGATCAGGAACGTGCTGTACAGTACGATGAGCCAGCCGGCGAAGCTGCCAGCGACAGCGGCGTATACGGCAATCGGCGTCTCGAATGCCCAAACGATGGACGTGATCGGCCGCCACTGCCAGAACAGCAGGATCAGGCTCAGGCTTGCCAGCAGCACGTAGGTGCTGCGTTCGAGCGCGGGTGAAGCAAACGCGGCGAACAACTTCTTGAAGCCATGGCGAGCCATGCCGCTGTGTTGGACGGCAAACAGGGACATCAGCGCGAGGTTGATCAAGAGGGCCTGTGCGGTCGAGCCGGCCACACCGCTGTCGATCGTCTTTGGCACGATGAGCTGCGAAATGAAGCCGACCGCGTAGAGAAAAGTCCCGAAGAAGATGAGATACGCGAGGACGCCGTAGCCGAGCACGAAGCTTCGTGCCGCGAGCGAACTTGCCGATTGAGCGGGTCCGTTATGCATGGTGATGGACATGATGGAGTTTCCAGTTTCGCGGAGGGGATGGAATGGCTGATTTAGGGGCGTGCCACTGTTGCCTTCATCACATTGCAAAGGGGGGCGGGAGCGTCGGAGCCTTGCATCTGCCGAGGCGTTTCTGGACCGTTGCGCCGCTCGCGCCTTCTGCATGAGGATCGTCGAACGTCGTTGCGGCCGAAGCCAGAACAATCGACAGCGTGACGGCCCCGAACGTCACGATCGCCAACGCGGCGGTTCTGGTTTTGAAGTTTCCCTGTTTGAGATGCCTGAATTTGCAGGACTTGGCTTCAGGAGCGTCGGATTGGAGGAAAGATTTCATGACTACTTCCTTGAATTGAAACTGTTGCTGGGACTCGCAGATCCCTTGATGGTGAAGCGCGTCTCGACCCGTTCTATCGCTTGAGTTCGGGGCGTGGCCCGAATCGGCAACCCTTCGCGAACTGCATTGCGGCCTTCTCGCGGTTCGCCAGCATGCTGGCGACAGACTGATTGATCAGTCGACGCAGCCGCAGCAGGATGCCGGCGAGATATCGCTGCGAAGGGCTCAGTGCGGGCGGCGCCTGAGACTGAATGGACATTTCCTTTCCTTTCACGGAATCGAGTACGATGACGGCGCCCGCCGCTGATCCGCTATTCGGCAGCTGCTGTCTGCGGTGTGGGGTCGTTGCGGACGACCACCGTCGTGGCGACCTTGTAGAATTCCTCGCCCGGCATGCCGACGCGCCGTGCATGCTCGCGGATCGACTCCCCATCGGTGGCTTCATAGATGCAGAAGGTACCGATGCGGCCGTCGGCCTCATGGACCACATAGCTGCGAATCCAGCGAACGCGGTCGGACATCTGCTCGTTGCCGATCCGCGCGGACTTCGCGCCCGCGGCTTCCAGTTCGCTCAGATTTGCCCAGGCGCTTGGGCGGCGAATGACATAGAGTTCCATAAGACGTCTCCTCGGGGTTGATGCTGCCGGTCGGTTGGTCGTGACCGATGGCCGTGAGGAGCTATAGGCGCCGCCGGCGCTGATCGTCCTTACCGGCGCCTGATCATTGCCTGATCCTTGTCTGAACCTTTTCCGTCTCTCCCAGACACACCGATATGACCCTCAGGTTTGGACCCTTCGAGCTCGACGAAGCGGGCCGCGCGCTTCTTCACGCGCAGCGGGAAGTCGCGTTACAGCCCCGCGTGTTCGATCTGCTGGTCTACCTGACGCGTAACCGGGACCGAGTCGTCACCAAGGAAGAGCTGCTCGATACCCTCTGGCCTGACGTAACGGTCACCGACAATTCCCTGCAACGGGCAGTAAGCATGCTGCGTGGCGTGCTCCGCAAAGGTGGGATGGATAGCGTCATCCGGAACATGCCGGGCAGGGGATATCGTTTCTGCATCGAGGGCGTATCGCAGCTGCAGGTTGCTGCTCCCGGGACGATCGAAGAGCAAGCCCCGGACCTGCGGGTGCAAGCACAGCGCGCCGTTGCCGCGCAGGCCTGGGACAAAGCCGCAGCGCTGTTCGAGGCGGCCGATACCGTCCAACCGCTCGAGGGCACCGACTTGCGCCAATGGGCGCTGGCCTTGCAGTGCACCGGCAGGGCCGATGCGGCTCTGCCTCTCTTGGCCCGTGCAGTTGCCGTCCACGCAAGGGCCGGGAACGTGCCGCTCGCCGTCACCGACGCCGTCACACTCTCCGGTTTGCATTTCGAGCGCGGCCAGGCGGCGATTGCCAAGGGCTGGCTGGCCCAAGCGGAGGATTGGGCCTGCGAGATCGAGGATCCCGCCACGACTGCGTTAATTCTCTGGATGAAGTCGAAGGTCGCCGCGTTCGACGGCGAGCCTGAACAGGCGCTTTCACTTGCCGACATCGCCTACAGCACGGTCCGCCACAAGGACGCTGTTGGCATCGAGGCGCTGAGTCTTGCTTATCGCGGGTTCTACCGGCTGTGTCTGGGCGATACACGCGCAGGACTGGCGGACCAGGACCTCGCCGCTGCGATGGCGCTCTCCAGCGGCGATATCGATCCCATTGTCGGAGGCATCCTCTACTGCAACATCCTGTGGGCGGCGCGGATGTTCGGAGATTGGGCGAGGGCCGACCAGTGGACGCTGGGCTATCAGAAATACTGCACCGAGAGCGGGATGGAATTGACCGGTTCCTGCCAGCTTCATCGGTCCGAGGTTCTCGGCGTCAGGGGCTCGCTCGGCGAAGCCTTGTCCCGCATTCAGGACTCGCTGGCACGGCTCACCGGCGATGCACCTTGGGCGATCGGCGACGCCAACCGCGTGCTTGGCGACGTTCACGCGGCGATCGGTAACGACGACGACGCGCTCGAAGCCTATGAGAAGGCTTACGCGCGCGGCTGGTGCCCGGAACCGGGCCGCGCCATGCTGCTGCTGGAACGTGGCGAGGCTGAAGCCGCCTACGCCAGCCTCGAACGTAGTTTGATCGGAAAGACCTGGTGGACCCTGCAACGGCGAGGAATTCTGTTCGCGCACCTGGCGCTTGCCGCCGCGCACACGGGCCGTCGTGAGCAGGCATTGGAGCTGATCGAGGAACTCTCCGGAAGTCCCGACCGGTGGCCGATGCCGTCGATCCGGGCATTGACGAACGAGGCGCAATCGGTCCTCGCCCATGCGCGCGACGATTACGACTCTGCGCTGCGGCATCTTCATCTGGCCCGGCAGCTATGGTCGAGTATCGACGGGCGAGTGCAGGCCGTCAGGCTGAGGCTCCGCATCGCGAAGCTGCAATTGGCGCATGATGACGTTCGAGGCGCTTCGGCGGAAATTCACGCAGCTCAGCTCCTGGCCAGCGAACTCGGCTCGCGGAAATACGGGGCCGAATGCGCGGCTTTGCGGCGCGAGGCTGATATCCGAACGAGCGGACGCGCTGCCTAGCGACCGTCCACGCCGTTCGCGCAGCCCGACATCAGAAATGCAGGTTGATCCTCAGCAACGCCTGGTGCCGTTCGAACTGCTCCAGGTTGAGGCTGCGGTTGTCGCCGATCGCCTTGCCTGCAACTTGCATCTGCCATGTCCCGGAGATGCCGACTTCCTTCGAGATGCTGTAGGAGAAGGTCGGGCCGGCGAACACGGCATCGCCGAGGAAACGGTCGAGTCCGCCGCCGTCATAGGCCCGCGCGTAGCGTACGCCGAGGCCGAACACGAGTTCGGGCTGTACCGCGTACGAGATCGCCGCCTGGAGCTGCATCTCGGAATCGTGTCGCCAGAGATTGGTCGAGATCTCGCGGGTTCCGCCGGTCCCGTACCAGACGTTGAAGGCCGCAAACAGCCTGTCCTTGACCAGCTCGCGATCGAACAGCGCGGCAAACTCCGCGCCATATTGTGCGATATGCATGCCGCTGCCGTCGTCGATCCGGCTCCAGCCGGGCTGCGCGTGGAGGGTCAGCCCGAACGGCGCGACGGTGCGGTCGAGCAGCTTGTAGCGCAGCTCGAGCGCTCCACCGCTGAAAGCGATGTCCCGATGATCGGCAAGTCCCGGCACGCCCTTGATGTGCTGCCCGCTCAGCGAAAATCCGGGTGCGATCCGGAAGTTATCCGACACCGTGTATTTGACCTGATTGAGATTGGCCCAGGCTGCGTAAGTGCCTGAACGTTTTCCGAACGCGCCGACATTCTCGAACTCGATCTCGATATCGCCGGTCTTGCCGATATCGGAGCCCATGCTGAAGCCGAAAATGTGCTCGGTGTCGATCTCCGCGTGGGCCGACGGCAACCCGCCCGCCAGCTTGTTGGCGCCGAGGCCAGGGGAGGGAGCTGCATAGGCGAGGCCACCTGGACCGTCGTCGGCAGAGGCGGAAACGCAACTCGCCAGCTGACCGGCGACGACAATTGCGGCCGCCATTGCAACCCTGAAGCTCGATCTTCCCAGCACGACATCCACCAACCCACGCGAACCAAGGGGACCGATCGACGCAAGGAGCTTGGTTCACGCGAAGCGCCTGCGATTGCAAGTCATTCGCAATAAAGATTCCACAGAATGGCCGGGCGCGCAACTACTTGCTAATCATTCTTAGTTGCGTTCAATTCACTTCGATTGGGGCGCGGGGCGGGTGTAAATCCACGCCGGGAGAGGCTGAAAGCGGGAGATTCCGTGCGCGTTCGGGCGCCGCCAAATGCGGCAGGGCCGTCCGATGCTCAGAAGCGCCCGGAAACCAAACGTCAGGCCTGCAACTCGCGTTATTGACAATCAGGGGGCCGGCCTTACCACCACGACAAAAGCTGAAGGGAGCGACCTGATGACGAGTGGCTTGCGCAAGGGTCTGACGAGCTACGGCGATGCCGGCTTCTCGCTGTTCCTGCGCAAGGCGTTCATCAAGGCGATGGGCTATTCCGACGACGCGCTGGAGCGCCCGATCGTCGGCATCACCAACACCTATAGCGACTACAATCCCTGCCACGGCAACGTTCCGCAGATCATCGAAGCCGCCAAGCGCGGTGTGATGCTGTCCGGTGCGATGCCGTTCGTGTTTCCGACGATCTCGATCGCCGAGAGCTTTGCGCATCCGACCTCGATGTATCTGCGCAACCTGATGGCAATGGATACCGAGGAGATGATCCGCGCCCAGCCGATGGATGCGGTGATCGTGATCGGCGGCTGCGACAAGACGCTGCCGGCGCAGGTGATGGCGGCGATCAGCGCCGACCTGCCGACCGTGGTGATTCCGGTCGGCCCCATGGTGGTCGGCCATCACAAGGGCGAGGTGCTGGGCGCCTGCACCGATTGCCGCCGTCTCTGGGCGAAATATCGCGCCGGCGAGATGGACGATTCCGAGATCGAGGCGGTGAACGGGCGTCTGGCGCCGTCGATCGGCACCTGCATGGTGATGGGCACGGCCTCCACCATGGCCTCCATGATCGAAGCCATGGGCCTGTCGCTGCCGATGAGCGCGACAATTCCGGCGCCGCATGCCGAGCGCTTCCGTCTCGCCGAGGCGAGCGGGCGGGTTGCCGCCGAGATGGCCAAGACGAAGGGGCCGAAGCCGAGCGAGCTGCTGACGCCGGCCTCGTTCAGGAATGCGCAGGTGGTGCTTCAGGCGATCGGCGGCTCGACCAACGGCCTGATCCATCTGACCGCGATGGCGCATCGCTCGCCGCACCGGCTCGATCTCGAGGTCTTCGACCGGATCGGACGCGAGGTGCCGGTGCTCGTCGATCTCAAGCCGTCCGGCGAGCACTATATGGAGCATTTCCATCACGCCGGCGGCGTGCCGAAGCTGCTGGCGCAGCTCGGCGACCTCGTCGATCTCGATGCCAGGACGATCTCCGGCCAGACGCTGCGCGATGTCGTGGCGAATGCCGAGGACGTGCCCGGGCAGGACGCGATCCGTTCGCGCGACAATCCGATCAAGAAGGAGGGCGGCCTCGCCGTGCTGCACGGCAACCTCGCGCCGCGCGGCGCGGTCATCAAGCAATCGGCGGCGAGCCCGAAGCTGCTCAAGCATACCGGGCGCGCGGTGGTGTTCGAATCCGTCGAGGACATGACCTTGCGGGTCGACGATCCCGATCTCGATGTCACCGCCGATGACGTGCTGGTGCTGCGCAATGCCGGCCCGAAGGGTGCGCCGGGCATGCCCGAGGCCGGCTATCTGCCGATCCCGAAGAAGCTCGCGCGCGGCGGCACCAAGGATATGGTGCGCATCTCGGATGCGCGCATGAGCGGCACTGCGTTCGGCACCATCGTTCTGCACATCACCCCGGAATCCGCCGTGGGCGGGCCGCTCGCCCTGGTGCAGAACGGCGACATGATCAGCCTGGACGTCGCCAGGCGCAGCATCGAGCTTCTGGTCGATGCGGCCGAGCTCGAGCGCCGCCGCGCCGCCCTGAAGCCGATTGCTGCGCCGGAGGAAGCACGCCGCGGCTACGCCTGGCTGTTCAACGAGACCATCATGCAGGCCGACGAGGGCTGCGATTTCGACTTCATGCAGAGGACTGGCCCCGTGAAGGGTTGAGCGAGCGCGGCGCTACTTGCCCTTGCTGGTGAACTTCTTCACGGCGGTGCGGAAGTCCTCGGTGTTCATCGCCATGATGATCTTGTGCTCCTCGGCATCGAGCTGCTGCTTCACCGGCGTGGTCGCGGCCTGATAGACCAGCTGCTTGGTGCCTGATATCGCAGCCGGCGGGTTCTGCGCCAGACGCTCGGCGAGCTGTCGCGTCGCCGCCTTCAGCTCCGCGGCGGCGACGACCTTGGCGACCAGGCCCCATTCATGGGCCTGCTGCGCGGTGAAATTGTCCTCGGAGAGGAAGATCTGCAGCGCGCGGCGCGAGCCGACCGTGCCGACGATGCCGACCGTGGAGCCGCCGTCCGGCGACACGCCGATCTTGGCATAGGCCGGCGTGAACTTGGCGTCATCGGCGGCGATGCAGAGATCGGTGACGAAGGCGAGGCCCATGCCGGCACCGGCGGCCGAGCCGTGCACGCTCGACAGCGAGATCTTCGGCATGCGCCTTATGATCTCGATGAAGGCATGATAGTGCTTCAGGAGCTCGCCGACGACCGGCGTCACGGTGCCGGCCTCGGCGGCCGCCCCGATCGTCTGCAGATCGCCGCCGGCCGAGAAGGCGCGGCCTTCGCCTTCGATCACCAAGACCTTGATGGCGTCGTCGCCCTCGATATAGGCCGCGAGCTGCTCGAGCTTCTGCGCAATCGCGAGGTTGATCGAGTTGTATGCGGCAGGGCGGTTGAGCGTGATGGTCGCGATCGGGCCGTCGACCTTGAGCAGGGCAGGATCGTCGGGCTTTGAAACGGGAGCTGGCATTCTTGAAATCCCCGGCATGAGGTAATTGCTGCAACTAAATCGCAGAAGCCGAGGGGTGACAATCCCCGCCTGCTGCTCTTGCACTGGGCCAAACGATAGGCTCAAATGGGCAGCCTTTTCCAAGGGACGGACACGAGCGCCGGCTCCTCGTAAGGTCAGCAACCAGAATCAGCGAGAGGAGATGGCATGGGTCGCGCTCGTGTCTTCGGGAAATGGGCTGTCCAATGAGCGACGGTCCGGTGATCATCGTTGGTGCCGGCCATGGCGGCTACCAGGTCGCGGCATCGCTGCGCCAGGCCGGCTTTTCCGGCCGCGTCTGCCTGATCAACGACGAGGCGCATCTGCCCTATCAGCGACCGCCGCTGTCAAAGGCTTACATCAAGGGCTCGGCCGGTCCCGAGAGCCTGATGTTCCGCCCCGAAAAGTTCTACCACGACCAGAACATCGAGCTGATCGCCGGCCGCGCGGCCTCGATCGACCGAGCCGGGCACAAAGTGCATCTCGCCTCCGGCGAAGCGCTTGGCTACGGCCATCTCGTGCTGGCGACCGGCGCGCGCAACCGGCTGCTGGATCTGCCCAACGCCAACCTGCCCGACGTGAAATATCTGCGCATCCTCGACGAGAGCGAGGCGCTGCGGGCGATCATGCCTTCGAAGACGCGCGCCGTGATCATCGGCGCCGGCTTCATCGGCCTCGAATTCGCCGCCACCGCGCGGATCAAGGGCCTCGAGGTCGACGTGCTCGAGCTCGCCCCGCGCGTGATGGCGCGGGCGGTGACGGCGGAGGTGTCGGAGTATTTTCAAGAGCGCCATCGCGAGGCCGGCATCCGCATCCATCTTGGCGTCCAGGCGACCTCGATCGAGGCGGAGGGCGGCAAGGTCACCGGCGTGTCGTTGAGCGACGGACGGCATTTGCCCGCCGACCTCGTCGTGGTCGGCGTCGGCGTGCTGCCGAACATCGAGCTCGCGGCGGAGGCGGGGCTGCCGGTCGCGGCCGGCATCATCGTCGACGAATATCTTGCGACGGCCGATCCAGACATCTCCGCGATCGGCGATTGCGCGCTGTTCGCAAGCCCGCGCTTCGGCGGATCGCTGCGACTGGAATCGGTGCAGAACGCCACCGACCACGCCCGCTGTCTCGCGGCGCGGCTGACCGGTGACAAGAAGCCTTATGACGGCCATCCCTGGTTCTGGAGCGACCAGGGCGACGACAAGCTTCAGATCGCGGGGCTGACCACCGGCTATGACCGCGTCGTGCTGCGCGGTAGCCCCGCGAACAAGGCGTTCTCGGCGTTCTGCTACAAGGGCGACAGGCTGCTCGGCATCGAATCGATCAACCGCGCCGGCGATCACATGTTCGGCCGCCGCCTGCAGGCCATGGACCGCTCGATCACGCCGCAGCAGGCCGCGGACGAAAGCTTCGACCTGAAGAGCGCGCTGGCGTAATCAGGAGGCACCGAGAACAGCCTTCACCTCCGCGGCCGTCGGCATCGACGGCCCCGCGCCCATCCGCTGCACGCTGATCGAGGCGGCGGCATTGGCGAAGGCGAGGGCGGCGCGCAAAGGCACGTCGTCAGCGAGCTCTGCGGCGAGCGCGCCGACAAAGCAGTCGCCGGCGCCGGTGGTGTCGACCGCCTTCACGGCGCGCCCCGGCACGGTGATCTCCTCGCGCCCGGCAAGCGCAAGCACGCCGCGCTTGCCGAGCGTGACGCAGATGGTCTGATCCTGACGCGCCTGAAGTTTTCGCGCGACGTCGATGATCCTTGCGGCCTCATCGTCGTCCGACAGCTCGCTGTCCCCGAGGAAACCGAGCTCGGTCTCGTTCAGCACGAGGATGTCGACCAGCGCCAGCAGCTCGCCCGGCATCTTCTGCGCCGGCGCAGGGTTCAAGACAGTCACGGCGCCGGCCTCACGCGCGCGCCAGAAGAATGCAGCAATCGTCGGCAGCGGAATCTCGAACTGGCTGACCGCGACGTCGCCCTTCAGCAGCGGCACCACCTCGACGTCCTCAGCGCCGACCAGCCCGTTCGCCCCGGGAACGACGACGATGGTGTTATCGGCCTCCGCCACCGTGATGATCGCGGTCCCGGTGTGCGCCTCGGCCGTCTCCACGACATAGCCGAGATCGATGCCTTGGTCGCCGAGGAAGGTCCTCAGCTCGGCCCCGAACGAATCCTTCCCCAGCCGCCCGATCAACGTCGTCCCGGCGCCGAGCCGTGACGCTGCAACGGCCTGGTTGGCGCCTTTTCCGCCCGGAAAGTACAGCACCTGCCGGCCCGCGACGGTCTCTCCGACCTTCGGATGGCGATCGGCCGTCGCCACCACATCCATGTTGATGCTGCCCGCAACGAAGACGCGTCCCATCTCAATCTAGACCCTGACCTCGAACTCGTGCCTGACCTTGGCGATGTCGACCAGCGTTGGCAGGCCGGCCTCGTTGCCGAGGCGCTGGATCTTGAAGGTCGAGGCGGCGCGCGCGAAGTCAAAGTGCTCGCGCCAGCTTTTGCCGGGATGGGCGAGGTAGGAATACACATAGGCGCCGTGGAAGACGTCGCCGGCGCCGTTGGTATCGATCACGCGCTCGCGCGGGATCGGCATCGCCGGCATCACCTGCACCGTTCCGGTCTCGTCGTACCAGAAGAGGCCCTTCTCGCCCATGGTGACGCCGCCGATCTTGCAGCCGCGGCTCTTGAGGTAGTCGAGCATCTTCTCGGGCGTCAGGTCCATCTGCTCGCACAGGCGCTCGGCGACGATGGCGACGTCGATGAATTCCAGGAGCTCGTGGGTGTTGGTGCGCAGGCCGCCGCCGTCGAGCGAGGTCAGGATGCCGGCCTCGCGGCAGACCTTGGCGTAGTGGATCGCCGCATCCGGCTGGTGGCCGTCGACATGCAGCGCGCGGCAGCCGCCGAGGTTGAGCATCGGAAAGGGGTGGATGTGCTCGTCGTCGCGGCAGCGGACGATGGCGCGCTTGCCGTCCTTGGGCATGATGAAGGAAAGCGAGGATTGGTTGACCTTCCGCCCGTGCAGCGAGATCGCGTATTTCGCGCACATGTCCTGGAACATGCGTCCCAGCCAGTCATTGGCCACCGTCGCGATGAGATCCGGCACGATGCCGAGCTTGGCGCAGCAGAACGCCGCCGTCACGGCGTTGCCTCCGAAGGAGACCGCGTAGTCCGAGGCGACGTGCTTTTCGTCGCCGCTCGGCATGTGGTCGGTGATGAAGACGACGTCGATATAGGTCTGTCCGATGAAGAGAGCCTGCATTGCCTGTCCGTCATGCGCTTGTGGTCCCGGCCGGTGCGCTTACTGTAGCACCGGTTCCGCTCCGGCGGGACGCTGAAATTATTCGCAAAACTGCCGCCCGAAGCGCTTGAGGTCAGCATGGTCAGGGAATACGACCATCACCGGGCAATGCCAAGCCCGGACAAACGCCGTGTTTCGGCCCATGGGTTCCAGGGCCATGAAAGGGGCGATCAGAGGAAGAAGAAATGATCACCGGCCTCGATCACGTCGTCGTTCTGGTGAGGGACATCGGGGCGGCCAAGGCGGCCTACCAGACGCTGCTCGCCCGCGCGCCGGCCTGGCAGAACGCGGGCGAGGGCGCCGATCGCGTGCTGTTCACCCTCGCGAACATGACGATCGAGTTGATGGCGCCGAGCGGCTTTAGCGTGACGGCGGATCGCATGCGGGCACTGCTCGATGACCAGGAGGGGATGCTCGCCAGCCTGTGCTTCCGTGTCGCAGACATGAGCCGGATGCACCGCCGGCTGGAGCGGGTGGCCTTGAACCCGGATCCGGTCACCGAGGTCGAGAGCAGCGACACCGAAACAGGCAACGTCCTGCACTGGAAGCGCACACGCGCCGCCACGGAGCTCACGCGCGGCGTGCGCATGTTCTTCCTCGAGCTGGCTGACGAGCGTCCGCTTTCCCCGGCGACCGACATCGCGCCGATCGACGCGCTCGACCACGTCGTGGTCACCACCGAGGATTCCGAACGGGCCGCCGCACTCTACGGCGCGCGGCTCGGCCTCGATCTGGCGCTCGACCGCTCGCACCAGGATTGGGGCCAACTGATGTTCTTCCGCTGCGGCGACCTCATCGTCGAGGTGGTCCGCCGGCCCGTCGCCGGCAGCGACCTCGCGCATGACCGTCTGTGGGGCCTGAGCTGGCGCGTCGCCGACATCGACGCCACCCGCGCCCGCCTGATCGCGGCCGGCCTCGACCTCAGCGAGGTGCGCAACGGCCGCAAGCCGGGCACGCGGATCATGACGGTGCGGAGCGGCACCTGCGGCGTGCAGACCGTGCTGCTGGAGCGCTCGCCGAAGCCGGTGGAGTAGGAGGCTCCAGTAGGGTGGGCAAAGCGAAGCGTGCCCACGTCTTTGCGGCTTGTTGAGAGAAGACGTGGGCACGGCGCAAGTGCGCCTTTGCCCACCCTACGAAACGGCGTCCGGGCACGAGATCGTTCTCAAATGCTCGCCCGCATGATACATGCGATGGACCACCCAGCGAGCACCGGTTTGGCGAAGGCAAAGCGAACTCTGAAATGGCAGCGCGACCCCGAGGGGATGCGGCTGCGCATTCTCGAAGCCGCCAAGCAGGAGTTTTCCGCCCATGGTCTTGCCGGCGCGCGGGTCGACCGCATCGCGGCCAAGGCCGGCGCCAACAAGCGCATGCTGTACTACCACGTCGGCAACAAGGACGAGCTCTACCTGGCGGTGCTCGAAGGCGCCTATGACAAGATCCGCAGCGAGGAGCGGGGGCTCGACCTCGAGCATCTCGATCCGCCCGAGGCGATCAGGCGGCTGATCGAGTTCACCTGGAACTACTTCCTGCGCAATCCGGAATTCCTGTCGCTGCTCCAGACCGAGAACCTCGCGCGCGCCAAGCACCTGAAGAAGTCGACCAAGGTCAAGTCGATGCATTCGCCCTTCGTCGAGATGATCCGCACCGTGGTGCGGCGCGGCGTCGAATCCGGCGACTTCCAGGTCGCGGTCGATCCGGTGCAGCTCTACATCTCGATCGCGGCGCTCAGCTTCTTCTACCTCTCCAACTCGGCGACGCTCAGCGTGATCTTCGGCCGCGATCTCTTGGACAAGAAGGCCAAGGACGAGCGGCTCGCACACATGGTGGGCCTCGTGCTGGCTGCGCTGACGGGACAGTCCGTGGCCCTGTTCGAGATCGCAAAGGCACCGAAGTCGCGCGCTGCCGTGGCGCATACGGCGTAGCCAAGCATTCCAGCGTCGGCGGATTTGGCATCCCCCGTTTCCTGATCCTCCGCTGTCATTGTCCGCGGAGGCGGGCAATCCAGTATTCCAGAAGCGGTTGTGATTGAGCGCGAAGCCGCCACGTACTGGATTCCCCGCCTTCGCGACAGCGAGGGTGGGGCGCTCTCGTGCCCCGGACGCAGCGCAGCGCGTCTTCGCGGTGCGCTGCAGAGCCGGGGCCCATGTCACGGCCGAGCACGACGACTCTGGGTCCCGGCTCTGCGCAGCAGCGTTGCACGCTGCAGCGCGTCCGGGACACGAGAGGAGCCCCCGGACCCCCCGCACAAAACGTCACAGGGAAAGCTCTGGACAGTATTTATCCAACGGGTTAATTTCTCGCCACAACGAAGAAGACTGCCGGGAGTGAAAATTGGCCGAGCCGAAGCCGCAAAACGCTGTTTCCAAGCTGCTGAATGCAGCCTGGGTTCGGCCGTTCTTGTTCCTGGTCTTCATCGTCGTCGCCTGGGATCTGGCCATCCGGCTGTTCAGGATTCCCGCCTACCAGATCCCGTCGCCGCTCGATGTCGTTGCCGTGCTGCGGACCGAGTGGCCGGAACTGCTGCGCCAGTCCTGGCCGACCACCTACGCGACCGTGTGCGGCTTCCTGCTGTCGGCGCTGTTCGGCATCCCCGTCGCGATGCTGATCGCCGGCTCGAAGACGGTGGAGAGCTACGTCTATCCGCTACTGGTGTTCTCTCAATCCGTGCCGAAGATCGCGATCGCGCCGCTGTTCGTGGTCTGGTTCGGCTTCGGCATCATTCCGAAGGTGATCTCGGCGTTCCTGCTCGGCTTCTTTCCCGTGGTCGTCTCCGCCGTGCAGGGCTTCAAATCGGTCGACCCCGACATGGTCGATCTCGCCCGCGCCATGCAGGGCAGCCGTTTCCAGGTGTTTCGCGCGGTGAACCTGCCGCATGCGCTGCCGGCGATTTTTTCTGGCCTCAAGGTCTCGGTGACGCTCGCCGTGGTCGGCGCCGTCGTCGGCGAGTTCGTCGGCTCCAATTCCGGCATCGGCTACGTCATGCAGCGCTCGATCGGCACGTTCGACCTGCCGACGATGTTCGCGGCGCTCGTGATCCTCGCGCTGCTCGGCGTGGTCCTGTTCTGGATCGTGGACCGCATCGAGAAGCTGGTCATTCCCTGGCATGTCAGCCAGCGCGAGGACGTGATCTTTGCATCCTGACTAAGACAACGAACGGCCACCAATGGCCGACGTAACAGACGGCAAGGGAGAGAAACGATGAAGCGGTTGATTGGGGCTGTCTCGGCGGTGCTGATGGTTCTTGCGGCCATGCCGGCGCAGGCGGCCGACAAGGTCGTGCTGATGTTGAACTGGTACGTCTATGGCGAGCACGCGCCGTTCTATTACGGCAAGGCCAAGGGCATCTATGCGGCCGAGGGCATCGACCTCGAGATCCAGGAAGGCCGCGGCTCGGCCGCCACCACCCAGGCCGTCGCGGCCAAGACCGCCGATTTCGGCTATGTCGACGTCCCCACCATGATGCGCGCCGCCATCAAGGGGGCGCCCGTGGTTGCGACCGGCGTGCTGCTGCAGACCTCGCCGATGTCCGCCATGGGCTTCGCCGACAAGAACATCAGGAAGCCGGAAGACATCAAGGGCAAGACGGTGGCGATCACGCCGGCGGATTCCATGACCCAGATCTGGCCGCTGTTCCTGAAGAAGACCGGCCTGAAGGAGAGCGATTTCAAGACCGTTGCCGGCGACGGCCAGACCAAGCTCAACGCCGTCATCAACGGCCAGGCTGACCTCTTGCTCGGCTACGTCATGGATCAGTCGATGAAGATCAAGGACGCCACCGGCAAGGACGTCTATCCGATCAAGTTCGCCGACTACGGCATCAACATGGTGTCGTCAGGCATCATCGCCAACACCGATTACGTGAAGGCCAATGCCGACCTCGTGCGCCGCTTCATGTCGGCGACCACGAAAGCGGTCGAAGCCGCCGAGAAGGAGCCGAAGGCGGCGGCGCAATCGATCCTCGATGCCAACCCCAAGGGCGGCAAGATCGACACGCTGACGCAAGGTTTCGAGCTGACCATTCCGCTCTATCGGACCACGGAGACCAAGGGCAAGCGTCCGTTCCAGGTCACCGACCAGAACATGACGGACTCCGTCAATCTGATGGTCGAATATGGCGGTCTCGACGCCAAGGCCAAGGACAACCCGAAGGCGTTCTACACCAACGATTATCTGCCGAAGAGCGGGTCGTGAGCGATCAATCTCTGCTGTCGTCCCTGCGAACGCAGGGACCCATAGCCCCCGGCTGTGATGGTTACGGAAGGTCTCTACCCGCGTGCCGGAACGCGCCGGCACGGCGTATGGGTCCCTGCGTTCGCAGGGACGACGGGTGGAGAAGCCTGCGATGAATCCTGCGACGAAACCCATCGACATGCAGCCGTCCGCACATCTGCGCCTGGTGAACGACCGCGCCGGCGATGCATCCGGCATCAAGCTGTCCGGCGTCTCCAAGACCTACCGCACGCGCGACGGCGACGTGCCGTCGCTGCGGCCGCTCGACTTCGACATCCACGACGGCGAGTTCTTCGTCGTGGTCGGGCCAAGCGGCTGCGGCAAGTCCACGCTGCTCAAGCTGATCTCGGGATTGCTGCCGCCGACATCGGGCGAGATCCTGGTCGAGGGCGAGAAGGTGACGACACCGCACGGCAATGTCGGAATCGTGTTTCAGAACGCGCTGCTGCTGCCCTGGCGCAACATCCTGGGCAACGTGATGCTGCCGATCGACATGAAGCGGCTGCCGCGGGACAAATATCTCCCTCGCGCCAAGGAGCTGTTGAAACTGGTCGGGCTCGAAGGCTTCGAGAAGAAGCTACCCTGGCAGCTCTCCGGCGGTATGCAGCAGCGCGCTTCGATCTGCCGCGCGCTGGTGCATGATCCCAGGATCATGCTGATGGACGAGCCGTTCGGCGCGCTCGATGCGCTGACGCGCGAACGCATGAATGTCGAGCTGATGCGAATCCAGCGCGAGACCAGGAAGACGGTGCTCTTGATCACGCATTCGATTCCGGAGGCCGTGTTTCTCGCCGACCGCGTGCTTGTGATGACCGAGCGTCCCGGCGCGATCGCCGCGATCTACGACGTGCCGCTGCCGCGCCCGCGCTCGCTCGACGTGATGGCTGATCCTGTCTTCACCGAGCTCGTGCAGCGCATCCGCAAGCATTTCTTCTCGCAAGGTGCGCTGGATTAGGGCGATGGGATTTTCAATGATCGCATCAAGCGCGGTGCGCTCCCTCCCCCGCTTGCGGGGGAGGGTTGGGGAGAGGGTGTCTCCGCTGGCAAGACTCCCTAAGAGGATAGAACCCTCACCCGCCGCGCTTCGCGCGCCGACCTCTCCCGCAAGCGGGAGAGGCGAGTCGACCGCGGCCATACTGCTCGCACCAAGTCCACCTCATATCGTTGTAGCACCATGTCCCCCCGCCTGAAGCTGCGAGACATCGCTTTCTTCGAACGGCCCGTGCCATTCGCGCGGCCGTTCCGTTTCGGCGCGATCACGATCAACGCGACGCCGCAGCTGTTCGTGCGGGTCGAGATCGAGGTGGAGGGCAGGGGCGTTGCCGTCGGTGCCAGCGCCGAGCTGCTGGTGCCGAAATGGTTCGACAAACGGCCGGAGCTGTCGCCGGCGCAGACGGTCGATGGTTTGCGCCGCTCGCTGGAGATCGCGCGCGGGCTCTATCTGGCGCGCACCGGATACCAGACCGCGTTCGATCTGCATGCCTCCTGCATCGGGGCCCAGGTCGCAACCTGCGCGAAGCAGAACATTCCGTCGCTTGCCGCGGCCTACGGCCCGGCGGAGATCGACAAGGCGATCCTCGATGCGCTGCTGCGCGGCGTTGAGACCAGCTTCTTCGACGGGATGGCTGCCAACGTCGCCGGCATCGATGCCCGGCTTGCTCCCGACCTGGGCGAGAGGGAGATCAGGACGTTTCTCTCCGGTCGGGTGCCGCTGCAGCGTGTTGCCATCAGGCATACGGTCGGGCTTGACGATGTCGTTGAAGGCGAGGGCGGCGTTGCCGATCGGCACGAGAACGTTGGTGCACGCTACTTCAAGCTCAAGCTGTCGGGCGATCCCGCTGCCGACGCGGCGCGGCTCGCACGGATCGGCAAGGAACTCGATACGCTGGGTTACGACTACAAGGTGACGCTCGACGCCAACGAGCAGTATGCCGACCTTGCGGCGTTGCAAGCGCTGATCGACCGGCTCGATCACGACGACGCGCTGCGCACGATTGCTTCGCGCCTGCTCTATGTCGAGCAGCCGATGCCGCGCGACATCACGCGGCAATCGCCGCTCGGCGCACTGGCAGATCGCGGTTTCATCATCGACGAAGCGGACGATTCCTACGATGCGTTCCCGGCAGCGCGGGCGCTCGGCTATCGCGGCATCTCCTCGAAGTCCTGCAAGGGCCTCTACAAGTCGGTCGTCAACGCGACGCGCGCCGAGAAATGGAGCGTGGACGGCGAGAGGTTCTTCGTCACCGGCGAAGACCTCACCTGCCAGGCCGGACTTGCGGTGCAGCAGGACCTCGCCCTCGGCGCCTTCCTCGGCGTCACCCATGCCGAACGCAACGGCCATCACTATGTCGACGGCTTTGGCGAGACGCCCGCCGCTGAAGCGCAAGCTTTCGCCCATGCGCATCCCGATCTCTACGCCGATGCCGGGCAGGGCATCCGGCTCTGTATTCACGACGGCGATCTCCTGACGGGATCGCTTCATGCAGCGGGCTTTGCGACGTCGGTCCATCCGGACTGGTCGGCGCTCCGCCCGCTCGAACAGCCGACATCACTTCAGGAGTATCCGGCATGACCACCCAACGCCTCGGCCTCATCATGAACGGCGTCACCGGCCGCATGGGGCTCAACCAGCATCTGATCCGCTCGATCGTGGCGATCCGCGACCAGGGCGGCGTTCGCCTGAAGAACGGCGACCGAATCATGCCCGACCCGATCCTGGTCGGCCGCAGTGCCGACAAGGTCGAGGCGCTCGCCAGGCGCTTCAACATCACGCGCTGGACCACCGACCTCGATGCCGCGCTCGCCGACAAGAACGACACCATGTTCTTCGACGCCGCGACCACGCAGGCGCGCCCCGGTCTGCTCACTCAGGCCATCAACGCCGGCAAGCACGTCTATTGCGAGAAGCCGATCGCGACCAATTTCGAGGAAGCCCTCGAGGTCGTGAAGCTTGCGAACGCCAAGGGCGTCAAGCACGGCACGGTGCAGGACAAGCTGTTCCTGCCCGGCCTGAAGAAGATCGCCTTCCTGCGCGATTCCGGCTTTTTCGGCCGCATCCTCTCGGTGCGCGGCGAGTTCGGCTATTGGGTGTTCGAAGGCGGCTGGCAGGAGGCGCAGCGGCCGTCCTGGAATTACCGCAGCGAGGACGGCGGCGGCATCATCCTCGACATGGTCTGCCACTGGCGCTACGTGCTCGACAACCTCTTCGGCAACGTCCAGAGCGTGAGCTGCATCGGCAACACCGACATCCCCGAGCGTTTCGACGAGCAAGGCACGAAATACAAGGCGACGGCGGACGATTCCGCCTACGCCACCTTCCAGCTCGAAGGCGGCATCATCGCCCACATCAACATGTCCTGGGTGACGCGCGTCTATCGCGACGACCTCGTCACCTTCCAGGTCGACGGCACGCTCGGCTCGGCGGTCGCGGGCCTCACCGACTGCATGATCCAGGCGCGGCAGGCAACCCCGAGGCCGGTGTGGAATCCCGACGAGAAGCGGCTGCACGATTTCTATGGCGACTGGCAGAGAGTGCCCGACAATGTCAGCTACGACAACGGCTTCAAAGAGCAGTGGGAGATGTTCATCCGCCACGTCTACGAGGATGCGCCCTACAAGTTCACGCTGCTCGAAGGCGCCAAGGGCGTGCAGCTCGCCGAATGCGCACTGAAGAGCTGGAAGGAGCGGCGCTGGATCGACGTCGCCCCGATCAAGGCGTGATGATTGGATAAGTCTCAATGTTGAACTGTCATTGCGAGGAGCGAAGCGACGAAGCAATCCAGACCGTTGCCGCGGAGGCATTCTGGATTGCTTCGCTTCGCTCGCAATGACGGGGAGAGGTCAGAAGTCATGAACAAGCCCGTCCTGCCGATGTCGTCCCTGTCGCTGAAGCTCCCGAAGGCCGATCGCTCGATCGAAACTTACCGGCTTGCGACCTCCCGTACCTTCCCCGCAAAGCTCGAAGGCACGCTCAATCGCATCGCTTTCTCGGCCGTGCACACGGTCGTCGATCCCTTCGCGGACAACGATCCCTGGCTGTCGGCCGCCGTCGATTGGGACAAGACCATCGCCTTCCGCGAGCACGTCTGGGATCTCGGCCTCGGCGTTGCCGAAGCCATGGACACCGCCCAGCGCGGCATGGGGCTGGACTGGCCGACCTCGCTGGAGCTGATCACGCGTTCGGTCGGCGCCGCCAAACGCCGCAACGCGCTGGTGTTCTCGGGGGCCGGCACGGATCATCTCGCCGTGGAGGATGCCAAGAGCCTCGACGACGTGATCCGCGCCTATGAGGAGCAGGTCTCCGCAGTCGAGAAGGTCGGCGGCCGCATCATCCTGATGGCCTCGCGCGCGCTGGCGAAGCTCGGCCGCAATGCCGACGATTACGCCAAGGTCTACGACCGCGTGCTGTCGCAGGTCCGCGAGCCCGTCATCATCCATTGGCTCGGCGACATGTTCGATCCGGCGCTGGCGGGCTATTGGGGTTCCAAAGACCTGGACAAGGCGATGGACATTGCGGTCGCCATCATCAACGGCAACGCCGCCAAGGTCGACGGCGTCAAGGTTTCGCTGCTCGACAAGCAGCGCGAGATCGACATGCGCAGGCGTCTCGACAAGCGCATCAGGATGTATACCGGAGACGACTTCAACTATGCGGAGTTGATCGCCGGCGACGAACAGGGTTTCTCGCATGCGCTGCTCGGCATCTTCGATGCGATCGCGCCGGCGGCGTCCTATGCGCTGTCGCGGCTGGCGGCGGGCGACGAGGCCGGCTTCCACGACGTGCTCGGCCCGACCGTGCCGCTGTCGCGTCATATCTTCAAGGCGCCGACGCGCTTCTACAAGACCGGCGTCGTGTTCATGGCCTATCTCAACGGCCACCAGGATCATTTCACCATGGTCGGGGGACAGGAGAGCACGCGCTCCACGCTGCATCTGGCCGAGCTGTTTCGTCTGGCCGACAAGGCCGGCCTGCTCGCCAATCCTGAACTCGCGACGCAGCGGATGAAAACCGTGCTCGCCACCCGCGGAATCGAATCCTGATGCGCGACTTTTCGTCCGACCACCGCTGGCTGTCGCTGAACACGGCGACCGTCCGCAAGCAGGGTGATCTCGTCGCCATCATCGAGGCCTGTGCGAAGCACGGCATCCGGGCCATCGATCCCTGGCGCGACCAGGTCGCAAGCGTCGGCCTTGAGCGCGCCGCCCGCGTGGTGCGCGATGCCGGCCTCGAACTGTCAGGCTATTGCCGCGGCGGCATGTTCACCTCCGATGCCTCGCGCCGGGGTGAGGTGCGTGACGACAACCGGCGCTGCGTCGACGAAGCCAAGGCGCTGGGCGCGCCCTGCATCGTCCTCGTCGTCGGCGGCCTGCCGCAATATTCGCGGCCGGGCAGCGCAGCCTCGAAGGACATCGCTGCGGCGCGTGGGCAGGTCGAGGAAGCGCTCGCCGAGATGCTCGACTACGCCAAGCAGGCGAACCTGCCGCTGGCGATCGAGCCGCTGCATCCGGCCTATGCGGCCGACCGCGCCTGCGTCAACACGACCAAGCAGGCGCTCGATATCTGCGACCGGCTCGATCCTGGCCGCAGCGGCATGCTCGGCGTCGCGCTCGACGTCTATCACATCTGGTGGGACCCCGAGCTGATGAGCCAGATCGCGCGCGCCGGCCAGGATCGCCTGCTCGCCTTCCATGTCTGCGACTGGCTGGTGCCGACCAGGGACATCCTCAACGACCGCGGCATGATGGGGGACGGCGTCATCGACATCAAATCGGTGCGTCAAGCCGTCGAAGCGCAGGGCTTTGCCGGCTATTCCGAGATCGAGATCTTTTCCAACGACTGGTGGGGCAAGCCCATGGACGAGGTGCTGCGCACCTGCATCGCGCGACACAGGACGGTGGTTTAGCGGTATTATAAGACCGTTACCAGTGCCGTTTCCGTGCCGAATGTCGAATTATATCAAGTGCTTGGCTACTGTGCATGGGGTTGTTTTCGCAGATTTTGCTGTGCTACCTCAGCCGATCGAGCAGGGCACGCTCAAAAACCCGCGAAACCGCACCCGCCCGCCCCGCACCGGCTTGCCGCTCATGGCATAGTTCGGGAAGCGCGCCAGGAAGCGTGAGATCGCAATCGCCCCTTCCAGACGCGCCAGCGCCATGCCGGCGCATTGATGCGCGCCGGTGGCGAAGGCGAGATGGCGATTCGGCGCGCGCGCGATGTCGAAGCGTTCAGGGTCGGGAAACTGCGCGGGGTCGCGGTTGGCCGCGCCGATGCACAGCGTCACCGACGTGCCGGCCTCCAGCATGACGCCGCCCAGCTCGACGCGCTCGGTGGTCATGCGGTTGCCGAGCTGGTTCGAGCTCTCATAGCGCAGCATCTCCTCGACCGCGGTCTTGATCATGTCGGGATTGTCGATCAGCCGCTGCTTCTGGTCCGGATGCTGGTCCAGCGCGACGAGGCCGTTGCCGATCAGGTTGGTGGTGGTCTCGTGGCCGGCGTTGAGCAGGAAGATGCAATTGTGCAGCAGCTCCTTCTCGGTCAGCCGCTCGCCGTTTTCCTCTCCCTGGATCAGGCGCGTCAGCACGTCGCGCTCGGGATTGCCGGGCCTGGCGCGCCGGCGCTCCACCAGCGTTTCGAGATAAGCGAGGAAATCCGTCACGGCCTTGTTGCCGCGCGCAGCTGCGCCGGGCGACACCACAGGCTCGAGCGCGCCGAGGATCGCCAGCGACCAGTCGCGCAGCGGCCCGCGCTCGTCATGGGGCACGTCGAGCAGATTGCCGATCACCTCGATCGGGATGGACGCGGCGAAATCCTCGATCAGCTCGCATCGGCCCTTGGCCGCGATGGCATCGAGCAGACCGTCGACGAGCTTGATGAGATCGCCCTCCATGCCGGCGATCGCCCGCGGCGACAGCGCGCCCATGATCAGGCGGCGCACGCGGGTATGCGACGGCGGATCGTTGAAGACGAGGCTGGTGGTGTGATGCTCGTAGAGCGGGGTGTCGCCGTATTTCGGCAAGAACTCGCGCTTCTTGTCCGAGCTGAACGATTTGGTGTTCTTGTAGGTGGTGACGAGATCGTCATAGCGGGTCAGGAACACGGTGCCGCTGCGCAGGCGCTTGACCGGTTCGTTCTCCCGCAGTGCACGATAGGTCGGATAGGGGTTGTCGTAGAACTCGGGCGTCAGCTTCTCGAGGTCGAAGCTTGCCGCCAGCTCCTTCGCATCTGCGTTCATCCCGTTATACTCGCCGGTTAAAGCCGTTATGCCGTTTTTGTTGTTCTGATCGACGCATGCATGCGTCTACAGTCCTTGCAGCTTAGTCTTGGCACCTTGCTAGCCGACCGGACAGGAAAATGCACGCCCACGCCGATGCTGCCGACACGGCCCCGAACTGGCCCGACGATATTTTCGCGGCCTTGCAACGCTTCGACGTCCGGCAGGTGCCTTACGTGCCCGATGCAGGCCATGCGAAGCTGATCAACCGTGTGCTTGCCTCGTCCACGATGCGCGGCATTCCCCTGACCACGGAGGAGGAGGGCGTGGCGCTGCTTGCGGGCGCCTGGGCCGGCGGACAGCGCGGCGTCTTGCTGATGCAGTCGAGCGGCGTCGGCAATTGCATCAACATGCTGTCGCTGATCCCGATCCTGCGCTTTCCTTTCCTGACGCTGGTGACCATGCGCGGCGAGTGGGGCGAGTTCAATCCGTGGCAGGTGCCGATGGGATCGACCACCCAGGGCGTGTTCGAGCTCTCGGGCGTCCAGGTGCTGCGTGCCTCGCACGCGGCTGAGGTGCCGGCCGTGTTGGAGGCCGCTGCATCGCAGGCCTACAACGCGCTGACGCCGACCGCCGTCCTCCTGTCGCAGCGCCTGATCGGCGCCAAGGTTTTCACCAAATGAGCAAGGCCAATCTCCTCGACCGCCGTCAGGTGGTCTCCACGCTGCTGGCGAACCGCAAGGACGTCGTGGCGATCGGCGGCCTGGGTGCCTCCACCAACGACATGTGCGCGGCGGGCGACCATGCCCGCAACTTTTACCTCTGGGGCGGCATGGGCGGCGCGGCGATGATCGGCCTCGGCCTCGCATTGGCGCAGCCGAAGCTGCCGGTATTGGTCATCACCGGCGACGGCGAGATGCTGATGGGCATGGGCAGCCTTGCCACGATCGGCCTGCAGAAGCCGTCCAATCTCTCGATCGCGGTGCTCGACAACGAGGCCTATGGCGAGACCGGTGGCCAAACCAGCCACACCTCGGCCGCCGCCGACCTGGTCGGCGTCGCCCGCGCCTGCGGCATCAACGACAGCCGGGCTGTCACGACCATGGCCGAGGTCGAGGCCTTCGCCAAAGCCGTCCATGACGTCTCGGGCGGGCCGCGCTTTGCCAATGTGAAGATCGACAGCGCCGGCCTGGAGCGGATCTTGCCGACCCGCGACGGGACCTACATCGTCAACCGGCTGCGCGGCGACCTCGGCTTCCAGCCGATCTAAGCGGTCCGTCCATCCCTTGCCGAACGCCTGCACGCGGGTCCTGTAGGCTCGATCAAATTCCATTGATTCCAGGTCGCATGCAGGTTGCGCTGCAATATAGTGCTTGACTTCAGCGTGGGTGAGTGCTTACTCACCCAGCATGAGCTCATTACGCATGACGAGCGACCTGAGGCGTCAATTGATCCTCGGAGCCGCGAAGCGTTGCTTTGCCCGACATGGCTACAACGGCACCACGACGAAGAGCGTGGCGGCCGCCGCTGCCATTTCCGAGGCGCTGCTGTTCAAACATTTCCCGTCCAAGGCGGCGCTGTACGCCGAAATCCTCAGTGACGAATGCGAGGCGGACCCGGCGCTCATCGAACTGCTGGAGCGGGAGCCGTCGACGGCCACTCTGGTCGAGCTGATCCGCGGTATGGTTCAGCACTTCCTCGGTCCCGACCAGGAAGAAGCGCAACGCCTGCGACTGATGGCCACCAGCCATTTGGACGATGGCGAATTCGCCCGTTTGCTGTATGCCAAGATCGAGACGTTGATCGGCTCGGTCTTCGTCGCCTCGCTCGAACGCGCCGTTGCCAGCGGTGACGCGCGGCCCGGCAGCGGTGAGCCGCTCAACTTGTTCTGGTTTGCGCATCACACGGTGATGACGGCCGCGCTGACCAGGCTGTCGACGACACCTTGCCTCGCCTACGGCAAGGCCGAAGACCTCGAGCGGCAGCTGTGCGAGTTTCTCCTGAGGGGTATCGGACTTAACGACGCCGCAATTGCTTCGCATCTGGGCCACGATCTGGCCGCGGATGAAGGCAAGACGGCGATTGCAGAAAGTGCATGACATGAACATCGTAACCGAGCACAAGATTTCGGGCGAACCGATCGACAACAAGGCTCCCAAGCGTCCGGTCCGGCCGGTGCTGTGGTTCATCATCGTCGGCACGCTGCTCGCCGCGCTGGTCGGTGGCCTCGTCTGGTTCAACTATTTCCGCGGCCAGATGATCAAGCAGTTCTTCGCCAACAACAAGCCGCCGCCGACGGCCGTCAGCGCGGCGGAGGCGAAGTCCGAGGTGGTGCCGAACCTGCTCACCGCGGTGGGCAGCCTCGTCGCCGTGCACCAGGTCGACGTCAGCGCCGACGTCAACGGCCGCGTCACCGAGATCAAGTTCCAGCCGGGCACGCGTGTCGAGGCCGGCACGCCCCTGGTGCAGCTGTTCGATGCGCCGGAGCAGGGCGACCTCGCCAATTACAAGGCCCAGGCGACCGTCGCGCAGCTGTCGCTCGACCGTGCCAAGCAGCTGGCGGCGCGCCAGTTCGGCCCGCAGGCGACCGTCGATTCCGCGCAGGCTGCCTATGACCAGGCGCAGGCGGGCATCGCCAAGACCGAGGCGCTGATCTCGCAGAAGCTGGTCCGCGCACCGTTCGCCGGCGATCTCGGCGTCCGCAAGGTCGAGGTCGGTCAATACCTGACGGCAGGTACGGCGATCGTATCGCTGACCGATCTGTCGGAGCTGTGGGCCAACTTCACGGTGACCGAAAAGGATTCCGGTAGCCTCAAGGTCGGCCAGCCCGTCCGGCTCAAGGTCGACGCCTATCCGGGCCGCACCTTCGAAGGCAAGATCACCACGATCGAGCCGCAGATCTCGGCCGACACCCGCAACATCCGCGTGCAGGCGACGATCGCCAATCCTGAGAAGATCCTCAAGCCCGGCATGTTCGTGACGACCACGGTGGTGCTGCCGGACAAGCCGGCGGTGATCACCGTTCCCGAGACGGCAGTCGACTACACGCTGTACGGCGACTCGGTGTTCGTGATCACCGAGAAGAAGGAAGAAGACGGCAAGACCAGCCTCTCCGCGGTGCGCACCTTCGTGCAGACCGGCAACCGGGTCGAAGGTCGCGTCGAAATCCTCAAGGGCGTGAAGCCGGGCGACAAGGTCGTCGCCGTCGGCCAGCTCAAGCTGCAATCGGGCGCGGCGGTGTCGATTTCGACCGACCCGGCTCCGCAGATTCCGGCGCAGCCGCCGCGCTACTGATCCATGACGCTCGAGTGATCCGGCCTGGCCGGATCACTTCTCTTGAGACAAAGAAATCGAGATCGCCGCGATGGCCCTTACCGATATTTTCATCAAGCGCCCGGTTCTGTCGGTCGTCGTCAGCCTGCTGATCCTGCTGATCGGCCTGCGCGCGGCGATGGTGCTGCCGATCCGGCAGTATCCCAAGCTGTCGAACACGGTCATCAACATCACGACCGTCTATCCCGGCGCGTCGGCGGACCTGATCCAGGGCTTCATCACGACGCCAATCGAGCAGGCGGTCGCCTCGGCCGAGGGCGTCGATTACATCACCTCGTCGTCGGTGCTCGGCACCTCGACGATCCAGGTTTACATCAAGCTGAATTTCGACCCGAACCAGGCGCTCACCGAGGTTCTGGCGAAGACGAACTCGGTCAAATATCTGATCCCGAAGGAATCCAACGACCCGATCGTCACCAAGACCACGGGCCAGACGACGGCCGTGATGTATCTCGGCTTTTCGTCCGAGGAACTCTCGGGCTCGGCGATCTCCGATTATCTGACGCGTGTGGTGCAGCCGGTGCTGTCGACCGTCGATGGCGTCGCGTCGGCTGACATTCTCGGCGGGCAAACCTTCGCGATGCGGCTCTGGCTCGATCCTGTGAAGATGGCCGGCCGCAACGTTTCGGCGACCGACGTTGCCGCTGCGATCCAGGCCAACAACTTCCAATCCGCGGCAGGCCAGACCAAGGGCTATCTGATCGTCTCCAACGTCTCGACGAACACCGATCTGACCAATGTCGATCAGTTCAAGAAGATGATCGTGAAGGCCAAGGACGGCGGCTTCGTGCGGATGGAGGACATCGCCACCGTCGAGCTTGCCGCCCAGAGCACGAACGCCAGCGTCGCCTTCAACGGCGAGCACGCGATCTTCATCGGTGTGCAGGCGACGCCGCAAGGCAATCCGCTGACGCTGGTCAAGGGTGTCCGCGCGCTGTTCCCCGAGCTCGAACGCAACCTGCCGCCGTCGATGAAGATGAAGGTCGCCTACGACTCGACCAAGTTCATCCAGTCTTCGATCGACGAGGTGGAGAAAACGCTGGGCGAAGCCGTGATCATCGTGATCGTGGTGATCTTCCTGTTCCTGGCCTCGCTGCGATCGGTCATCATTCCCGTCGTCACGATTCCCTTGTCGATGATCGGCGTCTGCACCCTGATGCTGGCGCTGGGCTTCAGCTTCAACCTGTTGACGCTGCTCGCGATGGTGCTGGCGATCGGCCTTGTGGTCGACGACGCCATCGTGGTGGTGGAGAACATCCATCGCCATCTGGAGGAGGGGAAGACGCCGGTCCAGGCGTCGTTGCAAGGTGCGCGTGAGATCGTGGGTCCCGTGATCTCGATGACGATCACGCTCGCCGCAGTGTACGCGCCGATCGGTTTCCTCGGTGGCCTCACCGGTTCATTGTTCCGCGAATTCGCCTTCACACTGGCGGGCTCGGTGATCGTGTCCGGCGTGATTGCGTTGACCTTGTCGCCGATGATGTGCTCGGTGCTGCTGAGAAACACCGAGGAGGGCCGGTTCGCCAAGCTCGTGAACCGGGTGTTCGGCGCGATGACGCGCTGGTATGGCCGCAGGCTCGACCGCTCGCTCGACTACAAGGCGATCACCGGCCTGTTCGCGGTGACCATCCTCGGGCTTGTCGGCTTCCTCTACATGCACACGTCGAAGGAGCTTGCACCGGAGGAAGACCAGGGCATCGTCTTCGCGGTGACCAAGGCGCCGAAATACGCCAACATCGATTATGTCGATTTCTACGGCGAGAAGCTCGACAAGGAGTTCCAGAAATTCCCCGAGACCGATCTTCGCTTCGTGCTGAACGGCATCAACGGTCCGCAGGGCGGCATCGCCGGCATGCTGCTCAAGCCCTGGGACGAGCGCAAGCGCTCGTCGATCGCTTTGAAGCCGCTGGTGCAGGCCGAGCTCTCCAAGATCGAGGGCGTGCAGGCCTTCGCGTTCAACCTGCCGCCGCTGCCGGGCGGACCCGGCGGCCTGCCGGTGCAGATGGTGATCAACTCCACGGCCGGCTTCCAGACGGTCTATGAACAAATGGAAAAGCTGAAGGACGCGGCGCGCAAGAGCGGCATGTTCATCGTCTCCGACAGCGACCTCGCCTATAACCAGCCGAACGTCGAAGTCACGATCGATCGTACCAAGGCGCAGGATCTGGGCGTCAACATGCAGAATCTCGGCTCGACGCTCGCGGTCCTGCTCGGCGGCAACTACATCAACCGCTTCAATCTCGAGGGCCGCTCGTACCAGGTCATTCCGCAGGTGCCGCGCATCAACCGGCTCTCGCCGGAATCGCTCGGCGGCTATTATGTGACCACGAACACCGGCCAGCAGCTTCCGCTGTCGACCGTGGTCTCGATCAGGACCAAGACCGACCCGAACTCGCTGACGCACTACAACCAGCTCAATTCGGCGACGTTCTCGGCGGTGCCGATGCCGGGCGTGACCATCGGCGCGGCGGTCGACTTCCTCGAAAGCGAGGCCAAGAATCTGCCGCAGGGCTTCAGCCACGACTATCTGGCGGACTCCAGGCAATATGTTCAGGAAGGCAACCAGCTCGCGATCACCTTCGGCTTCGCGCTGATCATCATCTTCCTGGTGCTGGCAGCGCAATTCGAGAGCTTGCGCGATCCGCTGGTGATCATGATCTCGGTGCCTATGGCGATCGTCGGTGCGCTGATCCCGCTGTTCTTCGGCGCCGCGACCATGAATATCTACACCCAGGTCGGCCTGCTGACCCTGGTCGGCCTGATCACCAAGCACGGCATCCTGATGGTGGAATTCGCCAACGAGCTCCAGGTCAACGAGCGGCTCGACCGCCGCTCGGCCATCGAAATGTCGGCCCGCATCCGCCTGCGGCCGATCCTGATGACGACGGCCGCGATGGTCACCGGCCTGATCCCGCTGCTGACAGCGACCGGCGCGGGCGCGGCCAGCCGCTTCTCGATCGGTCTGGTCGTCGTGGCCGGCATGTCGATCGGCACGCTGTTCACTCTGTTCGTGCTGCCGGCGGTGTACGTGGTGCTGGCGACCGACCACCGCGCGGCGGCCGATTCCGAGCGGAACAAGCAGGTCAACGAGCTCGATCTCGGCGGCAAGGCCTTGCGGCCGACCTGAGACGGCTCGCACGCGAACCAGAGGGCGGCAGCGGCGAGACCGTTGCCGCCCTTTTTCGTTGTGCCACGGCATCTGCCATTCGGCGCCGCAGCTGCAGTGGACCTCCGGCCTGCGGCAATCGCTCAACGCCATGATATCGTCGTGAAGCAGCACGGCGGCGCCATCGACGTGGATACCGAACCCGGTGTATTACCGAATCCACCATCACCCTGCCGCGCACGATGGCGGCAGGCGGCATGTCCGGAGGCAAGTGGTGAACGCTTACATCCTGGTCGTTGACGACGAGCCCGACGTCGAGGCGCTGTTCCGGCAGCAGTTCCGACGCGAGCTGCGCGCCGGCCGCTTTCAGATGGAGTTCGCCACCTCCGCGCCCGATGCGATCAAGCGTGCCGCCGAGGTCCGCACCCCCTCGCTGATCCTGTCCGACATCAACATGCCCGGCATGAGCGGGCTGGACATGCTGCCGAAGGTGCGTGCCGCGCATCCGGACGTTCCCGTCATCATGATCACGGCCTATGGCGATGCCGAGACGCGGCGAAAGGCGATCGAGCGCGGCGCCGTCGGGCTGCTCACCAAGCCGATCGACTTTGCCTTGCTGCGACAGGAGATCGACACGAGGCTCGAGCAAGCCGCATGAGCACGACCATCCTCTTCGTCGACGACGAGCCGGATCTCGAGGTGCTGGTCCTGCAGAAGTTCCGCAGGCAGATCCGCGACGGAGAGGTGACCATCATGTTCGCCCGCGACGGCCTCGAGGCGCTGGCCTCGCTCGAGCAGAACCCGCAGGTCGACATGGTGGTTTCCGACATCAACATGCCCCGGATGGACGGGCTGTCGCTGCTGGCGAAGCTCCAGGAGGCCGAGGAGAAGAAGTCAACCATCATCGTCTCCGCCTATGGCGACATGAGCAACATCCGAACCGCCATGAACCGCGGGGCGTTCGACTTCCTGACCAAGCCGATCGACTTCGCCGATCTGGAAGCCACGATCGGCAAGACCATCCGCCACATCGAGATGCTGCACGAGGTGCGCCGGCGCCAGATGGAAGCCGAGCGCGCCCATGCCGCGCTGTCGCGTCATTTCTCGCCCGAGCTGGCCAAACGTCTGGCCGCCAGCGGCGAAGGCGAGGGAATCGAGGTGCAGTGGCGAGATGTCGCCACCATCTTCACCGACATTACGGGCTTCACCTCGCTGGTCGAGACGGCCCCGCCCGAGGCATTGGGCAAGCTGCTCAACGAGTATGTTGGCGGCATGACCGAGATCGTCTTCGCGCATGAGGGGACGGTCGCAAAGATCATTGGCGATGCGATCCAGGTGCTCTTCAACGCGCCCGGGGATCAGCCGGATTATGCCACGCGCGCGGTCGCTTGCGCCCATGCGCTCGATGCCTGGGCGCAGGAGTTTCGGGGCCGGCAACATGCGATGGGCATCACCTTCGGTGCGACCCGCATCGGCATTCACGCCGGTCCGGCGCTGGTCGGCAATTTCGGCGGCAATCGCTATTTCGACTACACCGCGTATGGGGATTCGATCAACATCGCCGCGCGGCTGGAGGCCGCCAACAAGCATCTGGGGACGCGCATCTGCGTCAGCGCCAGCGTTGCCGAGGCGGCTGAGAATTTCCAAGGGCGTCCCGTGGGTGAGCTGATGCTGCGCGGACGCAGCGAGCCGTTGCGCGCGTTCGAGCCGTTGCCGCCGGCGAAATACGAGGCGCCGGAAACCGCGCTGTATGCGGAGGCTTTTGCCAGGATGGCGACCGGCGACGCCGCGGCCATGCCTGCCTTTGCTGCGCTGGTCGGCGCGCATGCCGACGATTCCCTGGCCGGTTTTCACCTGAAGCGCCTTCTCAACGGTGCCAAGGGCATTCGCATGCAGCTTGAATAGGAGTTCGTCATGATCCGTGATTTCCCCTCCGGCAACTACCGCTTCATCCCGTCCGTGTTTCAATATTCAGCGGGAGCCGCCGCGGATGACGGCTACGAGATCGAACGCGTCCGCTTCGATCGTCTGGTCCCATTGGCGGAAGGCTTTGCGCTCGCGGCGAAGTTCATCCAGGAAGCAGGGCGTCCGCTGACGGCGTTCTGCGCCTGCGAGCTGCGTTCGCCGGCGGCCTTCAGCGAGGAGGGCTTTCGCGCGTTCAACCTGCACTATGTCAAGACGCTGTCGGAATGGGGCATCTTCGACGGCACCACCAATCCGGTGGCGCGCAGCAATGTCTGTCCCGAGATCGACCCGCCGTCCGAACCGTCGTTCTATGCATTCTCATTCACGCGGCCGACCCGCTCCAAGGCGCCGTCTTTCGTGATCGCCGGCGGCGCCGAGGCGCGCGAGGGCAGCGGGACCTATGTCGAGCGCACGGTGCGCTATCGCGATCTCAGCCCGGAGGGCCTGCGCGAGAAGGTGCGCTTCACCACCTCGCAGATGGAGAATCGGATGGCGGCGTTCGGTTTTGGATGGAAGGACACGACCGGTGTCCAGGCCTATTCTGTCCACGACTTCCATCACGCGCTGGCCGACGAGCTGGTTCGTCGCGGCGCGCTGCGCTCCGGCCTGACCTGGCATTTCGCCCGGCCGCCGGTGGTCGATCTGGAATACGAGATGGATTGCCGCCGCGTGATGCGGGAAGTCGTGATTTGAGATCCTCATCCTGAGAGCGGCCAGCAGGCCGCGTCTCGAAGGATGGTTCGAGCGCCCGAGGGGCGCTCCTCACCACGAAGAACTTCTACCGCTGCCGCGGATCGAGCGCGTCGCGCAGGCCGTCGCCGAGCAGGTTCAGCGACAGCACCACGAGAAAGATCGCAAGTCCCGGCCAGATCGCCATCCACGGCGCCTGTGTCAGGAAGCGTTGCGCGGCGTTCAGCATGCTGCCCCAGGACGGTGCCGGCGGTTGCTGGCCGAGGCCGAGGAACGACAGCGCGGCCTCGGCGATGATGGCGGCGGCGATCGAGAGCGTCGCCTGCACCAGCAACGCGGGCAGGATGTTCGGCAGGATATGCGAGAGCGCGATCCGCCACGGCGGATTGCCGAGCGCGCGCGCCGCCTCGACATAGTCCTCGGCCTTGACCACGAGGACCTGGCCGCGGGTCAGGCGGATGAAGATCGGGGTTGCCGAAATGCCGATCGCGATCATGGCATTGCCGAGGCTCGGCCCGAGGAACGCAGCAAGCGCGATCGCCAGGATCAGGAATGGGCACGCCAGCATCGCGTCGGTGACCCGGCTGATCAGCGCATCGATGAAGCCGCCGCGATAACCGGCGAGGAGGCCGAGCGGAACGCCGATGCCGAGCGCGATCGCAACCGAGATGAGGCCCGCCAGCAGGGAGGCGCGCGCGCCGTAGACGATGCGGCTGAGGATGTCGCGGCCGAGCTCGTCGGTGCCGAACCAGTGCGCCGCATTGGGCGGCTTGCGCACCAGGCTCCAGCTCGTCGCGATGGGATCATAGGGCACGATGAGCGGGGCTAGCACGGCGAGCAGCATGAACATCGTGAGCACGATGAGGCCGAACACCGCCGCCTTCCGCTTGAACAGCCGCCGACGCGCGCGGCGGGCCGGGCTGTCCAGCTCGTCGGCATGCGTGAGAGGGCTCGGCAGCGCGGCGTCGGTCATGAATCTAGCCCCGAAGCCGCGGATTGACGAGGATGTAGGCGATGTCGGCCACGAGGTTCAGCGTGATGTAGATCGTGGCCGTCACCAGCACCACGCCCTGCACCACGGCATAATCGCGGTTGAACACGGCATCCACGATCAGCTTGCCGAAGCCGGGAATGGAGAAGATCTGCTCGGTCAGGACGGCGCCGGACAGCAGGGTGCCGAGCTCGAGCGCGCCGAGGGTGATGACGGGGGTCAGCGCATTGCGCATGGCATGCTTGAGGATCACCGAGCGCTCCAACAGGCCCTTGGCGCGTGCGGTGCGGACGTAGTCGCTTTCCAGCACCTGAAGCATGGCGCTGCGCGTATGCCGCATCAGGACAGCGGCAATCGCATTGCCGAGCACGAAGGCCGGCATGATGGTGACCGCCAGGCTGGCGCGCCAGTTCTCTGTGAGCGGCACGTAGCCGGACGCCGGCAGCCAGCCGAGCTCGATCGAGAACAGGAAGATCAGCATGATCCCGAGCCAGAAGTTCGGCGTCGAGATGCCCCACAGCGCAAACAGGTTCGCGCAATAGTCCCAGGCCGAACCCTTCTTGACGGCGGCGACGATGCCGGCGGGAATGCCGATCAGGAACGCGATCACGATCGCCATCGAGCCGAGCTGCAGAGTCACCGGCAACTTCTGCGCGATCAGCTCGCGCACCGGCATCTTGTTGCGCAGCGACTCGCCGAAATCGCCCGCGAGCACGCCCTTGATCCAGTAGACGTATTGGACCGGCACGGGCTGATCGAGCCGGTACTGGCGGCGGATCTGCTCGATCACGGCCGGATCGCGCTCTTCGCCCGCCATCACCAGCGCGGGATCGCCCGGCAGCAATTGCTGTAGCGAGAAGATCAGCACCGAGACGAAGAACAGCGTCGGCACGATCTGCGCAAGGCGGCGGGCGAGGAAGTTCAGCATGGTCGCACCTGTGTCCGGGGCGCGCCGCAACATGCAATGTTGCACAGCTGAACCGGGACCCGGCTGCCACGGTTCGTCGTCGCCGTGGGTCCCGGTTCTGCGGAGCAGCGCTTCCGCGCTGCGCCGCGTCCGGGACACGGACTGAGTTTCAGATCGATCACTTCAACTTCAGCCCGATCACGCGCACGAGGCCGTCGGGCATCTGCTTGTAGCCTTCGAGCCTGGTCGTGTGCGCGATGATGATGCGGCGGTGATAGAGGTAGAGCAGCGGCTCCTCCTCCTGCACGAGCTTGGCGAGCGTCTCATAGCTCGCCTTGCGCTTGGCGGGATCGGTGACCAGCCGCGCGTCCTGCAGCGCCTTGTCGGCCTGAGGGTTGTTCCATGCGCTGTAGTTCTGCGGCGCGTCCTTGTGCAAGAACACGTAGGAATTGCCGTCGGGGTCGATGCGTCCGCTCCATGCCAGCATGAAGGCCTGATAGTCGCCGGTTTCGGCCTGCTTCAGCGACGTTGCGAACTCGGTAACCCGGATCTTCATATCCAAGCCGGCTTCGCTCGCCATGGATTGCACCACTTGGGCCACGGCTTCGGTTTCGGCACCCTTCGGCACCAGAAAGTCGACGCTGACTGGCGGCGTCACGCCGGCTTCCTTGAGCAGCGCCTTGGCCTTGGCGACATCACGGCTGCGGATGGGAAATGCACCCTGATAATAGGGGTGATCCGGATTGACCCATTGGTTGCCTGGTTTGAACTCGCCGTTGAACACGACCTGGTTGATCGCCTCGCGGTCGATGGCGAGGTCGAGCGCCTGCCGCACCTTGGCGGACTGGCTGAGCGGTCCCTTGGCCTTGTCCTTGCCGATGTTGAGCGTGATGCCCTGATAGCCGAGCTCGATGGCGGTCGCGACCTTCAGCCGCGAATCCGCGCGCACGTCCTTCAGATCCGTGGCGAGCACGCGCTCGATCAGGTCGAGCCCGCCGGATTTCAGGTTCGCGAGCCGCACGGTGGCATCGACGATTGGCTGGAACACGATCTTGTCGATGAAGACGTTGTCCTTATTCCAGTAGTCGGCGAACTTCTCGAACACGATGCGGTCCTGCTGCACCCGCTCGACGAATTTGTAGGGGCCGGCGCAGACCGGGCGCAGGCCGAACTTGTCGCCGGCCTCTTTCGCGGCCTTCGGCGACATTATCATGCCGGCACGGTCGGTGAGCTGGGCGAGCAGCGGCGAGAACGGCGACTTCAGCACCAGCTTGACGGTGAGGGGATCGACCACCTCGATGTGATCGACCGAGGCCAGCTCCGGCTTGCGGAACGAGCCGGTGAACGTCAGATGGCGTTCCAGCGAGAACTTGACGGCCTCGGCATCGAGCGGCTCGCCGTCGTGGAATTTCACGCCGGGGCGCAACTTGATGACGAGGCCCTTGCCGTCGTCGACGGTCTCGCTCGACAGCGCGAGCTGCGGCACGATGTTGAGCTTCTCGTCGATGTCGAACAGCTTGTCGCAGAAGGCGGAGAACACGATGCGGCCGACATAGGTGCGCGCCATCGTGGGATCGAGGATATCGGGGTCCTCGGCGAGGCCTATGCGAAGCGTGGTCTGAGCCTGCACGGCTCCGATCGACAACAGGAGAGCGGCGGCCGTTGCGGCCAGGCGAAACATCTTCATCGGACAATCCCCATTGCTTCGGCTATTTCGTTGTGGACGCAGTGTCTTGTATACCAACCCCGGCGGAGCTCCGGCCTTCCGTCTTTTGGCTGAAAGCCGCGACCAATCTTGCAAGCGCCGGCGAAAATCCGCCCGCTACCGGCAGAATGGCATCGGCAGACGGCAGCTCTGCCGTTCGGTGACAGGCGGCGGCATGGCCGGTGCCGTCCGCCGTGAGCTTCGGCGCCTCGCTGCGGCAACGCTCGATCACGAACGGGCAGCGGGTGTGGAAACGGCAGCCGGCCGGCGGATTGAGCGCGCTCGGGATCTCGCCCTCCAGCAGGACCGTCGTTCGTTTCGCCTTCGGCTGTGGCAGCGGGATCGCGGACAGCAGCGCCCGGCTGTAGGGATGACGTGGCGCGGCGAACAGCGCATCGGCCTCTGCCGTCTCGACGATCTGGCCGAGATTCATCACCGCCACCTGGTCGGCGATGTGCTTGACCACGGCGAGGTCGTGCGAGACGAAGATGTAGGCGAGGCCGAGCCGGTCCTGCAGCTCGCGCAGCAGGTTCAGGATCTGCGCGCGGATCGAGACGTCGAGCGCCGAGACCGGCTCGTCGCAGATGATCAGCTTCGGTTCGACCGCGAGCGCGCGGGCGATGGCGATGCGCTGGCGCTGGCCGCCGGAGAATTCGTGCGGATAGCGCCGGGCCAGTCGCGGCTCCAACCCGACCAGCCGCAGCAGCTCGGCGACGCGCGCGCGGCGCTGCGCAGGCGGCACGAGATCGTGCAGCGCCAGCGGTTCGGTCAGGATCTGGCCGACCGTCATGCGCGGGTTGAGCGAGGCATAGGGGTCCTGGAAGATGATCTGCGCCTCGCGGCGGAAGGCACGCAAGCCGCCGGCGTCGAGCGCGAGCAGGTCGCGGCCGTCAAAGCGGATCGTGCCGGCATCCGGCTCGATCAGCCGCAGCACCAGGCGGCTGATCGTGGATTTGCCGCAGCCGGATTCGCCGACCAGCGCCAGTGTCTTGCCGGCCTGAAGCGAGAAGGAAACACCATCGACCGCCCTGACGTGCGCCAGCGGCCGGCCGAACAGCGAGCGCTGGGCGACGAAATGCTTGACTAGGCCGTTGACCTCGAGCAGCGCCATCACGCCACCAGACGTTCGAGCGGCGCGCGGATGCAGCGCGAGAGATGGCCGGGGCTGATTTCGAGCAATGGCGGCGGCGTATGGGTGCAGGCGTCCAGCACGAACGGGCAGCGTGCCGCGAAACGGCAGCCGGCTGGCGGCTGCGCCATGTTCGGCACCATGCCTTCGATCGTCGCAAGCTGCTCGGCGCGATGGTCGAGCCGCGGGATCGAGCCGAGCAGGCCCACTGTGTAAGGATGCTGCGGGGCGGAGAACAGCTCGTCCACCGGTGCACGCTCGACGATTTCGCCGGCATACATCACCGCGACCTCGTCGCAGACTTCGGCGACGACGCCGAGATCGTGGGTGATCAGGATGATGGCGGCGCCGCTGGCGGCCTTCAGCTCGCGCATCAGCTCCAGGATCTGGGCCTGCAGGGTGACGTCGAGCGCCGTGGTCGGCTCGTCCGCGATCAGGAGATGCGGATCGCAGGCCAGCGCCATCGCGATCATCACGCGCTGGCGCATGCCGCCCGAAAGCTTGTGCGGATATTCGTCGATGCGCCTTTCGGGCGAGGGGATGTGGACGCGGCGCAACAGCTCGATCGTCCGCTCGCGCGCGCTTTTTCGCGAGCCGCCGCGATGGCGCAAGATGGTCTCGATGATCTGGTCGCCGATCGTGAAGCTCGGATTGAGCGAGGTCATCGGCTCCTGGAAGATCATCGCGAGCCGGTTGCCGCGCAAATCGCGCAGGGTCTGATCCGTCGTCCGCAGCAGATCGAGGCCGTCGAAGCGGATCGCGCCGGTTATTTCCGCGCTTTGTTTCGGCAAGAGGCCCATGATCGCGAGCGACGTCACGCTTTTGCCGCAGCCGGATTCGCCGACGAGGCCCAGCGTCGCGCCGTTGGCCACGCTGAGATCGACGCTGTCGACCGCGTGGGTGATGCGGCCGTCGTCGCCGTGGAAACGGATGCGCAGGTCCCTGATCTCGATGAGAGGGCTCGCGCTCATGAGAGTCTTGCGCGGCTTGCGGCGATGCTGGCGTCGATGACGCTGCGATCGGTGTTGCCGGCCGGGTTCTTTCGCGTCGGCATCGACGCGCGAAAGTGCACCCAGAGCTCGTGGCTGACGCGTTCGAGCCGTTCGAGCTCGCCGAGCGGGTCGTGATGATCGTCGGCGCGAATGTCCAGCGCCGGCCATTCCTCCTCGCCGTGAATCAGCAGCGCCGCGGATTGCTTGCCGCGCTTGTCGCCGCCGGCGGCTTCCCCTGCGCGCATCGCCGCGAGCAGGCGGCGCGGGAAGGGCAGGCTGTCATTGGCGAGATAGGTCTTTGCCGTCTCGGCGAGCACGTCGGCGCCCGCGAGCATGTTGCCGGCGATCGAATATCCGCTGCCCGCGACATGCCCGCACCAGTCGACGCAGTCGCGGCCGGTATGCGCCGCGATTGCGCCGCTCGCATCCATGATGTGGACCTGCCGGCTTTCGCGGCCCTCGTCCGCCGCGAGCAGCGTTGCGAGCACGTCGTGGACGTTGAGACCCTCGCGCAGCAGCTTGACCCCGTCGATGCCGTAATAGGGATTGACGAAGGCCTGCGTCGCGATCGCGCCGAGGCCGGCCGCGATATAGGGCACGCGGGCGCCGACGGCGAAGAACCGGGTCGCGACCGCGATGCCGAACTGGCCGGTGGCAGGATCTTTCGCTATGATCGACCAGGTCATGTGCTGCCTATCAGCGTCCCGCGGCGTAACCTTGCATGCCGCGCGGATTGGCGGCGGCGCGCCGGCGTGGTCCGACACGCGAGGCCGCGGTGAGGCGGCCTTCGGACCAGTCGGGGCCGACCTCGACGATGTGCCCGCGCTCGCGCAGGTTCGCGATCGTCGCCTTGGGCACGCGGTTCTCGACCACGAGCACGCCGGGGCGCGCGGTGCGCGGCCAGAACGAGATCGGGAAATGCTCGGAGTGCCAGGCCGGCGCGTCGATGGCTTCCTGGAGATTGAGATTGCAATGAACGTGGCGCAAGAAGAACTGGGTGATCCACTGATCCTGTTGATCGCCGCCGGGCGAGCCCCAGGCGAGGTAAGGCTCGCCGTCGCGCAGCGCCATGCTCGGCGACAGCGTCGTGCGCGGCCGCTTGCCGGGCGCCAGCGAACTCGGCTGGTTCTCTTCCAGATCGAACATCTGGGCGCGGCTGCCGAGGCAGAAACCCAATTCGGGAATGACGGGCGAGGATTGCAGCCAGCCACCGGACGGCGTCGACGACACCATGTTGCCGGCCTTATCGATGATGTCGAAATGCACGGTGTCGCCGCGCACCTCGCCGAAGCGCCCCACGGTCGGCTCGCCGGCGCCTAAAGCGCCAACGGCCTCGCGTTGGCCTTCTGCGCGGCGCAGCTTGACCTCGCCGCCGAAACCCTCGACCGCGCCGGGCCGGAGATCGAGCGAAGCCTTCTCGGTCACGAGCTTGCGGCGCTCGTCGTTATATGCATCCGACAGCAGCGTCCCGATCGGGATCTCGCTGAATTTCGGATCGCCATAGAACTTCTCGCGGTCGGCGAAGGCGAGCTTGGCGCATTCGATCTGCAGATGGATGAACTCCGGCCCGGTCGGATCGAGCCCGTCGAGCGCAAAGCCCTTCAGGAGCGCCAGCTGCTGCAGCGTCACCGGGCCCTGGCTCCAGACGCCGGCCTTGCACACGGTGTAGCGGCCATAATCGTAGGTGAGCGGCGCCTCGATGGTCGGCTGCCAGCACGCCATGTCGTCGGCGGACAGCACGCCGCGATGCGGCGAGCCGCTGACGTCCATCACCTCCTGGGTCCGGCAGAACTTGTCGATGGCTTCGGCGACGAAACCTTGCGACCAGGCTTTGCGCGCGCGCTCGATCTCGGCGTCGCGGCCACCGCCACCGCTTTCCGCTTCGCTCAGGATCCGGGCGTAGGTCGCGGCCAGTGTCTTGTTGGTGAACAGTGTGCCGGGCCTCGGCACCTCGCCGTTCGGCAGGTAGACGGCGGCGGAGGTCGGCCAATGCTTGCGGAACAATTGCTCGACGGTCTGGATCGTGGCGCAGGCGCGCTCCACCAGCGGGTAGCCATCACGCGCATAGGAGATCGCCGGCTCCAGCACGTCGCGCACGCGCATCGTGCCGTAGTCGCGCAAGAGCATCATCCAGGATTCGAACGTGCCGGGGACGCAGGCGGCGAGCAGGCCCGTGCCCGGCACCATGTCGAGGCCCTCGCTCCTGTAGTGCGCGATGGTGGCGCGTGCCGGCGCCGGGCCCTGGCCGCAGATCACCTCGGTGCGGCCGCGCTTCACGTCGTGCACGATGACGGGCACGTCGCCGCCGGGGCCGTTCAGATGCGGCTCGACCACCTGGAGCGTGAAGGCGGTGGCGACGCCGGCGTCGAAGGCGTTGCCGCCCTTTTCGAGGATGGCCATGCCGATTGCGGTCGCGATCCAGTGCGTGGTGGCGACGACCCCGAACGTGCCCTCGATCTCGGGGCGCGTCGTAAAGGGATCTGGGTTGACGTTGCTGGCCATCGATTACCTCACTTGCGGCGCGCGCAATTGATCACAGGGACGGGCCGCCGCCAAATGCGCAGGCTGCATGGCACGCGCGCGTCACGCCGGGACCGGTGCGGTGTTGACCGCATGGCAGGCGACGCCGCCGATCAGTTCCGGAGCCTCCTTGCGGCAGAGATTGAACGCCAGCGGGCAGCGCGGATTGAATGCGCAGCCGGAGGGCGGGTTGATCGGGTTCGGGATCTCGCCTTTCACCGGAATGCGCTGGCGGCCGCTCATGGCAAGGTCGGGCACGGCGCCCAGCAGCATCTTGGTGTAGGGCATGCGCGGATTGGCGAACAGCTCTCGTCCCTCGGCGATCTCGACGATGCGGCCGAGATACATCACGCCGACGCGGCTCGCCATGTGGCGGACCACGGCGAGGTTGTGGCTGATGAACATGTAGGTCAGGCCGAACTTGTCCTGGAGGTCGCGCATCAGGTTGAGGATCTGCGCCTGCACCGAGACGTCGAGCGCCGAAGTCGGCTCGTCGCAGACGATGAACTCGGCGTCGGAAGCGAGCGCCCGCGCAATCGCGATGCGCTGACGCTGGCCGCCCGAGAATTCGTGCGGAAACTTCAGCCGGTCGTCGGGATGCAGGCCGACCAGCGTGAGCAGCTCGGCGACGCGAGCCCGGATGTCGCGCTCGCCCTGGATCAGGTCGAAGGCGCGGATCGGCTCGGAGATGATGGCGTCGACGCGGAAGCGCGGGTTCAGGCTGGCATAGGGATCCTGGAAGATCATCTGGATGCGGCGGCGCAGCTTCCGCCGCGCCGGCGCCTGCCGCGGATCGGTCATCGAGACGCCGTCGATCAGGACGTCGCCGGCGCTCGGCGGCAGCAGCCCGACGACCATCCGCGCCACTGTGGTCTTGCCCGAGCCGGACTCGCCGACCAGCGCAAACGTCTCACCCTTCCTGATGTCGAAGGTGACGTGGTCGACCGCCTTGAGATATTCGAGGTGCCCGCCCTCGAGCACGCGGTTTAGCCAGGGCTTCGAGACGTCGAACACCCGGCGCAGATTTGTGGCCTGAACGAAGGGGGTGCTCATGCCGCGCTCTCCGCCGGCACGTTGTCGTAGAGGTGGCAGGCGACCGATTGCGTGCCGCGCGGCAGCGGCTCCGGCCGCTCGACCCGGCAGCGGTCGAAGGCGAACGCGCAGCGCGGATTGAACGAACAGCCGCGCGGGATCGCTGAGAGGCGCGGCATCGAACCGGGGATCTGCTGGAGGCGCTTGTCGTCGCCGGCCAGCGTCGGAATCGCGCCCATCAAGCCCTTGGCGTAGGGGTGCAGCGGATTTCTGACGACATCCTGCACCGGACCGATCTCGGCGACGCGGCCGGCATACATCACCGCGACGCGGTCCGAGGTCTCCGCGATCACGCCCATGTCGTGCGTCACCAGCATCACGGCGGTGCCGTGGTCGCGGCCGAGCCGCTTGATCAGCGAGATGATCTGCGCCTGCACGGAGACGTCGAGCGCGGTGGTCGGCTCGTCGGCGATGATCAGCTCGGGCTCGGCGCAGATCGCGAGCGCGATCACCACGCGCTGACGCATGCCGCCGGAGAATTCGTGCGGATAGCCGTCGATGCGCCTGTCCGGCGCGGGAATGCCGACCTCGGCGAGCAGGTCGATGGCGCGGCGGCGGGCGGCGGATTCGGACAGGTCCAGATGGGTCCTGATCGTCTCCACGATCTGGTCGCCGACCCGGTACAGCGGATTGAGCGAGGTGAGGGGGTCCTGGAAGATCATGCCGATCCGCTTGCCCCGGATGCGGCGCATCTGTTCCGGCGGCAGATGGTCGATGCGCTGGCCGGCAAGACGAATCTCGCCGCCGGCGATGCGGCCGGGGGGATCGATCAGGCCGATCACGGCGAGGCCGGTGACGGATTTGCCGGCGCCGGATTCGCCGACCACGCCCAGCACCTCGCCCTTGGCGATGTCGAAGGAGGCGCCGTCGATGGCGCGCAGCGTGCCGCGGCGGGAGGCGAACTCCACCTGGAGGTTGCGCACGGAGAGGATTGGTTCGGTCATGAGCGAGGCGGACTCATCGAAATGTTGCTCATCGGAGTTTCGGATTGAGCGCGTCGCGCAGCCAGTCGCCCAGCAAATTGATCGACAGGATCAGTCCGGCGAGCGCCAGGCCCGGGAAGGCGACGATCCACCATTCGCCGGCGAACAGGTAGTTGTTGCCGATGCGGATCAAGGTGCCGAGCGAAGGCATCGTGTCGGGCAGGCCGACGCCGAGGAAGGACAGCGTCGCCTCGGTGATGATGGCGAGCGCCAGGTTGATGGTGGCGATGACCAGGATCGGGCCCATTGTGTTGGGCAGCACGTGGCGCAGCATGATCGTCGGTGCGGGCAGGCCGATCAGCTGCGCGGCAGCCACGTAATCCTTGTTCTTCTCGACCATCACGGAGCCGCGCACCGTTCGGGCATACCCCACCCAGAAACTCAGACCGATCGAGATCACCAGCACCACCAGCATGCTGGTGGCATCCAGCCGGTTGCCGAAGATGGATTTGGCGATGCCGTTGACCAGCAGCGCGATCAGAATGGCGGGAAAGGTGAGCTGCACGTCGGCGATCCGCATGATCACGCCGTCGACCGCGCCGCCGAAATAGCCGGCGATCAGGCCGAGCGCGATGCCGAGCGCGCCGGCGAAGATCACGCCGGCGACGCCCACCGCGAGCGAGATGCGCATCCCATAGAGGATGGCGGAGAATACGTCGCGGCCCTGCTCGTCGGTGCCGAGCAGGAATGGGCTCTGGCCGTCGGCGGTCCAGAGCGGCGAGATGCGCGAGTTCATCAACTGGAGCTGCGCCGGATCGAACGGGTTCTGCACCGCGAGCGCGGATGCAAAGATCGCGAGCAGGAAGAACAGCACGGTGATGGCCGCCGCCACCATGGTCAGCTTGGAACGGCGGAACGAATAGAAGATGTCGCTGTCGAGCGCGCGGCTCAGCCAGCTGCGGCCGACATGGGCGGGCGGCGTGCTCTGCTCGTCGGGATTGGAGGCGGCTGCGTCGGACATGCGGAGCTGCCTTATGTGGCGCGGCCGACGGTCGCGCGCAGGCGCGGATCGACCACGGTGTAGAGGATGTCGACCACCAGGTTGATGGTGACGAAGATCAGCGAAACCATCAGCAGGTAGGCGGCCATGATCGGGATGTCGACGTTTTGCACGGCCTGCACGAACAGAAGTCCCATGCCCGGCCATTGGAATACGGTTTCGGTGATGATCGAAAATGCAATAACCGAGCCAAACTGGAGTCCGGCCACCGTGATCACGGGAATCAGCGTATTCTTCAGCGCGTGGCCGAAATGGATGGCGCGGGTGGTCAACCCCCGGGCACGGGCGAAGCGGATATAGTCGGTTCGCAGCACCTCCAGCATCTCCGCCCGCACCAGCCGCATGATCAAGGTCATCTGAAACAGGCCGAGGGTGATCGAGGGCATGATCAATGCCTTCAGTCCCGACAGCGTGAGCAGGCCCGTGCTCCACCAGCCGAGCTTGACCACCTCGCCGCGGCCGAACGAAGGCAACCAGCCCAATGTCACGGCGAACAGGTAGATCAGCAGAATGCCGATCAGGAAAGTCGGCAACGAGATGCCGACAAGCGAAACCGCCTGGAACAGCTTGGCAAGCAAGGTGTCGCGCCTGAGCGCCGAATAGACCCCCATCAGAATCCCGAACACCATTGCAAAGACGGTGGCGCAGATCGCCAGTTCCAGCGTGGCGGGCATGCGCTCCATCAACAAAGTCGAGACCGGCTGGCGGAACTGATAGGAGACGCCGAATTTGAACTGCGCGGCGTCGGCGAAATAGCGCACGAACTGCACCGGCACGGGATCGTCGAGGCCGAGCGATTTACGCACGATTTCGCGTTCGGCCGCCGAGGTGTCGATCGAGACGATCTGGTTGACGGGGTCGCCGGCGAAACGGAACATCGAGAAGGCTATGATGCCCACGGCGAACATGACGCCGATGGCCTGAACCGCGCGGCGAAGCGTGAAAGCGAGCATGCCTTCCACTATCCTTGGGTGCGTGCGGCCGACGATTTTGTCAGCCGGAAAAAGGAAAGGTCCCGGCCGCCTGGTGCGCCGGGACCTCGTGTTCGACTGACGCTATTCCTTCTTGGTCGCCCAGTGGAACATGACCAAATTGTCGGCGCGCTGCGGCAGGTTGACCTTCTTCGATACACCCCAGGCCAGTGCCTGCTGATGCAGCGGAATGTAGGCCCAGTCCGTGATGCTGATGTCGTAGGCCTGCTTGATCAGCTGGTTGCGCTTGGCGGTGTCGGTCTCGACCAGCACCTTGTCGGTGATGGCGTCGAACTCCTTGTTGCAATAGCCGCCGAGATTGGCCTCGCCGCGCGAGGATTTCGCATCGTCGCGGCAGCCCATGATGTCGTACAGCACGTTGTGCGAGTCCATCGTGCTCGGGGTCCAGCCCAAGAGGTAGAACGAGGTCTGGTAGCCGCCTTGCTTGAGCACCTTTGCGAAGTACTGCGCCTTCGGCTGCGCCAAGAGATTGATCTTGACGCCGATGCGGGCGAGCATGCCGACGACGGCCTGGCAGATCGCGGCGTCGTTGACGTAGCGATCGTTCGGGCAATCCATCGTGACCTCGAAGCCGTCGGGATAGCCGGCTTCGGTCAGGAGCTTCTTGGCGCCGTCAGGGTCGAATTTCGGCCGCGTGAACTCCTTGGACAGCGCAAACAGTTCCGGCGCGATCATCAGCGCCGACGGCGTCGACAGTCCGCGCATCACGCGCGTCTTGATCAACTCGATGTCGATCGCCTTGTAGAAGGCTTCGCGAACCCGGGCGTCCTTGAAGGGGTTCTTGCCCTTGATGTTGGAGTAGAGCAGCTCGTCGCGCGTCTGGTCGAAGCCGATGAAGATGGTGCGCAGCTCCGGCCCCTTCAGCACCTGGGCGTTCGGGCTGGAATCGACGCGGGAAATGTCCTGGATCGGCACCGGCTCGATGACGTCGACTTCGCCGGAGAGGAGTGCGGCGACGCGGGTGGCGTCGGAGGAAATTGGGGTGAAGACGATCTCCTTCAGGTTACCTTCCACCTTGCCCCAGTAATTGGGATTGGCCTTGAACACCGTCTTCACGCCGGGTTGATGGCTTTCGATGATGAAGGGGCCGGTGCCGTTCTCGTGCAGCGAGGCGTAGCTGGGCGTGGTCGCCGCCACCGGCGTCGGATCGACGACGTTGTTCGCCTCGGCCCATTTCTTGTCCATGATGTACCAGACATCCCACGAATTGTGCAGGATGGGATTGGGCGAGGGCAGGACGAAGTCGACGGTGTAGTCGTCGACCTTGACGACCTTGACGTCGGGCGCAAGACGGGTCTGCATGTTGGACCCCTTCTTGCGGACGCGATCGGCCGAGAACACGACGTCGTCGGCGGTGAAGGGGTCGCCGTTGTGGAATTTCACGCCCTTGCGCAAATGGAAGCGCCAGCGGGTCGGCTCGGGAGTCTCCCAGCTCTCCGCCAGCGCCGGAATGATCTTGAGGTCCTTGTCGCGCGCGGTGAGGCCCTGGTAGACGTGGCCGAGATGCGCGTGGGTCGTGCTCTCGTTGAGCGTGTAGGGATCAAGGGACTTCAGGTCACCCTGGTTGGCATAACGGAGCGTTTGGCTCGACGCCGGCGTGACCGCCAACGCAAGCGTACCGGCGAGCGTCGTCGCAAACAGACTTCGACCTGATGACATTCTTGACCCTCTCCACTCTGCCATGCCGATGATTTTTGATTGTTCGGCGGGGCTGATTGATCCATGTTGCCCAGAGTTCTCGACCGGTGCAAGCGCCATTCCAGCAAGGAACGCGCCAAGTTGCGCCGCTGTGCAGCAATGCAGTCCATGCCGTCCAGCATGGAAGATCGCCTCTTTCGACTTTGGTTGACCATACCGCCCGATTGGGGGACGGGGCACGCCGCGCCTGCATCAGGTCGCTTGCGTCGCAGCACAACTCGCGGCGATACTCCGCCAAGCGGCCCGAATCTCATCCGGAGGGGACATGAAAGTAAACATCGAAATCGACTGCACCCCCCTCGAGGCTCGCCAGTTCTTCGGTCTGCCCGACGTAGGGCCGATGCAGACGGCGGTGATGGACAAGCTGCAGCAGCAGGTGCTCAGCAACATCGAGAAGGTCTCGCCGGAATCGCTGATCCAGAGCTGGTTCACGTTCGATCCGAAGATCGCCGAGCGGTTTCAGGATATGTTCGTCACGATGGCCGGCCTCGGCGGCACGCGCAGCAGCGACAAGAAAAAATAGTGTCGTCCGGGCAGGAGGGGGCGCTGGAGAAAGGCCGGCTACGTCCGCCGGGCCTCGCCCTGTTGCTCGCAGAAGCCCGTGGCCTGCTCGAACTCAATGCAAGCCTCCTGCTGTCGCCGCTGCTGATGCGGGCGCCGAGGGGCGACGGCCATCCGGTGCTGGCGCTGCCGGGCTTTCTCGCCAGCGACCTCTCGATGGCGCCGATGCGGCGCTATCTCAGCGAGCTCGGCTACGAGACGCATGCCTGGCGGATGGGCCGCAATCTCGGCGGGCTGGGGCGGATGCGGGACGCGCTGCGCGCCCGACTCGCCGAGATTCATGCCGCGAGCGGGCGCAAGGTCAGCCTGGTCGGGTGGAGTCTCGGCGGCGTCTATGCCCGCGATCTTTCGCTTTGGGCGCCCGACATGGTTCGCTACGTCATCACGCTCGGCAGCCCTTTTGCCAATGACGTGCGGGCGACCAATGCCACGCGGCTGTACGAGGCGCTGTCCGGCGAGCGCGTCGAGGATTTTGCGGAAGCGCGCGAGGCGATCGCCGGCGATCTGCCGGTTCCGACAACCTCGATCTATTCGCGGGCCGACGGTGTGGTTAACTGGCGGACCTGCTTGTTGCGTCCCTCCGACCGCGCCGAAAACATCGAGGTGCACCTGGCGAGCCATCTCGGGCTCGGGGTAAATCCTGCGGCGCTGTGGGCGGTGGCCGACCGTTTGGCCCAACCGGAGGGGGAGTTCTCGCCATTTGACCGGGCAGGGCCGTTTGCCATTGCATATGCCCCGCCGGAACAGGCAATATCGGCCTGACGAGAAGCGCCGGCTAAGGCGCCCGTCAAATCGTTGCGGGAGGGAATTATGGCTGACGGTAAGAAGCTGTCGTCGCTGGACGCGTCGTTTCTCTATCTGGAAACACCTGAAATGCCGATGCATGTCGGGAGCATGGCGATCTTCCGCCTGCCCGACGACTACAAGGGCGACTTCTTCGAAGACTTCAAGGCGATGATCGTCTCGCGGCTGCACATCGCGCCAATCCTGAAGGCGCGGCTGGAGAAGGCGCCGCTCGACATCGACCATCCGTCCTGGGTCGAGGACGACCAGTTCGACATCGATCGTCACATCTTCCGCGCCAGCCTGCCGCAGCCGCGCGACCGCGCCACGCTTGAACGCATCGTCGGCTGGATGCATGCCAAGCTGCTCAACCGCGCCCGCCCGCTCTGGGAATTCTACGTGTTCGAGGGCATGAAGGACAACGAGGTCGGGCTCTATTCCAAGATGCATCATGCCGCGATCGACGGCGGCGCCGGCGCGGCGCTGACCAACATGATCTACGACATCTCGCCGATCCCGCGGAAGGTCGAGCCACCGACGGCGGGCAGCAAACCAGGGCAGGAGCCGCGCGACATCGCCGCGAACCTGCTGGATTCCTATCAGCAGCTGTTCAGCCAGCCGCTCGATGCTTCGCAGGCTGCGAAGAACCTTCAGCTGCCGCGCACCGGCAAGAGCGACATCGGCTCGATCCTGTTCGACAATGCGATGTATCAGATCGAGAGCGCGGTGCGCTTCGCCGGCAACATCCCCACCGTGCTCAAGAGCGTGTCCGACGTGCTCGGCAAGGTCGCCGATCCCAAGTCGCGCGAGAGCCTCGCCAGCATGGTGTCGCCCCCGACCATGCTCAACAAGACCATCTCCTCGGAACGAAGCTTTGCCGGCGTGTCGATCCCGTTGTCGCGGGCCAAGGCGCTGGCCAAACAGGCCGGCGGCAAGCTCAACGACGTCGTGCTGGCGCTGGCGTCTGGCGTCGTCCGCCGCTATCTGCTGCAGTATGGCACGCTGCCGGCGAAATCGCTGACGGCCGCGGTGCCGATCTCGCTGCGCGAGGAGGGCAACACCGAGGCGAACAACCAGGTGTTCGGCATGATCTGCTCGATCGCGACCAATGTCGACGATCCCAAGGCGCGGCTGGAAGCCATCATCGCGCAGTCGACCAAGTCCAAGGAGATGTCGCATCCCCTGCGCGCGCTGATGCCGCAGGTCTCCAACATCTCGATGCTGGGCGCGCCGATCATGGTGCAGATCCTGGCGCTGCTCTATAGCCGCTCCAATCTGTCGGACGTACTGCCCCCGGCCGCCAACATCACGGTGTCCAACGTGCCGGGACCGCGGCAGACGCTCTATGCCGCGGGCGCCGAGCTGCTGCACATTTTCCCGGTGTCGATCTCAACACACGGGCAGGCGCTCAACATCACCGTGCAGAGCTACCGCGACCAGCTCGATTTCGGCTTCATCGTCGGCGCCAACATCATTCCGCATGTGCAGGTGATGTGCGACATGCTGCCGGAGGAGTTCGCCGCACTGGAGGCGGCCTACGCGCCGCCGGCGGCCGACATCAAGGGTGCCGCTGAGTAGGAATGTTGCAATGATTGAAATGCCGCCGCTCAAGTTCGCGTCGACGAACGGAATCCGCATGGGCTATTACGAGGCTGGCCCGGCCGACGACAAGCCGCCGGTCGTGCTGTGCCACGGCTGGCCCGAGCTCGCCTTTTCCTGGCGCCACCAGATCAAGGCGCTGAGCGAGGCCGGCATCCGCGTGATCGCCCCGGACCAGCGCGGCTATGGCGCGACCGACCGTCCCGAGCCGGTCGAGGACTACGACATGGAGCATTTGACCGGCGATCTCGTCGGTCTGCTCGATCATCTCGGAATCGAAAAGGCGATCTTCGTCGGTCACGACTGGGGCGGCTTCGTCGTTTGGCAGATGCCTTTGCGGCACCCTTCGCGCGTCGCTGGTGTGGTCGGCGTCAACACCCCGCATTGGGACCGCGCCCCGATCGATCCCATCGCGCTGTTTCGCCAGCGCTATGGCGACCAGATGTATATCGTCCAGTTCCAGGATCCCGCGCGCGAGCCGGACAGGATTTTTGGCAACCGGGTCGAGCAGACTTTCGACGCCTTCATGCGCAAGCCGCTGGCGCGGCCTGCGGCGAAGCCGGATGAGCCGCCGATCGCAGGCGTCGGCGCCGCGGCAAAAACCAATCTGGCCTTCCCGCAGATGATCGCGGCTTACGATGCCAAGGTCGACCCGCGCACGCCGATCCTGTCCACCGACGAGAAGAAGGTGTTCGTCGACACCTTCACGAAGACAGGCTTCACCGGCGGCATCAACTGGTACCGCAACTTTACCCGCAATTGGGAGCGGTCGAAGGGCCTGGACCACCACGTCCACGTGCCGTCGCTGATGATCATGGCGGAGAACGACGCGGTGCTGCCGCCCTCTGCGGCGGACGGCATGGAGAATCTGATCGGTGATCTCGAAAAGTATCTGGTGAAGGACAGCGGCCATTGGACGCAGCAGGAGAAGCCGGAGGAGGTCAGCGCCAAGCTGATCGAATGGCGTAGAAGGCGGTTTAGCTAGCGCTCGTCATTGCGAGCGAAGCGAAGCAATCCAGAAATGTATTCGCGGAAGGCAGTCTGGATTGCTTCGTCGCTTCGCTCCTCGCAATGACGGCGGTGAATATCGAGGCAGGGGGAAGCACTTTTAATGTCTACCACGAATCGTCTGGACCCGATCCCGCATCCGCCGACCAAGCCCGTGGTCGGCAACATGCTGTCGCTGGATTCGGCTGCGCCCGTGCAGCACCTGACGCGGCTCGCCAAGGAGCTCGGTCCGATCTTCTGGCTCGATATGATGGGCTCGCCGATCGTGGTCGTCTCCGGCCACGATCTCGTCGACGAGCTCTCCGACGAGAAGCGCTTCGACAAGACGGTGCGCGGCGCGCTGCGGCGCGTGCGCGCGGTCGGCGGCGACGGCCTGTTCACGGCCGATACCAGGGAGCCGAACTGGAGCAAGGCGCACAACATCCTGCTTCAGCCCTTCGGCAATCGCGCCATGCAGTCCTATCATCCGAGCATGGTCGATATCGCCGAGCAACTCGTCCAGAAATGGGAGCGGCTCAACGCCGACGACGAGATCGACGTCGTTCATGATATGACGGCGCTGACGCTGGACACGATCGGGCTATGCGGTTTCGACTACCGCTTCAACTCCTTCTACCGGAGCGACTATCATCCCTACGTCGAGTCGTTGGTACGCTCGCTCGAAACCATCATGATGACGCGCGGCCTGCCGTTCGAGCAGCTCTGGATGCAGAAGCGGCGCAAGACCCTCGTCGAAGACGTCGCCTTCATGAACAAGATGGTCGACGAGATCATTGCCGAGCGCCGCAAGAGCGCGGAAGGGATCGACGACAAGAAGGACATGCTGGCTGCGATGATGACCGGCGTCGACCGTTCGACCGGCGAGCAGCTCGACGACGTCAATATCCGCTACCAGATCAACACGTTCCTGATCGCGGGCCACGAGACCACCAGTGGCCTGTTGTCCTACACGCTTTATGCGCTGCTCAAGCACCCCGAGATCCTCAAGAAGGCCTATGACGAGGTCGATCGCGTCTTCGGCCCCGACGTCGATGCCAAGCCGACCTATCAGCAGGTGACGCAGCTCACCTACATCACGCAGATCCTGAAGGAGGCGCTGCGGCTGTGGCCGCCGGCGCCGGCCTATGGCATCTCGCCGCTGAACGACGAGACGATCGGCGGCAAGTACAAGCTTCGGAAGGGCACGTTCACCACGATCCTGGTGACCGCGCTGCATCGCGATCCCTCCGTCTGGGGTCCGAATCCCGATGCCTTCGATCCCGAGAATTTCAGCCGCGAGGCGGAAGCGAAGCGGCCGATCAATGCCTGGAAGCCGTTCGGCAACGGTCAGCGCGCCTGCATCGGCCGCGGCTTCGCCATGCACGAGGCCGCGCTCGCGCTCGGCATGATCCTGCAGCGCTTCAAGCTGATCGACCATCAGCGCTACCAGATGCATCTGAAGGAGACGCTGACGATGAAGCCGGAAGGCTTCAAGATCAAGGTGCGTCCGCGCGCCGATCGCGAGCGCGGTGCCTATGGCGGACCGATTGCGGCCGCCGGTTCGGCGCCGAAGGCGCCGCGCCAGCCGACGGCCCGGCCCGGCCACAACACGCCGATGCTGGTGCTCTACGGCTCCAATCTCGGCACCGCCGAGGAGCTGGCGACGCGCATGGCCGACCTTGCCGAGATCAACGGCTTTGCGGTGCATCTCGGCCCGCTCGACGATTACGTCGGCAAGCTGCCGCAGCAGGGCGGCGTGCTGATCATCTGCGCCTCCTACAACGGCGCGCCGCCTGACAATGCGACGCAGTTCGTCAAATGGCTTGGCGGCGATTTGCCGAAGGATGCCTTTGCCGGCGTGCGCTACGCCGTGTTCGGTTGCGGCAACAGCGACTGGGCCGCGACCTATCAATCGGTGCCGCGCCTGATCGACGAGCAATTGTCGAAGCATGGCGCGCGTGCGGTCTATCCGCGCGGCGAGGGCGATGCACGCAGCGATCTCGACGGCCAGTTCCAGAAATGGTTCCCGGCCGCGGCCCAGGTCGCGACCAAGGAATTCGGCATCGACTGGAATTTCACCCGCACCGCCGAGGACGATCCGCTCTATGCGATCGAGCCGGTCGCGGTGACCGCCGTCAACACCATCGTCGCGCAGGGCGGTGCTGTCGCGATGAAGGTGCTGGTCAACGACGAGCTTCAGAACAAGGCCGGGCCCCATCCGTCCGAGCGTTCGACGCGGCACATCGAGGTGCAGCTGCCGGCCAATGTCAGCTACCGCGTCGGCGATCACCTCAGCGTCGTCCCGCGCAATGATCCGACGCTGGTGGATTCGGTGGCCCGTCGCTTCGGTTTCCTGCCCGCCGACCAGATCAGGCTGCAGGTCGCCGAGGGGCGCCGCGCCCAATTGCCGGTCGGCGAGGCCGTGTCGGTGGGCCGCCTGCTCAGCGAGTTCGTCGAGCTGCAGCAGGTCGCGACCCGCAAGCAGATCCAGATCATGGCCGAGCATACCCGGTGCCCCGTGACCAAGCCGAAGCTGCTGGCCTTCGTCGGTGAGGAGAGCGAGCCGCTCGAGCGTTACCGCGCCGAGATTCTCGCCAAGCGCAAATCGGTGTTCGACCTGCTGCTCGAATATCCGGCCTGCGAACTGCCGTTCCACGTCTATCTGGAAATGCTCTCGTTGCTGGCACCGCGCTATTATTCGATCTCGTCCTCGCCGTCGGTCGATCCCGCGCGTTGCAGCATCACGGTCGGCGTGGTTGAAGGGCCGGCCGCCTCAGGGCGCGGGGTCTACAAGGGCATCTGCTCGAACTATCTCGCCAATCGCCGCGTCGGCGACGTGATCTACGCCACCGTGCGCGAGACCAAGGCCGGCTTCCGGCTTGCCGAGGATCCGTCGGTGCCTGTTATCATGATCGGCCCGGGCACGGGCCTCGCGCCGTTCCGCGGCTTCCTGCAGGAGCGCGCCGCGCGCAAGGCCAAGGGCGCGGTGCTCGGGCCATCCATGCTGTTCTTCGGCTGCCGCCATCCCGATCAGGACTTTCTCTACGCCGACGAGCTCAAGGCGCTGGCCGCCAGCGGCATCACCGAGCTGTTCACGGCGTTCTCGCGGAGCGACGGACCGAAGACCTATGTGCAGCACGTGCTGGCCGCGCAGAAGGACAAGCTCTGGCCGCTGATCGAGCAGGGCGCGATCATCTATGTCTGCGGCGATGGCGGCAAGATGGAGCCCGACGTGAAGGCGGCGCTGGTCGCGATCCACCGCGAGAAGAGCGGCGGTGACGCGGCCGCCAGTGCACGGTGGATCGAGCAGATGGGCACGAACAACCGCTATGTGCTGGATGTCTGGGCGGGTGGCTGATTGTTCGCCCGATCGTGCTAAACCCCGGGGATGATTCCCTGGGAAAAGATCGACACCGCAAAAATCCCCGGCTCCGACGAGGAGCTCCGGCTGATGCGGCGTGGCAAGGAGTTCTCCATCAAGCTCGGCACCAACGAGCTGATGAACAACCGCCTGTCCGGCTCGGAAGCCGCGCTCGCAACGCTGGCAGCGAAGCAGATCGAGAAGGTCGCCAAGCCCGTCGTCCTGATCGGCGGCCTCGGCATGGGCTTTACGCTGCGTGCTGCGCTCACGGTGCTCGGCCCCAAAGCGAAGATCGTGGTGTCCGAACTGGTGCCGGCGGTGGTGACCTGGGCGAGAGGTCCGATGGCGGAGGTCTTCGGCGACAGCCTCGATGATGCCAGGGTGAAGATCCGGGAAATCGACGTCGGCGAAATCATCCGCCCGCAGCGGTCGGCCTTCGACGCCATCCTGCTTGACGTCGACAACGGGCCGGAAGGGCTGACCCGCAAGGGCAATGACGCGCTCTATAGCGCGAGCGGGCTCGCGGCAGCGAAGACGGCGCTGCGCCCGGGCGGCGTGCTCGCGGTCTGGTCGTCGGGACCCAACCCCGCCTTCACCAGGCGTCTTCGCACCGCCGGCTTCGACGTCAACGAAGTCAATGTCCGCGCCACCGGGCGAGGCGGCGGCGCGCGCCACGTGATCTGGATCGCGAAAAGACTGTAGGGTGGGCAAAGCGAAGCGTGCCCACCATCTGCATGTGGTGGGCACAGCGCGCAAAAAGGGCGCGCTTTTGCCCACCCTACGATATGCGTTGCTCGACTGGATACTTGATGAGTCCGATCAGGCCGCCTGCGCCGCCGCGCCATGGGCGTGCTTGTCGATGGCGTTGATGATCTCCGGCCAGAACCGCATCGGCAGCGCGTGGCCCATGCCTTCGATCATCAGCAATTTGGCGTTCGGGATCGACGCCGCGGTGTCCTTGCCGCCTTCGGGACGGACCAGCGGATCGACGGTGCCGTGAATAACCAGCGTCGGCACCTGCACGGCGTGCAGACGCTCCTTGCGGCTGCCGGACGCCAGCACGGCGCGGAGCTGACGGCCGACGCCGGCCGGATTGAGTCCGCGCGCGAAGACGCGCTCGGCACGCTCGAGATCGAGCGCTTCCTCCTCCGGAAAATTTCCGGCGCGCAACACTTTCCAGGTCTGGCCGTAGCGGACGATGAACTCCTCCTTGCTGCGCGGCGGCGGCGCCATCAGCATTGCGGCGGCCTCGCGCGAAGGCGGTGGAATGCGCGGATTGCCCGTGGTCGACATGATCGATGTCAGCGAACGGACGCGGTGCGGAAACGACAGCGCCACCTCCTGGGCAATCATGCCGCCCATGGACGCCCCGACCAGATGCGCCGACTTGATGCCGAGCGCATCCATCAAGCCGACCGTGTCCTTCGCCATGTCGATCAGCTTGTAGGTCGCGGCGACGGGAATCCTGAGGAAGCGCAGCTTCAGCAGCTCGAGCGGCGTCAGGCGCTTGCCGCCGGTGAGATGGCTGGACTTGCCGATATCGCGATTGTCGAAGCGGATCACGCGGAAACCCCGCGCGGCAAGCTGCTCGCAGAACGCATCGTCCCAGTGGATCATCTGCGCGCCGAGACCCATGATCAGCAGCAGCGGTTCGGCATTGTCGTTGCCAAAGATCTCATAGCAGATGTCGATGCCGTTGGCGCGGACGGTCTGGGGCGGCTGATGGGTGGTCACGGGTCCCTCCTGCTGACCGGTATTGTATCGCACGGTTTGCCGCCACAAAGAAGCGGCGTGCCGAGCAGCGCGTGCGCTTGCCGGTTGACCGGCATCGCGCAACGGTGTGGTATGGCGAGAAAAGAAGGGCATCGCAGCTCTCGTTTTCAGGAGGACGCCGATGACCGACAAGACCAACGACCCCGTTGCCATGTGGCAGAAGATGGTCGGCGAGATGGAGAAGGGGTTCAACTCTTTCGCCAACCAGGCCATGTCGTCGCCGGAATTTTCGCAGGCGATGAACCGCGCCGGTGGAGTTGCTGCAGGTGCTCAGAAGCAGCTCGGCGAGCTCATGGAGAAATATCTCGTCACGATGAACCTGCCGAGCCGGGAGCAGGTCACGGGTCTTGCGGAACGGCTCCAGTCGGTCGAGGCTCAGATCGGCGAGATCAAGGCGATGCTGAGCCGGATGGCGGCGAGTTCCGGCATCACGCAAGGCTACGACGGCACCCCGCGGCCGCCACGGACGAAGCGCCCGCCTTCCGAGCCCGGAGAGCCGACATGAACGGGCCGGCGGGACTCGACCTCGCGTCCATCCCGGAGCGGATCCAGAGCGAGGTGCAGCGCGCCATCCAGCGCAGCATCAAGGGCGTTGAATATTTCTCGACCTCGGGCCCTTCGCTCGGCTCGACTCCGAAGGACGTGCTGCATTCGCGCGGCACCATGAACCTTTATCATTACCGGCCGATGTCGGACGAGATCTACCGCGTGCCGGTGCTGATCGTGATGGCGACCACCAATCGCGGCTACATCCTCGATCTCGTCCCCGGGCAGAGCTTCATCGAGTTCCTGCTCAAGCGCGGATACGACGTCTACATGCTCGACTGGAGCGCGCCGCGGCCGGAGGAGAAGAGCCTGCGGATGGAGGACTATGTCCTCGACTTCATCCCGGATTGCGTCCGCCGCGTGCAGGCCGATTCCGGTGAGCAGGACGTCTCGGTCATCGGCTATTGCTTCGGCGGCGTGCTGTCGCTGCTGTACGGCTCCATCCACAAGGACGGGCCGATGAAGAACCTGATCTGCTTCACCACGCCGATCGACTTCCGCGAGATGAAGCTGTTCTCGAACTTCTCCGACCGCCGCTATTTCGACGTCGACCGTCTCGTCGACAGCGTCGGCAACGTGCCGCCGGAGATGATCCTGTCTTCGTTCGAGATGCTGCGCCCGGCCTCACGCACGGTGAGCCAGATCCAGCTCTGGGAGAACATCTGGAACGACGAGTTCGTCAAATCCTACCGCATGTTCGATCGCTGGGCGACCGACACGCTGCCGCTGGCCGGCGAATATTTCCGCACCATCACCAAGGACCTGATGTGGGACAACAAGCTGTTCAACGACACCATGTCGGTCGGCGGCCGCACGGCGAAGCTCGAGAACATCACGGTGCCGATCCTGCATGCGGTCGCCGAGCACGACCACATCGTGCCGTATGAGGCCGCCAAGCACCTGATCGCGAAGATCGGTTCTGCGGACAAGGAAGAGGTGATCCTGAAAGGCGGCCACGTCTCGCTGGTCGCGGGCGCCAACGCCGTGAAGCGGCTATGGCCGAAACTGGATTCCTGGCTGGGAAAGAGATCGACATGAGCGAGCAGCGTTCCTATCCGCGTCACGTCACGACGGACGCCGGCGATATCGAGATTCGTCTGATGGCGCCCGCGGACGAGGCCGCGGTGCTCGCCTTCGGCAAGGGTCTGCCGACCCACGATTTGCTGTTCCTGCCGCGCAATATCAGCGAGCCGAAAGTGCTGTCGGCCTGGGTCAAGGAGATCGAGCGGGGCGCGATCACGAGCCTGCTCGCGGTCAAGGACGGCAAGGTCGTCGGCTGCGGCACGCTGGTGCGCGATCCCCATTCCTGGTCGCCCCATGTCGGCGAGATCCGGATGGTGGTCTCGCTCGATGTGCGCGGGAAGGGGGTGGGGCGGGCGCTGTCGCAGCAGACCTTTGCGCTCGCACTCGGGGCGGGCCTGGAAAAGCTGTCGGTTCAGATGACGGTCGACCAGCAGGCGGCGATCGCCGTGTTCGAGAGCCTTGGCTTCAAGGCGGAAGCGCTGCTGCGGGACCACGTTCGGGACGTCGACGGCAAGACCCATGACATTGTCGTGCTCGGTCACAACATCGCGCAGGTCCAGGCCCAGATGGAGGCCTATGGGCTGCCGGGCGCAGTGCAGCACTAGGGACCGCCAAAAAGCGCGGTGGCGCTGTGAGACCAAAGAGGCATCATGATGCCTCACGTTCAGGCTAATCACGAGTTCGTGATATCGCAGTGCAATATCTATATTGCATTGCACAATTAACTATGTCATATAAGTCGTGCCCCGGGCCAACGCGGACGGGGTGAGCCCATAGCTCAGACCAATGAGGATGGAGAGAACCCCATGACCACTGAAACCAACAGCGCTTTCGAGGGCTTCAAGGACGCTTTCAAGAACATCCAGAATCTGGAAGTTCCCGAGGCCGCCCGCGAGTTCGTCAAGAAGACTGCCAACACCGCCAAGGACCGTGCCGCCGAGGCTTTCGCAGGCTCCGAGCGCGTGACCGCCGCCGTCGAGAACGCGGTGACCGAATCCGTCGCGGAAGCCGGCAAGATCAGCCGCAACATCCAGCAGGCGATCTACGAGGACGCCGAGGCGTTCCTCTCGAGCATCGACAAGCTCGCCTCCGCCAAGTCGTTCAGCGAGGCCGTCGAGATCCAGTCGGGCCTGCTCCGCTCGCGCGGCGAAGTGTTCGTCTCGCGTGCCAAGGCGACCGCCGACTATTTCGGCAAGCTCGCTGCCAACGGTGCGAAGTCCGCTCAGGACAATTTTGCCAAGGTCTACAACAAGACCGCCTGATCAGGCGCCCTGAGTGCAAACTGAAATTTGAGGCCCGCTTCGGCGGGCCTTTTGTTTCTTGCGCAGCAGCCGCCATCGTCTCCGCCGTCATTGCGAGGAGCCCTTGCGACGAAGCAATCCAGAGTCGTTCCGCGGAAAGATTCTGGATTGCTTCGCTTCGCTCGCAATGACGAGTATTGTGACGCAGTGATGACTCCACCTGCCACCTTCACCTTCGACACCCCCGGCGATGCTGAACGCGCGGCCGAGTTGCGCCGCGTCAAGGCGCTGGCGACGCTGGTGCTGGCCTCGACGCTTGCGCTCTTCATCGTGGCAAAATGGCTCCTGCCGGTGCACCCGTTGTTCGGCTTCATCGCCGCCTTCGCGGAAGCCGCGACCATCGGCGGCCTCGCCGACTGGTATGCCGTGGTTGCGCTGTTCAAGCGGCCGCTCGGCCTGCCGATCCCGCATACCGCGATCATCCAGAGCAACCAGGCCCGTATCGCCGACAAGCTCGGCGAGTTCATCCAGGTGCATTTCCTCGAGGCCGGTCCCGTCGAGGCCAAGCTTAAGGAGATCGATTTCGGCTCCTTCATTGCCGACTGGCTGCGCGACCGCAAGCGCAGCGATGATCTTGCTCGCTTCGCGCTACGCCTGTTGCCCGAGGCCTTCTCGGCCACGGAGACCTCCGGCTTGATGACCTTCATCATCCGCCGCATGTCATCGCAGCTCCAGGCGATCGACCTCGCGCCGCTTGCCGCCGGCACGCTGCGCGGCTTCGTGGCGGAAGGACGCCACCAGATCCTGTTCGACGATCTCCTGCGGGTGATGCACGAGACGCTGAACCAGAAGGAGACGATGGCGATGATCCGCGAGAAGGTGCGCGCGGAATTGCCGACCCTGCTCAGGCTCTACCGCGCCGACAAGTTTCTGGTGAACAAGATCGTGGCGTCCGCCACCGCGTTCTTCAACGAGGTGCGCAGCGATGTCACGCATCCGTTCCGCGGCGAGTTCGATCGCATGGTGCTGAGCTTCGTCGACCGGCTCGGCACCGATCAGGCCTATATCGACCGCATCGCCGGATTGAAGCGTGACCTGCTGGCGCGGCCGGAGCTCGCCGATCTTGCGCGCACGGTCTGGGCCAACACGCGCTCGTTCATCGAGCGCAGCGCGAGCGGCGAAACGCAAGTGCTGCAGCATCATCTCGCCGGCATGTTCGTCGCGGCAGGCGAAGCGCTCGCCGGGGATGCCGAGCTGCGCGGCGAGATCAACAAGGGGCTGGTGACGGTGTTGCGCAGCTTCATTGCCGATCAGAAGAGCGGCGTTTCGATCTTCATCTCCGATCAGGTCAAGGCGTGGGATATGGCGCAGCTGATCTCGCTGATCGAAATCAACATCGGGCGCGACCTGCAATACATCCGCTTCAACGGCTCGCTGATCGGCGGCCTCGCCGGCCTGGCGCTCTATTCCGTAGAATTCCTGCTCCGATGGCTGTGACTTTTGCGTCACGGCTTCCGGCATTAGCACACAAGCCTATTGTCGCCTGGGCGCGCCCCGGCTTCAATGCCGGGAACCGGCTGCGCGGCTGATTCATGCTGCAATGCGGAACGATCAAGAAGCCGGAGGGTTGGAATTCAGATGCTTTGCCGGCCTCGTCCCGGCGTCCTTTATCAGTTCTTCCGAGGGGAAACATTGATGACCGCTACTGCCCAGACGCTGCGTCCGCCGTCCCGCACCCTGATGTTTCTGGAGGGACGCGCGATCCACGAGTTCGGCGCATTCCTCGGCGCACTTCCGCTGCTGAGCCTCGCGCCGCGCGGCGATGGGCACCCCGTGCTGGTGTTGCCGGGCCTCGTGGCCTCGGACGCGTCCACACGTGCGCTGCGTTCGTTTCTGACCAGCAAGGGCTACGCGGTGAGCGGCTGGCGCCAGGGCCGCAATTACGGCCTGCGCGACGGCGTGCAAAACGCGATGGTCGATCTGGTCGAAGAGCTCAGCGAAACGCACGGCCGCAAGATCAGCCTGGTCGGCTGGAGCCTCGGCGGCCTCTATGCACGGCAGCTCGCCAAGATGATGCCCGACCGCGTGCGCCAGGTGATTACGCTCGGCAGCCCCTTCGCCGGCAATCCCCGCTCCACCAACGCCTGGCGCGTCTATGAATGGGCCAGCGGACGGAAGGCCGATGAGGTCGATCCGCGGTTTGGCGGCGAGCTCGCCGTCCCGCCACCGGTGCCGACCACCGCCATCTTCAGCCGCACCGACGGCGTCTGCGCCTGGCAGGGCTGCATGGAGAAAGCGGGAGCGCAGACCGAGAGCATCGAGGTCGAGAGCAGTCATTGCGGCATGGGCCATCATCCCGCCGTGGTCTATGCGGTGGCCGATCGCCTCGCGCAGAAGGAAGGCCAGTGGCGCCCGTTCGATCGCAGCGGCTGGCGCAGCCTGGCGTATCCCGATCCGCATCGGTGATTCCTTCTTCGCCTCTCACCGCCTGCGGGGAGAGGGAGACCAAGAGCGTCTCCCCGTCCATTGTCGCGCCGCCACCAAACGCGCTATGCCTCGCGCATGGCGCATCCGCTCTCCCGCATCATCGACCAGCTCAAGCGCGAACCGTCGCGCACCGGCTCCATCGTCATCACCGTGTTCGGCGATGCCATCGTGCCGCGCGGCGGCGTGGTGTGGCTCGGCACGCTGCTCGAATTTTTCGAGGGTCTGGACATCGATAGCGGCGTCGTCCGCACCGCGATGTCGCGCCTTGCAGCCGATGGCTGGCTCGCCCGGGAGAAGGTCGGTCGCAACAGTTTCTATCGGCTTGCCGACAAGGGACGCCAGACGTTCGAAGCCGCCACGCGCCACATCTACGACCCGCCGCCATCGGACTGGACCGGGCGCTTCGAGTTGCTGCTGATCGGCAACGGCGAGGATCGTGACGTCTCGCGCGAGGCGTTGCGCAACGCCGGCTTCGGCAGTCCGTTGCCGGGGGTGTGGGTCGCGCCGTCGGGCTTGCCCGTGCCCGAAGAAGCCGCGGGCGCGATCCGGCTCGAAGTCTCGGCGGAGGACGACAGCGGGCGCCGCCTCCTCAGCGCGAGCTGGCCGCTGCAGCGCACCGCCGACGCCTATCTGAAATTCATGACAACGTTCGAGCCGCTGCGCGCCGCGATCGCGCGCGGTACGGAGCTGTCCGAGACCGAGGCCTTCACCGCGCGCATCCTGCTGATCCACTATTACCGCCGTGTCGTGCTGCGCGATCCGCTGCTGCCCGAAAGCCTGTTGCCGGCGGACTGGCCGGGCAGGGCGGCGCGAGAGCTTTGCGGCGAAATCTATCGCGCGCTGCTTGCGCCGTCCGAGCAATGGCTCGATGGTCATGGAACCAACGAAAAAGGGTCCTTGCCGCCGGCGCGAAAACTCCTGGAGCGGAGGTTCGAGGCCTGAGTTTATGTTACAGAAATATCTTGCATGAACTAATTCTTGTTATATATTGCCTCTCAATCAATCGGGAGGATGCGCATGTATACCCAGGCGCTGAACACGGCCGAGACCGACGACCGCGGTCTTGAGGACGCGGCCAAGGCTGCGCAGTTCCAGGCCCGCATCGACGCCGAGGAGCGCATCGAGCCGAATGACTGGATGCCGGCGGCCTACCGCAAGACGCTCACCCGCCAGATCTCCCAGCACGCCCATTCCGAAGTCGTTGGCATGCTGCCGGAAGGCAATTGGATCACGCGCGCGCCGACGCTGCGCCGCAAGGCCGCGCTGCTCGCCAAGGTGCAGGACGAGTGCGGCCACGGCCTCTATCTTTACGCCGCTGCCGAGACGCTTGGCGCCTCCCGCGAAGAGCTGGTCGACGCGATGCTCGCCGGCAAAGCCAAATACTCCTCGATCTTCAATTATCCGACGCTGACCTGGGCCGATATCGGAACCATCGGCTGGCTGGTCGACGGCGCCGCGATCATGAACCAGATCCCGCTGTGCCGCTGCTCCTATGGCCCCTATGCGCGCGCGATGATCAGGGTCTGCAAGGAGGAGTCCTTCCACCAGCGCCAGGGCTACGAGATCATGCTGACGCTGTGCCGGGGCTCGGACGAGCAGAAGGCGATGGCGCAGGACGCGCTGAACAGGTGGTGGTGGCCGGTGCTGATGATGTTCGGCCCGCCCGATGCGGCGAGCCAGCACAGCGACACCTCGACGAAGTGGAAGATCAAACGCTTCTCCAACGACGAGCTGCGCCAGAAATTCGTCTATGCCACCGTGCCGCAGGCGCAATATCTCGGCCTCACCATTCCCGATCCCGGCATGATTCAGGATGCCGACGGGCACTGGCGCTACAGCGAGATCGACTGGACCGAATTCAAGCAGGTGCTCGCCGGCAACGGCCCCTGCAATCGCGACCGCATGGCCGCGCGCCGCAAGGCCCATGCGGAGGGCGCCTGGGTACGTGAGGCGGCCGCAGCCTATGCGGTGAAGCGCGCGCAACGCCAGACCGCGCAAGCCGCGGAATAGGGAGACCAATATGGCCACGCCGAACACACCGCTGTGGGAAGTCTTCATTCGCAGCCGCAACGGGCTCGCGCACAAGCATGTGGGATCGTTGCATGCGAGCGACGCCACCATGGCCCTGCAAGCCGCCCGCGACATCTACACCCGCCGCGGCGAAGGCCTGTCGATCTGGGTCGTGCCGTCGAGCGCGATCACCGCGAGCGATCCCGCCGAGAAGGGCATGATGTTCGAGCCGGCGGAATCGAAGATCTATCGCCACCCCACATTCTACGAGGTGCCCGAGGAAGTCGGGCATATGTAGCGCTCTCTCCCCTCATGGTGAGGAGCGCGAAGCGCGTCTCGAACCATGAAGGCCCGTGAACTGCGGCCATCCTTCGAGACGGCGCTGCGCGCCTCCCCAGGATGAGGTCGGAACAAGTGGCAAGATGGATAGGACAGATGCCCGTCGCCAACATCGAAGTCTCCGAGACGCCGCTGGTGCTCTACACGCTGCGCCGCGCCGACGATGCACTGATCCTCGGCCACCGGCTGTCGGAATGGTGCGGGCATGCGCCGATGCTGGAAGAGGACATGGCGCTCTCCAACATCGCGCTCGACCTGATCGGCCAGGCGCGCGAGCTCTACAGCTACGCTGCCAAGGCCGAAGGCAAGGACAACGACGAGGACAAGCTCGCTTACTTGCGTGACGTCAGGCAGTACCGCAACCTGCTGCTGGTCGAGCAGCCCAACGGCGATTTCGCCCAGACTCTGGTGCGGCAGCTCTTCTATTCCGCGTTCGCCGACCTCTACTGGCGTGCGATGATGACCTCGCGCGATACGACGCTGGCGGCGATTGCCGCCAAGTCGGAGAAGGAGAGCGCCTACCACCTGCGCCACGCTTCGGAATGGCTGATCCGGCTCGGCGACGGCACCGATGAGAGCCACGCCCGCGCGCAGGCCGCAATCGATCACCTCTGGGCCTTCACCGGCGAGATGTTTGAGGTGGACGAAGGCGAGCGTGCCCTGATCCAGGCCGGTATCGCCATCGATCCCGGGCTATTGCGCGGTCGCTGGCTGCAGACGATCTCCGATGTCGTCAGCGAAGCCACGCTCGTCCTGCCGCAGAATGATTGGATGCAGCAGGGCGGCCGTACGGGCCGGCACAGCGAGCATCTCGGCCATCTCCTGTCCGAGCTGCAATCGATGCAGCGCACCTTTCCGGGGCTGACATGGTGAGCGTGCTGGAGCGCGATAGCGAGTTGCGCCGGCGCGCCTGGGACGCGGCGGCGAGCGTGGTCGATCCGGAGATTCCGGTCTTGACCATCGCCGATCTCGGCGTGCTCCGTGAGGTCTTTCTCGACGGCGACCAGGTCGAGGTCGAAATCACCCCGACTTACTCGGGTTGTCCGGCGATGAACATGATCGCGCTGGAGATCGAGCTGGCGCTGGAGCGCGCCGGTTTCCGTCATCCGAAGGTGCGAACCGTGCTGTCGCCGGCGTGGACCACCGACTGGATGAGCGAGGACGGGCGCCAGAAGCTGCGTGCCTACGGCATCGCCCCTCCGCAAGCGTCGAGCTCGCGCCGCGCGCTGTTCGGCACCCAGGCTGTGGCCTGCCCGCAATGCGGCTCTGAGAACACCGAGCTGCTCTCCGAATTCGGCTCGACCTCCTGCAAGGCGCTGTGGCGCTGCAAGTCCTGCCGCGAGCCTTTTGATTACTTCAAGTGTCATTGATCATGTCAGCAGCCGCACCACGCTTCCATCGCCTGGCCGTCAGCGACCTCCGCCGCGAGGCCTCCGACGCCGTGTCGATGACCTTCGCCATCCCCGGCGAGCTCGCTGGCGATTACGTCTTCACGCCTGGCCAATATCTCACGCTGCGCACCATGCTGGACGGAGAGGAGGTGCGCCGCTCCTATTCGATCTGTTCCGGCCCTGATGACGGCGAGATCCGCATCGCCGTGAAGAAAGTCGATGGCGGCGCATTTTCGAGCTGGGCAGCCGAGGATCTCAAATGCGGCGACGAGCTCGACGTGATGACGCCGACCGGCCGCTTCGGCGTGGTCCCCCCGGCAGACCGGGCGCGCATTCATGTCGGCTTCGCCGCAGGCTCCGGCATCACCCCGATCCTGTCGATCGTGAAGGGCGTGCTCGCGCGCGAGCCGGACAGCCGCTTCTTCCTGTTCTACGGCAACCGCAGCACCGACAACATCATGTTCCTCGAAGCATTGGAGGAACTGAAGGACCGCTTCATCGATCGCCTCTCGCTCTTCCACGTCATCTCCGGCGAGGAGCAGGACATCCCGATCCTGCATGGCCGGCTCGACGGCGATAAGGTGAGGGTGTTGCTGCGCTCGCTGGTGCCGGCGGGAAGCGTCGATCATGTCTATATTTGCGGGCCGCTTGGCATGAGCGAGGATATCGAGGCCACCTGCCGCACGCTCGGCATCGCGAAGGATCGCATCCATGTCGAGCGGTTCGTCTCCGAATTCGGCGGCAAGCCGCGGCCGAAGAAGGCGGTTGCCCCCGATGCGCCGCCGAAAGCGATCGCCTCGCTGATCATCGACGGCAAGCGCCGCGAGGTGCCGGTGGCCGAGGACGAAGCGATCCTCGACGCCGCGCTGCGCGCCGGCGTCGATCTGCCCTTTGCCTGCAAGGGCGGCATGTGCTCGACCTGCCGGGCCAAGCTGGTCGAAGGCGAAGCGCCCATGGACATCAACTATTCGCTGGAGCCGTGGGAGCTCAAGGCGGGCTTCGTCCTGACCTGCCAGGCCAAGCCGTCGTCGGAGCGCGTCGTGGTCGATTATGACCATGTCTGACAGGGCGCATCAGTGCCTGGCGATGCAAATGCGTCGCATTATTTGACAGGCTTGGCCAACCAGCAGAACATCATGTGCAAGCATTTGACCGGGAGAGGCGAGTGAACCTCAAAGCCGCTTTGTCGCCTGAGAATGTTGCCCGCGCCTGCGCCGAGGCGATGTGGGCGGAGGACGACGCCTCCAAGGGACTGGGCATGGAGATCGTCGAGATCGGTCCGGGCTTCGCGACGCTGGCGATGACGGTGCGGCCGGACATGGTCAACGGCCAGCGCATCGCCCATGGCGGCTTCATCTTCACGCTGGCCGATTCCGCCTTCGCCTTTGCCTGCAACTCGCACAACGACCGCGTCGTCGCGGCGCAGGGCCAGATCACCTTCATCAAGCCGGGCAGGCTCGGCGATCGCCTCGTCGCGAAGGCGCGTGAGGTCACGCGCGGCGGCCGCTCCGGCATCTATGACGTGCGCGTCACCGTCGGCGACGTCGTGATCGCGGAGTTTCGCGGACATTCGCGGGTCATTCCCGGAACCTGGCTGCCGACCCAGGAGCCCTAGAACAAACAAGACAACAAAAAGAAAACCGATGATGTGGGGAAACGAAGATGAACCTGACGAGGCTCGAGCAAGGCGGCCGCGCCTATAGCCCGGAGATGGACGCGCATGAGCGCGCCTCGCGCGACGAGATCATGGCGCTGCAGAAACAGCGGCTGGCCTGGTCGCTGAAGCACGCCTACGACAACGTCACACATTATCGCAAGGCGTTCGACGCGGCCGGTGTGCACCCGTCCGATTTTCGCGAGCTATCCGATCTTGCGAAATTTCCGTTCACCGTGAAGACGGATCTGCGGGACAATTACCCGTTCAACATGTTTGCCGTGCCGCGCGAGAAGCTGGTGCGCGTGCATGCCTCCTCCGGCACGACGGGCAAGCCGATCGTGGTTGGTTATACGCAAGCCGATATCGACACCTGGTCGGAGGTGATGGCGCGCTCGATCCGCGCCGCCGGCGGCCGCACCGGCATGATCATCCACAACGCCTACGGCTATGGTCTCTTCACCGGAGGGTTAGGGGTGCACTACGGCGCCGAGAAGCTCGGCTGCACCGTGGTGCCGATCTCCGGCGGCATGACCGAGCGGCAGGTGCAGCTCATCAACGATTTCCGGCCCGACATCATCACGGTGACGCCGAGCTACATGCTGGCGATTCTCGACGAGTTCAAGCGCCAGAAGCTCGATCCGCGCCAGTGCTCGCTCAAGGTCGGCATCTTCGGCGCCGAGCCCTGGACCAACGCCATGCGCGGCGAGATCGAGGACGCCTTCGACATGGACGCGACCGACATCTATGGCCTGTCCGAGGTGATCGGCCCCGGAGTCGCGCAGGAATGCATCGAGACCAAAGACGGCCTGCACATCTGGGAGGATCATTTCTACCCCGAAGTGATCGATCCCGAGACCGGCGCGGTGCTGCCCGACGGCGAAAAGGGCGAATTGGTCTTCACCTCGCTGACCAAGGAAGCGTTCCCGGTGATCCGTTATCGCACCCGCGACCTGACACGGCTGCTGCCGGGCACAGCACGGCCAGGCATGCGCCGCATGGAGAAGGTGACTGGGCGCTCCGACGACATGATCATCCTGCGCGGCGTCAATTTGTTCCCGACCCAGATCGAGGAGGTCCTGCTCGCGACCGATTGGTGCGGCGGCCACTTCATCCTGGAGCTGACCCGCGAAGGCCGCTTGGACGAGCTCACCATCATCGCCGAAGCGCGATCCGAGAGCTGGGATGGCCGGGGCCTCGTCGACCACGCCGACCGGATTTCGACCCACATCAAGAACACGATCGGGATCAGCTCGAAGGTGAGGGTGGTTGCGCCCGACACGCTGGAACGCTCGCTCGGCAAGGCCAAGCGGCTCTACGACAAGCGGCCCAAGGACTGACCGGACGGATTGACTCGATCGGCTTCAGAGGCGACAAGGCCCGCGAGGAATCTCGGGTCCTTTCATGTCGTCACTGGATGCCAAATCCGTCGAAGCGCGCTGCGTGCGCCTCAAGGCCAAGGCCGAAAACGCCGCCGCGCTTGCGCCGATAGTCGAGCGCCACGCGCTGAAGCGCGGCCCGAACGATCTCCTGATCGAGGTGAAGGCTGCCGCCGTCAATCCCTCCGACGTGAAGGCCGCGACCGGGCTGATGCCCTATGCCGTGTTCCCGCGCACGCCGGGCCGCGATTATGCCGGCATCGTCATCGACGGGCCGGCCGGCACGGTCGGCCGCGAGGTGTTCGGTTCCTCCGGCGATCTCGGCATCCGCCGCGACGGCACCCATGCCAGCCATCTCGTGGTCGAGGCCGACGCCGTGGTGGAGAAGCCGAAGACGGTGTCGTGGGAGGAGGCTGCCGGCATCGGCGTGCCCTTCGTCACCGCGATGGAAGGCTTTCGCCGCGCGGGCTTGCCGAAGAAGGGCGACACCGTGCTGGTGTTCGGCGTCAACGGCAAGGTCGGCCAGGCCGCGGTGCAGATCGCGACGTGGCAGGGCGCAAGCGTCATCGGCGTGGTCCGCAAGGCGGAAGCCTATGAAGGCCACAGCAACGCGCCGATCGAGGTGATCGATGCCTCCGCGACCGACGTCGCCGCGCGCGTGCGCGAATTGACCGGCGGCAAGGGCGCCGACATCGTCTTCAACACGGTGGGCGATCCCTATTTCGAGGCAGCGCACAAGTCGCTCGCCTTGCGCGGTCGCCAGATCCTGATCGCCGCGATCGACCGCATCGTGCAGTTCAACATCCTCGAATTCTACCGGGGACAGCACACCTATGTCGGCATCGATACGCTCGGCCTGTCCTCGACGGCGACCGGCGCAGTGCTGCGCGACCTCGGCCCGGGCTTTGCGAGCGGCCACCTCAAGCCGTTCCCGATCAAGGCGAATGCCGTCTATCCGCTGGAGCGCGCCAAGGAGGCCTATGTCGCCGTCGCCGGCTCTTCGCGCGACCGGGTGATTCTGAAGCCGTAATCATGGAATCGTCCGAACTCGTCATCCTCGCCGGCCTCGGCATCGGTCTCGTCTACGGCGCCGTGGGTCTGCTCAGCGGCTTCTGCCTGATGAGCAGCATGCGCGGCTGGCTGGCCGAGGGAGACGGACGGCTGGTGCGGACCTATGCACTGGCGATCGCGGTGGCAATTGCCGCGAGCCAATTCCTCGCCGGCAACGGCATCGTCGATCTCGGCAACACCATCTACCTGCAACCATCGTTCTCGGCGCCGGTGCTGTTCCTCGGCGGCCTGCTGTTCGGTTACGGCATGGTGCTGTCGAACGGCTGCGGCTCGCGCGCGCTGGTGCTGCTCGGCCGCGGCAATCTCCGTTCCTTCGTCGTCGTGATCGTGCTCGCTATCGCTGCCCAAATGACACTCAAGGGCCTGATCGCGCCGGCGCGCATCGCGCTGGTTCAGGCTTCGCAAACGACCGTCAACGCGAACTCGCTGCCGTCCTTGCTGGCGACGCTCGGTCTGACGGAATCGCTCTCACGCGTGGTTGCCGCTGCGGTGATGGTCGTCGCGCTGATCCTGTTCGCTTTCGCGCACTCCGGGTTCCGCCGCTCGCCCGGCCAGATCGCAGCGGGGACCATCGTCGGCCTCCTCGTCGCCGGCGGCTGGGTCGTCACCGGCCATCTCGGCGCCGACGACTTCAATCCGATCCCGGTGACCTCCCTGACCTTCATCGCGCCGATCGCCGACAGCCTGCAATACGCCATGCTCTCGACCGGCCTGACGCTGAACTTCGGCATCGCCACGGTCGCCGGCGTTTTCGCCGGCAGCCTGGTGACGGCGCTCGCAACCCGCCGCTTCAAGCTCGAAGGCTATTCCTCGCCGCGCCACATGCTGCGCTCGGGCAGCGGCGCGGCGCTGATGGGGATCGGCGGCGTGATGGCGTTCGGCTGTTCGATCGGGCAGGGGCTGACCGGCATGTCGACGCTCGCGCTGGGCTCGTTGGTCGCGCTCGCCGGAATCGTGCTCGGCACGACGGCGGGCCTGCGCGGCGCGCTACGGGTTCAGCCGGTAAAGGCCGCCGAAGCGGGCTCGACGATCGCCTGAGCTAATCCACCGCCTTTGTCACGATGCGGATCTCCGACGTCAGCGTCCGGTGCACCGGACACTTGTCCGCGATCTCCATCAGCTTCTTGCGCTGCTCGGCATCGAGCGCGCCGTCGATCGTGATGTCGCGTTCGATCTGGTCGAGCATGCCCTCGCGCGTGTCGCACTCCGCACAGTCCTTGGCGTAGATCTTGGAGTGCTTCAGCGTGACCGTGACGCGATCGAGCGGCAGCGATTTGCGGTCGGCATAGAGGCGCATGGTCATGGAGGTGCAGGCCCCGAGACCGGCAAGCAGGAAGTCGTAGGGCCCGGGGCCCGCGTCCTCGCCGCCGGCCGCGACCGGCTCGTCCGCCACCAGATGATGCGGGCCGACAATGATGCTCTGGTTGAACTTGCTCTTGCGGGTCTCCTGGACCACGACCTGCCGCGGTGCCTCGGGCAGATTCATCGCCTTCGCGGGCTTCGCGGTGTCGATGTAGCGGCCCGCCCAGGCCGCGATCACGTCGGCTGCGTAGAGCGCGTCGGCGGGTTTGCTCAGGAGATGATCGGCGTGATCGAGCGAGACGAAGCTCTTGGGATGCCTGGCAGCAACGAAGATCTTGGTGGCGTTGTCGATACCGACGGTGTCGTCGACAGGCGAGTGCATCACCAGCAGCGCCTTGTGCAGGCCGGTGATATCCCTCATCAGCTCGTGCTCCGCGATGTCCTCGAGGAATTCGCGCTTGATACGGAACGGACGTCCAGCGAGCGAGACCTGGACCTCACCCTCGGTGCGGATCTTGTCGATATGTTCCTTGAACAGACCGGTGACGTGAGCGGGATCGGATGGCGCCGCGATGGCCACAACCGCCTTGGCTTCGGGGATCTGTCCGGCGGCCGCCAGGATCGCGGCACCGCCGAGGCTGTGCCCGATCAGGATCGACGGCGCCTTGCGGACGCTACGCAGATGATCGGCCGCGTGCACGAGATCGGCGACGTTGGAGGAGAACGTCGAATTGGCGAAATCGCCTTCGCTGGAGCCGAGCCCGGTGAAGTCGAAGCGCAGCACCGCGATGCCCTTGGCGGCGAGCGCGACCGCGATGCGCTTGGCCGCCAGCGTATCCTTGCCGCAGGTGAAGCAGTGCGCGAACAGCGCGTAGGCCGCGGGCTCGCCGTCAGGCAATTCCAGCGCGGCCGCCAGCTGATGGCCGCCTTCGCCCGTGAATTGAAAGCGTTCGGTCGGCATGGCTTTCCCTCGTTCCAAATCTGAACTCTAATCGTCCGAATAGCGCTGCTCGGCCCAGGGATCGCCGCGGTTATGATAGCCGCGGACCTCCCAGAAGCCCGGCGCGTCGTCGGTCCGGAATTCGATGGCCTGGAGCCATTTCGCGCTCTTCCAGAAATACAGATGCGGCACGACCAGCCGCACCGGGCCGCCATGCTCCTCCGTCAGCGGCTGGCCGGACCAGCTATGGGCGAGCAGGGCATCCTCGGCGGCAAAGTCTTCCAGCGCGAGGTTGGTGGTGTAGCCGTCGTAGGAATGCAGCACAACGAAGCGCGCATCCTCGCGCGGCTGGCAGGCCGCCAGCAATTCGCGCGTGGCGAGCCCTTCCCACTCGTTGTCGTAGCGCGACCAGGTCGTGACGCAATGGATGTCGGAGGTGAACCGGGCCTGCTTCTGCGCCGCGAACTCCGCAAAAGTCCAGAACACAGGGGACTCGATTGCACCGTAGACGTCGAGCCGCCAGCGCTCGCGCGAAATCGGCGGGGTGACGCCGAGATCGAGCACCGGCCAATCCTTGGTGAGATGCTGGCCCGGCGGCAGGCGCTGGTCTTCCGGCCGCGCGATCCTGCCGGTGAGGAAGCGGCCCTCACGCGCCCATGCTTCCTTGGTGCGCGTCAATTTGCTGTCGGGCGGCTCGTTGTCGTCAGCCATGGCCGTCCGGCCTCTCCGTTCCCGTGTCGGAAAGGCTTACATCGCCTTTCCGAGCAGAAATGGCAACTGGCGGGGGCCTCGCACCGTGCCTTGCGACCACGTCACCGTGCCTGCCGGATCGAGCCGGAAGTCCGGAATGCGCTTCAGCCATTCCTCCAGCGCGACCTGCATCTCCATACGCGCCAGGTTGGAACCGACGCAGCGGTGGATGCCGAGGCCGAAGGCGGCATGGCGGTTCTCGCGGCGGTCGATCACGACTGTGTCGGCATCCGGAAACACGTTGGGATCACGATTGGCGGCCGGGAAGGACAACAGCACCATGTTGCCCGCCTTGACCGGACAGCCCGAGATCGTCGTGTCCTTGACCACCTCGCGGGCCATCGTCACCGGCGAATAGGCGCGCAGCAGCTCCTCCACAGCGATCGGCATCAGGCCGGGCTCGGCGATCAGCCGCTCGCGATCGGCCGGCGTCTTCGCCAGATGCCAGAGCGAGGAGCCGATCGCGCTCCAGGTGGTGTCGATGCCGGCGATCAGGAGCAGGCGCAGCGAGCCAAGGACGTGGGAATCTTCGAGCGGATTGCCCTCCTTGTCCCTGGCGTTCATCAGGTAGGAGATGAGATCGTCGGTCGGGTCGGTCTTGCGCTTCTCGATGTGCGCGGTGAAATAGGCGCTCATCTCCTGCACGGCCTGCAGCAGCTTGCTCTCGTCCTTGATGCCGAGCTCGAGGATCATGTGGATCCATTTGATGAAGAGATCGCTGTCGCTTTCGGGAATGCCCAGCATGTGCGCAATCGCCCGAACCGGAATGTACTTGCTGTAGCGCGCGGCGGCATCGACCTTGCCGTCGGCGATGAACCCGTCGATCAGCTCATTGCAGATCGCGCGCATCCGCGGTTCCAGCTTCTTCATCGCATCCGGCGTGAACGGCGGCAGCAGGAGCTGCTTGGCCGGCTTGTGCACGGGCGGGTCGGAGGTGATCGGCGGAGCTGCGTTCCTGGCGACTTCGGGCCGGACATCGCGCACGATGATGCGGCGCGAGGAGAAATGCTCGGTGTCGTTGGCGATCTCGCGTACGGCCTCATAGGTCGTCGGCATGTAGCAGCCGAGGAAGCGATTCGTGTGCACGACCGGGCTCGCTGCGCGCATCTCCTCCCAGATCGGGAACGGGTCTTCCGTCCACTGCGGATCGGTGTGATCGAAATCGTTGACCCAGTCGGTGACGGGCGGATGGGCGACAGGTTGGCTGACGTCGGACATGACAGGGAATCCTCGGGCTGGCGGTCGAATCGCGCGGGCACACAGGGCGCCCGTGCTACTCCTCGATCACGTCGATTGCGATTTCCGGGCAATTGGCTTTGGCAAGCCAGGCCTTGTCTTCGAGCCCGGGCGGGACCGTGCCGTCGCCGGCTTCGTGCGCGTTGCCAAATTCGTCGAGCTCGAAGAGTTCCGGCGCGAGCGCTTTGCAGCGCGCGTGGCCTTGGCATTTGTCGGGATCGACGTGAACCCTCAGTCGCTCTGTCATGGCGGCATCCTTGGTCGTATCCGCGCGTGGCCCGCAGGGCGGCGCATTCCTCATGTCAATTTTATCCGCGGCATTTGCCGCGGGCTTTAAGTTATATGCTATTACATTCGCGCCAGGCTTTCCCTGTCAAGCGCAAACTTGTAGGCTTGGCCACAACATGCGCTCTCAACTCGCCCGCAAGCCCGAAAACACCTACCATCATGGCGATCTTCGCGATGCTTTGATCAAGGCCGCGCTACGCGAGGCGGAGCAGGGCGGCGCCGAGGCGATCAGCATCAAGGCGCTGGCCAAGCAGCTCGGTGTGTCTCAGCCGGCGCCGTATCGACACTTTGCCGATCGCGAGGCGCTGCTTGCGGCCGTGACGGCGGAGGCGTTCCGGCAGCTCTGCGCGATCCTGCGCGAGGCGATGGCCGGGCCGTCGAAGCAATCTAAATTGTCACGGCTGGCACAGGCGACCCTGGATTTCGGCCTGCGCCGCAACGGCATCTACCGCCTGATGTTCGCCTCGCGCACCGTCTCCTGCGCGGCCAAGGGCAGCGAACTGCACGAAGTCACGCGCGAGACGTTCGCGCTGGTGATCGAGGCGCTGGAAGCGCCCGCCGTCGGCTATTTGCGCGAGCGGCAAGCGCTCAAGATCTGGGCGGCGCTGCACGGCGTCGTGATGCTGGCCGAGCAGGGCCTGTTCACCGGCGAGGCCGCCCACGCCACGCGCGAGGAGCTGGTCGAGGATTTCGTCAACGAGACCAAGGCCGCGCTCGCGCTCGCGATCAGGGCCGCGCGGCGTCGAAAAGCGACGGCTGCCTAAGCCTTCGCTCCCAACAGCGTCATCAGTTTGTCGACGGCGCTGTCAGGCGTGGTCACGACGGGACGGCTGGTGGCGTCAGCGACCAGCGGTGCCGTCGCCGCGATGCTGAACTGCGCCAGCGCGATGACGTCGCAATCGCGCAGGTCCTGTGACGCTTCGACGATCAGCCGGTCGTGCGTGGCGCGGTCGCCGCGGTCGAGCGCCGCCAGCGCGCCGTCGGCAAGTTTCGGAACGACCTGGACCGAGGCCGGAAACTCCGGCGGCATCGAGGCCAGCGTCGGCGGAAAGGTGGAGAGCAGGCCGATGCGCCTGCCCATCGTCACCGCGCGCTCGATCATCGCTTCGTTCGGCTTCAGCACCGGCATCGGCGCCTGCGCGCGCGCGACCGCTTCGATGCAGGGGCCGAAGGCGGAGCAGGTGAACAGGATTCCATCCGCGCCCGTCGCCGCCGCATAATCGCCGAGTGCCAGGAAGCGCTCGGTCATGGCGTCGTTGAGCCTGGCGTCACGGGCCAGATCCGCCGACAAGCTGTCGTCGAGCAGGTTCATCAGCCGCGCCGCCGGCCACGCTTTCGCAAACGCGGCCTCGATCGGGGCGATGGAGTGCTTGAGGGCGTGGATCAGGGTGATGCGAGGGGGCGTCGTCATGGAGCGTGACTATCTGGGTTCTCGTGCCCCGGCTCTGTAGCGCGCCGCCGAAGAAGCGCTGCGCTGCGTCCGGGGGCACGTCCGGCTACATCTTCACCTTCGGATCGATCGGCGTCGTCCCGCGCAAGCTCAGAACATCCTCCAGCACCTTTGCGCCGGCGATCACTTGCGCGTCCGCGCGCGGTGCGCCGACCACCTGCACGCCGACCGGCAGGCCGGACGCCGTGAAGCCGCAGGGCAGCGACAGCGCGGGACAGCAGGCCAGCGTGATGGCGTAGACGATGCCGAGCCACTCGACGTAATTGTCGAATTTCTTGCCGGCGCATTCGGCGACATAGCGGTGCTCGATCGGAAAGGGCGGCACGATCGTGGTCGGCGTCAGCAGCAGATCGTAGGTCTTGAAGAACTCGACCGCGCGCTCGGTCATGCCGACGCGCTGGGCCTCGGCGCACGCGATCTGCTCCACCGTGAGCTTGAGCCCCTCCTCGATGTTCCAGATCACCTCGGGCTTGAGCAAATCGCGCTTGGTGCGCAGCAGATTGGCCTTGGTCATCGCGAAATCGAAGGCGCGCAGCACGTGGAAGCATTCATGCGCCTCGCGCCAGTCGGGATGCGCCTCCTCGACGATGACGCCGGCCTCGGCGAAGCGTTCCGCCGCCTTCCGCGTGATTGCTTTCACTTCGGGATCAACAGGGGTGATGCCGAGATCGGGCGAGTAGGCGATGCGCTTCGGTTTCTTGCCCGCCTGCGCCGCCGACAGGAACGAGGTCGCAGGGGCGGGCAGCGACAGCGGATCGATGGCGTAGTCGCCGCTCATGGCATCCAGCAGCAGCGCGAGATCTTCGACGTTGCGCGCCATCGGGCCCTGCACGCCGAGATTGCGATCGATGCCCGCCTTCGGCGTATGCGCGACTCGGCCGATGCTCGGCCGCATGCCGACGATGCCGCAGAAAGCGGCGGGGCTGCGCAAGCTTCCGCCCATGTCCGAGCCCTGTGCCAGCCAGGCCATGCCGGTGGCCAGGGCCACCGCCGCGCCGCCGGAGGAGCCTGCCGCGGATTTCGTCGTATCCCAGGGGTTGAGCGTCGCGCCGAACACCTCGTTGAAGGTGTTGGCACCGGCGCCGAATTCCGGCGTGTTGGACTTGGCGTAGACCACCGCGCCGTTGGCTTCGAGGTTCTCGACCATGAGGTCGGACTTGGCGGGGATGTTGTCTTTGAAGATCGGGGAGCCCTGCGTATTCAACACGCCCGCAACGTCGGTCAGATCCTTGATCGGCACCGGCAGGCCCGCGAGCAACCCCCGCGCGCCAGCGGGTTTGCGCATCAAGGCCTTGGCGTTGTCCCGCGCGCGATCGAAACACAGGGTCGGCAGCGCGTTGACCTTGCCGTCGACTTCACTGACGCGTTTCTCCAGCACGTCCAGCAGTTCGAGCGGCGAGACGTCGCCGGAGCGCAGCTTGTCGACGACGGCGCATGCGGTTTCCCGGATCAGGTCTTGAGACAATTATTTTACTCCTGTTGCTCATTGTGTCGTCATTGCGAGCGCAGCGAAGCAATCCAGACTGCGACCGGCGGACAAATTCCTGGATTGCTTCGCTGCGCTCGCAATGACGATAAACTAACCCCAGCCCGCGCTGATGCCGCCGTCCACCGTGTAGATCACGCCCGACGTATAGCCGGCGCGGTCCGAGGCCAGGAACGCCATGAGGTCGCCGATCTCGCGCGCATGCGCGGGGCGGCCGAGCGGCAGGCCCTTCTGGAATTCCTTGTAGCGGCTTTCGTCGCCGAACTGGTGCTTTGCCCGCGTCTTGAGCTGGGTGATGTGGCGGTCAGTGCCGACAGGGCCCGGATTGATGCCGACAACGCGGATGTTGTCGGCGAGACTCTTGCTGCCGAGCGCGCGGGTGAAGGCCATCAGCGCGGCGTTGCCGGCGCTGCCGCAGATGTAATTGGCGTCGAACTTCTCGCCTGCAGCGCCGATGTCATTGACGATGACGCCGCTGCCCTTGGCCTTCATCTGCGCGTAGATATGCCGCGTCAGGTTGATATAGCCGAACACCTTCAATTCCCAGGCGTGGCGCCAGGCCGCCTCGTCGATCTTGTCGATCGAGCCGCCGGGGATGTCGCCGGCATTGTTGACGAGCACGTCGATGTCGGCAGCTTCCCTGGCGAGCCGTGCCACGTCCTCTTCCTTGCGCAGATCCACGATGCTCGTTGCGGCATCGATCTGGTGGGCGGCGCGCAGGCGGTCGGCCAGCGACTTCAGCGCCTCGCCGCTGCGGGCGGCGAGCAGGAGATGTGCGCCTTCCTCGGCAAACGCCTCGGCGGCGGCAGCGCCAATGCCCTTGGACGCGCCCGTAATCAGGACACGCTTGCCACGCAGATGCAGATCCATGAGGGTGCTCGCAGGATAGGAACAGGATCAAATCAGTAGGCGCCTGGCCGCGCCATGGTCAACATTGCAGTGCAGCGTTGCACTGCCGACGCGTTTGGTCCATTGCAGTGCGGTCAAAAAGGGCGGCGGCTGCCGGACCAACCAAGGACGTTCTCGATGAGCAAGAAGCAATACCGGATCGCGGTCATTCCCGGCGACGGCATCGGCAAGGAAGTGATGCCTGAGGGCCTGCGCGTCCTGGAGGCGGCGGCGAAGAAGCACGGCGTCTCCGTGCATTTCGACCATTTCGACTTCTCGTCCTGGGACTATTACGAGAAGCACGGCCAGATGATGCCCGATGACTGGAAGGACAAGATCGGCAAGCACGATGCGATCTATTTCGGTGCGGTCGGCTGGCCGGCCAAGATTCCCGACCACGTCTCGCTATGGGGCTCGCTGATCAAGTTTCGCCGGGAGTTCGACCAGTACGTGAACCTGCGTCCGGTGCGGCTGATGCCCGGCGTGCCGTCGCCGCTGGCGGGCCGTAAGCCCGGCGACATCGATTTCTGGGTGGTGCGCGAGAACACCGAAGGCGAATATTCCTCCGTCGGCGGCCGCATGTTCCCGGACACCGACCGCGAGTTCGTGACGCAGCAGACGGTGATGACCCGCACCGGCGTCGACCGTATCCTGAAATTCGCCTTCGAGCTCGCGCAGTCGCGGCCGAAGAAACACCTGACCTCGGCGACCAAGTCCAACGGCATCTCCATCACCATGCCCTATTGGGACGAGCGCGTGGAGGCGATGGCCAAGAAGTTTCCAGGCGTGAAGTGGGACAAGTACCACATTGATATTCTCACGGCGAACTTCGTGCTGCACCCGGACTGGTTCGACGTCGTGGTCGGCTCCAACCTGTTCGGCGATATCCTGTCCGATCTCGGCCCGGCCTGCACCGGCACCATCGGCATCGCACCATCAGGCAACATCAATCCCGAGGGCGACTTCCCGTCGGTGTTCGAGCCGGTGCACGGCTCCGCGCCCGATATCGCGGGGCAGGGGATTGCGAACCCGATCGGCGCGATCTGGTCCGGCGCGATGATGCTCGAGCATCTCGGCGAGAAGGAAGCCGGCAAGTCGATCGTCGAGGCGATCGAGCGCACGCTGGCCGAACGCACGCTGCGCACCAAGGATCTTGGCGGCAATGCCGATACCACGGCGTGCGGAAAGGCCGTTGCGGATATGGTGGATTGACGGGCGACTGTCCCCTCTCCCCTTGTGGGAGAGGGTGTCTCGCCGCGGAGCGGCGGACGGGTGAGGGGTCTGCCTCCGCGGGGACAGACCTGCATCACTGCACGATTGCTCGCGTGAGAATGCCTCATCCGGCGCTTCGCGCCACCTTCTCCCACAAGGGGAGAAGGAAGGAGCGCATTGCGGGTCGAGCCGTTCAGCCCACGATCTTCTCGATCGCCGCCTGGTCCAGCCCGAACTTCTTCCCGGCCTCGAGAATCTCCTGCCAGGTGGTCGGGTCGACCGGAATGCCTTCAGCGAGACGCTTCTTCTTCGTCTCGCGCTCGGGCTCGCCCGCGATTCTGACCTTGTCGACCCCAGGAGCGGGCGGCGAGCCGGTGTGCCAGGCGACGAAGCTCTCGACTTCGCGCGCGAGGTTCTCGCCGGTGCCGAGCTTGCCGGGATCGATGACGATCGAGAGCATACCGTTGAGGACGTTGTGCTTGCCGTCGGACGAACCCTTCACCACCTGACCGCCGGAGAGCGCGCCGCCGAGGATCTCGCAAACAAGCGCGAGGCCCGAGCCCTTGTGCTCGCCGAAGGGGAGGATGGCGCCATACGGCGGGATCACGGTGTAGCGCGGATTGACCGTCGCCTTGCCTTCATGATCGATGATGGTGCCGGGCTCCAGCTCGACGCCCTTGTTGTGGGCGACGCGGGTCTTGCCCTGCGCGATCCTGCTGGTGGCGAAATCCAGAACGATCGGGTCCTTGCCGCCTCGCGGGATGCCGACGCAGAACGGGTTCGTGCCGTGGCGGGCATCGCTGCCGCCCCAGGGCGCCACGATCGGGCGCGAGATCACGTTCACGAAGTGGATCGAGACCAATCCGTGCTCTATGCACTGCTCGGCCCAATGGCCGATCCGGCCGATGTGGTGCGCGTTGGAGAGTCCGACGAGGCACACGCCGTTGCGCTTGGCGCGCTCTGCCGCCAGCTCCATCGCTTCATGGCCGATCACCTGGCCGTAGCCGGTGAGGCCATCGAGCGTGAGCAGCGGACCGGTGTCGAGCACGATCTTGACGTGCTGGTTCACGGCAAGGCCGCCATTGGTGACGCTCTGGACATAGCGCGGGATCATGCCGACGCCGTGAGAGTCGTGGCCCTTGAGATTGGCTTCGACGAGATTGGTGGCCACGAGCTCGGCCTCGCGGTCGGATGATCCGCCGGCCTTGACGATGGCGTGGATGGCGCTGGTAAGCGGCCCTGCCTTGATGGTGCGATACTCGGCCATTGTTGTTCTTCTTATCCCTTCACGATCCGGCGGCAATGAACCAGCGCCGCTTCAATAAGGTTCTCGCTGGCCTCGGGCGTACGAAACGCCGAATGCGCCGACAGCGTCACGTTAGGAATTTTCGTCAGCGGATGGTCGGCGGGCAGCGGCTCGGTGTTGAAGACGTCGAGGCCGGCATGGCGGATGTGGCCCGACTTCAGCGCCTCGATCATGGCGGCCTCGTCGACGATCGCGGCACGCGCGGTGTTGACGAAGATGACGCCGGGTTTCATCTTGCCGATCTTCTCGCGCGTGATCATGCCGCGCGTCTCGTCGTTGAGCAGCAGATGCAGCGACACGACATCGCTCTTCGCCAGCACCGTATCGAGATCGGTGAATTCGACGCTCGGATGGCTCTTAGGCGAGCGATTCCAGGCGATCACCTTCATGCCGCTGCCGGAGGCGATGCGCGCGACCTCCGCGGCGATGCCGCCGAAGCCGATCAGCCCGAGCGTCTTGCCGGTGAGCTGCATGCCGTCCTCGCGCAGCCAGTTGCCGACGCGCATCTCGCGATCCATCATCGCGATGACGCGCGCCGAGGCCCACATCAGCGCAATCGCGGCTTCGGCGACCGCGGTGTCGCCGTAGCCCTTGATCAGATGCACGGAGATGCCGAGCTCGGCGAGCTCCTCCGGGTTCATGTAGCTGCGTGCGCCGGTGCCGAGGAACACGACGTGCTTGAGGCCGGTGCACTTCTTCGCGACCTCGGTCGGCAGCGCGGTGTGATCGACGATCGCGATCTCGGCGCCGTCGAGGATTTCAGGGTATTGCTCCGGATTGATGTCGGGGTCCCGGTGGATCCGCACCTTGGGATCGCCGGGCTTCCCCAGCCGCTCCATGATCACGGCAAGGGCTTCGTTGGCGTCGACGAAAACTCCGCGCATGGCTCTCTCCGATCAGGACGCGACGCCGGCGATCGCCAGCACGGTATGCATGAGGACGTTGGTACCTGCGGCGCAATCGCCCTGCGTGGCGTCCTCCAGCTCGTTGTGGCTGATGCCGTCCTTGCAGGGCACGAACACCATCGCCGCAGGCATCACGGTGTTGAGGTTGCAGGCGTCGTGGCCGGCGCCGGACGTGATGCGGCGCGAGGAATAGCCGAGCGTCTTCGCCGCGCTCTCCACCGCTGCGATCAGCTTGGGATCGAAATGCGTCGGCGGCTTGCGCCAGACCAGATCGATCTTCACCTCGACCTTGCGGCGGGCGCCGATCTCGGCAATCGCGGCGCGCAAATCGCGATCCAGCGCGTCCATGATCGCGCCATCCGCGCTGCGGCAATCCATGGTGAAGGCGATCTCGCCGGGAATGACGTTGCGCGAGGGGTTGGCGATCACGGCCTCGCCGATGGTGCCGACCGCCTTCGGCCCGTGCTTCTTCGCGATGGCCTCCATCGCCAGCACGATCTCCGACAATGTCGCGAGCGCATCGCGGCGCAGTGGCATCGGGGTCGAACCGGCATGGCTCTCGAAGCCAGAAATCTTGCCGTCGTACCACAGCACGCCCTGGCCGGAATCGACGACGCCGATGGTCTTGCCTTCGGCCTCCAGGATCGGGCCCTGCTCGATGTGCAATTCGACGAAGCAGCCGAGCTTCTGGAAGCCCACCGGCTTGTCGCCGCGATAGCCGATGCTGTCCAGTGCCTGGCCGACGGTGGTGCCCTCGGCATCCTTGCGCGACAAAATGTCGTCGGTGGTGAAGTCGCCGACGTAAGCGGCGGAGGCCATCATCGCAGGTGCGAAGCGCGAGCCTTCCTCATTGGTCCAGTTGACGATGCAGATCGGTGCCTCGGTCTCGATACCGGCATCGTTCAGCGTGCGGATCACTTCCAGCGCGCCGAGCGTGCCCAGGATGCCGTCATACTTGCCGCCGGTCGGCTGGGTGTCGAGATGCGAGCCGATACCGACCGGCAGTTTCGACATGTCGCGGCCCTTGCGCAGGCCGAACTGCGAGCCGAGCGCATCGGTGTGCACTTCGAGGCCAGCCTCCTCGCAGGCCTTGCGGAACCAGTCGCGCACCTGCTTGTCCTCGGCACTCAACGTCAGCCGCCGCACGCCGCCCTTAGCCGTCGCGCCAAATTGCGCGGTCTCGTGGATGGCGCCCCAGAGGCGGGCGGAATCGATTTGCAGGTTGGTGGCGGCACGGCTCATGTGGTCAGTCCATTTTGGCTGTCATTCCGGGGCGGCTCAAAGAGCCGAACCCGGAATCTCGAGATTCCGGGTCTGGTGCTGCGCACCATCCCGGAATGACGTTGAAGGTTGCCCGGCGCCTTTTTCAATGACGCGCCTGCGCGGGCGCGTCAACCGCGAGGCTGCTCTGCGCAATCTGCCGTGCAAGCTCGGCGACGCGCTCCACGGCAACGACGTCGGGCGAGGCGAGCCAGCTCGCGGTGAAGGTCAGCGGCGCGATCGCCAGATCGGTGTCGAGCAGCTGCAGCCGCCCGTCGGCGAGCTCGCTCTCGACGATGGCGTCGGGAATCACGGCGACGCCCAGCCCCTCGACCGCCATGTGGATGACGGTGGCGAGCGAGGCGGACGCATGCAGGCGGATCGGCGGCAGCTCCGGCCGGTCGAATACCTCGCGCACCACCTCGTAAGGCTTGGTCTTGCGCGGGAAAGTGATGATCGGAAACCGCGCGAGGTCGGCCGGCGTCACCGGGCCCTTGCCGAGCCCGAGCGAAGGGCTTGCAAGAAACCCGATCGGATAATCGGCAAGCACGCGGTTGTGCACGCCGGAGGCGGACAGCGGTCCCACCACGAACGCAAGCTCGATCTCCTGCGCGAGCAGGCGCGCGGTGAGGTTCGGCGTGATGTCGACCTCGATCTCCAGCGACAGGTTCGGATAGACTTGGTTGACGCTCTTCACGAGGCGCGGCAGCCAGGTGTGCACGATGGTCTCGGCGACGCCGAGCCGCATCACGCCGCGCATCGCCGAGGCATCGCTGATCTCCGCCATCATCTGTGCGCGCAGGCCGATCAGCTTCTCCGCATAGACCATCATCTGCCGGCCGCTCGGGGTCGGTGAAGCCACGCGATGATCACGGTTGAGCAGCTTCACGCCCATCTCGCGCTCGAGCTGGGCGATGCGCTGGGAGATCGCCGGCTGGGTGGTGTTGAGCCGTTGGGCGGCGCCGCGAAAGCTGCCAAGCTTCACCACCCACAGGAACGTCTCGATCGACCTGAAGTCCAGCATGGAAGGATTTTCCCAGTCGATAAATCAGATTTATCGAGATTGATTAAAAACGACGATTAGACTTTATAGCACGCGTGGTGTTGGCTTGTCTTTGTCGAGTTTATGGGCAGGTCAATCACATGACTGTTTTGGTGGCAACGCAGCAAACTGAAACAACCGACATGCTGCCGAGCCGCAAGGCCCGGCTCGCTTACCGCGAGGGGCTGGTCGCCTCCACCGCCGGCGTCGCCCCCGGCTTCGTCCAGGGCAATCTGGCGATCCTGCCGGCGGACTATGCCGGCGCCTTTCACCGCTTCTGTCAGCTCAATCCGAAACCGTGCCCGATCATCGGCATGTCCGATGTCGGCAGCCCTTTCATCCCGGCGCTCGGCGCCGAGCTCGACATCCGCACCGACGTGCCGCGCTATCGCGTCTGGCGCGATGGCGAGATCGTCGACGAGCCGACCGATGTGACCAAGTACTGGCGCGACGATCTCGTCACCTTCGTGCTCGGCTGCTCGTTCTCGTTCGAGGAGGCGCTGCTCGACGAGGGCATGCCGATCCGCCACATCGAGCAGAACGTGCGCGTGCCGATGTACCGCACCAACATTCCTTGCGGCGAAGCCGGACCGTTCGCAGGACCCATGGTGGTGTCGATGCGCCCGTTCAAGCCGGCGGATGCGATCCGCGCGGTGCAGATCACCTCGCGCTATCCCGCCGTGCACGGCGCGCCCGTGCATCTCGGCCATCCGCATCTGATCGGCATCAAGGACATTTCCAAGCCCGACTACGGCGATCCGGTGACCGTCGCCGACGACGAGATCCCGGTGTTCTGGGCCTGCGGCGTGACCCCGCAATCGGTCATCAATGCCGCCAAGCTGCCGTTCGCGATCACGCATTCGCCCGGCCTGATGCTGGTCACGGATCTCAAGAACAGGACCCTGGCCGTGATTTAACGGGCAGCATCTGCTGCTTCTTCGAGCTTTACCGCATCCGTCAATCGCTTCATTCGATCATCTGAAATTCAGTCACAAAGGACCCTGCCATGACGATCACTCGCCGCGACGTGTTGTTAGGTGCCACCGCCACCGCTGCCCTGGTGCCTCTCGCTGCACGAGCCCAGACGACGGAGGTCGTGATCGGCGTGATCTATCCGTTCTCCGGCGGCAGCGCGCAGCAGGGCGTCGACGCGCAGAAGGCCTACGAGACCGCGCTCGAGGTCATCAACAAGGACACCGCTTTCGATCTGCCACTGGCCAAGGGCGAAGGCCTGCCGGGCCTCGGCGGCGCCAAGGTCCGCCTCGTCTTCGCCGACCACCAGGCCGATCCGCAGAAGGGCCGCGCCGAGGCCGAGCGCCTGATCACGCAGGAGAAGGTCTGCGCCATCATCGGCACCTATCAGAGCGCGGTCGCCGTCACCGTCAGCCAGATCTGCGAGCGTTACCAGGTCCCGTTCGTCTCCGCCGACAATTCCTCGCCGAGCCTGCATCGCCGCGGCCTGAAGTACTATTTCCGCGCCGCGCCGCACGACGAGATGTACTCGGCCGCCATGTTCGACTTCTTCGATGCCATGAAGAAGAAGGGCACCAAGATCGAGACGCTGTCGCTGTTCCACGAGGACACCATCTTCGGCACCGATTCCGGCAACGCCCAGGCCAAGATCGCCGGCGAGCGCGGCTACAAGATCGTCACAGACATCAAGTATCGCGCCAACTCGCCCTCGCTCTCGGCCGAGGTGCAGCAGCTCAAGTCGGCGAAGGCCGACGTGCTGATGCCATCGAGCTACACCACCGACGGCATCCTTCTGGTCAAGACCATGGCCGAGCTCGGCTACAAGCCGAATGCGATCGTGGCGCAGGACGCCGGCTTCTCCGAGAAGGCGCTTTATGATGCCGTCGGCGACAAGCTCGAAGGCGTGATCTCGCGCGGCACGTTCTCGCTCGACCTCGCCCAGAAGCGCCCGATGGTCGGCAAGATCAACGACATGTTCAAAGCGAAGTCGGGCAAGGACTTCAACGACCTCACCTCGCGCCAGTTCATGGGCCTGATCATCCTCGCCGACGCCATCAGCCGCGCCAAGTCGACCGACGGCGAGAAGATCCGCGACGCGCTGGCGGCGACCGACATCCCGGGCGAGCAGACCATCATGCCATGGAAGCGCGTCAAGTTCGACGAGATGGGCCAGAACAACGACGCCGACCCGGTGCTGCTGCAATATATCGGCGGCAAGTTCGTTACCATCTTCCCGCCGCAGGCTGCGATCGCCGAGGCGGTCTGGCCGATGAAGTGAACTGGGAAAGTGGGAGCTCAGTGTAGCTCCCGCCCTCATCCTGAGGAGCGGGCGTAGCCCGCATCTCGAAGGACGAGGGCTGGGCCATCCTTCGAGACGCGCGCTGGTGCGCGCTCCTCAGGATGAGGATCTATTTCGGGGGACGACTTTTGACAGCCCAAGCCATTATCCAAAGTCTCGCGAGCGGCCTGCTCATGGGCCTGCTCTACGGATTGATCGCAGTCGGCCTCGCGCTGATCTTCGGCCTGATGGACGTCACGAACTTCGCCCATGGCGAGTTTCTGATGATCGCGATGTATCTGTCCTTCTTCCTGTTCGCGTTCTTCGCCATCGATCCCTTGCTGTCCGCGCCATTGGTCGCTGCCGCGCTCTTCGTCTTCGGAGCGGTGATCTACTTGCTGATTGTGCGCTTCGCCATGCGGGCCAAGGCCAATGCCGGCATGGTGCAGATCTTCACTACGTTCGGCCTTGCCATCGTCATGCGCGGCCTCGCGCAATACTTCTTCACGCCTGATTATCGCAGCATTCCGCAGTCATGGCTCGGCGGCAAGACCATCTCGATTGCCGGCATCTTCCTGCCGGAGCCGCAGCTGGTCGGCGCGCTGGTCTCGATCGCGGCCTTCGCCGGCCTCTATTTCTTCATCCATCGCACCGATTTCGGTCGCGCGATCGAAGCCACCCGCGAAGATCCCGGTGCGGTCGCGCTGGTCGGCATCGACAAGAACCGTGTCTTCGCGTTCGGCTGGGGCCTCGGCGCCGCGCTGGTCGGTCTCGCCGGCGCGATCATGGCGAGCTTCTTCTACATCTATCCCGACGTCGGCGCGTCCTTTGCCCTGATCGCCTATGTCACCGTGGCGCTCGGCGGCTTCGGCAGCGTGTTCGGCGCCTTCGCCGGCGGCATCATCGTCGGCCTCGTCGAAGCCACCACCGCCCTGGTGCTGCCGCCGTCGCTGAAGTCGGTCGGCATCTACGCGGTCTATCTGCTGGTCGTCTTCATCCGGCCGCGCGGCCTGTTCGGATCGATCTGATGGACAAGGAATTTGCAGCGCGGCGCCGCCGCGACCTCATCATTGCCGCGGTGCTCGCCGCGATTGCCGCAGCGACGCCCCTGTTCGTGAAGGATGTCGTCGTCCAGAACATCCTGATCCTGACCTTGATGTATGCGGGTCTGTCGCAGAGCTGGAACATCCTGTCCGGCTATTGCGGGCAGATCTCGCTCGGGCACGCGCTGTATTTCGGCCTGGGTGCCTACACCACCGAGCTGCTGTTCACCAAGTTCGGTGTGCTGCCCTGGTTCGGCATGCTGGCCGGCGGCGTGGTGTCGGCGTTAATTGCGATGGGGCTCGGCTATCCCTTCTTCCGCCTGCGCGGCCATTACTTCGTGATCGCCACCATCGTCATCGCCGAAATCGGATTGCTGCTGTTCCACAATTGGGAATGGGCCGGCGCCGCGATGGGCATCACCATTCCGATCCGCGGTGACAGCTGGCTGAAATTCCAGTTCCTCCGCACCAAGCTGCCGTATTTCTATTTCGCGCTCGCGCTGTGCTGCCTCGCCTGGTTCGTGACCTGGTGGCTGGAAAACTCCAAATGGGGATTCTGGTGGCGTGCGGTGAAGGACAATCCGGAGGCTGCCGAGAGCCTCGGTGTCGACGTGTTCAATTCCAAAATGGGCGCGGCAGCGGTCTCCGCCTTCCTTGTTGCCATCGGCGGCAGCTTCTACGCCCAATTCGTCTCCTACATCGACCCTGAGAGCGTCATGGGCTTCCAGTTTTCGCTGTTGATGGCGCTGCCCGCCGTGCTCGGCGGCATCGGCACCCTGTGGGGGCCAGTGTTAGGGGCCGCCATCCTGATCCCGCTGACGGAGCTGACGCGCTTCAAGTTCGGTGGCTCGGGGCGCGGTGTCGATCTCATCGTCTACGGCACGCTGATCGTCCTGATCTCGCTGGCCTTGCCGCGGGGGCTGCTCAGCCTGTTCTCACGGCCGAAGAAGACGGGAGCCGCCCGATGACCGCGCTCCTCGAAACCCGCGGCGTTTGGCAGCGCTTCGGCGGCCTCGTCGCCAACAGCGACGTCTCGATCTCGGTCGGCCGCGGCGAGATCGTCGGCCTGATCGGCCCCAACGGCGCCGGCAAGTCGACGCTGTTCAATCTGATCGCCGGCGTGTTGCCGCCGACCCAAGGCACGATCCTGTTCGACGGCGAGGACGTCACCCACATGCCGGCGGCGGCGCGCTGCCAGCGCGGCATCGGACGCACCTTCCAGGTGGTCAAGAGCTTCGAGACCATGACCGTGATCGACAACGTCATCGTCGGTGCGCTGGTACGCAATACCGTGATGCGGGAGGCGCGCCGCAAGGCGCATGAGGTGCTGGAGTTCACCGGCCTTGCCGCGCGCGCCGACGTGCTCGCCAGCGACCTCGTGCCGGCCGAGAAGCGTCGCCTCGAAGTCGCCCGCGCGCTCGCGACTGAGCCCAAGCTTCTTCTGCTCGACGAAGTCCTCACCGGCCTGACGCCGACCGAGGCGCAGACCGGCGTCGCGCTGGTGCGCAAGGTGCGCGATGCCGGCATCACCGTGCTGATGGTCGAGCACGTCATGGAGATCGTGATGCCGCTGGTCGACCGCGCCATCGTGCTCGACCTCGGCAAGGTGCTGGTCGAGGGCAAGCCTTCGGACGTCGTCCGCGATCCCAAGGTGATCAAGGCATATCTGGGAGATCGTCATGCTGTCGGTGCGTGAAGTCACGACCGCCTATCAGGGCCTGGTCGCGATCTCCGCGGTCTCGATCGAGGTCCAGAAGGGCGAGATCGTCTGCGTCGCCGGCGCCAATGGCGCCGGCAAGTCGACGCTGCTGAAATCGATCGCCGGGGCCGAGCGGCCGCGCTCGGGCAGCGTGACGTTCGACGGCAAGCAGATCAACGGCATGGCGCAGCACCACATCACGGCGACCGGCATCGCCTATGTACCGGAGAACCGCCGGCTTTTTCCGCGCCTGTCGGTGCGCGACAATCTTCGCCTCGGCAGCTATCTCTATCGCGGCGAGGCTGACCGCGAGGGACCGCTCGATCTCGTCTTCACCCTGTTTCCGCGCCTGTCCGAGCGCCTCGAGCAGCGCGCCGAGACGCTCTCCGGCGGCGAGCAGCAGATGCTCGCGATCGGCCGCGCCCTGATGACGCGCCCGCGGCTCTTGATGTTGGACGAGCCCTCGCAAGGCATCATGCCAAAACTCGTCGACGAGATTTTCCAGGCGGTCAAGCGCATCCGCGACGCCGGCATGACCGTTCTCATCGTCGAGCAGCGCATGGCCGAGTGCCTGGAGATCGCCGACCGCGCCTACATCCTGCAGACCGGCCGCGTGCTGATGCAGGGCGCAGCAAGCGAGATCAAGGGCAATCCGGACGTGAGGAAGGCGTATCTGGGATTGTAGTGGTGGATTCGTAGGGTGGGCAAAGCGAAGGGTGCCCACGCCTTTCAAAGACGTGGGCACGGCGCTGGCGCGCCTTTGCCCACCCTACGGCACTATCGCTACGAAGTATCGAGCGCTCGCAATGACGAGGTTAGAACCGCGTCTAATGCCCGTCCCCATGCTCCGGCAGCGTCACCCCGAACACCTTCACCAGATCCGCGACCTGCTCCGGCGAGAGATACCGCGGGTTCAGCCCGCGCAGCAGCAGGTACAGCTTCGCCGTCTCCTCCAGCTCCTCGGTCGCGAACACCGCGGCTTCCAGCGTGTCGCCGGCGACGACAGGGCCATGATTGGCGAGCAGCACGGATGAATATCGTCCCGCCAGTCCCTTGATTGCGTCCGCCACAGCGGGATCGCCGGGGCGGTAATAGGGCACGAGCGCGGTGGCGCCGCATTTCATCAGGTAGTACGCCGTCATCGGCGGCAGCGCGGCGCGCGGGTCGATCTCGGGCAGCATGGACAGCGCGACCGAATGGGTGGAGTGCAGGTGCACGATCGCGCGTGCGCTGCCGCGCGTGTCGTAGAGCGCCGTATGGAGCGGAACTTCCTTGGTCGGCGCATCGCCGGAGACCAGCCGGCCCTGATCGTCCAGTCGCGAGAGTTTTGCCGGATCGAGGAAGCCAAGCGAGGCGTTGGTCGGCGTCACCAGCCAGCCGCCGCCGTCCAGCCTGACGCTGATATTGCCGGAGGAGCCCGGCGTCAGCCCGCGCTCGAACAGGGATCGGCCGAACCGGCAGATCTCCTCGCGCAGCCGCGTTTCGTTGTTGTTTTCAGTCCTCATGGCCGTCATGCCCTTTTGTCTCACGCTTTGGCAGCGCGACCAAGCCGTGTTATCGGTTCGTCGAGCCCGCCGCAAAGGCCGGCCATCCGGGAAACGTTCGCAAGGGTTAGTTGCATGTCCGCCTCCACGCCACAAAATCAGCGCATCGCCGTCATCGGGCTCGGCTCGATGGGGTACGGCATGGCGACCTCGCTGAAGCGCGCCGGCCACTCGGTCACCGGCTGCGATGTTTCGGCTGACGCCGTGGCGCGTTTCGTGAAGGACGGCGGGACGGGGGCCAGGAGCCCGGCCGAGGCCGCCAAGGACGCCGACATCGTCGTCAGCGTCGTCGTCAATGCCGCGCAGACTGAGACGATCCTGTTCGGCAAGGATGGCGCCGCCGAGACCATGCCGAAGGACAGCGTGTTCGTCTCCTCCGCCACCATGGACCCTGACGTGGCGCGGCGCCTTGCCAAGCAGCTCGAGGCGACGGGCCGGCATTATCTGGACGCGCCGATCTCCGGCGGGGCGCAGCGTGCCGCGCAGGGAGAGTTGACGATCCTGGCCTCCGGCAGCCCCGCTGCATTTGCGAAGGCGCGGCCCGCGCTCGATGCCATGGCGGCAAAGCTCTATGAACTCGGCGATGCCGCAGGGCAGGGCGCTGCCTTCAAGATGATCAACCAACTGCTCGCCGGCGTGCACATCGCCGCCGCCAGCGAAGCAATCGCGTTCGCGGCCAAGCAGGGCCTCGATATCCGCAAGGTCTACGAGGTGATCACGGCCTCCGCTGGCAATTCCTGGATGTTCGAGAACCGCATGCCGCACGTGCTCGACGGCGACTACACGCCGCGCAGCGCGGTCGAGATCTTCGTCAAGGATCTCGGCATCATCCAGGACATGGCGCGCAGTGCCCGATTCCCGGTGCCGGTCTCCGCCGCCGCGCTCCAGATGTTTCTGATGACATCAGCCGCCGGCATGGGCCGCGACGACGATGCGTCGGTGGCGCGCATGTATGCGCAGGTGACCGGCGTGAAGCTGCCCGGCGACAAGTAAGTTTGAGGGGATTTCCAATGCCGCGTTTTGCCGCCAATCTCTCGATGATGTTCACCGAGGTGCCGTTCCTCGATCGGTTCGATGCCGCTGCGCAAGCCGGCTTCACCGCGGTCGAGTTTCTCTTTCCTTACGAGCATCCCGCCGAGGCGGTCGGCGAGCGACTCAAGCGCAACGGCCTGACTCAGGCGCTGTTCAACCTGCCGCCGGGCGACTGGAATGCCGGCGAGAAGGGCTTTGCGGCGCTCCCCTCACGGTTCAACGACCTCAAGGCGAGCCTGGAGACGGCGCTGCCCTATGCCAAGGCGACCGGCGTGAAGCGCCTGCACCTGATGGCCGGCATCGCCAACCGCGGCGAACGCGTCGCGATCGAGGCGTTCTACAAATCGGTGGCATGGGCCGCGGAGTTCTTCGCCCCTCACGGCATCGACGTCGTGATCGAGCCGATCAATGCGCGCAACGTCCCCGGCTACTTTCTCAACGATTTCGGCTTCGCCCGCGACCTGATCCAGGAGCTGAGGCTTGCGAACCTGAAGCTCCAGTTCGACATCTATCATTGCCAGATCATCCATGGCGACGTCACCATGCGGCTGCGCGAGATGATGCCGATCATCGGCCACGTCCAGATCGCCAGCATCCCCTCGCGCAACGAGCCCGACGGCGAGGAGCTGAATTATCCGTTTCTGTTCGACGAGCTCGACCGGCTCGGTTATGCCGGCTTCGTCGGCTGCGAGTACAATCCGCGCGGCAAGACCATTGACGGGCTCGCCTGGTTCAAGCCCTACGCCGGAGTGAAGTCGTGACACTTGCGGCAAAGCTTTCTCTCGGCTGCATCGCCGACGATTACACCGGCGCCTCCGATCTCGCCAACACGCTGACGCGCGCCGGCCTGCGCACCGTGCAGACCATCGGCGTGCCCTCGGACGATCTGGCGTTGCCCGAGGTCGACGCCGTCGTGGTGTCGCTGAAGAGCCGTTCGATCGAGGCCGGACTTGCCGTCTCGCGCTCGCGCGCGGCGGAGAAATGGCTGCGGAGCCGCGGTGCGCGCCACGTGCTGCTCAAGATCTGCTCGACCTTCGATTCCACCGATTCAGGCAATATCGGCCCGGTGATGGACGCGTTGCGCGCCGATAGCGGCGAGGGGGCCGTTCTGGTGACGCCGGCCTTCCCGGAGACCGGCCGCACCGTCTACCAGGGCAACCTGTTCGTCGGCGCCGTGCCGCTCAACGAGAGCCCGCTGAAGGACCATCCGCTCAACCCGATGCATGATTCAAACCTGGTGCGCGTGCTGGCGCGCCAGAGCAGGACGCAGATCGGTCTCGTCGACCTCGCGACTGTCGCGCGCGGCGCGGATGCCGTGCGGGCGCGATTGGCCGAGCTCGGCGGCAAGAGTATCGGCGCTGCCATCATCGATGCCGTGTTCGACCGGGACCTCGAAACCATCGGTCTCGTGGCCGCCGAACATCGCCTGTCGGTCGGGGCCTCCGGCATCGGCCTTGGACTGGCGCGAGCTCTGGTGTCGACGGGCAAGGTCAAGCGCGGTGCCGCAAGCAGCGAGTCCGGAGCTGCCGTCGGCGGGCCAGCAGCGTGTCTTGCCGGAAGCTGTTCGCAGGCCACGCTTCAGCAGATCGCGAATGCCGAACGCATCATGCCGGTGTTCCATCTCGACCAGGACCGTATTATTACGGGAGCGAGCGAAGCCGAGCGCGCGCTCGACTGGGCGAGGCCGCGACTTGCCGACGGCCCGGTGCTGATCGCCTCGAGCGCGAAGCCCGAGGAAGTCGCCGCATTGCAAGCTCGCCACGGGCGCGATGCCGCGGGCCACGCCATCGAGCGGGCCATGGCCGATATCGCGGAAAACCTCGTGAAAGCAGGGGTCCGGCGCCTCGTCGTTGCCGGCGGCGAGACATCCGGCGCGGTCGTTGACCGCCTCGAAATCCCGGGCTTCCTCGTCGGCGCGGAGATCGCCGCGGGCGTGCCGGTGCTGCGCGCCGTCGGCGCCGAAGCAGGCGAGATGCTGCTCGCGTTGAAGTCCGGAAACTTCGGCGGCCCGGAGTTCTTCGCGGATGCGCTTAGGCTCATGCGCTGAGCGCAGGGCACTCCTGGCCCCTTGCTCAGTTCCTTCGGCGCCGCTGACAATTTGGGTCGGGCGCATATCGGTCTCGAGCTCGCGGGGCCGCGTCCAATTTCCGATAGGACGGTAGGAATGCGGAGCACTGCTAGGCGATATCTCCGTAGGAGTGCGGAGTATGGCTAATGATTTCATCATAAGTCGTGATCATAAGGACTGGGCCTGAACTTCGTGCGCAACTCCGGAAGCTGTGCGCTCGATGAGCAATTGGTGCACTGGCAAGCTTGGGGTTTCTGATGTCCTGGATCAATAATTTGCGTATTTCCATCAAGGTTTCTGCTGTTTTTGTCGCGATCTGCCTGGTCATCGCCGGCAGCACCGCGGCGATCTACAATTCCCTGAGCGTGATGAGCTCGACGGCAAGAATGACCGTTCATACCTATGAAGTGCTCGAGCAGCTTTCCGGGCTCGTCACCGCCATGGTCAACCAGGAAACCGGCATTCGCGGCTATCTCGTGTCAGGCGATACCGGCTTTCTCGCCCCCTACGAGGCCGGGCAAAAGCAGTTTCAGGCGGCGGCGGCCAAGGTCGGCAGCCTGACCTCGGATAACGCGAAGCAGCAGAAACGCCTCGATCAAGTCAAGGCGTTCGCCAACGACTGGGCGACCAACGTCGCGCAGCGCGAGATCGGACTGATGAAGGACCCGGCAACTCAGGCCAAGGCCCGCGAGCTCGAAGCATCCGGCGCCGGCAAGAAGGCCATGGATAGCTTGCGCGCCGTGGTGGAGGAGATGGACAAGGAAGAGCGATCGCTGTTGTCCGTGCGGGGCGCGGCTGCCGACGCCGCGTCCAGCAATGGAACTCTGTCCATGCTGATCGGCGGCGTCGTCACCCTGCTGCTCTCGCTCGTGGGCGCTCTCGGCGTTGCGTTCGCGGTCACCCGCCCAATCCAGCGCATCACGACCGAGATGGAGATCCTCGCGAAGGGCGACACCTCGGTGGTCGTATCCGGAACCGAGCGCAAGGACGAGATCGGCGCGATGGCCCAGGCGGTGCAGGTATTCAAGACCAACGCCATCGAGGTCGAGCGACTGAAGGCGGAGCAGATCGAAGCGGAGCGTCGCAATGTCGAGCAGCGCAAACGTGACATGACCAGGCTTGCCGACGACTTCGAGAGCGCGGTCGGCGAGATCATCGGAACCGTGTCGTCTGCTTCGACCCAGCTCGAGGCGTCGGCCACCACGCTCACAGGAACAGCCGAGCGCTCGCAGAGACTGGCGACCACCGTTGCCGGAGCTTCGGAGGAAGCCTCGACCAACGTGCAGTCGGTGGCCTCGGCGACCGAGGAGATGGCTTCGTCGGTCGGCGAGATCAGCCGCCAGGTGCAGGAATCGGCGCGAATGGCTGGCGATGCGGTCGGTCAGGCACGTGCCACCACCGAGCGTGTCAGCGAGCTGTCGAAGGCGGCGGCCCGCATCGGCGACGTCGTCGAGCTGATCAACACCATTGCCGGCCAGACCAATCTGCTGGCGCTGAACGCGACCATCGAGGCGGCGCGCGCGGGTGAGGCCGGTCGCGGTTTCGCCGTCGTCGCCTCCGAAGTGAAGGCCCTCGCCGAGCAGACCGCGAAGGCCACCGGCGAGATCGGTCAGCAGATCTCCGGCATCCAGGCGGCGACCAACGAATCGGTCGGTGCGATCAAGGAGATCTCCTCGACCATCGAGCGTCTGTCGGAGATCTCGTCGGCGATTGCAGCGGCCGTCGAAGAGCAGGGCGCGGCGACCCAGGAGATCGCCCGCAACGTGCAGCAGGCCGCGCAGGGCACCCAGCAGGTCTCGTCGAACATCACCGACGTGCAGCGCGGCGCGACCGAGACCGGATCCGCCTCCTCGCAGGTGCTGTCGGCTGCGCAGATGCTGTCGAACGACTCGGGCCGGCTGAAGACCGAGGTCAGCAAGTTCCTGACCACCGTCCGCGCGGCGTAGAGTCTCTGTCCGATCGAGCGGCGAGCGGCGCCAGAAAGCGCCGCTCGTTCCGTCTTGCTGGTAGCAGATCTCGCTCGCAGTCGCACTTCCGCGTGCCGTAGTTCTACGGTCGAGGCGTTTCATCGATGGTTAAATCGAATTTACGAGAGTGATCGGAGGGCAGGCGCACGCAGGGCGGGGCCCGATTGGAACGACTTTTTTACTGATTCCGGTTTTTTGGGGAGCGCCGATGCGCAAGAATTTTCCGGTCACCGATATCGAATATCCCGTCAGCGACGAGACGCTGATCGTCTCGCGGACCGATCTCAAAGGCAAGCTCACCTACTTCAACGAGGACTTCATTGCCGCCGCCGGCTTCACGTCGGCGGAACTGATGGGCCAGCCGCACAACATCGTTCGTCACCCCGACATGCCGCCGGAGGCGTTCGACAACCTCTGGGACACGCTGAAGGCCGGCAAGCCCTGGCTCGGCGCGGTGAAGAACCGCCGCAAGAACGGCGACTTCTACTGGGTGCTGGCGACGGCCTCTCCGATCCGCGAGAATGGCGAGGTCAAGGGCTACACCTCGATCCGCACAAAGCTGCCGGCCGACCAGCGCAAGCTCGCCGAACAGGTCTACGCCGCGATCCGCGAGAAGAAGCCGCATGGCTATCGCATCGACGCCGGCATCATCCGCCGCCGTTCGTGGCTGGACCGCTTCAGCGTCTTCACCGGGACGCTGAAGGCGCGCCTCGTCACGACGATGGTGCTCCAGGCGCTGTTCATGCTTGCGCTCGGCATCGGCGGCGCGCTCGCCGCCGGCGGTTCGACCAGCCTGATTTTGGCCGCGCTGGCCGTCGTCGGCGCCGCCATCGTCGGTTTCGCGGGCATCGCGACCATGCGCGCGATCCGGGGGCCGATGCAGCAGCTCAACGAGACTTTGGTCAACATCGTGCAGGACAAGCTCGACAACCGCATCGTGATCGAGCGCGACGACGAGATCGGTGAGGCGCTGCGCAATCTCCAGACCGTGCAAACCATCGTCCGCTTCAGCCGCGACGAGGTGCAGGCGGTTCAGCGCCGTGCCGAGATGCAGCGCAAATCCGACATGACCAAACTCGCCGACGGCTTTGAGACCGCGATCGGCGAGATCGTCGAGACCGTCTCGTCGGCCGCAACCGAGCTCGAGGCTTCGGCCTCGACGCTGTCCTCGACCGCCGGCCGGGCGCAGGAATTGGCCTCCGCGGTTGCAACCGGCTCGGAAGCAGCCTCGACCAATGTGCATTCGGTGGCGTCGGCTGCCGAAGAGATGTCGTCCTCGGTGCGCGAGATCGGCCGCCAGGTGCAGGACTCCTCCCGGATCGCGAACGAAGCCGTCAGCCAGGCTCATGCCACCACCGAGCGCGTCAGCGAATTGTCGCGGGCCGCAGCGCGGATCGGCGACGTCGTCGAGCTCATCAATGCGATCGCCGGCCAGACCAATCTGCTGGCCCTCAATGCCACGATCGAGGCGGCGCGGGCGGGTGAGGCCGGACGCGGCTTCGCGGTGGTGGCCTCCGAGGTCAAGGCGCTCGCCGAGCAGACGGCCAAGGCCACGGGCGAGATCGGACAGCAGGTCGGCGGCATTCAGGCGGCGACGCAGGATTCGGTCAGCGCGATCGGCGAGATCAGCGGCACCATCGGGCGTCTGTCGGAGATCGCTTCGGCGATCGCGGCAGCCGTGCAGCAGCAGGGTGCGGCAACCCAGGAGATCGCCCGCAACGTTCAGCAGGCCGCACAGGGCACCCAGCAGGTCTCGTCCAATGTCGGCGACGTCCAGCGCGGTGCTTCCGAAACCGGCTCGGCGTCCTCGCAGGTGCTGTCGGCGGCGCAGATGCTGTCGCGCGATTCCAATCGCCTCAAGCTCGAGGTCGGCAAGTTCCTGAACTCCGTCCGCGCCGCGTGAGCGGCGGATCAGCTGCGCTCGGGCATGACGGGCTGAAAGCTGCGATCTCTCCGATCGCAGCTTTTTCTGCGGCTTGCGTCGCATCCGGCAATCAATGATTCGATAATCATACGCTCTGAACAATCGCATGCAGAGGCGAGGTTCGCGACAATCTTTGATGTGAGACAATCCCAAGTTGCCAGAGCCGGCTATTGCTTTCGCAGAACTGCTCTTTTTCGGGCGGTGCTCACGAGAGGAAGCCAGCCGTGCACGCGCGAATTGGAACGATCCTGCCTTTGATTGTCTCGGCTCTCGCCCTGATGGGCGTGGCCGCCACCGGTTACACGGCCTATGGGGCCTATCACGACCGACAGGAGGCGCACGCCTTCGTCGAGCTCAATGGAATATCGCAGCAGCTGCTGCTGAGCGCCGGACAATGGGCTCTCGAGCGGGGAATGACCAACGCGGCGCTGAACACGCCCGAGCCTGTCGGTGCAGACCGCCGCGCCGAAATTGGCCGGATCCGTGCCGCTTCGGGACAGGCGTTCCGGGATGCCGCGCAGCGTCTGCGCAACCTGCCTGCGATGAGATCCATCGAGCCCGGCATTGCGGAAGCCGAGCGGGCGCTTGCGGGGTTCGAGGGCCTGCGCCGGAAGGTGGACGCCGATCTGGTCAAACCGGGGGTTGAGCGCGATCCCGCGGTCGTCAACGCGGTCGTTCCGGCCTTGACCGAGCTCATCGAGATCGCCGCCAACCGGCCGCGACTGACTCTGGAGACGTTGACCGATGCGCCATCGCCGGCAATGACGCGGCTTGTCGGGCTTCGCCATCTCACGGCAGAGATGGCCGAGAATGCCGGCCGCGAGCGAGCCTTCCTCGCCGGCTTGATCAGCGCCCATGCGAAACTCACCGCGGACGGCATCGGCTTGGTGTCCGGATTCCGCGGTCATGTCGAGCTGGCCTGGGAGACCATCTCACCTGTGGCCCAGCGCGCCGATGTCTCGGCGGATCTTGGCCAGGCGATCAAGGACGTGGAGCAGAACTACTTCCGCACTTACGGTTCGCTGCGCGCAGATGTCATCGGGGACGGCAGGAAGGGCGAATACAGGATCTCAGGCACCGACTATATGGCGCGTGCGACGAGCGCCATCAACGCGATCCTGCAGCTTGGTCAGGCCATGGCAGCGGATGCGGATCGGGAGGCGGCGGGACTGGCGGCAAGGAGCACGACAAATCTGGCCGTCAGCGGCGGCATTCTCCTTGCGAGCGTCGCGCTCGCGTTGCTCAGCTTCTGGGTCGCGTTCTCGCGGATCTTGCGCCCGCTGTCTGCTCTGACGAGCGCCATGGGCGAACTTGCCGGCGGCAATTTCTCCGTCGTCCTGCCCGGACTCGGCCGTAAGGACGAGATCGGCGACATGGCGCACGCGGTCGAGGTCTTCAAGGTCAAGGCCGAAGAGAAGGCTCGCATGGAGGCGGAGGCCAAGATCGTGCAGGATCGGATTGTCGCCGAGCAGCGCAAGGCCGACATGCACCGGCTCGCCGGCGCATTCGAGACGGCCGTCGGCGAGATCATCGACACGGTGTCCTCCGCATCGACCGAGCTCGAAGCCTCGGCCGGCACGCTGAATACGACCGCCGAGCGCGCCCAGCAATTGGCGGTCGTGGTCGCGGCGGCGTCGGATGAAGCTTCCTCGAACGTTCAATCGGTCGCGTCGGCGACCGAGCAGCTCTCGTCGTCAGTCAACGAGATCAGCCGACGGGTCCAGGATCAGGCCCGGATGGCCAACGAGGCGGTTGGCCAGGCCGGAAGAACCAACGACAGGTTCGGCGAATTGTCGCGAGCGGCCTCCAGAATTGGCGACGTCATCGCGCTGATCGACCAGATCGCGGGACAGACCAATCTCCTGGCCCTCAACGCCACGATCGAGGCCGCGCGAGCCGGCGAGGCCGGCCGTGGCTTTGCGGTGGTCGCGTCCGAGGTGAAGGCCCTGGCCGAACAGACGGCGAAAGCCACCGGAGAAATCTCCCAGCAGATCACCGGTATTCAGGCGGCCACCCAGGATTCCGTCAGTGCAATCCGGGACATCGGCGGCTCGATCGGGCGCCTGTCGGAGATCGCCTCGGTCATCGCCGCGGCCGTCGAAGAGCAGGGCGCGGCGACGCAGGAGATCGCACGCAACGTGCAGAAAGCGGCCCAGGGAACGCAGCAAGTGTCGGCCAATGTCGGCAACGTCGAGCACGGCGCCACCGAGACCGGTTCGGCCTCGTCCCAGGTGTTGTCGGCAGCGCAGATGCTGTCGCGCGACTCCAATCGCCTCAAGCTCGAGGTCGGCAAGTTCCTGGATACGGTCCGCGCCGCCTGAGGTGCCCCTCGGCTACGCCACCCGCCACTCCGGCACCCCGTCGGCAGCCATCGCGATCTCGCCGAGCGAGCCCACCGGCGTGCGATCCATGTTGAGCAGATGGGCCAGCGTCGCGCTGTCGCTCGCCGGAATCCGTGCCAGCGTGCGCCGGTCGCCTTCCGTCTGCAGCATCACGACGCCGTGCTCCACCTCGCCGTTACGGCCATAGAGCACCGTAAAACTCTCCACCTTGCCTTTGCCGCTGGCTTCGGTGACGAATTCCGGCACCGCGCCCTTGTTGCGGTCGGCCTCGCCTTGCACGCTGGTCTCCTGCGCCAGCGCCGCGCGCGGCGGCGCCTTCGAGACCACCAACGCGTGGTGCTTGGTGACGAAGCCGCCCTGGCCGTAGAGCAGGCCGAGCTTGGCGCCCTCACGCAAGCGCCGCACCATCGCGCAGGCCGCATGCGTCATGTAGGTGTTGAGCGGCGCGCCGAAGAAGGTGAGGCCGCCGGTCACGGTCGGCTGCACGTCGGCGGAAAGCCCGAGCGTCCGCCGCGCCATCTTGGGCACGCAGGGAAAGCAGCTGTAGAGCTCGATTGCGTCGAACCTTTTGCCGTCGCCGCCGGCGAGCTCCATCGCCGCTTTCAGCACCGCGTTCTGCGGATGGCTCTCGTAGAACTGGTCGCGCAGCAGATAATCGCGCGGCTCCTCCGCCGAGGCGCCGCCGAGCGGATAGACCAGCCTGTCCTCCGAAATCCCGGCCCCACGGGCCTTGGCAAGGCTGGTGAGCAGCAGCGCGCCGCCCATGTTGACGCTGGGATTGGCGACCATGAGCTTGTTGTAGGGCCACGCGATCAGCCGATTGTCCGCGGTCGGCGTCGTGATCTCCTCGGGTGTATAGCGCCGCTTCAGCCAGGCATTGGGATTTTGCGCGGCGGCCTCCGAATAGCGCGACCATAGCGTACCGGATTCCGCCATCGCCTCGCGCGGCGTCTGGCCCCAATGCGCGGAGGAGGCAGCTTCGTAGAAAGGATAGACCGTCACCGGCCGGAACACGCCGAGCTTGACCGCCAAAGGCTTCTGGAACGCCGCGCCGCGCTTGGGCTCCTCGACGTCATGGGCGAACGGCGTCCACGGCAGCTTGACGCCGGCACGCTCAGCCTTGGTCGCGGTCGACTGCGCTTCGGCGCCGCAGACGGCGGCGACCGTGCACTCACCGCGCGCGATGCGCTTGGCGGCTTCGTGGATGTAGCGGATCGGGCTCTCGCCGCCGACCGGGCCGTAATGGCAATGCGCAGGTGTGATACCGAGGCGCTGCGCCAACAGCTGCTCGGGATCGCGATAGCGCCAGCTCAGGAAGTTGACGACGTCGAGCGACTGCACCTCGCCGAGCAGCTTTGCACCGGCATCTTGCTCGGCGCGCCGCAGCGCCTGCTCGAGCAGATCGAGCGGCTCGAGGCCGGCGCTGATCTCCTTCGGACGGTCGACGATCTCGCCGATGCCGACGATGACGGGGATGCGGTCAGGGGAAACACTCGTCATTGTTCTTGCTTCTTCACTCTCTCTCAGACATCTCCGACCTCATCCTGAGGAGCCTGCGAAGCAGGCGTCTCGAAGGATGGGCCGCGGGCTCTGATGGTTCGAGACGGCGCTTGCGCGCCTCCTCACCATGAGGGTCTACACCGTCACTCCGCCACCAGCGCATTCATGTGCTCGACGGCTTCGGCGAACTCTTCCTTGAACTCCTGCACCACGGCGCCGGCGGACTTCACGCTGTCGATCAGGCCGACGCCCTGGCCGACGAAATAGCTGACGAGATCGCGCGCCTTGGCGTTGCCGCCTGCCGCCGCGCGGTCGATCGAGTTGAAGGCGTCGCGGCTGATGATGCTTTGCAGCGGCATCGGCAGTGCGCCCGGGCTGTCCGGCGCGCGGTCCCAGGCGTCGGTCCAGACCGAACGGAGCTGCCGCGCCGGCTTGCCGGTGCGGCCCTTGGAGCGCACCGCATCGCGCGAGGACGCCGCGATCATCTTCTCGCGAAAAATCTCGCTGGTCTCGGACTCGACCGTCGCCAGCCACACCGAACCGGTCCAGACGCCCGCCGCGCCCATCGCCATGCAGGCCGCCATCTGCCGGCCCGTCATGATGCCGCCGGCCGCCAGCACCGGCACGTCGCGAATGGGCTTGATCGCCTTGATCACCTCCGGCACCAGCACCATGGTCGAGACCTCGCCGCAATGGCCGCCGGCCTCGGTGCCCTGCACCACGAGAATGTCGACGCCGGCCGCGACCTGGCGCAGCGCGTGCTCCTTGGCGCCGACGAGCGCTGCGACCGGCACCCCGTGTGTCTTGCCCATCTCAATCATCGCTTTGGGCGGGACGCCCAGCGCATTGGCGATCAGGCGGATCGGATGCTTGAAGGAGACCTCGAGCAGCTGCAGCGCGGTCTTTGCGTCGAACGGCTGCGGCTGGTCGGCCGCGACCTCCGTGCTCGTCAGCACGATATCGTATTTCTTCAGGAGATCGCGCGTGTAGTTGCGATGCTGCTGCGGCACGCGGGCTTCCAGGCTCTTCCAGGTGACGTCCTTTTCGCCTGATGTCGAGATGTTCTCCGGGATCAGCACGTCGATGCCGTAGGGCTTGCCGTCGACATGGTCGTCGATCCATTTCAGCTCGCGTTCGAGCGTATCGGGTGTGTGCACGGTGGCACCCAGCACGCCGAAGCCGCCGGCGCGGCTGACGGCGGCGACGACGTCGCGGCAATGGCTGAAGGCCAGCAGCGGGAACTCGATTCCCAGCATGTCGCAGATCGGCGATTTCATGGCTCTCTCCCGGCGGCCCCCGGCGTTTTCGTTCTCTGCAACGAAGCGTCAGCCGGGCGATGACATGCCGGATTCGACCATGCATCTTGTGTGTAGGCGTTGCGTTTTGCCCTCAGGCGCCACGGTCATTCCGGGGCTCGCCTAGCGAGAAGCCGGAATCCATTTTTCAAAGCATTCCTGGCGGAGGGATGGATTCCGGGTTCGCCCTGCGGGCGCCCCGAAATGACCGGGAAGGGGCCTGCCATGACAAAACGTGACGTTGTCCGGCCCGGCAATGCGTTGCGATGCCCTTGCCATTCGGCATGCGCGGTCTAATTAATGCAGGCGCATCTTTCCGCCGGAGCCCCGCATGACCGACGCCCCCGCCTACGTGCCGCCCAAAGTCTGGACCTGGAACAAGGAGAATGGCGGGCAGTTCGCCAGCATCAACCGCCCCATTGCCGGTCCCACGCATGACAAGGAGCTGCCGGTCGGCAAGCATCCCCTTCAGCTCTATTCGCTGGCCACCCCGAACGGGGTGAAGGTCACGGTGATGCTGGAAGAGCTTCTGGCGCTCGGTCACAAGGGCGCCGAATACGATGCCTGGCTGATCAAGATCGGCAACGGCGACCAGTTCGGCAGCGGCTTCGTCGACATCAACCCGAATTCCAAGATTCCGGCGCTGATGGACCGCTCGGGTCCGGAGCCGATCCGGGTGTTCGAATCCGGTTCGATCCTGTTCTATCTCGCCGAGAAGTTCGGCGCCTTCCTGCCCAAGGACGTCAAGACCCGCACCGAGGCGATGTCCTGGCTGTTCTGGCAGATGGGCAGCGCGCCCTATCTCGGCGGCGGCTTCGGCCATTTCTACGCCTACGCGCCGACCAAGATCGAATACGCCATCGACCGTTTCGCGATGGAGACCAAGCGCCAGCTCGACGTGCTCGATAGGCGCCTTGCCGACAACGAGTATCTCGCGGGCAAGGAGTATACGATCGCCGACATGGCGGTGTGGCCCTGGTACGGAGCGCTCGCCAAGGGGCTGGTCTACGGCGCCGGCGAATTCCTGTCGGTGCAGGACTACAAGAACGTCCAGCGCTGGACCGATCAGATCGCCAAGCGTCCGGCCGTGAAGCGCGGCCGCATGGTCAACCGCGTCTCGGGCGACCCCGCCAGCCAGCTCCACGAGCGGCACGACGCGAGCGATTTCGAGACCAAGACCCAGGACAAGGTCGCACCCGCGACGTAACTGCGTAGGGCGGATTAGCGAAGCGTAATCCGCCATCCCTCGGCGATTGTTGGCGGATTACGCCCGCGGACAGCGCTTCGCGCAGCCGCGAGCTAATCCGCCCTACGATCAATCCGGCAGCATCTCGCCGGAGCCGCCGAGATCGGCCGGCAGGTCGACATATTTCGGCAGGCCATCCCGGACCGAGACCATCTTGCTCGCGTAGTTCGCATGCAGGGTCGGCTGGTGTCGGTATCCTTTCAGCAGATTGGCGTAGACGTCGATCAGCCGCATCCGCGGATGCTCGGTCATGACGTGGCCGCCGCAGCGCTTGCAGAATTTTCGGTAGGAATGCTCGGTCTTGTTGAACGTCCCGAGCTCGGCCTCGCCCTTGGTGATGCGCACGCTGCCGGACTTCCACAAGCTGAACGCATTGATCGGCGCCGCTGACCAGGCCTGGCAGTCGGCGCAATGGCAATAGCCCGCAAACGCCGGCTTGCCTGTCACCTCGACCTCGACCGCTCCGCAGAAGCAACCGGCGCGATAGCGCGTCTCAGGTTCGGCCTGCGCATCTCCGCCATCCGCCAGGAGGTCGTTGTAGCCGGGGTCCTTGCGCATGAAATTGCGGATGAAATCGCACTCGACCGAGAGCTTGCGCCCCTGCGACCGCACTGCGTCCAGCGTGGCGCGGCCGAGCTTCGAGCCGATGCCGCGGCCGCCGAGCTCCGGCGGCACCTCGGTGTGCACCAGTGTGATCGCGCCGTCGGTCTTGCGGTAGGTGACGAAGGCGATCGCCCCGTCGACGTCGAGCTCGAACCGCTCGCGTCCCTCGTTGTCGCGAAAGGATTCCGGCATCATCTTGCTCCCGGGTTCGACGATTTGTTTTTTGCGCCTTCCGCCGCCGGAAACACCACGCGGTCGTCGGTGCGGCAGTAGCGGTCGGCGAACATGCGGCCGATCGGATGATAGCGGTCCATGTGCACCCGCATCGCCTCGTCGTCCCACAGCTCGTCGCGGATGTGGAAGTGGAGGCCTTCGCCCATGATCAGTTTGCGATCGTCGTTGACGTCGATCAGCTTCCAGAGCTTGCACTCCATCGCCCAGGGCGTGTCGGCGAGCCGCGGCACGGCGATGCTGGTGGATGGCGCGAGCTTGAGGCCGAGGTAGTCGGGCTCGCCGATGTCAGGAGGAAAGTCGCCGCTGCTCTCGTGCATTGCACGCGCCAGCGGCTCGTCGGCGATATTGACCACGAATTCGCCGGTGCGCTGGATGTTGAGGAAGGTGTCCTTGTCCTCTCCATCAGGCTTGCGGTTGGCCGCGAACATGCAGAGCGGCGGATCCTCGCAGAAGGCATTGAAGAAGCTGAATGGGGCCGCGTTGACGATTCCGGTCGGTCCGATCGTCGTCACCCAGGCGATCGGCCGCGGCAGGATGAAGGAGGTCAGCACCTTGTAGCGCTCGCGTGGCGTCAGCTCGCTGGCGGCGTAGTCCATGGTGGCTCCTGCTGGAAAAGACTCTCGTGGGGTGGGCAAAGCGACAGCGTGCCCACCACCTTCTGATGGTGGGCACGGCGCGCGAAGTGCGCGCCTTTGCCCACCCTACGACTACGGCATCTCGTCGATCACGCCATGCTCAGCTCGTGGCGTCCCACCACCATCCAATGCACCTCGTCCGGACCGTCGGCAAAGCGCAAATGGCGCACGTCCTGGTACATCTCGGCGAGCGGCGTCCAGTGCGAGATGCCGGTGGCGCCGTGCATCTGGATCGCCTGGTCGATGATCCTGCAGGCGCGCTCCGGCACCATGGCCTTGACCATGGAGACCCAGACGCGGGCCTCCTTGTTGCCGAGCACGTCCATCGCCTTGGCGGCCTTCAGCACCATCAGCCGCATCGCCTCGATCTCGCAGCGCGCCTGGGCGATGATCTGCATGTTGCCGCCGAGATGGGCGATCTTCTTGCCGAAGGCCTCGCGCGTGAGTCCCCGCTGCACCATCAGATCGAGCGCCTTCTCGGCCTTGCCGATGGTGCGCATGCAGTGATGGATACGCCCCGGTCCGAGGCGGAGCTGCGAGATCTCGAAGCCGCGGCCCTCGCCGAGCAGCATGTTCTTCTTCGGCACGCGCACATTGTTGAAGCGCATGTGCATGTGGCCGCGCGGGGCGTGGTCCTGGCCGAACACGTACATCGGGCCGAGCACCTCGACGCCGGGCGTGTCGCGCGGCACCAGGATTTGCGACTGCTGCTTGCTCGGCGCCGCATCCGGGTTGGTCTTCACCATCACGATGAGGATCTTGCAGCGGGGATCGCCGACACCCGAGATGTAGTATTTCTCGCCGTTGATGACCCATTCGTCGCCGACGAGCTTGGCGGTGGTCGAGATATTCTTGGCGTCGGAGGAGGCGACGTTCGGCTCGGTCATGACATAGGCCGAGCGGATCTCACCGTTGAGCAGCGGCTTCAGCCACTTCTCCTTTTGCTCCTTGGTGCCGACGCGCTCCAGCACCTCCATGTTACCGGTGTCGGGCGCCGAGCAGTTCATGGTCTCGGAGGCCAGCGGGCTCTTGCCGAGCTCGGCCGCGATATAGGCGTAGTCGAGATTCTTCAGGCCCTGGCCGGTCTCGTCGTCGGGCAGGAAGAAGTTCCAGAGGCCCTCCTGCTTGGCCTTGTTCTTGGCCTTCTCCAGCACCTCGAGCTGCTTCGGCGTGAAGCTCCAGCGATCTTCCTTGCCCTCGCCGGCCTTGGCGAACTCGATCGACATCGGCTCGACGGTGTCGCGGATGAATTTCTTGACATGATCGTAGAGCGGCCGGACCTGCTCCGACATCCTGAGGTCGTTGAGCTCGTCGCCGGGATTGAGGGTGTAGTTGGTGGTGCGGGGAATGTAAGTGTGTTTTGTCATTGTTCCTCCCGGGGACGCTGAGATCGTTCTGGTGGCAGAATAGTGCCAGCACGGTCAAAGTGCGAGCGCGCATTTTTTCGCGCGAAGCCCTGCCACGCGATGGAATATCGCGAGGGCGTTTGAAATGTTGTTTGAATGGGGGCGACGCGAGTTGGCACACCAGCGTCACACTCTGCGCCGTCATCGCCCGCGCAGGCGGGCGATCCAGTACTCCGAGACGGCAGGGGTTGAACCGAGAAGCTGCGGCATACTGGATCCCCGCCTTCGCGGGGAATGACAGCATCCTGAGCGATCAGCTCGGCATCCGATGCATCGCGCAGATCTTGTTGCCGTCGAGGTCGCGCAGGTAAGCCAGATAGAGCTTGCCGCCGGGGCCCTGGCGCACGCCGGGCGGATCCTCGATCGAGGTCCCGCCGGCTGCGACGCCTGCCGCGTGCCATTTGTCGACCTGCTCCGGCGAATTGGCGGCAAAGCCGATGGTGCCGCCATTCGCGCATGTCGCGGGCTCGCCGTTGATCGGCTTCGACACCGAGAACACGCCGGTCTTGGTGATGTAGAAGATGCGATGGCCGTCGACCCTGGCCGGCCGGACCTCGAGCGTGCTCAGCAGATTGTCGTAGAACGTCTTGGCCTTGTCGAGATCGTTGGTGCCGATCATGATGTGCGAGAACATTTGCCCATTCCCTGTCTTTGTAGCCCGGATGGAGCGAAGCGAAATCCGGGTCTTTGTTATTTTGGCAGTCCCGGATTGTGCTTCGCTCCATCCGGGCTACGAAACCTCAAAACGCCGTATAGCCGCCGTCGATCACGAACGTGTCGGCGGTGTGATACGATGACGCCTTGCTCATCAGATAGACGGCGATGCCGCCGAAATCGGATGCTTCGCCGAACCGCCGCATCGGAATGCGGGGCATCACATTGGCGACGAATTTCTCGTTGGCCATGAGACCTGATGTCATGTCGCTCTTGATCCAGCCGGGCAGGATCGCGTTCGCGGTGACGCCGTGGCGGGCGAGCTCGACGCCGAGGGCGCGCACCAGCGCGTTGATCGCGGCCTTGGTCGCGGCGTAATGCTCGTTGCGCGCGGTGCCGAAGATCGAGGCCAGACTCGAGGTCGCAACCAGCCGGCCGAAGGCATCGCCGGAATTGGCGCGCTCGGTCATGTGCTTTGCCGCGGCCTGAAACGCGTGGAACACGCCGTCCAGATTGGTCGCGAACATCGTGCGCCATTCCTCCTCGGTGCGTTCGATGAAGGAGCGTCGGCCGCCACCGCCGATGCCGGCATTGGCGAAGCAGCCGTCGACCCGGCCGAACGTGTCGAGCGTCGCCTTCATCGCGGCATTGACCGAGGCCGGATCGCTGACGTCGCAGACGCGGGTGTCGACCTTGCCTGAGAGCTCGGCCATGCTGGCGGCAGCGGCCTTGTTCTTGTCGGGGTTGCGGCCCCAGATCGAGACGTTGCAGCCCTGGCCGGCGAGCGCTTGCGCGATGCCGAGGCCGATCCCGCCATTGCCGCCGGTGATCACGGCGACGCGGCCGCTGAGGTCGAAAATGTTCATGGCGCGTTTCCTTTTTTTGACAAGGCTGCTCAACATGCGGACGATCAGCCGCTGCGCGCAAGATTGCTTGCCATGCTCTGATCACCATGGACAAGACCGCGCCAAAAATCAAATATGCGCCCCGGCAAAACAAATTCCGGTCTGCGAAACTGGCGCAGGCCGCAACTGGCGAGGACACCATGCAGTTCAAACACGTCACGCTCGATTTCGATGGCTCGGTCGCGATCCTCAAGCTCGACCATCAGGAGGTGATGAACGCGGTCTCCGTGGACATGCTGGGCGGCCTTGCCGAAGCGCTCGATGCGATCGAGGAGAAGAAGGACGAGGTGCGCTGCGTGGTGCTGACCGGCGCGGGTCGGGCGTTCTGCACCGGCGCCAACCTGCAAGGGCGCAACAACCAGTCGAAGAAGACCAAGGCCGGCATGACGCTGGAGACCGGCTTTCACCCCTTCCTGCGTCGCATCCGCAATCTGCACTGCCCGATCGTCACCGCGGTCAACGGCCCGGCGGCCGGCGCCGGCATGAGCTTTGCGCTGCTCGGCGACATGATTCTGTGCGCACGTTCCTCCTACTTTCTCCAGGCGTTCCGGCGCATCGGGCTCGTGCCGGATTGCGGCTCGACCTGGCTGTTGCCGCGCCTGGTCGGCCGGGCGCGTTCGATCGAATTGTCGCTGATGGGCGAGCGGCTGCCGGCCGAGAAGGCGCTGGAATGGGGCCTCGTCAACCGCGTCTACGACGACGGCGTGCTGATGGAGGAAGCGATGAAGCTCGCGCGCGAACTCGCCAGCGGACCGACCGTGGCGCTGTCGCTGATCCGCAAGCTCTATTGGGACAGCCCCGAAAATTCCTTCGAGGACCAGCTCAATCTCGAGTTCCAGTGCCAGCTGCGCGCCGGCGACACCCAGGATTTCCGCGAGGGCGTCGGCGCGTTCCTGGAGAAGCGGCCCGCGCAGTTCAAAGGCAAATGATCGAGGCGGAACTTTCGCGCAGCGTCAAGCGCTGGTGCCCGGGCGCGACCGGCGTCACGGGCGCGGCAAAGTTGTCCGGCGGCGCCAGCCAGGAAACCTGGCGTTTCGACATCACCCATCCCGATGGCGTGATCGGCGCGATCCTGCGCCGTTCGCCGAAGGGCTATGGCGCGGCGCCGACCCGCGCGGCGGGCCTTGCCGCGGAGGCGCAGCTGATGCAGCTCGCCTTCGAGGCCGGCGTGCCGTCGCCGCGCGTGCTGCACGTGCTCGTGGCGGAGGACGACCTTGGCACCGGCTTCATCATGCAAAGGGTCGAGGGCGAGACCATTGCACGCAAGATCCTGCGCGATGACGAGTTCGCCTCGGCACGGCCGCTGCTGGCGCGGCAGATCGGCGGCATCCTTGCGGGCCTCCACAGGCTGCCAAAGGACAAGCTGCCGGAGCTGCGCAGCCGCGGCGCGACGCAGGAGATCGCCGAGTTCGAGCGCGACTATCGCAGCCTGAACTGGCCCAAGCCCGTGTTCGAGCTGGCGCTGCGCTGGCTGCGCGACCACGATCCCGGCCCGTCCGGCGAGACCACGCTGGTGCACGGCGACTTCCGCAACGGCAATCTCATCATCGGCGCCGACGGCGTGCGTGCCGTGCTGGACTGGGAGCTCGCCCATCTCGGCGACCCCATGGAGGATCTCGGCTGGGTCTGCGTCAACTCCTGGCGCTTCGGCGAGATCGACAAGCCCGTCGGCGGTTTTGGTTCGCGCGAGGAGCTGTTCGCCGGCTACGAGGCTGCGGGCCGCAAGGTCGATCCGGCGCGTGTGAAGTTCTGGGAGGTGATGGGCACGCTGCGCTGGGGCATCATGTGCGGCGGCATGATGCAGCGGTTCCGCGAGGGGCCCGACCATTCGATGGAGCGCGCCATGATCGGCCGCCGCGCCAGCGAGACCGAGATCGATCTGTTGCGGCTCCTGGCGCCGCGCGGGAGCTGACACATGCAGGACGAGCCGACCCCGATCGAGCTGACCAAGTCGGTCGCCGATTTCCTCCGCAACGACATCACGCCGCTGATCTCCGGCCACCAGGCCTTCAAGCTGCGCGTCGCCATCAATATCCTCGATCTCGTGACGCGGCAGCTGACGCGTGAGGAGCGCAGCAATGCCGCGGAAGTCGAACGGCTGCGCGCGCTGCTCGGCGAGGACGGTTCGGTCACCGAGCTCAATCGCGCGCTGGCCGAGCGAATTGCGAAAGGCGAGATCGATCTGGCAACCCCAGGCCTTGCCGAGCATCTGTGGGCGACCACGATGGACAAGCTCGCCGTCGATCAGCCGAACTATGCATCGTACAAGCGGGAGCTGGGACGGGGCGGGTAGCCGTCACCCCTTCCTCCGCTGTCATCGCCCGCGAAGGCGGGCGATCCAGTATTCCAGACACGGCAGTAACGTACGGAGATGCCGCGGCGTACTGGATGCCCCGGTCAAGCCGGGGCATGACACCGGTTATGTTGGACGTCTCGCGCGACGAACGGAGCGTCTCCTTACTTCCCCACCCATTTCGGCGGGCGCTTCTCCGAAAATGCCTTCGGGCCTTCGATGTAGTCCTGCGAGGCCACCATCGCCTGCACCGCCGGGTAGTCCCGCTGCTCGGCGATCGCCTGCTCCAGCGAGACGCTGAGGCCTTTCTGAATCGCCTGCTTGGACGCCCGGATCGACATCGGCGAGTTCTTGCCGATCATCTCCGCCCAGCGCAGCGCGGCCGAAAGCGCCTCGCCCTGTGGCACCACCTCGTTGACGAAGCCGAGCTCGAAGCCTTCCCTGGCGCTGACATGGCGCGCGGTGAGGATCATGCCCATGGCGCGCTTGAGGCCGATCTGCCGCGGCAGCCGATGCAGGCCGCCAGCGAGCGCGGCAAGACCGACGCGCGGCTCGGGCAGGGCGAAGGTGGCGTTCTCCGAGGCGATGATGAGGTCGCAGGCCAGCGCGATCTCGAAGCCGCCGCCCATGGCAACGCCGTTCACCGCCGCGATAACAGGCTTGTCGCAGTCGAATCGCGCCGTGAGGCCGGCAAAGCCGCCCTTGTCCCAGCCGCGCTTGCCGCCGGCCGCCTGCCATTTCAGATCGTTGCCGGCGCAGAACGCCTTGTCGCCGCTGCCGGTGACGATCGCGATCCACTGCTCGGGATCTCCAGAGAAATCGTCGAACACCTTTTGCAGCTCGAAATGCGCATCGGTGTGCAGCGCGTTGTAGACCTCGGGCCGCGACAGCGTCACGATCGTGATCGGTCCCTTGCGTTCCACCTTGGAAAATTTCAGCTCCATCCCGTGCTCCCTGCATTTTCTTCCGAAGGAAAATTGGCGTCATCCTACCGCGCCTCAGTGCCCGGGCACCATCGAATTGCGCTGGTGCGCCTTGCGTAGCCGTCACGTCTCGCCTTGCTTGACTTGCACGCGCTCTTCTCCGCTTAATCGCGCGAAGCAAGAATGCGCCCAGCGCCTTAACGCAAAACGATAAAATCAATCCGGGAGAGAACCTGTGGATTTCTCATTGCCTGCCGATCTCGTCGCCTATCTCGCAGAGCTCGACCGCTTCATCGCGCGCGAGATCAAGCCGCTGGAGGAAGCCGACGACAACATCCGCTTCTTCGATCATCGCCGCGAATGGGCGCGCACCGATTTCGAGAATGGCGGCCTGCCGCGGCACGAATGGGAAGCGCTGCTGCGCAAGGCCAAGGATCTCGCCGACGCCGCCGGCCATCTGCGCTTTCCGGTGCCGAGGCAATATGGCGGCAAGGACGGCTCCAACCTCTGGATGGCCGTGATCCGCGAGCATTTCGCCGCCAAGGGCCTCGGCCTACACAACGACCTCCAGAACGAGCACTCCATCGTCGGCAACTTTCCCGTCGTCACCATGCTCGACCGCTACGGCCGCGACGACCAGAAGGCGATGATCGACGGCTCGATCAAGGGCAAGTACCGCATCACCTTCGGCCTGACCGAGCCGCATCACGGCTCGGATGCGACGCACATGGAGACGCGCGCAGTGCCCGCCACGCGCGACAACGTCAAGGGCTGGATCATCAACGGCGAGAAGATGTGGACCACCGGCATGCATGTCGCGACGCACTGCGCGCTGTTCGCGCGCACGTCCGGCAATGACGGCGATGCCCGCGGCATCACCTGCTTCCTGGTGCCGGCCAAGAGCCCGGGCGTGAAGGTCGAGGAGTACATGTGGACCTTCAACATGCCGACCGATCATCCGCGCGTCAGCTTTACCGACGTGTTCGTGCCCGAAGATGCGCTGTTCGGCGAGGTCGGCCGCGGCCTCTCACTGGCGCAATGCTTCGTGCACCAGAACCGCATCCGCCAGGCGGCGAGCTCGCTCGGCGCCGCCGTCTACTGCATCAACGAGAGCGTCAAGTACGCGCGCGAGCGGAAACCATTCGGCCGTGCGCTGGCGGAAAACCAGGCGATCCAGTTCCCGCTGGTCGAGCTCGCCACGCAGGCCGAGATGCTGCGGCTTCTGATCCGCAAGACCGCCTGGGAGATGGACCAGCTCACCGAGGAGCAGATCGAGCGCACGCTCTCCGACCGCGTCTCGATGTGCAACTACTGGGCAAACCGCCTCTGCTGCGAATCTGCGGACCGCGCCATGCAGGTCCACGGCGGCATGGGCTATTCACGCCACAAGCCGTTTGAGCACATCTACCGCCACCACCGCCGCTACCGCATCACCGAAGGCAGCGAGGAAATCCAGATGCGCAAAGTGGCGGGATTCCTGTTCGGCTATATGGGGCCGGGGAAGCATTGAGGCTTGCACCGCTCTCGTAGGGTGGGCAAAGCGAAGCGTGCCCACGATCGCCTGGACGCGGAAACAGATCGTGGGCACGGCGCAAACGCGCCTTTGCCCACCCTACGGCACCGCGGATCAATTCACCCGCCGATCCTTCCCCGCCCAGTACGGCTCGCGCAATTGCCGCCGCAGAATCTTGCCGGAGGGATTCCTCGGCAGCGCCGGCAGGAACTCGACGCTCTTCGGCGTTTTGTAGCCGGCGATGCGCGTCCGGGTGAAGTTGATGATGTCGGTGGCGGTCGCTTGCTTGCCGGGCTTCATCACCACCACTGCCTTTACCGCCTCGCCCCATTTGTCGTCGGGCACGCCGATCACGGCGGCCTCGGCGACATCAGGGTGATCGCACAGCGCGCTCTCGACCTCGGCCGGGTAGATGTTCTCGCCGCCGGAGATGATCATGTCCTTGATGCGATCATGGATGTAGAGGTAGCCGTCCTCGTCCATGTAGCCGGCATCCCCCGTGCGCAGCCAGCCGTCGCTGCGCAGCGTCGCGGCAGTTGCCTCCGGCAGGTTCCAGTAGCCGGCCATATTGGAGCCCGAGCGCGTCGCGATCTCGCCGACCTCACGCGGCGGCAGGGGCTTGCCGTCCACGTCCAGGATCGCGATCTCGACGCCCGGCAGCGCCTTGCCGGCCGAGCGCATCCGCTCCAGTCCCTCGACGTGGTCCTCCGGCGGCAGCGCGACGATGGTTCCCGTCGTCTCCGTCATGCCATAGAGCTGCACGAAGCCGCATTTGAAGACCTCGATGCACTCCTTCAGCAGCGCCGCGGGAATCGGCGAGGCGCCGTACAGCATGTATTTCAGCCTGGAGAAATCAACCGTCCTGGCGCGCGGCTGCCGCACCACGAACTGCATCGCCGCCGGCACCATGAACAGTTTCGTGATGCCGCTGTGCTCGAAGAAGTCCAAAACCTTGGTCGGATCGAACTCGCGTGCGATCACACCGCGGGCGCCGTGATAGAGGCCCATCACGCCCCAGCCTGAGCCGCCGATGTGGAACACCGGCATTGCCACCAGCGAGACGTCATCGTGCGACCACCGGTTCCACTCCGGCTTGTCCTCGGCGTTGCCGGATTGCACCAGGTTGAGGAAGTTGGCGTGGCTCAGCATCGCGCCCTTGGGCTTGCCTGTCGTGCCCGACGTGTAGAGCTGGATTGCGATGTCTTTTGGGTCGATCAGCAGCTTCGGATCGTCGCCGCTCTGCGCATCGCGCCAAGGAGTGAAGTCCTGCCATTCCGGCGCGCCGCCCTCGGTGGTGATGATGGTGCGCACGCCGGGAATCTGGTCCCTGATCTGGCGGACGAGCGTGATGAACTCCGGTCCCACGAACAGCACCGGCGCCTTGCAATCTTCGACGATGAAGGCGACCTCGGGCCCGGCGAGCCGCCAGTTCACCGGCGCCATCACGACGCCGGCTTTCATCGCGCCCATCAGCAGCTCGAAATAGAAGTCGCTGTTCTTGCCGAGATAGGCGATGCGATCGCCGCGTCTGACGCCCATCGCAATCAGGGCGTTGGCGACCTTGTTGGTCTTGATATCGAATTCGGCAAAGCTGGTGAGGCGGCCTTCGAATTCGTAGGCGATCGCGTTGCCGCGGCTCCTGGCGCGCTCGCGCACCATGTCGGCGAGGTTCGCCAATGGCTGAGTGGACATGTTGCTCCCGTGATGTCTTTTCTTATGCGGGGAGTGTGAAGTCATCCGCGGGTGAAGACAAGATGGGCGGAGCGCAGTTGTGGCTTCGTGTCCCGGACGCGGCGCAGCACGAAAGTGATGCGCCGCTGAGCCGGGACCCAGCATGCAGCGAGATGGGTCCCGGCTCTGCAGCGCACCACGCCGCAAGTGCGGCGCGCTGCGCTGCGTCCGGGGCACAAGAGCATCATCCCCGCTTGGCGCGGTCCTTCTCGTTCTGCGCCATGATGCTCTCGCGCGCGGTCTTCCAGTCGTCGTCGCTCCAGTCGCGGAGCTGGTAGAAATTGCCGCCCATGGCGAGCGCCTGGGCGCCGTCCATCGCGATGGTCTCACCGTTGATCCAGTCGCAGCCGCCGGAGATCAGGAACACGGCAAGGTTCTGCAATTCCTCCATGGTGCCGACGCGGCCCATCGGGTTCAACGCCTTGGTGCGCGCGCCGGCCTCGTCGCCGGGCTTGATGCGCTTGCTCATGCCCTCGGTCGGGATCTCGCCCGGCGCGATGGTGTTGAGGCGGATGCCGTAGCGGCCCCATTCGGTGGCGAGCGACATCGTCATGGCGTGGATCGCCGATTTGCTCATCGCCGACGGCACCACGTAAGGCGAGCCGTTGCGCACCCAGGTCACCGTGATCGAGACGACGTTGCCCGGCTGCTTGTCCGCGATCCAGCGCTTGCCGACCGCATGGGTCACGTAGAACGTGCCGTGCATGACGATGTTGGCGACCGCGTCGAAGCCGCGCGGCGACAGCTCCTCGGTGCGCGAGATGAAATTGCCGGCGGCGTTGTTGATGAGATCGGTGAGACCGCCGTCGCGAAAGATGTTCTCCACCATCTCGTCGACCGCGAGCGCGTTGCGGATGTCGACGCCGTGGCTGGTGACGCGGCCGCCGTACTCGGCCATCAACTCGGTCGCGGTCTCGTCGCACACGATCTTGCGCCGGCCGCAGATGTGCACTTCGGCGCCGAGCTGGAGGAAGCGCGCCGCCATCGACTTGCCGAGACCGGTGCCGCCGCCGGTCACGAGAATGCGCCGGCCGGCCAGAAGATTTTCCTTGAACATGGCTGTTTCCCCCGTAGGGATTGTCAGTTAATTGGTCGATTGACTAAATCCGGCTGCCAGCGTCCTGTAAAGCGGCAACCGGTCAAGAACAGGGGAGAATTCGTCCATGGAAGAGCGCGTCTCGATCTCGATCTCGGAAGGCGTCGCCGACGTGCGCCTGGTGCGCGCCGACAAGATGAACGCGCTGGATCAGGCCATGTTCGAGGCGCTCGTCGCCGCAACCGAGCGGCTTTCGAAGGAGAAAAGCCTGCGCGCCGTCGTGCTCTCCGGCGAGGGCCGCGCCTTCTGCGCCGGGCTCGACATGGGGCGTTTTGCCGCCATGAAGGAGAAGGGCGGCAACGGAATTCCGGGTGGCGAAAATCGCGATCTCACCAAGCGCACGCACGGCCAGGCGAACTTTGCGCAACAGGCGGTGTGGGGCTGGCGCCAGCTTCCCGTGCCTGTGATCGCGGCCGTGCACGGCGTTGCCTTCGGCGGCGGCTTCCAGCTCTCGCTCGGCGCCGACATGCGCTTTCTGTCGGCGGATGCGCGGATGTCGATCATGGAGATCAAATGGGGCCTCGTGCCCGACATGGCGGGCACGCCGATCCTGGCGAGCCTCGTGCGCGACGACATCCTGCGCGATCTCACCTATACCGGCCGCATCTTCTCCGCGCAGGAAGCAATGACATACGGCCTCGCCACGCGCATCTGCGATGATCCGCGTGCGGCGGCGCTCGAGGCCGCGCGCGAGATCGCGGGAAAAAGCCCCGACGCGATCCGCGCCGCCAAGCGGATGCTGAACAATCTCTCGGTCGATCCTGGTTCGGCGCTGCTCGCCGAGTCCGTCGAGCAGCAGAAGCTGATCGGCAGCCCGAACCAGACCGAAGCGGTCCGCGCCAACATCGAGAAGCGCGCGCCGAAGTTTGCGGATTAGCTTACTGTCATTCCGGGGCGATGCGCAGCATCGAGCCCGGAATCCATAACCACGATCGTGAGTATGGATTCCGGGCCTGCGCCTACGGCGCATCCCGGAATGACGAGCGAGCTTGTGCCCTGACTGTTCAACCCGACGAAAGATCGGAAAAACAACAATGAGCGAAACGTCTGACTTCCTCGGCATCGTCTCCGGCGACCGCCGACGCACCCACACCGACGTCGCCGTCCGCGCCGACCGCATCGCCTCCGGCCTCGCCAAGCTCGGCGTCCGTCCGGGCGATTGCGTCTGCATGCTGATGCGCAACGACATCGCGTTCCTGGAGGCTGCCTACGCCGCGATGCGCCTCGGTGCCTATGGCGTGCCGATCAACTGGCACTTCAAGCCGGAGGAGATCAACTACATCCTGAACGACACCGGCACATCCGTGCTGATCGGACATGCCGACATGCTGCACGCCCTGCGCGATGCGATTCCGAAAGGCGTTACCGTGCTCAGCGTGCCGACCCCGCCGGAGATCCTGTCCAGCTACAAGATCGATCCCGATCATCTGAGGACGCCGGACTTCGCGATCGATTTCGAATCCTGGCTCGCGCAGCACCCGCCCTATGACGGCCCGCTCGTGCCGCAGCCGATGAACATGATCTACACGTCAGGCACGACCGGTCATCCCAAGGGCGTCCGGCGCAACGCGCCGACGCCGGAGCAGCAGGCGGCCGGCGAGCGCATGCGCGCGATGATCTACGGGCTCAAGCCCGGCGCGCGTGCGCTGCTGCCGGGCCCGCTCTATCATTCCGCGCCGAACTCCTTCGGCATCCGCGCCGGCAAGCTCGGCGGCGCGTTGGTGCTGATGCCGCGTTTCGAAGCCGAGGAGTTTCTCGAAGCGATCGAGCGCTACCAAATCGACACCATCTTCATGGTGCCGACCATGTTCATCCGCCTGATGAAGCTGCCGGAGGCGGTCCGCAACAAATACGACGTCTCCTCGCTGCGCCACGTCATCCACGCCGCCGCGCCGTGCCCGGCCGACGTCAAGCGCGCCATGATCGAATGGTGGGGGCCGGTGATCTACGAGTTCTACGGCTCGACCGAATCCAGCGCCGTCACCTTTGCGACCTCGGAGGATGCGCTGAAGAAGCCCGGCACGGTCGGCAGGATCTCGCCCGGCGCTGAGCTGCGCTTCCTCGGTGAGGACGGCCGCGTGCTCGGCACGGGCGAGATCGGCGAGATCTACTCCCGCATGGCGGAACTGGCCGATTTCACCTACCACAACAAGCCGGAGAAGCGGGCCGAGATCGACCGCGACGGCTTCATCACCTCCGGCGATGTCGGCTATATTGACGAGGACGGCTACGTCTTCATCTGCGACCGCAAGCGCGACATGGTGATCTCGGGCGGCGTCAACATCTATCCGGCGGAGATCGAATCCGTACTACACGCCGTATCAGGCGTGCACGATTGCGCCGTGTTCGGCATCCCCGATGCCGAGTTCGGCGAGGCGCTGATGGCCGTGGTCGAGCCGCAAGCCGGCGTCACGCTCGACGCGTCCGATGTCCGCGCCGCGCTGAGGTCGCATCTGGCCGACTACAAGGTGCCGAAGCACATCGAGATCCGCTCCGGCCTGCCGCGCGAAGACTCGGGAAAAATCTTCAAGCGCCGCCTGCGCGATCCCTATTGGGAGCAGGCAGGCCGGAAAATTTAAGGCGGTGCGGTAGGATGGGCAAAGCGAAGCGTGCCCACGAATTCTTGCTTATGGAGACAGATCGTGGGCACGGCGCAAGAGCGCCTTTGCCCACCCTACGAGACAAGCGATAAGGAAAGAAATGACCGACGCCGCCAACGAAGTCCTCTACACAATCGCCGATCACATCGCGACCATCACGCTCAACGCGCCGGAGCGCATGAACACCATCTCCGGCCCGATGCTGAACGATCTGGCGCGGCTGCTGACCGAAGCCAACGAGGACAAGAACGTCCGGGTCGTGATCCTCACCGGCAAGGGCAGGGCGTTCTGCGCCGGGCTTGATCTCCGCAAGGAGCGTGACGGCAACGGCCTCAGCGCCGCGTCCTCGCCGACCACGATCAACCTCCGCAACACGCCGCCGACGGTGCTACAAGCGATGGACAAGCCGACCATCTGCGCCGTCAACGGCGGCGCCGCCGGCTACGGCATGGACACCGCGCTCGGCTGCGACATCCGCATCATGGCGGAATCGTCGAAGCTCGCCGCCGCCTTCGTCAAGCGCGGCGTGGTGCCGGAATCCGGCGGCACCTGGCTGCTGCCACGCATGCTCGGCTGGGCCAGGGCCTCCGAGCTGATCTTCACCGGCCGCACGCTAAGCGCCCGCGAGTGCCTGGAATGGGGCCTCGCCAACGAAGTCGTGCCGGATGCCGAGCTGATGAATCGCGCCATGGCCGTCGCGCGCGAGATCGCCGCCAATGCGCCGCTCGCGGTGCAAGCCTCGAAGCGCATGATGCGGATGGGCCTGAACGAGAACTTCTCCGACCACGTCCACCACGTCTATCTCCAGCTCCTGCCGCTGTTCAAAACGCAGGACATGGCCGAAGGCATGAAAGCGTTCATGGAGAAGCGCGAGCCGAGATTCGAAGGGCGGTAGCCGGTTGTGCCAGGGGGCATCATAGCGGAGACAAATTCCGATCCTATATAAGCGGGACCACTGACCCTGGATCTTGCCATGACCCCCGTCTCCATGCTCCTCAACATCCTCTGGATCCTCTTCGGCGGCGCCTGGATGGCGTTCGGCTGGGTGATCGCCGCGGTCATCATGGCCATCACCATCATCGGGCTGCCCTGGGCGCGGGCGGCGTTCAACATCGCCGTCTACACGCTGCTGCCGTTCGGCTCGCGGGCCGTCAACCGCTACGACGTCACCGGCGTCGAGGATATCGGCACCGGCCCGCTCGGGGTGATCGGCAACATCATCTGGTTCGTGCTCGCCGGCTGGTGGCTGGCGCTCGGCCACTTGTTGACCGCACTGGCGCTCGCGATCACCATCATCGGCATCCCTTTCGCATGGGCCCATCTCAAGCTCGCCGGCATCGCGCTGTGGCCGATCGGCAAGGTGATCGTGCCGGCTTGAGGCCAACGCGTAGGATGGGTAGAGCGCGAGCGAAACCCATCAAGCCGTCCGGCGATGGCGAAAAATGATGGGTTTCGCTTGGAAGGTTCACCGGCCACAATGCGACTGATTTTGCACCTGCTCGCTGGCTTGATTTGCGCGCTGGGCATGATTGCAATCGGTGTTGTCGCTCACGGAGCGATCAACCCGGTTTTCCTGGTTGTTTGGACGCCGGCAACATGGCTGGTTCGTCTGTCGAACGTGCTCTGTCCGCCGATGGGCGTGAGATGTTTTCTGGGGTCGGTCAGCCAAGGCGCTCATCACCTTTGGTTCGGGCTCTGCCTCCTTGGCTTCTGGTGGATTGTCATGTCGTGCGCGGTCTGGCCTCTCCTCCGCCAGCGCCGATCGTCTTCCAAAGCCTAGCACGGACCTGATGCCGGGCCGCCGTCCGCCCCCAATCCCTCGCGTTGCCCGACGGCAAAACACGCGACATGCAGGTCAAGGCACGTCTCGCAAAATATTCCGATTGACCGAAATCTCTACTTCGGTTAAACCGCATCCATCCCAGCCCGCCAAAGGGGCGTTTCGCGATCGTCACGAACCGCAGGCCGGGATGCGATGGACGCGGTAGCGCCGGCGCGTGAGGTGGTGGCAGGGCGGGCGACCCCCGTGAGCCATCGCGATCCGCGGCACGACACGGCGCGGTCAAAGCGTTTCGTCTTGGCGTTGGGGGCGAGCACGCGCGAGCCTCCGGCTGTCCGGGACGGGACGTCCGCGTACGGCAAAAGCGTGTGGTCCTGGCGCCCGGGGTCTGTGCGTCAAGGCTTGCGGCGGTGAGGCGGCCCGACCGGGTGCGCACACCAGTTAACTGCAAGGCGACGGGGGCAATAGTGCATCGCTCCCCGGGGAGAGCGCGCCATAAGCCGTAACACCATTGCGCAGGGAAGGCCGGGCGACCGGCAACACCTGTGGTCAACCCCGCGTGCGTTCTTCGCGTGCGGACCCTGGGTGCCAGCCGGCGCCCGGCCTTCCCTGCGCCCTTTGTTCTCGACGAGGGCGAAACGGACAGCAAAGCTCGGGCAAAACATGCCGCGAGATCGTGAAGGCGTGTTTGGCGATGAATGTCCACCGTGTGCGCCGCCACCAACTTCACCTTGCACTGCGGTAGAAAAATATCGCACACTTGCCAGGCCGGGCAGCCAAGCGAGCTCGAACCAAGGAGCGAGCCATGTCCCTCCAGACCGCACCATCCGACGGCACCGATCGCGCCAACCGGCCTGACGACGTCCAGGTCACGGAAGCCGAGGCGCGGCTGCGGGACGACATCCGCCTGCTCGGGCGCATCCTCGGCGACACCGTGCGCGACCAGGAGGGCGCCGACTTGTTCGATCTGGTCGAGCGCATCCGCCAGACCTCGATCCGGTTTCACCGCGACGAGGACCGGCTCGCCCGCCGCGAGCTCGAGCAGATCCTCGACAGCATGTCGACGTCGGAAACGGTGCGAATCGTCCGCGCCTTCAGCTATTTCTCCCACCTCGCCAATATCGCCGAGGACCAGAATAACATCCGCCAGATGCGTGCCCGCAGCGCCAATGGCGGCGGCTCCGGCGTGCTGGCGGAAACGCTCGCCCACGCCAAGGCGGCGGGTATCAGCGCCGACGGCTTGCGCGACTTTTTCAAGACCGCCCTGGTCAGCCCCGTCCTGACTGCGCATCCGACCGAGGTCCGCCGCAAGAGCACCATGGACCGCGAGATGGAGGTCGCGCACCTGCTCGACCGCCGCGAGCGCGTGGCGCTGACCGCAGAGGAGGCGGAAGCCAGCGACGAGCAGCTCCGCCGCGAGGTGCTGACGCTGTGGCAGACCAATCTCTTGCGACGGACCAAGCTCACCGTGCTCGACGAGGTCGCCAACGGCCTATCGTTCTACGACTACACCTTCCTGCGCGAGGTGCCGCGGCTGATCAACGCGCTGGAGGACCGGCTGGAGCAGGGCGGCGAGCAGGCCGCCGGCGAACTCGCCTCGTTCCTGCGCATGGGCAGCTGGATCGGCGGCGACCGCGACGGCAATCCCTTCGTCACCGCCGACGTGATGCGCGGCACGCTGCGGCTGCAGTCGAGCCGGGTGATGCAGTTCTATCTGGAAGAGCTGCACGTGCTCGGCTCGGAATTGTCGATCGCGGCGCATCTTGCCGACGTCTCGGAGGAGCTGCGCAACCTGGCGGAACGTTCGCCGGACACCTCGCCGCATCGGAGCGGCGAGCCTTATCGCCTCGCGGTCTCAGGCATCTATGCGCGCCTGACCGCGACGGCCGAGAAGCTCGAGGTCGAGATCACGCGCCGGCCGGTCGGCAAGGGTGCGCCTTACACCAGCGTCAAGGAGCTGCAGGCCGATCTCGACGTGCTGCACCGCTCGCTGATCTCCAACAACGCCCGCGTCATCGCCCGCGGCCGGCTGCGGCTGCTCCGCCGCGCGGTGGACTGTTTCGGGTTCCACCTCGCCCGGCTCGATATCCGCCAGAACTCGGCGGTGCACGAGCGCACCATCGCCGAGCTGATGGATGCCGCCAATCCCGGCATGTCCTATCTCGCGCTCGGCGAGGAGGCGCGCATCTCGCTGCTGACGAACGAGTTGCGCTCGACGCGCGCGCTGGTGTCGCCCTTCGTCAAGTACAGCGACGAGACCATGGGCGAGCTCAACGTGTTCCATGCCGCCGCGGAAGCGCACGCGAAGTTCGGCTCGGACGCCATTCCCCAATGCATCATCTCGATGTGCAAGGGCATGTCCGACATGCTCGAGGTGGCCGTGCTCTTGAAGGAGGTCGGCCTCGTTCACCCCTCCGGCCGCAGCGCCATCAACATCGTGCCGCTGTTCGAGACCATCGAGGATCTGCAGGCCTCGTCCGGCATCATGGACCGCATGCTGTCGCTGCACGATTACCGGCGTCTCGTCGACAGCCGCGGCAGCGTACAGGAGGTCATGCTCGGCTATTCGGACTCGAACAAGGACGGCGGCTTCGTCACCTCGGGCTGGGAGCTCTACAAGGCCGAGATCAATCTCGTCGAAGTGTTCGAGCGCCATCACGTGCGCTTGCGCCTGTTTCACGGCCGCGGCGGCTCGGTTGGCCGCGGCGGCGGGCCGAGTTACGACGCCATCATCGCGCAGCCCGGCGGCGCGGTGAACGGCCAGATCCGCATCACCGAGCAGGGCGAGATCATCTCGTCGAAATATTCCAACGCCGAAGTCGGCCGTAACAATCTGGAGATCCTCGCCGCCGCAACGCTGGAGGCCAGCCTGCTGCATCCGCGCCGGAGCGCGCCGCGCCGCGAATATCTGACCGCGATGGACGAGTTGTCGAACCTCGCCTTCAAGGCCTATCGCGGTCTCGTCTACGAAACCGAGGGCTTCGTCGATTACTTCTGGTCATCGACCGTCATCAACGAGATCGCGACGCTGAACATCGGCAGCCGCCCGGCCTCGCGCAAGAAGACCCGGGCGATCGAGGATCTACGCGCTATTCCCTGGGTGTTCTCCTGGGCGCAGTGCCGGCTGATGCTGCCGGGCTGGTACGGTTTTGGCAGCGCGGTCGAGCAGTGGATCGCCGCGCATCCCGACAAGGGCATGCCGTTCCTGAAAGAGCTCTACCGGGAATGGCCGTTCTTTCGCATGCTGCTGTCGAACATGGACATGGTGCTGGCGAAGAGCTCGATCGCGATCGCCTCGCGCTATGCCGAGCTCGTGCCCGACGAGTCCTTGCGGGAGAAGATCTTCGGCCGCATCCGCCGCGAATGGCACGCCTCGATCGAGAGCCTGCTCGATATCATGGGTCAGGATCGCTTGCTTCAAAGCAACCCGCTGCTGGAGCGATCGGTCCGCCACCGCTTCCCCTATCTTGACCCGCTCAACCACGTGCAGGTTGAGCTCCTGAAGGAGCACCGCGCGCAGAACCCGGACGAGCAGGTGCTGCGGGGCATTCAGCTGACGATCAACGGGATTTCGGCGGGGTTGCGAAATACGGGGTAGGGTGATTGCCGTCGCCAAATCCTCAGCCGTCATGCCCGGGCTTGTCCCGGCCATCCACGTCCTACCCCGCAGCACCAAGAACGTGGATGCCCGGGACAAGCCCGGGCATGACGAGGAGAGAGCGTACGCCTCAACAGAAGTGCGCGCCCTGCGTCTCCACATAGACCGCATAGAGCGATTGGCTCGCGGTCATGAACAGGCGGTTGCGCTTCTTGCCACCGAAGCAGACGTTGGCACAGGTCTCCGGCAACAGGATCTGCCCGATCCGCGCCCCGTCGCTCGGTGCGAACACCTGCACGCCGTCGTAGCCGGGACCGACCCAGCCGGCGCCGACCCAGATGTTGCCCTCGGTGTCGACGCGCAGGCCGTCGGGGAAGCCCGATTTGCCGTCGAGCTTCATGTCGATCAGCTTCTTCGGGTTCGACAGCTTCGCTCCGTCGATGTCGTAAGACCACACCACATTCTCCGCTTGCGGATAATGCGTAACCCCGGTGTCACAGACATAGAGCTTCTTGTAATCGTGGCTGAATGCGATGCCGTTCGGTTTGAACGGCTCGTCCGCGACCTTCGCGACCTGCCCGGTCTGGGTGTCGAGGCGATAGACGGCTTCCTTCTGATGCGGCTGCGGCGAGCCGGTCTTGGCAAGCTTGCCTTCATAGATGCTGATCGCGCCATAGCCGGGATCGGTGAACCAGATCGCCTTGTCGTTGGGATGCACGACCATGTCGTTCGGCCCATTGAGCGGCTTGCCATTGGCCTGCTCCGCCAGCGTCGTCAACGAGCCGTCATGCTCAAAGCGGACGAGGCGGGTGCGCTCGGCGGTGAGCTGACGCCCCTCGGTATCGAACGAGTTGCCGTTCGACTCGTTCGAGGGCTTGCGGAACTGCTCGGAGATGTGGCCGTCGTCATCGAGATAACGGAGTTGCCGGTTGGCGGGGATGTCGCTCCAGACCAGATATTGACCCTGCGCATTCCACGCCGGCCCTTCCGCCCAAAGGCAGCCGGTGTAGAGCCGCTTGATCGCGGTGTTGCCGACCTTGGCCTTGAAGCGCTTGGGGTCGATCACGACGATGTCGGGGTCGGGATAGCGCTGCGGCTCGGCATTGGCGCCGAAGTCGCGGGCATCGGCCTGTGATGCCAGGACGGTCGAGGTGGCGAGTGCCGCCGCGCCCTTGAGGAGCGTGCGGCGGCCAAGGCCGCCGCCGACAATCGTGTCGTCGGAGTTGGTCAGTATTCTTGTCATGGTTTCCTCCCAAAGTTCGTTGGAAGGCCACCATCCGCCCGTATTCGGGCGTAAACCGGGGCGATCTCTGGCTAAGACAACCAGAGATCGCAGGGCAGGGATGCCGGAAATGCGGCTCGACGAAACTCCTTACACCGGATCCCAGGTGAAGATGTCGGCGGAGCGGTCGAGCTTGTAGAACGAGCCCTTCAGCGCCGGCATGCCGTGTTCGGCGATCGATTGCGGCGTCCAGCCCTCGCTCCGCTGCACCGAGCGGATCGGCCGGTTTTGGCTGAACAGGAAGATTTCGTTCATGCGCACGCCGAAGATCTGCCCGGTGACGTCCTTGGCGGAATCGCCGAGCAGATAGCCGCAGAGCGGGGCGATCTTCTCCGGGCCCATCTGCTTGATCTTCTCGACGCGCGCCTTCTCGGCCTCGGTCTCGGTCGGGATGGTGCCGATCATGCGCGTCCAGGCGAACGGCGAGACGCAGTTGGAGCGGACGTTGAAGCGGCCCATGTCGAGCGCGATCGACTTGGAGAGCCCGACGATGCCGAGCTTGGCCGCGGCGTAGTTCGCTTGTCCAAAATTGCCAATCAGGCCCGAGGTCGAGGTGAAGTGCACGAAGGAGCCGCTCTCCTGCTCGCGGAAGATCCGCGCCGCGGCGTGGCTGACATAGAACGAGCCCATCAGATGCACCTTGATGACGGCCTCGAACGCCTCCACGCTCATCTTGTGGAAGATCATGTCGCGCAGGATGCCGGCATTGTTGACGACGCCGTCGAGCCGGCCGAAAGCATCCGTCGCCGTCTTCACGATCTTGCTCGCCGGAATCGCTTCCGCGACGCTCTCGAAGTTCGCAACGGCCGTGCCGCCGCGCTTCTTGATCTCCTCGACCACCTCCTCGGCGGGCGCCGCGTTCGAGCCGGCGCCGTCGGACGCTCCGCCGGGGTCGTTAACCACGACCTTGGCGCCTTCGCCGGCGCACAGCAGCGCGATCTCGCGCCCGATGCCGCGGCCTGCGCCGGTGACGATGATGACCTTGTCCTGCAGTGATTTGCTCATGTGGGCTCTCCGCTATGCGTTCCAAATTCCGCCGTCATTCCGGATGCGCCGAAGGCGCAAGCCCGGAATCCATAACCACGATCGGGAGTATGGATTCCGGGCTCGTCGCTTTGCGACGCCCCGGAATGACAGCCAGTTACCGCTCGTTCGTAAACACGATCGTGCCACTTGCCGCGAACATGCCGCCGACGCCGTGGCACACCGATATCTTCGCGTTGGCTACCTGCGCCGGCGCAATACCGCGCATCTGCCGCACGCTCTCTTGCAGCGCGTACATGCCGTACATGCCCGAATGCATGTAGCTCAATCCGCCGCCATTGGTGTTGAGCGGCAGCTTGCCGCCGGGCCGCGTGTTGCCGTCGGCGATGAACTGGCCGGTCTCTTCGTACGGCATGAAGCCGAGGTCGCCGAGGCCGAACAGCGGCAAATGCGCGAACGCATCATAGATCATGAGATGGTCGACGTCCTCATGCGCGATGCCGGCCTCCTTGAAGGCCAGCGGCCCCGCGGTCTTGAACGCGCGCGAGGAGTTGAAGGTCTCCATCTGGCTGACCATCGGCGTCTCCACGCTCTCGCCGGTACCCATGATATAGACGGGCTTCCGCGGAAAATCCTTGGCGCGGTCGGCCGAGGTCAGGATCAGCGCGCCGCCGCCGTCGGTGACGAGGCAGCATTGCAGCAGACGGAACGGGTAGGCGATCATGCGCGAATTCAGGACGTCGGCGACCGTGATCGGGTCCTTCATCATCGCACGCGGATTCTTCGCCGCCCATTCCCGCTGCACCACCGCCACCGAGGCAAGCTGCTCGTGCGTGATGCCATAGGTCTTCATGAAGCGCAGCACGGGAATCGGGAACATGCTGGGCGGCCCATAGACGCCGTAGGGCGCCTCGAACTGGCCGTTGAGGCTGTCCGCTGGTGTCGAGCGCGGCAGTTTGCCGATCATCGACTTGCCGCTCTCGGCATGGGTGATCAGCACGGTCTTGCATAGGCCGGCCTCGATCGCGGCAGCGGCATGGCGGACGTGCAGCATGAAGGAGCAGCCGCCGACGGAGGTGCCGTCGACCCAGGTCGGCTTGATGCCGAGATAGTGGCAGACCTGCTGCGGCGTCTCGACCGCGGTGGCGAAGCCGTCGATGTCGGAGAGCTTCAGCCCGGCATCCGCGATGGCGTTGAGCGCGGCATCCGCGTGCAGCTGCAGCTGCGAGGCGTTCGGGATTACCCCGAGCTCGGTGGTCTCGGCCGCGCCGACGACGGCAACCTGGTTCCTGCGCATGGCCTACCCCTTCGCCGGACGGAAGACGGGAAGGGTGATCTTGTCGTCGAGCGCCTGGAAGGCGACCTCGAGCTTCATGTCGAGCTCGAGCGCTTCGGGAGTCTGCGGGCAGTCGATGATGTTGCTCATCATCCGCGGGCCCTCGTCGAGCTCGACCACGGCGATCGCGTAAGGCGGCGTGAAGCCGGGCGCAGCGGGACGGTGGTTGATCACGTAGCTGTAGAGGAAGCCCTTGCCGCTCGCCTTGAAGATGCTGACCTTGCGTGAGGCGCAGGACGGGCAGAACGGGCGCGGCGGGAAGTAGACATGCGCGCAGGCGTCGCAGCGCTGCAGGCGTAATTCGCCGGCTTTGGTGCCGTCCCAGAAATGCTGGGTCTCCGGCGTCGGTTTCGGTCGCGCGCGCTGCGGTTCGGCCATTTGGCGGCTCCTCCAAGACGGGCTTGGCGCCCGCCTGTTTCGATCTTGATGCGACAATCGACCATGGTGCGTCAACGGTCCAGCAATACGCATGCATGCCATCATGCGCACAATGCTTGTGTCGAACTGAGCCAGCGCTATAGATTGCGCGCGCCAATATTCCGTGAGACAGACATGCCCGATTTTCCGACACTGGCGAAGCTCGCCGAGGACCTCGAAAGCGGCCGCACCACCGCTCGCAAGCTGGTCGAGGCGTGTATCGCCAGGATCGCCGATCCCGCAGGCGAAGGCCAGCGCACCTTTCTCCATGTCGACAAGGACGCCGCGCTCGCGGCTGCGGACGCGATGGACGGCCTGCGCAAGGTGAAGGCCGCGCCGTCGCGCTATGCCGGCATCCCGGTCTCGATCAAGGATCTCTTCGACATCAAGGGCCAGGTGACGCGCGCCGGCTCCCGCGCCCTCGACGATTCCCCGCCGGCCGAGCAGGACGCGGCGACGGTGGCGCGGCTGCGCAGGGCCGGCTTCGTCGTGATCGGCCGCACCAACATGACCGAGTTCGCCTATTCCGGCATCGGCATCAATCCGCATTATGGTACGCCGAAGGGGGCCTGGAACCGGACCGACGGGCACGTGCCCGGCGGCTCCTCCTCGGGCGCGGCAGTGTCCGTGCTCGACGGCATGGCGCATGGCGCGCTCGGCACCGACACCGGCGGCTCCTGCCGGATTCCGGCGGCCTATAACGGCATCGTCGGCTACAAGCCGACGCAGCGCCGCGTGCCGCTCGACGGCTCGGTGCCGCTGTCGTTCTCGCTCGACAGCATCGGGCCGCTGGCGCGATCGGTCAGCTGCTGTGCCATTCTCGATGCCGTGCTCGCAAACGAGCCAATCGCCGCGCTGAAGCCGCGTCCCGTGAAGGGCATGCGGCTGGCGGTGCCGACCACGATCGCGCTCGATGATCTCGACGCGGCGGTCGCCGAGACCTTCGAGCGCGCGCTGACATCGCTGGCCGATCACGGCGCCATCATCGAGCGCATCGAGATGGCCGAATTCCAAGAGATAGGCCCGATGAACGCCAAGGGCGGCTTTGCCGCGTCCGAGAGCTACGCCTGGCATCGCTATCTCATCACGGCCAAGGGCGACGTCTACGACCCCCGCGTCTCCGTCCGCATCATGCGCGGCGAGGCGCAGAGCGCGGCCGACTACATCGATCTCGTCAACGAGCGTCGCTCGCTGATTGCCCGCGTCAACGCGCGCATCGCGCCCTATGACGCGCTGGTGCTGCCGACCACCGCGAACACGCCGCCGAAGATCGCCGATCTCGCCGACGACAAGGCGTTCACCACCCAGAACCTGCGCGCGCTGCGCAACTGCACCCTGATCAACATGATCGACGGCTGCGCCATCTCGATCCCTGCGCATCGCCAGGGCGACGTTCCGGTCGGCCTGATGCTGGCGGGCGTGGGCGGGTCGGACCGCCGTATCTTCGAACTTGCCGCCGGCATGGAGGCCGTCATTCGTGTTTGATCTCACTTTCACCGTCGACGCCCGGGGCACCACCACGCCGTTGACGCTGCCGATCGACCAGATGGTCATCGCCGGCTGGACCGGCCGCGATCCGGTCGCGCGCGACAAGCACATCAAAGAGCTGCAGGAGATGGGCATCGCTCCGCCGGCCTCGACCCCGATCTACTACCGCGCCTCGGCGCGGCGGCTGACCCAGGACGACAGCATCGAATGCACCGGCGGCGATTCCAGCGGCGAGGTCGAGTTCGTGCTGATCGGCTGGCAGGGCCGCATCTTCGTCGGTTGCGGTTCCGACCACACCGACCGCAAGGTCGAGGCCTATAACGTCACGGTGTCCAAGCAGATGTGCGACAAGCCGATCGCCTCCACGCTGTGGGAGCTGGAGGACGTCATCGGCCACTGGGACAAGATGATCCTGCGGTCCTACGCCACCATCAAGGGCGAGCGCGTGCTCTACCAGGAGGGCACGCTGGACGCGATGCTGCCGGTCAAGGACCTCATCGCGCGCGGCTTTGATGGCGGCAAGTTCCCCGACGGCTGCGCCATGTTCGGCGGCACCTTCGCCGCCAAGGGCGGCATCCGCCCGGCGGAGCGGTTCGACTTTGAGCTTGAAGATCCCGTGCTGAAGCGCACGATCAGGCACGGCTATGAGGTGGCGACGCTGCCTGTGAGGGGCTAGGTCGCGCCATAAACGGCGGTCTCGTAGGGTGGGCAAAGCGACTTGTCCGCCATAGCTCGAAGAGCGACGGCGGAAGCGTGCCCACGTCTTGCGAAAACGTGGGCACGGCGCAAGGGCGCCTTTGCCCACCCTACGAAACTGAAGCACACGATCGGGCACGGCTATGAGGTGGTGACGCTGCCGGTGAGGGGCTAGGTCGCGCCCGGAAATCGGGTGGTTGTCGCGAGTGCGATCTGCCATACCCCACTCCCGTCATTCCGGGGCGCGACGAAGTCGCGAGCCCGGAATCCATAGCCACAATCGGGAGTATGGATTCCGGGCTCGCGCCAAGAGGCGCGCCCCGGAATGACGGATGGATAGGATATCGCCATGGCAATCGCGAAACGTGCTCCCGTCTATGACGCGGTCGACCTCGCCGCCCACGTCGGCACCCTCGACTGGCCGCAGATCACCGCCGAGCTCGATTCCCAGGGCTGCGCCGTCCTGAAGGGCCTGCTCACGCCCGATCAATGCCGCGGCATCGCCGCGCTCTATCCCGATGACGCGCACTTTCGCAGCCGCATCGTCATGGGCCGTCACGGCTTCGGCCGCGGCGAGTATAAATACTTTTCGTATCCGCTGCCCGATCTGATCGCGCAATTGCGGCCGGCGCTGTACGCACATCTTCAAGCCGTCGCCAATCGCTGGAACGAGGCGATGGGGATCGACATCCGCTATCCCGGTGACCATGCGGCCTTTCTGAAGCGTTGCCATGAGGCCGGACAGGCGCGGCCGACACCGCTGCTGCTGCAATACGAAGCCGGCGACTACAATTGCCTGCACCAGGACCTCTATGGCGAGCGCGTGTTCCCGCTCCAGGTCGCGATCCTGCTCTCCGAGCCGAACCGCGATTTCACCGGCGGCGAGTTCGTGCTGACCGAGCAGCGCCCGCGCATGCAGTCGCGCGCCGAGGTCGTGCCGCTGGCGCAGGGCGATGCGGTCGCCTTCGCCGTGCACCATCGCCCGGTGCAGGGGACGCGCGGCATCTATCGCGTTAATCTGCGCCATGGTGTCAGCCGGATCAGGTCCGGCCAACGCCACACGTTGGGTGTGATCTTTCATGATGCGAAATGAGCGCAGGCATTGACGTCTGATCTGTTCGACAGCGTCGCCGAGGCGCAGCCGTCGCGCGAGGAGATCGCCGACGGCGCCGTGTTGTTGCGCGGCTTCGTCACGCCGATCGAGAGCGAGCTGATCGACGCCGTGCGCGCCATCGTGGCGCAATCCCCGTTCCGCCGGATGACCACGCCCGGTGGCCACCTGATGTCGGTGGCGATGACCAATTGCGGCGAGCGTGGCTGGATCACCGATCACACCGGCTACCGCTATGATCCCGTCGATCCACGCACCGGCGCGCCCTGGCCGGCGATGCCGCCTGTCTTCCGGGATCTCGCCCGCCGCGCGGCGGAGCAGGGCGGTTTTGCCGGCTTCGCGCCCGATGCCTGCCTCGTCAACCGCTATGAGCCCGGCACCCGATTATCGCTGCATCAGGACAAGGACGAGCTGGACTATTCGGCGCCGATCGTCTCGGTCTCGCTCGGCCTGCCCGCGACTTTCCTGTTCGGTGGAATGGCGCGCAGCGACAAGCCGCGGCGTTTCCGGCTTGTCCACGGCGACGTCGTGGTCTGGGGCGGGCCGAGCAGGCTCGCCTATCACGGCGTGGCGCCGCTCGCCGAGGGCGAGCACGCGCTGCTCGGACGGCGGCGGATCAATCTGACCTTCCGCAAGGTGCTCTGAGCCATTCCCAAGAGGCGTCGCTGTCGTCTAAGCTTCCGCCAGGGGGGCGGCGACATGACGACTGCACAGGTCTCGAGCGGGGCGAGCACGAGCGCATCGCGCACCGGGGTCTATCTGGCCGTGCTGCAACTCGTGTTCACGCTGGGCTGGACGACCTATGTCGTCTATCTGCCGAAGCTCGCCGCCGAGGTCGGCATCGCGCCATCAGCCGTGATCCTCATCCTGATGCTGGACCAGGCGATCTTCACCATCGCCGATACCGCGATGGGGATCGCAGCCGACAGGCTCGCCCCCGTCGTCGGCAGGCTCGGCCTGTTCGTCGGTGTGCTGGCGGCGATCTCTTGTGCCGCCTTCGTCGCGCTGCCCTTCGTCGCCGGCATCGGTGCCGGCGCACAGGTCTGGTTCATCGTGCTGATCGTCATCTGGTCAATCGCATCGTCCGCGCTGCGCGCTCCGCCGCTGACCTTGCTCGGCAAATACCGCGCCAACCCGCAGGTGCCGTTCCTCGCGGCATTGGCCATGCTGGGCTATGGCATCGCGGGCGCGGTCTCGCCCTATCTCGGCGTCGTGCTGCGCGAGCACGATGCGCGGCTGCCGTTCGTGATCTCGAGCGTGGTGCTGCTGTTGACGGCGCTCGGCCTGTCCCGCATCGAGCATGACGTGGCGGGCGATACCGCGCCGCCGAAGCCGGACGAGGCGGCAAAACCGCTCGGCCTCGTCCCGGTCGCCTTCATCGTCGCCATGGTCGCGCTCGCCCTCGGCTACCAGCTGCACTTCGCCGTGAACAGCGCGCCGTCCTACTTGCGGTTCGCCGCCCCCGGTGAATTGCAATGGCTGATGCCGGTGTTCTGGATCGGCTTCAACATTGCGATGTTTCCGGCGAGCATCGTCGTCAGGCATCGCGGCGGCCTGATCGTGATGGGCGCCGCCGGATTGCTCGGCGCGGCCGCGGTCGTGGCGGCGGAGCTTGCCGGCAGTCTCAACACGCTGATCGCGGCGCAGTTTCTCGCCGGTGCCGCCTGGGGCTGCATGCTCATGAGCGCGGTCTCGGCGGCGCTCGCGATCGGCTCGACCGGCGCGGAAGGCAAGGTCACGGGGCTGGTCTTCTCCGCGCTCGCGCTCGGCACGTTTGCGCGCATGGCGGCCGTCGCCGGCGGTTTGCAGAAGATGCCCGAATATGCCCCGCTGCTGCACTGGACGCCGGTCGCCTGCTGGTCGGTTGCAGGCGCCGGCCTGCTGGTGATCGCAGCGGCGCGACTACAGGGCCGGTCCGGTCTCAAGGCTTCGGCGGGTGGATGAACGCCCAGGGACTGACTTCCGAATCCCGCGGCACTTCCACCGAGATCAGATACGGTCCGCTGTGGCTGAGCGCCTTCTCCAGCACGGACTTGAACTGATCCGGCGCGGTGACGCGCGCAGCCGCGACGCCGAACGACTCCGCGAGCTTGACGAAATCCGGATTGACGAGATCGGAAGCCACCACGCGGCCGTCGAAGCGTTCGCGCTGGTCGCGGCGGACATTGCCGTAGGCGTTGTTGTTGAACACCAGCGTCACGACGCCGATGTTGAACTGCACGGCCGTGGCAAGCTCCTGCACGCCGAACATGAAGCCGCCGTCGCCGGTGATGGCGACCACGGGCTTGTCGGGATTGGCGACCTTGGCACCAAGCGCGGTCGGAAAGCCCGAGCCGAGCGTGCCCTGGTAGCCCGAGGTGATGAAGGTGCGCGGCTGGTAGACCGGAAAACCGTACCAGGAGGCGAAACCGACCTGAGACAATTCGTCGGTCACGATCGCATTCGCCGGCAGCACCTCGCGCAGGATGTCGAGATATGCCATCTGCGGCTGGATGCGCTGAATCTCCGCTTGCGCGGCCGCGGTGGCCTCGCGGATCGCCTCCCGCCGGCCGCGGGTGCGCGCATAGCCGGCCTTTTTCACCGCCGTGACGAGATCTGCCGTACCGGCCCTGGCGTCGGCAACGATCGACGCATCGGACGTGACCCGGCGCATCTCGACCGGGTCGATATCGATGCGGATGGATTTGAGCCCGCTCGGCTGATAGGGCCAGCGGAAGCCGGATGCCGGCAGCTCGGCGCGGGTGCCGATTGCGATCATCAAGTCGGTTGCCGGCCAGAGCTTGTAGGCCGCGGCCATGGTCAGGCCGAGCTCGTGCGCGTTGGAGACGATGCCCCGCCCGCTGCGGAAGGCGACGACGGGCGCATCGATCATCTCGGCGAGCTCGAGGATCTCCTTGCCGGCCTCGATCGCGCCGCTGCCGACGAAGATCATCGGCGCCTTGCTGGCCTTGATCAGCGCGGCCGCCTGCTTCACCAGATCGGGGTCGGGTTGCGGGGCGGGCAGCGGCTCGAGCACCTGCGCAGCGCCGGTGTCCGCGCGCTGGGTGAAGACGTCCCAAGGCATCTCGACCGAGGCGGGGCCGCGCCGCCCGGACATCATCTCCTGGAACGCGCGCGCCACGATTGTCGGCGCGTTGTCGGGATATTCGATCCGGTCGGCCCATTTCACATAGGTGCGCAAGGTCGCGAGCTGATCCGGCATCTCGTGCAGATGGCCGCGGCCCTTGCCCAGAAACTGCGTCGGCACCTGGCCGGTGACGCACAGCACCGGTTCGTTGCAGCCGAACGCGGTCAGCAGCGCCGCGCTGGCGTTGAGCACGCCGGGGCCAGGCACCACGCTGAACACGCCGGGCCGGCCGCTGGAGCGCGCATAGCCGAAGGCCATGTAGCCGCAGGCCTGCTCGTGCCGTGCACCGATCACCTTGAGCTGGGCCTGGTGAAAGGCGTCGAACAGGCCGTAGACCTGCGCGCCGGGCAGGCCGAACACGGTATCGACGCCGTGGGCGACCAGGCCGCTTACGATTGCTTCGCCGCCGGTGAGGGTGGTCATTGCGCTCATCCACTTCAATTGAGGTTCAGGAATCCTCGCCGCCGCCATTTTGGCAGAACCCGCCCGCGGCTTCGAGCAACATCAGCCCGCCTGGGCTTCCGCCTTCAGGGCGTCGTGGATGTTGTTCCGCTTCCAGCTGGTGTCCTTGTCGTTGATCTGCATGTCGAACGACAGGGCGAACTTGCCGGCGGCAAAGACCGGATCGAGATGGCGGGAGAGCGCCTGGAAAACGTGCTCGCCGGCCTGCTGCCGCGTCTTGAGGTCGCGGCCCTCGCCGATGCGCAGCACCATGTCGAGAAAGGCGTAGTCCTGCCTGCCGTCGGCAACCGCATAATGCTCGCAGCGGATGGCGCGCACGCGGATGCCGCCGAGCGGGAAGATGCCGGTCTCGCTGGCTGCCTTGCGCACCACCTCACACACCAGCTTCATATCGAGACGGCCGTCGAGATTGGCCGAATATTCGATCGTGAAATGCGGCATCGCGGTTTCCTCGTTGTGCCTCTTAAGCGAAGTAGCAGCTGACCGAGCCGTAGGCGCCATAATCGGCCTGAATTGTGTCGCCCTTGCGGGTCTCGATCGGACGGATGAAGGAGCCCGCAAGCACGACCTGACCCGGTTCGAGCGCCAGCCCGAGCGGCGCGATCTTGTTGGCGAGCCAGGCGACCGCGGTCGCGGGATGATTGAGCACGCCGGCGGCGAGGCCGGTCTCCTCGAGCTGACCGTTCTTGAAACACAGCGCCCCGATCCAGCGCAGGTCTGCGTCGAGCGGGCGGATCGGTCGGCCCCCGAGCACGATGCCGGCATTCGCCGCGTTGTCGGCAATGGTGTCGAAAATCTTCCGCGTCGCTTTGGTCTTGGGATCGACGCGCTCGATCCGCGTGTCCAGGATTTCCAGTGCCGGCACGACGAAGTCGGTGGCGTTGAGCACGTCGAACAGCGTGCAGTCCGGGCCCGAAAGGCGCTTGCTCATGACGAAGGCCAGCTCGGCTTCGACCCGCGTCGCGATGAAGCGCTCGGTCGGAATGATCCCGCCGTCGGCAAAGAACATGTCGTCGAGCAGCACGCCGGAATCCGGTTCGTCGATGTTGAGCGCGCTCTGCATCGCCTTCGAGGTCAGGCCGATCTTGTGGCCCCTGACGATCCGCCCCTCCGCGATCTTGACATCGACCCAGGCCTTCTGAATCGCGTAAGCGTCAGTGATGGTGATATCAGGGAAATCCTGTGAGAGCTGCCGGATCTGCGTGCGGGTGCTCTCCGCCTGGTGCAGACGCCTCGCGCAAGCTTGGATATCGTCGTGGGAAAGCGCCATTTGCCATCTTACGAATTGAGGTGCGGGGAGATGCTTAACATGTTAAATGAATGCGTCAAACCCCGTTCCGGTTTGCTGCACCGCAAACTTGCCGCGGTTTGAAAGGGCACCATGGTGAAGAAGCCGGTTGATCCAGCGAGCGGAAGCGCGCCCGCCGCGCGCCAGGTGCCGATGCGCGATTTCTCGCGCTCGCTGCCGATGTCGCTGCTGCGAGCCCGCGAGGCGGTGATGCGGCAGTTTCGCCCCTCGCTGCGCCAGCACGGCTTGACCGAGCAGCAATGGCGTATCCTGCGCGCGCTGGCGGCGATCGAAGCGGTGGAGGTCACGGAACTCGCGCGTACGGCGTTCCTGCTCGGACCCAGCCTGTCGCGCATCCTGCGCGATCTCGAAGCGCGTAATCTGATCGAGCGCAAGACGGCGAAAGCGGACCAGCGCCGCAGCATGGTCTCGATCTCGAAAGAGGGGGTGAAGCTGATGGCCGCCGTGGCGCCGAATTCGGAGGCGATCTACGCCGAGATCACGCGACGCTTTGGCGCGCACAAGCTCGTCGAATTGCAGGACATGCTGGGCGAGCTCGAACATAGTCTTGCCGGGCTCGGAAGCGCGGACGATACCCTCGCGGAGGGATGACCCCAGATATGCGTGCGTGCGCGGCGAGAGCCATGGACATTCACGCTTTTTTTCGCTCAAAGTGCGGCCCAACCCGATCGGGCGCAACAGGGAAGGAAAGGCAACGTGGCGAACAAAGTCAAAGAGATCTGGAAGTCGGGCAAGGCCGTGGTCAACGCATGGCTTGCGATTCCCTCCGGCTTCTCGGCCGAGATGATCGCGCAATGCGGCTTCGACAGCGTCACCGTCGACATGCAGCATGGCGTGCAGGATTATCTGTCCATGGTGCAGTGCTTCCAGGCGATGGACAAGCATCCGATCACGCCGATGGTCCGCGTGCCCTGGAACGAGCCCGGCATCATCGGCAAGGTGCTCGACGGCGGCGCCTATGGCGTGATCTGCCCGATGGTCAATACGCCGCAGGAAGCCAGAAACCTCGTTTCCTATGCCAAATATCCGCCGAAGGGCGTGCGCTCCAACGGTCCGATCCGCGCCGGCATGTACGGCACCGCGGGCTCCTACCAGAAGACGGCCAACGATGAGATCGTGCTGCTGCCGATGATGGAGACGCGGACCGCGGTCGAGAACATGGAAGCGATCCTCGATGTCGAGGGCATTGACGGCGTCTATATCGGCCCGTCCGATCTCGGCTTCTCCTATGGCCTCGAGCCCAAGCTCGACCGCAGCGAGCCCGAGATCCTCGCGATCTACGAGAAGATCATCAAGGAATGCGGCAAGCGCGGCCTCAACCCGGGCATCCATTGCAGCGGCGCCGAAGGCGCAGCGCGGGCCATCAACATGGGCTTCAAGCTGGTGACGCTCTCGAACGAGGTCGGCCTGATGACGACCTACGCCAAGATGCAGGTCAATGCGACCCGCAAGGATGCGGGCGGCAAGGCCTGATCTCTCGTGTCCCGGACGCGATGCAGCGCGTAGCGCTGCTTCGCAGAGCCGGGACCCAGCTGCTTGCCTAACACGTGGGCCCCGGATCTGCAGCGCACCGCTTTCGCGCTGCGCGGCGTCCGGGGCACGATCATTTCGATACAGGAGACCGCCATGACCATCAGCCCCGTCATCCGCCTGCATCCCGATGATGGCGTGGTGATCGCGCGCGCCAGCCTGCCGCCGGGAACGATGGTGGCCGACGGCGTGACTACGGTCGAGCGCATTCCCTCAGGCCACAAGGTCGCAATCAAGCCGATCGCAACGGGCGAGCCGATCAAGCGCTACGGCCAGATCATCGGCTTTGCCACGCAGGCCATCGCGCCGGGCCAGCACGTGCACGTGCAGAATTGCGGCATGGGCGATTTCTCCAAGGACTACGCCTATTGCGTCGACGTCAAGCCGACGCCGAACTTCGACTTGCCGGCGACGTTCGAAGGCATCCGCCGCCCGGACGGCCGCGTCGCCACGCGCAATTACATTGGTATCCTCACCTCGGTGAATTGCAGCGCGCATGTCGCAAGCCTCGTCGCCGACGTCTTCAAGAAGAATCCCTTCACCGGCGACAACCCGCTCGCCGATTTCCCCAATGTCGACGGCGTGGTCGCGCTGACGCACAAGACCGGCTGCGGCATGACGCAGAACGAGCCGCTGGCGCTGCTCCGCCGCACGCTCGGCGGCTATGCGCGACACGTCAATTTCTCTCACGTCATCGTGCTCGGCCTCGGCTGCGAGGTGAACCAGATCGGCGGCCTGATGGAGGAGCAGAAGCTCGCCGGCCGCCTGCGCGCGATGGACATCCAGGAGGTCGGCGGCACCCGCAAGACCGTCGAAGCCGGCATCGCCTTCGTGCGCGAGGCGCTGGCCGACGCCAACAAGGTCAAGCGCGAAACCGTGCCGGCGAGCGAGCTCACCGTGGCCCTGCAATGCGGCGGCTCGGACGGCTATTCCGGCGTGTCGGCCAATCCGGCGCTCGGCGCCGCCAGCGATCTCATCGTCCGCCATGGCGGCACCGTGATCCTGTCGGAGACGCCGGAGACCTACGGCGCCGAGCATCTCTTGACGCGCCGCGCCGTCAGCCGCGAGGTCGGCGAGAAGCTGGTCGACCTCATGCGCTGGTGGGACGAATACACCACGCGCGAAGGCGCCGAGATGAACGCCAATCCGAGCCCCGGCAACAAGGCCGGCGGCCTCACCACCATTCTGGAGAAGTCGCTCGGCGCGATGGCCAAGGCCGGCACCACCAATCTCGTCGAGGTGCTGCGCTACGCCGAGCCCATCACCAAGAAGGGCTTCGTGTTCATGGACACGCCCGGCTACGATCCGGTCGCCGCCACCGGCCAGGTCGCAGGCGGCGCAAATCTGGTCTGCTTCACCACGGGCCGCGGCAGCGTATTCGGCTGCAAGCCGGCGCCCTCGATCAAGCTCGCCACCAACACGCCGATGTACAAGCGCATGGAAGAGGACATGGACGTCAATTGCGGCACCATCCTCGAAGGCGAGGAGAGCGTCGAAGAATGCGGTCGGCGCATTTTCGATCTCATCCTCGAGACGGCTTCGGGACGGCGGACCAAGAGCGAGAGCTTCGATTTCGGCGGCGCCGAGTTCGCGCCCTGGGTGCTTGGCGCGACGATGTAGTCGCGCCGGGCGCAATCGCGACGCAGTCGCAATTGGTTGAAGTGATAAGCGACGGGGATGGTTGCCCGCAACGCAATCATCGCTCGCTAAGTAATGATACGGAGACAGACGCCTCCCGTGCGGTTCCCGAACTTACATCTGATTAACACTGTTCCCTTAGACAGAAGCGGTGCGGCTCCACGATGTGGTGGGCCGGCCTTTGTCCAAGGATGGAAACGATGCAAGCGATACGCCCCACTGGGGTGGAACATCTCCTCGGTGAGGAGGAGCTGATCGTATCGAAGACCGATCTCAAAGGCCGCATCACCTACGCCAATGACGTCTTTCTCCGCATGGCGAAATACCCTTGGAAGGAGCTGATGGGCGCGCCCCACAGCCTGATCCGCCATCCGGACATGCCGCGCTGCGTCTTCAAGCTGCTGTGGGACACGCTCCAGGCCAAGCAGGAAATCTTCGCCTACGTCGTCAATCTCGCCGGGGACGGCAGCCATTATTGGGTGTTCGCCCATGTCACCCCGACGTTCGATGATCGCGGTAACATCATCGGATACCATTCCAATCGACGCAGGCCCGATCCGGCGCCGGTCGAGAAAATCAAACCGATCTACAAGGCGCTCTGCGCGGAAGAGGCTCGCCACGCCAATGCCAAGGACGGCATGCGTGCGAGCTTCGACATGATGGTCGGTCTGCTCAAGCAAAACGGTGTCGCCTACGATGAATTTGTGCTCTCTCTCTAAGGCGCAGGGCGCGACTGCGGTCGCGTGCTTTCTCGCCGGCGTCGCGTTCGTCGGCTTGCTGCTCGGCTGGAGCGAAGCCATCTGTGCGGCGCCGCTCGGCGCGGCGATCCTGCTGCTTGGCTATTCCGCCTGGTGCCAGCATCGCGCCGCGGTGGCAGTCGATGAGGTCGCAGACGTTTGCCGCAAGGCGGCGCGCGGCGATCTCGAAGCGCGGATCCTGAGCGAGCGGCAGGCCGGGCGGATCGGCGCCATCCAGAAGTCGGTCAACGACATGCTCGACATCACCGACGCCTTCGTCCGCGAGGCTTCGGCATCGATGGACTATGCCAGCCGCGGCAAGTATTTCCGCAAGATCCTCGCGCGCGGATTGCCCGGCTCGTTCCGCCGCTCGGCCACCGTGATCAATGCCGGCACCGACAGCCTGGGCCGCCGGGTCGTCGAGATCGCCGGCCTCGCCAATCAGTTCGGCACGCATCTCGACGAGGTTGCCGGCAGCCTCATGAGCGCCGCGACCGATCTGGAATCCGACGCTGGCCAGATGGCGGCCGCGGCGGAGGTGACCAACCGCCAGACCTCCGGCATGCGCAGCGCGTCCGAGCAGGCCTCGAGCAACGTTGCGACGGTGGCGAGTGCCGCCGAACAGCTCGCGTCTTCGATCGCGGAGATCAGCGGCCAGGTGGCCGGCTCGACTGCGAGCACCGGTCGCGCCGTCGAGGAAGCCAATCGTGCCGGCAACGAAATTCGCTCCCTCGCGGAGGCCGCGCTGCGGATCGGCGACGTCGTCAAGCTGATCAGCGAGATCGCCTCGCAGACCAACCTTCTGGCGCTCAACGCCACGATCGAGGCGGCGCGGGCAGGCGAGGCCGGCCGCGGCTTCGCGGTCGTCGCCTCCGAGGTCAAGAGTCTCGCCAACCAGACCGCGAAGGCGACCGAGGAGATCAGCGCCAAGGTCGGCGAGATGCAGCAATCGACGACCAATTCGGTCGCGGCCGTCGAGGCGATCGCCCAGACCATCGCCGAGATCGACGGCATCACCGCGAGCATTGCGGCCTCCATCCAGCAGCAGGGCTCCGCGACCCGCGAGATCGCCCGCAGCGTCCACGAGGCCTCCGCCGGCACCTCGCAGGTCTCCTCCAACGTGTCGGGCATCAGCGAAGCCGCCGCCGATACGGGCCGCGTCGCTGCCCGCGTCAACAGCGCCTCCGATCGCGTCCACGGCGAAGTCGAGACGCTCCGCCGCGAGGTGACGCAGTTCCTGCAACGGTTGACCTCGGCGGCGTAGGTCGCGCGATCGGGCGGACTCTATCCGCTGGCTCGGAATCGTAGGGTGGGCAAAGGCGTATTTGCGCCGTGCCCACGCAACGGAAGTCGTGGGCACGGTGCGCAAGAGCGCACCTTTGCCCATCCTACAAGACTGCCCTTGTGGCGCTCCATCCGGGCTACCGCGTAGTCGGGATACTTCCTAGGCACGCGCTGCCCGTTGTTAGTGCTTGATCGCACCCACATCAGGTGTTCTGCTCAAAAAAGCTGCTGGAGCACCGCATCCCGTGTCGATCTACGTCGCATTGCATCACGTCACGCACTACAAATACGACCGTCCGATCGACCTCGGTCCGCAGACCATCCGCCTGCGCCCGGCGCCGCATACGCGCACGCCGGTCCTGAGCTATTCGCTCAAGGTCACGCCCTCCAATCATTTCGTGAACTGGCAGCAGGATCCGCAAGGCAACTGGCTCGCCCGCTACGTCTTCCCCGAGAAGACCACCGAATTGAAGATCGAGGTCGACTTCACCGCGCAGATGACGGTGGTCAATCCGTTTGACTTCTTCGTCGAGCCGTACGCTGACAGCTTTCCGTTCGAGTACCCGAAAGATCTCAAGACCGAGCTCGCGCCGTATCTCGAGACGGTCAAGCCCGACCGCCTGTTTGCGAAATATCTGGACTCGATCCCGCAGGAGGCTCCGAACACCGTCAACTTCCTGGTCGAGCTCAATCGCGAGCTGCAGAAGAAGATCCGCTACATCATCCGGATGGAGCCGGGCGTGCAGACGCCGGAGGAGACGCTCGCCTCGTCCGCCGGGTCATGCCGGGATTCCGCGTGGCTGCTGATCCAGACCTTCCGCCATCTCGGGCTCGCCGCGCGCTTCGTCTCCGGCTATCTCGTCCAGATCCGCCCCGACATCGATCCGATCGAAGGGCCGCCGGAAGTGGAGAACGACTTCACCGACCTGCACGCCTGGGCCGAGGTCTATCTGCCCGGCGCCGGCTGGATCGGCTTCGACGCGACCTCCGGCATGCTCGCGGGCGAGGGCCACATCCCGGTCGCCGCCACGCCGCATTATCGCTCGGCCGCGCCGATTTCGGGCGGCGCGGGCTTTGCCGAGGTCGAGTTCGCCTTCGACATGAGCGTGAAGCGCATCCGCGAGGCGCCGCGCATCACGAAGCCTTTCTCCGACGAATCCTGGGCGCGGCTCGACGATCTCGGCGAGCAGGTGGACGGCGATCTCGCGAGCGCGGACGTGCGGCTCACCATGGGCGGCGAGCCGACCTTCGTCTCGGTCGACGATCTCGAAGCGGCGGAGTGGAACACGGAAGCCGTCGGCCCGACCAAGCGCGCGCTTGGCGACGACCTGATCCGCCGCCTGCGCACGCGCTTCGGCTCGGGCGGTCTTCTGCATTACGGCCAGGGCAAATGGTATCCGGGCGAGAGCCTGCCGCGCTGGGCCTTCGGCCTGTACTGGCGCAAGGACGGCGTGCCGATCTGGAAGAACGCCGACCTGATCGCCAGCATCGAGCATCCGCGGCGCGCCGAGGTGAGGCAAGCCGAGACCTTCATGGAGGCCACCGCAGCACGGCTCGGGCTCGACTCCGGCTACATCATCCCGGCTTACGAGGACACGGCCTACTGGCTCCAGAAGGAAGCCGAGCTTCCCGTCAACGTCGATCCCACCGACTCCAGACTGTCCGACCCGGAGGCGCGCGCGCGCATGGCGCGCGTGTTCGACGAGGGGCTGAATACGCCGCGCGGCTTCGTGCTGCCGGTGCAGCGCTGGAACGCGCCGCCGCGCTGGCGCAGCGAGCGCTGGGCTCTCCGGCGCAACCATCTGTTCCTGATGCCCGGCGATTCACCGCTCGGCCTGCGCCTGCCGCTCGGCTCGCTCGGATACGTGCCGCCCAACCAATATCCCTACATCGTCGAACAGGATCCGATGGAGGCGCGGGAAAAGCTGCCGGTGTTCACGCATCCCGCGCGCCCGGAAACCCCGCCGCGGGCCGCGCCTGAAGATCTCAACACCTCCGTCCCCGTGCGCACCGCGCTGTCGGTGGAAGTCCGCGACGGCGTCATCTGCGCCTTCATGCCGCCGGTCGAGCGCATCGAGGATTATCTCGAGCTGGTCGCCGTGCTCGAAGGCACCGCCGAGGAGCTGCAGCTCCCCGTCCATGTCGAAGGCTATCCACCGCCGTTCGATCCGCGCATCGAGGTGATCAAGGTGACGCCCGATCCCGGTGTCATCGAAATCAACATCCAGCCGGCGAAGAACTGGCGCGAGGCGGTTGAGATCACCACCGGCCTCTACGAGGATGCCGGCAAGGTCCGTCTCGGCGCCAACCGCTTCCTGGTCGACGGCCGCCACACGGGCACCGGCGGCGGCAATCACGTTGTGGTCGGCGGCTCCAGCCCGCAGGACTCGCCATTCCTGCGCCGGCCGGATCTGCTCAAGAGCCTCGTCCTGTATTGGCAGCGGCATCCGTCGCTGTCCTACTTCTTCTCCGGCCTGTTCATCGGCCCGACCAGCCAGGCGCCGCGCATCGACGAAGCTCGGCATGACAGCATCTACGAGCTCGAGGTCGCGCTCTCGCACGTGCCGCCGCCGGGCACTCAGGCGCCGCTGTGGCTGGTCGACCGCCTGTTTCGACATCTGCTCGTCGACATCACCGGCAATACCCACCGCGCCGAGATCTGCATCGACAAGCTCTATTCGCCGGAGGGACCGACCGGCCGGCTCGGCCTCGTCGAGTTCCGCGCGCTCGAAATGCCGCCGGATCCGCGCATGTCGCTGGCGCAGCAGCTGTTGATCCGCGCGCTGATCGCAAAATTCTGGCGCGAGCCGCAACACGGCAAGTTCGTGCGCTGGGGCACCGCGCTGCATGACCGCTTCATGCTGCCGCATTTCATCTGGGACGATTTTCTGGACGTGCTCTCCGAGCTCAAGCAGTTCGGTTACCCCTTCGAGCCGGAATGGTATCTGGCGCAGCTCGAATTCCGCTTTCCCGCCTTCGGACGCGTCCATCATGGCGGCGTGACGCTGGAGCTGCGCCAGGCGCTGGAGCCTTGGCACGTGCTGGGCGAGGAGGGATCGGCCGGCGGCACCGTGCGCTATGTCGATTCATCGGTCGAGCGGCTCCAGGTCAAGGCGGAAGGGTTCGTCGAGGGCCGCCACATCGTCACCTGCAACGGCCGCCGCCTGCCGATGACCTCGACCGGCCGCTCGGCCGAGGCCGTGGCCGGCGTCCGCTTCAAGGCCTGGCAGCCGGCTTCCGGCCTGCATCCGACCATCCCGGTCCACGCGCCGCTGACCTTCGACCTGATCGACAGCTGGAACGGCCGCTCGCTCGGCGGCTGCGTCTATCATGTCGCCCACCCGGGCGGGCGCAGCTACGACACCAAGCCGGTCAACACCTATGAAGCCGAGGCGCGGCGGCTGGCGCGTTTTCAGGACCACGGCCATACGCCGGGGCCCATCCAGCCACCGCCGGAGGAACGCACAAATGAGTTCCCCCTGACCCTCGACTTGCGGACCCCGCTCCTGCAATGAGTATGATGGTGGGGCAGGGAGAGGCGCATGGCCGAGGGCGCAGCCGAACAGGACGACAAGGCGGGTAGGGCGCCAGCACAACGTGAGAGCCCGCGTGACGGCCAGCGCCGCTTCGCGCAATGGGTCCGCGACTATCGCCGCCTGCCCGGCATTCCGGACGAGTTCTTAGGGCCCGACGGCGCCCCGCGCGCGGTCTGGAGCCGCTTCTTCGAGGCCTTCGGCGCGCTCGCGCCCGACGAGATCGAGCGGCGATTCGGCATGGCCGACCGCCACCTCCGCGAGGCCGGGGTCACCTACCGGGCCCCCGGTGACAGCGCCGACCGGCCCTGGTCGATCAGCCACCTGCCGCTTTTGATCGACGAGGCCGACTGGCAGCAGCTCTGCGCCGGCATCACCCAGCGCGCCGAACTGCTGGAGCGCGTGCTGCGCGACCTCTATGGCGAGGGACGCCTGGTCGCCGAGGGCGCGCTGCCCGCGGCCGCGATCGCCGGCAGCCCCGAATACCTCCGTCCCGTCTGCGGCGTACCGCCGCCGGGCGGGCGCTATCTGTCGCTCTATGCCGCCGATGTCGGCCGCGGGCCCGACGGCCGCTGGTGGGTGCTCGGCGACCGCACCCAGGCGCCATCGGGCGCGGGCTACGCGCTGGAGAACCGCCTGGTGCTCTCGCGCGCCTTCTCCGACCTCTACAAGTCGATGAACGTGCCGCGCGTCGCACCGTTCTTCGAAGCCTTTCGCGACAGTCTTCGCGCGCGCGCCGACCGTGACGAGCCGCGCATCGGCGTGCTGACGCCGGGCAGCTTCAGCGAGACCTATTTCGAGCATGCGACGCTGGCGCGCTATCTCGGCTTCCTGCTGGTCGAGGGCGACGATCTCGCCGTCAGCGACAACCGCATCCACATCCGCACCGTCGCCGGCCTCAAGCGGCTCGATGTGCTATTGCGGCGCGTGGATTCCAATTCGCTCGATCCGCTAGAGCTCGATGCGTCCTCGCATCTCGGCGTGCCCGGCCTGATCGACGTGCTGCGCAAGGACGGCGTCGTCGTCGCTAACATGCCGGGCTCCGGCGTCCTGGAGGCGCGGGCGCTGCTCGGCTTCCTGCCGGCGCTCAGCCGCCGCCTGCTCGGCGAAGAGCTGAAGATGCCGCATATCGCGACCTGGTGGTGCGGCCAGCGCGTCGCGCGCGAGGAGGTGCTGGCGCGGCTCGACGAGGTCGCGATCGAAGGCGCCTACGGGCGCGGCGTGCCCGGCTTCGACCAGAGTGGTCCGGTGCTCGCGAGCGAGCTCGATGCGGGCGACCGCCAGCGCCTGGTCGATGCCATCACGGCGCGCGGCATGGATTATGTCGGCCAGGAGGTGGTGCGGCTCTCGACCATGCCGGTGTGGGAGCAGGGCCAGATCACGCCGCGTCCCTTCGTGCTGCGCGTGTTCGCGGCGGCGACGCCGGACGGCTGGGCCATCATGCCCGGCGGCTTCTGCCGCATCGCCGAGCAGCCGGACGCGCGTGCGGTGTCGATGGGCGACGGTGCTCGTGCCGCCGACGTCTGGGTCGTCTCCGACAAGCAGGTCCCGACCGCGACCTTGCTGCCGGCGACCGACAAGGTCCGCATCCGCCGCATCGCCGGCGTGCTGCCGAGCCGTGCCGCCGACAACCTGTTCTGGCTCGGCCGCTATCTCGAACGCGCCGAGGCAACGCTGCGCCTCGTGCGCGCCTTGGGCTCGCCGAGCGGGCCCAACAAGGGCACGGCGGCCTCGCTGCAATCGGCCGAACGGATCCAGCGCCTGCTGGTGGCCTGGGGCGCGGTCTCGCAGACCTCGCGCGCGGCCGCGGGGCGCATCGTCGCCGAAGCGCTGCAGAGCGAGGCGCGTTTCGGCTCGGCGCTGTCGCTGGTGCGCGCGGCACAGCGCACGGCGACCTCCTTGCGCGAGCGGCTGTCGCCCGATGCCTGGCAGGTCATCACCGAGATGGCCGAGCGCCTTGCCTATGAGGTCGAGGACGACGACAGCGTGCTGAGCGCGGCCGAGCTGACCTTGCAGGAGCTGGCGAGCTTCGCTGGCCTGGCGCAAGAGAACATGAACCGTGCCGCCGGCTGGCGTTTCCTCGACATCGGCCGCCGCATCGAGCGCGCCATCAACACCACGCGCTTCACGCGGCAATTCGCCTATGACGAGGCCGGCGACGAGGATCTCGACATCCTGCTGACGCTGGTGGATTGCCAGATCACCTATCGCTCGCGCTATCTGCTGGCGCCGCTGCTGGCGCCGGTGCGCGACCTCGCCGTGCTCGATCCCTACAATCCGCGCTCGGTGGCGTTTCAGGTGACGACGCTGAACGAGCATATTGAAGCGCTGCCGAGCCTAAAGGAGCACGGCCTGATCGAGAAGCCGCAACGGCTCGCGATAGCGATGCAGGCGATGCTGGCAACGGCAGTGGCCGAGAAGCTCGAGGTCAAGATGCTGTTTGCGCTGGAGCAGGACCTGCTCGGCCTCGCCGATGCGATCGGGCAGCACTACTTCCCGCATGGCCCCAATGCTGCCCGGCCGGAAAAGTTGACGGGGCTGGCGTGATCTACGACATACGTCACGTCACCACGTACGAATACGAGAGTCCCGTCAGCTTCGCCCGCTGCACGCTGCGGCTGGAGCCGAGAGGCGGCGGCGGCCAGGAGCTAATCTCGCACAATGTCGAGATCCGTCCGCGCCCTGCCGAGCGCAATGCGCGGCACGATTTCTTCGGCACGCTGACCGAGAGCATCGTGATCCAGGCCGCGCATCGCAACCTGCGGATCGACTCGCGTTCGCGCGTCGCCGTATCACGTCAGCCGCCGCCGCGCGACGCCGTCAGTCCGCCCTGGGAAAGCATCCGTGACCTCGCCTTCGAAGCGACCAGCCTCGGGCCGTCCTCGCCGATCGGTTATGTCTTTGCCAGCCCGCTGGTGCCGGTGCTGCGCCCGGTCAGCGCCTATGCGAGTTCGAGCTTTGCGCCCGGCGCGGGCATCCTCCAAGGCGCGGTCGACCTCATGCACCGTATCCGCGCCGACTTCCGCTACGACGCCAAGGCGACGGTGATCTCGACCCCGCTCGGCGAGGTCTTCGACAAGCGCCATGGCGTCTGTCAGGATTTTGCCCATGTGATGATCGCGGGGCTGCGCGGGCTCGGTCTGCCGGCGGCCTATGTCAGCGGCTATTTGCGCACCATTCCAGCGCCGGGCCAGCCGCGCCTGCAGGGCGCCGATGCCACCCATGCCTGGGTCTCGCTGTGGTGCGGGGCCGAGCTCGGCTGGGTGGATTTCGATCCGACCAACGATCTCCTGATCGGCAACGACCATATCGTGCTCGCGGTCGGGCGCGACTTTTCCGATGTCTCGCCGATCGACGGCATCATCGTCGGCTCGCCCAAGCAGAAGCTCGGCGTCGCCGTCGACGTGGTGCTGGTGGAGTAGGCGGCTTGCGTGGCTGATTGGCTCCGGTCACCGAACCATGGTCTCGCGATCCCAGGCCTTGTAGTCGGGCGAACCCTGGGTGCGGATCGGGCCGTCGTAGCCGTATTCCACCATGTGGACGGTGACATAGTCGTCCCCGAAGAATGCGACGCCGTAGGATTGCGGCAGGTCGCAGGCGCTCAGCAGCTTGGTCTCCGAAAAGAGCGGATAGCTCGCATGGTTGGTGCCCCGCAGCGACGAGACGGGCACGCCGGCAATCGAGCCGGCGAGCGGCAAGTGGCAATGCCCGAAGAAGACGTGGCGGATCTTGGCCCGATGGCGATTGACGAGATGTCGGAACGGAGCCTCGTCGAGCAGGCCGATCTGGTCGAACGGGACGAGATGCACCGGCATGGGATTATGATGCATAAAGAGCAGGAACGGACCGTCATGCTTGGCAAGCCGGGCCTCGAGCCAGCCCAGGCGATCGTCGCAATAGCGACCGGCATGCGTTTCCGGGTGGGCGGTGTCGAGAAACAGGCAGCGTCCGGCGGCGGTATCATGAACGCCCTGGACGAAGCCGTTGTCGTCGGCGAGGTCGGGAAACACGCTCAGGAAGGCGGCGCGCCGGTCGTGGTTGCCGATGCACAGCCGGACCGGCAGCGGATATTCGTCGAGGCGCTGCTTGAGCCATTGATAGTCGGCGAGGTCGCCCCAATCCGAGAGATCGCCGGTGATGACCATCAGCTCGGCGTCATGATGATCCTTCAGGGCATGCGCCAGCGCCCGCTCGAAATTGGCGCGCGGATCGCGGCCGCCGATGGTCGAGCCGGGCGCCGTCAGGTGAATGTCGCTCAGATGCAGCAGTTTCATGGCTATCTCCAGTGATTGGGGGCACGGGACGCCGGAGCGTCCCGTGCCGGGGCTATCGCAGATGACTCGCGGCGGCGGCCTGCGCGCACGCCTCGTCCTTCGAGACGGCGCTTACGCGCCTCCTCAGGATGAGGCTAACTAGCGTCAGCGTCCGTTGAGACTGCTGCCGCACACTCCGCCCTCATCCTGAGGAGCCCGCCGCAAGCGGGCGTCTCGAAGGATGGCCGCAGGGAAACGCTCTCAAATGCGATAGCCCTGCGTGCCGGCGGATGTCAGGACCCTCAGCGCGCCGCGCCGGTGGTCTTCGGCAGCAGCTTCTGCACGTCCGCGGTCATGTCGGCGAGCACGGCCTCCGGCTCCTTGGCGCGGGCGCCCGAGATGATCGAGTTGAGGTGATCCTTGATCACGTCGGTGATCTTGAGGCCGTTGTCGCCGGGGAAGGCATACCACTTGGTGAGCAGCGCGAGCTGGCTGACCGCGGTGTAGTTATTGGGGTTCTTGACGTAGAAGTCCTTCAGGTAGACGTCGTTGGCGACCTTGTTCGGCGGCATGTAACCGGTGGTTTCCGCCATGATCGCCGCGCCCTTCGGGCCGGTCCAGAACTTCACCGCTTCCCAGGCGGCGTCGCGCTTGGCCTTGTCCTTGGCGAGGATCAGCACGACATTGCCGCCGGCCGGCAGCCTGCCGTTCGGAGAGACGACGTCCGGGAACGGGATCGTCTTCAGCGCGAACTTGCCGCCGGTCATTTGCGTGACCTTGTTGAGGTCCGAGGTCGAGGTGATGTGGAAGCCGGTCTTGCCGGAAGCGAACGCGGCGCGCATCGACGGCTGGTCGAGATTGGGCATACCGCCCTCGTTGACGAGCCGCGCGATCGTGTTGATGGCGAACTTGCCCTCCACGCCGTCGAACGCGACCTTGGTCTCGTCGGCATTGAGCATGGTGCCGCCGCGCGCGAACACCGGCGCCTGCCACAGCCAGTTGCCGGTGATGTCCCAGGCATAGGTGACGCCGTTGGTGTCGTTGCCAAGCGCCTTGATCTTCTTGGCGAGCGTGAGCAGTTCGTCCCAGGTCTTCGGCAGATTGTTGACATCGCCGCCGGCCTGCTTCACCAGGTCGAGATTGACGTAGACGATCGGCAGGGAGATCGCGAAGGGCAGGGCGTAGACCTTGCCGCCGGCGGTGCCGATGTCGTACATCGCCTGGTGGAAGCCCTGCTTGTCGAAATCCTTTTCGGCCCCGATGTAACCATCAAGAGGGGCCGGGATGTTCTTGTCGACCAGGACGCGGATGCGGTTCAGGCCCTGGAAGGACACATCAGGCATCTGGTTGGTCACGGCCTCGCGCAGCACCTTCTGGGTGGCGTCCTCGTAGGATTCGTAAGGCGCCCGCATCGTGACCTTGATCTCCGGGTGCACCTTGGCGAATTCCTCGGCGATGCGCTTGTGCGTCTCGGTGAACAGCTCCGGATAGGGATACTGCATCACGATCTCGGTCTTTGTCTGCGCGAGCGCAGATCCGGCCACGAGCGACAAAGCCGCCGCGGCGATGATGGACTTCAGCATGGATAGACTCCTGTTTGGGGTGGTTCGGTTACTTGATGCCGGTGAGGGTGATGCCCTCGATGAAGCGGCGTTGGGCGAAGAGGAAGGCGATAACGAGCGGCGCGATGATCACCATCGCCGCGGCCATCAGCGGGCCGTAGCTGGTGCCGGCCTCGTTGTTGCGGAAATGGGCGACCGCGAGCGGCGGCGTGCGCAAGTGCTCGCTGTTGAGCACGATCAGCGGCCAGAAATAATCGTTCCAATGCGCGACCACGGAGAAGATGCCGAAGGCGGTGACGGCCGGGATCGCGGCCGGCAGCATCACCCGCCAGACGATGCCGAATTCGGAGATGCCGTCCATGCGAGCGGCGTCAACGAGATCGTCCGGCACCGTCTTGAAGAACTGGCGCATCAGGAAGATGCCGAACACCGAGATCGTGAAGGGCAGGACCAGTGCGGCATAGCTGTCCAGCAGCCCGGCCTTGTGCAGCAGCAGGAAGACGGGGACTGCGGTCGCCTGCGGCGGGATCAGAATCCCGAACAGCACGAGCGCGAACAGCGTCTCGCGACCGAGGAAGCGGAGCTTCGCCAGCGCGTAGGCCGCCGGCAGCGCCACCATGACCTGCAACACGAAGATCGAGACCGTGACGATGACGCCGTTGACCAGGAAGCGCAGCAGATTGGCCTTGGCGAAGGCCTCGCGCAGGTTCTCCACCAGTGCGAATTGATGCGGGATCAGGTGCAGCTCGCTGGAGAAGATCTCGGTCTGCGGCTTGGACGCGGTCGAGATCATCCAGATGAAGGGCGCCAGCATGACCGCGGCGCCCGCGATCAGCAGCACGTGGCGGAGGATCGCCTGCAACGGGAAGGCAATCGCATATGGTGTGCCGGATGCGGCTGCATTGGCGGTCGGCTCCCTCTCCCGCTTGCGGGGGAGGGCTGGGGTGGGGGCTGTCTCCGCATCGGGATCGCCAGAAATTGCGGTGGATGTCCCCGCGTGGAGAGAACCCTCACCCGCCGCGCTCTGCGAGCGCGTCGGCCTCTCCCGCAAGCGGGAGAGGCGGAGCAAGCCCGTCCTCGTGACATCCATATGCGATTGCCCTGCCTGCAAAGGGGATGAATTCGTGCGGCTCATGTGTAGTGCACCCCGCGATCGGCGAGCCGCGATTTGATCAGGGTGAGCAGAAGAACGAACACCAGGAACACGACGGTGATCGCCGCGGCGTAACCTGAGCGGAAGAATTCGAAGCCTTCCGTGTACATGGTGTGGATCAGGACCTCGGTGGATTTGGACGGGCCACCCTTGGTCAAGACGTGCACGGTGTCGAACACCTGGAACGAGCGGATGCCGGAGATCACGACGACGAAGGTCGTCACCGGCCCCAGCATCGGCCAGGTCACGAGGCGAAAGCGCGCCCAGCCGCTCGAGGCGCCGTCGATCTCGGCCGCCTCGTAGAGCTGCTTGGGGATGGAGACGAGGCCGGCGAGGAACAGCACCATGTTGAAGCCGACGGCCTGCCAGATGCCGATTGCGCACAGCGCATAGAGCGCGGTGCTGCGGTCCTGCAGCCAGGCGAAGGCCGGCAGGCCCGCGCCGCGGAGCAGCCCGTTCACCAGGCCGAATTGCGGATGCAGCATGAACTCCCACACCACCGCCATCGCGATCAGGGTCGCCATGACAGGCAGGAAATAGATCGTCCGGTAGAGGCTGCGCAGGCTGGTGCCGCTCTGGATCAGCAGCGCGATCGCAAGGCCTGCGATCACGGCGCCGGGCACCACGATCACCACATAGGTCAGCGTGTTGCGCAGCGCGGTCCAGAACACCTTGTCGGCGAACAGGTCCTGGTAGTTGCCGAGCCCAATCCAGGCGAATTGTGGCGCGCCGAGCTGATAATCGGTGAAGGAGAGCGCGATCACGCCGGCGAGCGGACCAAGCAGCATCACCAGCATGAGCGCTGCGGCCGGCGTCACCAGGGCGTAAGCGGAATATGTGCGCCGGCTGCCATGCGCCGGTAACACCCGCCTCGCGGCGGCGGCCGGGACGATCGCCGCGTCAAGGGTCATGGAGCCGTCAGACATGGGCGACCTCGCGGATGCGCTCGGCCTGCTCCGCTCTCGGCGCGATCCGCTTCCCGGCCGAATCGAACAGCCGCACCGCATCGGGAGCGAAACCGAACGCGATGGGACTGCCCATCGCAGGCAAGTGCCTGACGTCGGCGAGCCGCGCGATCAGACGCAAGCCGGCGCCTTCGATCGCAAGGTGGACGAAGGCCTCCGCGCCGAGGTTTTCCAGATGAACGACGCTTCCGGAAAATGGCCCCGCGCCCAGTTCGATCCGCTCCGGGCGCACGCCGACACGGCAGTCGCCCGCGGCGGCGCCGCAGGCAAGCCGCAGAGCGATCCCCAGCACGTCGATGCCGCCGTCCTTCCGGATCCGGCCGGGAAGGATATTGATCTTGGGGCTGCCGATGAATTCGGCAACGCGGATGTCGCCGGGGTCGTTGTAGATCTCCGCGGGCGTGCCGGCCTGAATCAGTTCGCCGCCCATCATGACCGCGATCCGGCTCGACATGGTCATCGCCTCGGCCTGGTCGTGCGTGACATAGATGAAGGTTGCCTTGAGACGGCGATGCAGCTCGGCGAGCTCGGCGCGCATATGGACGCGCAGCTTGGCGTCGAGATTGGAGAGCGGCTCGTCGAACAGGAAGGCGCGGGGCTCGCGCACCATGGCGCGGCCGACGGCAACGCGTTGCCGCTGTCCGCCGGACAATTGCCCGGGCTTGCGCCGCAGCAGCGGCGCGATATCGAGCTGCTCGGCGATGGCCGCGATGTCGGCGCGGATGACGCGTTCCTTGGCGCGCCGGCCCGGCAGCAGCGCCCCCAGCAGCGGCAGCCGTTCGATCGCCGAGAGGCGCCGCATCCGCAGCGGCACTGCAATGTTGTCGAAGGTACTCAAATGCGGATAGAGCGCGTAGGACTGAAACACCATCGCGAGGTTGCGCGCGCTGGGTCGAATGTGATCTACGCCGCCGCCGTCGATGTGGACCTGCCCGGAATTCTGCGGCTCCAGCCCGGCGATGATCCGGAGCAGGGTCGACTTGCCGCAGCCGGAAGGGCCGACCAGCGAGATGAACTCGCCATCCTCGATCCGGAAATCGATGCCTTTCAGGACGTCGGTGCCGTCAAAGGATTTGCGGATTGCGGAAAGTTCGATTTGCGCCATGCGCGCTGATCCCCTGCTGGCCCGTTGCGGCGCACGAGGAGTAGGAAGCGCATCTGACATTCACATAACGGTCAATGGCCCGGCTTATGGTCGCCCCAGGTTTTGCTTTCGGGGCAGGAAGACGGGGAATATCGATCTTGGGTTGCTTGTCGTGGCGTTGACCTCCTCGCGCGTCCGGGCGGTCAATGCGGTGTTCGAGACCGGCAGCTTTGCCGCTGCGGCGAGGCGGCTCGGCGTGTCGCAGCCGGCGGTGGCGCAGCTCGTGCGCGACCTCGAAGCCGAGTTTGCGGTTGCGCTGTTCGACCGGCACGCCCAGACGCTGATCGCGACGCCGTTGTGCCGGCGCCTCTATGCCGCAACGAACCGGATGCAGGCACTCGAGGCGGATGCGCTGGCGATCCTCCAGCAGCGCGATGAGCTGACGGGGGGCGAGCTTCGCATCGGGCTCGGCAACGCCATGCCGGGCATGGCGCTGATCGCGGCCTTTCGCAACATGTATCCGAAGATCCAGATCAACATCGAGATCGGGAGCTGGTCGGCGATCATGGCGGCGGTGGTCGATCAGCGTGTCGACGTTGCCGTGCTGCCTGAGGTGCCGCAGGACAATCGCTTCCGTCGCGAACCCTGCGTGCAGCAGCGCGTCGTCGCGATCTGCCATCCCGTTCACGACCTCAGCCGGGAATCGCGCGTGTCCGCCGTCAGCTTGATGCAATATCCGCTGGTGTTTAGGACCCGGGATTCCGCGACCCAGCGCGTCGTGGATCGGGCCTTTCGCGCCGTCAATCTGCGTGCGAGTCCGGCGATCGTCGTCAACACGCGCGAGGGAATGCTGGAGGCCGTCGCCAACCGGCTCGGTGTCGGCTTCGTCTGGGAGCACGGCTCGAGCCGTATCGACCGCATCGCCAAGGTGGCGATCGCGGAAATGGAGGCGGAATCGCCCGAATACATCTTCTCGCTGGCCGGCAAACGCGGCAAGCTGGTCGAGCTGTTCTATCTGGCCAGAAGCCTTTCGCGCTCGGCGGATGGCGCCGACATCTTGTCCGCCCCGTAAAGCGGTGGTCGTGCCCGGGTCTTTCCGGGATCGTCGCCTTCAGGCTGTAGCCGGGCGTGACCGCAACCGTGATGTTGCGCAGCGGGAATATAACATAATTACGAATTTTTGATGCGGAGTTTGGTCAGCCGGCCCAAGATGGGCTATGCTGGTGCTGCGTCGAGAACAACACAGAGACGTCGGGAGAGAGCGTGGGACACCAGCGGCGGACGGGGCTGCATCCATGATAACCTTACCGAGACTGGCGGCCGAATCTCTCGAGAAGTTGCTCGGTACGTTCATGCGTCGCCGGTACGACGAGACCTCTGCAAGCATCGTCGAGAGCGCGACCCGCACCGCGATGGAATGCATCGGCAACAGCGATGCGCTCTATCATAATATCGAGCATACCATGCTGGTGACGCTGGCCGGCCATTCCATCCTCAGTGGCCGGAGTCTCCATACGCATCTGTCGGCCGCGGACTACGTCCATGTCCTGATCGCCTGCCTCGCCCACGACATCGGTTATGTCCGCGGGCTGTTCGAGGAGGACGACGCCGACGGCTTCGTCATCGACGCCGCCGATACCAAGATCTCGTTGCCGCGCGGTGCATCGGACGCGAGCCTGATGATGTATCATGTCGACCGGTCGAAACTGTATGTGACGCGGCGGTTGCGTCATATTCCCGGCCTGGATCCGGAGCGCATCGCCCGCGCCATCGAGGGCACGCGCTTCCCGGCCCGCCAGGGCCAGGACTATGACGACGAGGCCTCGATCCTGCGCGCCGCCGACTTCATCGGCCAGCTCGGCGATCCCAATTATCTGCGCAAGGCCAATGCGCTCTACTACGAATTCGAAGAGGTCGGCATGAATCGCCAGCTCGGCTACGATTCGCCGGCCGATATCGTGAACCGCTATCCGCAGTTTTATTGGAACAGCGTCGCACCGCACATCCAAACCGAGATCGGCTACCTCAACAAGACCGAGATCGGCCGGCAATGGATCGCCAATCTCTACAGCAATGTGTTCCGCGCCGAGCGCGACATCTCGCTGTCCGGGCCGCAGAAATAGGCTGGTTCTAAGGGTCCCAGCTCCGTGAGCAAGAACCATGCAACAAAAGACTATCACCACTGATGTCCTCGACATCGCCTATCGCGAATACGGCGCGCCGGACGGCTGGCCCTGCATCATGGGCCACGGCTTTCCCTACGACGTGAACGCCTATGCCGAGACCGCGCCTGCTATCGCCGAGGCCGGTGCGCGCGTGCTGGTGCCCTGGGTGCGCGGCTACGGGCCGACGCGCTTTCGCAGCGCCTCGACCTTGCGCTCCGGCGAACAGGCGGCACTCGGCGCCGATCTCCTGGCCTTCATGGACGCGCTCAAGATCCAGCGCGCGGTGGTCGGCGGCTATGATTGGGGCGGGCGCGCGGCCTGCGTGGTCGCAGCGCTCCATCCGGAGCGCGTGATCGGCCTCGTCTCCGGCAATTCCTACAACGTCCAGAACATCGCCCGCGCCATGGAGCCGGCCTCGCCGCCGGAGGAGGCGGCGCTCTGGTATCAATATCTGTTCCACAACGAGCGCGGCCGCCGCGCGCTGGAGCGCAACCGGCGCGGCTTCGCGCGCCAGCTCTGGGCGATGTGGTCGCCGAAATGGGCGTTCGACGACGCAACGTTCGAGCGAAGCGCGGTGGCTTTCGACAACCCCGATTTCGTCGATGTCGTGATCCACTCCTACCGCCACCGCTACGCGCTGGTCGCGGGCGACCCCGCTTATGCGGAGATCGAGGCGCGGCTCGCCAGCCAGCCGCAGATCCGCGTCCCGACCATTGCGATCGACGGCGACAGCGACGGCGTCAATCCCGGCACCGCCCATCACGCGCGCAAGTTCGAGGGCTTCTTCGAGCGGCGTGTCTTCACCGATGCCGGTCATAATCTGCCGCAGGAGCGGCCGGCCGAATGGGCGCAGGCCGTGATCGACGTGCGGAAGGCGGCGGCTGCGGCATCGGCAGTCTAGCTCCTCATCCTGAGGGCCCGCGCAGCGGGTATCGAAGGATGAAAGGCCCCGCAGCCGGGCCTGCATGGTTCGAGACGCGTCTTCGGCGCTCCTCACCATGAGGGTTTAGGAGTTCAGGCGCTGGACCTACCGACTTCCACTCCCCCAAATTTCCCTGGTCTGCGGGAACCTTTTCCGATCGCAACCGTCCAAGCTTTGGGGCCGCTTCTGGATGCGGGCTCTTTGCAGGGGAGGATCTCGATGAAGTCGCACGTGCGTAAGTTGGAACGTGTCGCGGTTGCGCAGGCGCCGGTCGAACGGCCCGACCGGGCGGAGGTCGAGCAGGCGGTCCGGACCATGATCCGCTGGGCCGGCGATGATCCCGGGCGCGACGGCCTGCGCGACACGCCGGACCGGGTCGCCCGCGCCTTCGAGGAGTATTTTTCCGGATACGCGCAGGACCCGACCGAGATCCTGCAAAAGACCTTCGAGGAGATCGAGGGCTATGACGAGATGATCGTGCTGCGCGGCGTTCGCTTCGAGAGCCATTGCGAGCACCACATGGCGCCGATCGTCGGCCGCGCCTGGGTGGCCTATATTCCGCAAGGGCGCGTCGTCGGCATCTCCAAGCTCGCGCGCGTGGTCGATGTCTACGCCAAACGGCTGCAGATCCAGGAGAAGATGACGGCGCAGATCGCCAACACCATCAACGACGTGCTCAAGCCCGAAGGCGTCGGCGTCATCATCAAGGCGACGCATCATTGCATGACCACGCGCGGTGCGCACAAGCCCGGGACTGATCTCGTCACCAGCCGCATGCTGGGCGTGTTCCGCGACAATGCGCTGACGCGCCAGGAGCTGCTGGGCCTCGCCAATTCGGACGATTGATCCGCGCGCGCAAGAAGGAGGCCTCGCCATGACCGAGGACAACAAGCCGAGCGGACCCGATCTGAGCAAGGGCGTATCGCTGAGCGCGTTCAAGGACGGCAAATTGCTCGGTCACGTCGGGGAGGAGGACGTCCTGCTGGTGCAGGCGGGCAGCGAGATCTTCGCGATCGAGCCGGCCTGCAGCCACTATCACGGTCCGCTCGCCGAGGGCCTGGTGGTGGGCGATACCATCCGTTGTCCCTGGCATCATGCCTGCTTCTCCCTGCGCACGGGCGAAGCCACCCGCCCACCGGCGTTGAATGCATTGGCGATCTGGGAGGTCGCGCGCGATCGGGACAGCATCCTCGTTCGGCGCAAGCGCGAGGCACTGACGCCGCCGGCCGCACATCGCAACGTCCCGCCGCCGGAGAAGTTCGTCATCGTCGGCGGCGGCGCCGCCGGCTTTTCCGCTGCCGAGACGCTCCGGCGCGAGGGCTTTGCCGGCGCCATCACCATGCTGAGCAATGACGAAGCGATGCCGGTCGACCGGCCCAACCTCTCCAAGGATTACCTCGCGGGCAACGCGCCGGAGGATTGGTTGCCGTTGCGCGGTAAGGACTATTACCAGGACGCCGGCATCGATCTCAGGCTCAACACCGATGTCGCCACCATCGATGCGAAGACGCGCAGCGTCACGCTCGGAAATGGCGACAAGCTGCCATTCGACCGACTGCTGCTCGCGACCGGCGCCGAGCCGGTCAAGCTGCAGATTCCGGGCGCGGACCAGCCGCACGTTCACACCTTGCGTTCGGTCGCCGACAGCCGCGCCATCATCAAGGCTGCTGGGAGTGCCAAGCGCGCGCTGGTGATCGGCGCGAGCTTCATCGGGCTGGAAGTCGCGGCTTCCTTGCGAGCCCGCAAGATCGAGGTGCACGTCGTCGCGCCGGACGAGCGGCCGATGCAGAAAGTGCTCGGCGCCGAGATGGGCGACTTCGTCCGGTCCCTGCATGAGGAGAACGGCGTCATCTTCCACTTGAAGGATAGGGTGGAGAGGCTCGACGGCATGCGCGCCACGTTGAAGAGCGGCGCCGTCATCGAGGCTGACCTCGTCGTGGTCGGCATCGGCGTCAAGCCGCGCCTGGCGCTCGCCGAGCAGGCGGGGCTGGCGGCCGATCGTGGCGTCAGCGTGAGCGAATATCTGGAGACCAGCGCATTCGGCATTTTCGCGGCCGGCGACATCGCCCGCTGGCCCGATCCGCATTCGCGGCAGACTATCCGCGTCGAGCACTGGGTGGTGGCGGAGCGGCAGGGGCAGACGGCGGCGCGCAACATGCTCGGCAGGCGCGAGCGCTTCGACGCCGTGCCGTTCTTCTGGAGCCAGCACTACGATGTCCCGATCAACTATGTCGGTCACGCCGAGAACTTCGACGACATCGCGATCGACGGCAGCATCTCCGAAAAGGACTGCCTGTTGAAGTACCGTAAGGGCGGCCGCGTGCTGGCGGTCGCTTCAATTTATCGCGATCTCGACAATCTCAAGGCCGAATTGGAGATGGAGCGCTCGCACGGCTGAAGCGGCGCGCCCGATCTTGATTTGCGTCAACGTTGCGGCGGTTAATGGCTGATCTGCTGGCTGCGTCCCGGTGCGGTGCGTGCTATCTTGGCGTGTGCCCGCGGGCTTCGCATGCAGGAGTCGCCCATGACAAGTGTTTCAGATGCGCCTCACCCTTCCGGTCTGGGCTCGGGTATCTCGGCGCTACGTGCCAAATGGGGCTGGATCGTTGCCCTCGGCGTCGTTTACCTCATCGCCGGCTTCGTCGCGCTCGGCAGCATGATGATGGCAACGGTGGCGAGCGTGATCGTGGTCGGCGCGATGATGGTCGTTGCCGGCGTGACCGAGGTGATCGGCGCATTCCAGATGAAAAGCTGGGGCAAGTTCCTGATCTGGGCCTTGCTCGGCGCGCTCTACATCGTTGCCGGATTCCTCACCTTCGAGAACCCGCTCTTTGCCGCCGTGCTGCTCACTCTCTTTCTCGGCGCTTCGCTGCTGGCCTCCGGCGCAGTCAGACTGTTTCTCGCTTTCAGCATGAAGCGCGAGAGCCCGTGGGTCTGGGTGGCGCTGTCGGCCGTCGTCACGCTGCTGCTCGGGCTTTTGATCCTGGCGCGCTGGCCGGTGAACAGCGTCTACATCCTCGGCCTGTTTCTCGGCATCGACCTGATCATGGCGGGTGCGGGCTGGGTCAGCCTTGGTCTCAGCTTGAAGCAGCGCCGCTAGCTCCTGCGCGCTGGGTGCCAGCCCATCAGCAACTCGACGCAAGACCACTTCGCGGAACTCCGCTGAGCTGACGCGCTGACAAAAAAGCAGCGCGCCGCGCCTTCACGCATGACGCCGCGGCGATAATCATCGGGGAGAAGCCATGAAAGCCGCTTTGGTCCTGGCCGCAGCTCTGGCTGCCGCCTGCCTGTCGACGCCTGTCTCCGCGCAGAAATCCTACGGTCCCGGCGTCAGCGACACCGAGATCAAGATCGGCAACACCATGCCCTATAGCGGGCCGGCTTCGCCGCTCAGCATCACGGGCAAGGTGATCGCGGCCTATTTCGACGAGGTCAACGAGAAAGGCGGCGTCAACGGCCGCAAGCTCAACCTGATCTCGCTGGACGACGCGTTCTCGCCGCCCAAGACCATGGAGGCGGCGCGGCGCCTCGTCGAAGGCGACGGCGTTGCCTTCATCTTCGCCACCATGGGCACGGCGCCGAGCTCGGCGATCGCGAAGTACCTCAACAGCAACAAGGTGCCGCAGCTGTTCCTGATCAGCTCGGCCTCGAAGTGGAACGATCCCGCCAACATGCCGTGGTCGATGGCGCTGCCCTGGGCGCCGAACTACACCAGCGAGGCCGCGATCGACGTCGCCTATGCCCGCGCCAAGAACCCGAATGCGCGATTTGCGGTGCTCTATCAGAACGACGACGCCGGCAAGGAATATTTGCGCGGCGTCAAGGAGGCGCTCGGCACCGAGGCCGACAAGGCGATCGCGATGGCCTCGAGCTTCGAGGTCGCCGACCCCACGGTCGATTCCCAGGTGCTGACGCTGGCGAACACGAAAGCCGACGTCTTCCTGATCTATTCGGTGACGCCGCGCGCCTGCGCGCAGGCGATCCGCAAGGCGCATGAGGTCGGCTGGCAGCCGACGCGCTTCATCGCGAGCGGCTGCGCCAACAAGGCCACCGTCATGGTGCCGGCCGGCCTCGAAGCCGGCAAGGGCGTGCTCTCGCTCGGCGCGCTGAAGCCGTTCGTCGAGACGCCGAAGAACGACCCGGCGATGACGGCCTATATCGACTTCATGAAGAAGCGCCTGCCCAATGCCGATGTCAACAACGTCGCCGGCCTCTATGGCTACACCGTTGCCGAGGCCCTGGTGGTGCTGCTGAAGCAGTGCAAGGACAATCTGACGCGCGAGAACATCATGGCGCAGGCCGCGAACCTGAAGAACGTGCCGCTGTCGCTGCTGCTGCCCGGCATCACCCTGAACACCACGCCGCAGGATTTCCGCCCGATCAAGGACGGCTACATGCTGCAATTCGACGGCAACGACTGGGTGGTCGCAAGCGAATTGCTGAAGGGGACGTGAGGGGTATCTCTCCGCGAGGCAGGAATCGTAGGGTGGGCAAAGGCGCCCTTGCGCCGTGCCCACCACCTCTCTCGGTCGCAAACAATGCGTGGGCACGCTTCGCTTTGCCCACCCTATGATACTGACTGCTTAGCCCGACCCTGAGGAGACCGCGGAGCGGTCGTCTCGAAGGGCGAGGCGCGCGCTCCATCTTTGCGAACAGGAGACCACCATGGACTTTCAACACACCGCCCGTTCGCTGGAGCTTCAGGAGCGCGTCCGCCAATTCATGCGGACGCATGTCGAGCCGGTGGAGGAGCTCTATTACGAGCAGGTGAAGCCGGAAGCGGCGCGCTACAAGACGCCGCCTGTGCTGCAGGACCTGAAGAAGTTGGCGCGCGAGCAGGGGCTCTGGAACCTGTTTCTCTCCGGCGAGCACGGACCGGGTCTTTCCAATCTCGACTACGCGCCGGTGAAGGAGATCATGGGCCGCATCCTCTGGGCGCCGGAGGTCTTCAACTGCTCGGCGCCGGACGTCGGCAACATGGAGGTGCTGGCCAATTACGGCACCAGGGCGCAGCAGGAGCGCTGGCTGAAGCCGCTGCTGGAAGGGCGCATCCGTTCCGGCTTCTCGATGACCGAGCCGCAGGTCGCCTCCAGCGACGCCACCAACATCCAGTGCGCCATCACGCGCGACGGCAACGATTACGTCATCAACGGGCGGAAGTGGTTCACCTCGGGCGCGATGAACGAGGATTGCGAGATCCTGATCGTGATGGGCAAGACCGCGCCCGATGATCCCGACCGCCACCGCCAGCAATCCATGATCCTGGTGCCCAGGAACACGCCCGGCGTGCGCATCGTCCGCGACATGCTGACCTACGGCTATGACGACGCCCCGGCCGGCCACCCCGAGATCGTCTACGAGAACGTCCGCGTGCCGGCCGAGAACATCCTGCTCGGTGAAGGCCGAGGCTTCGAGATCGCGCAGGGGCGGCTCGGTCCCGGCCGGATCCATCATTGCATGCGGCTGATCGGCTGCGCCCAGCGCGCGCTCGAACTGATGTGCCGGCGCGCGGTGTCGCGGGTCGCCTTCAGCAAGCCGCTGGCCGAGCAGGGATCGGTGCGCGAGGACATCGCGCATTCCTTCTGCGAGATCGCGCAGGCCCGGCTGTTGACGCTGCAGGCCGCCGACAAGATGGACCGGGAGGGCAAGAAGGCCGCGCGCGACCTGATCGCCGCGGCGAAGATCGTGGTGCCCGGCATGGCCGCCCGCGTCATCGACCGCGCCATCCAAATCCACGGCGCCGCCGGCGTCTCGCAGGACACCTTCCTCGCCCGCGCCTACGTCTACGCCCGCTTCATCCGCATCGGCGACGGGCCGGACCAGGTGCATCTGGCTGCGCTGGGGAAGGAGCTGATCCGGCGCGGCGGGGTGATGGGGTAGGGCGTTGGCTCCATGGCCGGCGCCTTCGATGCAGTCGTGACGATCTCTCGTACCCGTTGCCGTCCCGACAGTTCAATTCGGGCGAAATTGATTTTGGCTCACACCGATCTCAGGTGGAGTGCGACGACCGCCATCCCGACCGCGGGCACGAGCCGCGATAACGTTAGGGCCTTCTCTTAAACCGCCAATAACTTCTGGACTTCGGCGACGGTCGGAATGCGTCCGCTGCTGACCAGCTTTTCATTGACCACAAGACCCGGCGTGGACAACACGTCATAGGCCATGATGTCCTTCATTTCGGTGACCTTGACGAATTCGGCTGGAATGTTGGCGCGGCTGGCGGCTTCGCGCGCGACAGCTTCGAGTTTCTTGCAGTTGGCGCAGCCAGGGCCGAGGATCTTGACAATTATCATGCTCGTCTTCTCCTTCCATCGTGTGAACGTGCTACGCGGGAGCGGCCGCGCGCTGGCGCTGCCGTAGCCAGACCAGCGAGCCGCCTATTGCAGCCACGATGAACGTCAGCGTGAGAGCCAGTGGTGCCCAACCCATGCCGTCGACCCACGCGCCGTAGATCAGGCCTGCGGTGATGCTGAACAACGCCACGGCTCCCACATAGGCGGCGGTCTTGGCGCGGCCGATCACGACCGCCACCATCAACATGCTTTGAAGACTCAATTCGGGGTCGGCCATCAGGTAAGCCAGCAGCGGACCGCGGTGCATACCGAGATCGAGGAACATGCGTGCCACCGGCACTTCCACCAGAGTTGGAAAGTACATGAAGACGCCAAAGCCCACCCCCAGCGCATTGGCGAGCAGGGTGTTGCTGCCGGCAAGGCTCTCGATCCATTCCGGCTGAATGACCTGACGCACCATGCCGACCAGGAACACGCCCACCAGGAGCAGCGCAAAGATCTGCTTCACGAAGCGCCAGGACTCCCACAGCCACGACCGCCAATCATCGGCAGCCAGCTTGCGCGCGAAGTGCCACACCGCCCACATGCTGAGGGCAACCGCCAGCACGCGTCCCGTCAGTCCCACCTCCAGTCCGCCCGGCTCGGGCGTCAGGCGCGCGGCGGCCACCAGCAAGGTGGTGGCGGAGAGGCCAAGTGCCAGCCAGGTCCAGAGATTGGCGCCTTCGATGATGTTCTCCATCCCTTTCCACACGGTCGCGGCAATGAGCAACAGCAAGACAATCAGAACGGACCCGTGAAAGCCGACACCTTCCTCGCCTTTGCCAACGTCGAATGGCATCCATTGAAACAGCAAGGTCTGCCAGGCCTCGGCCCATGGCAGGGGCAGATGAACGGTCGCCATCGTGGCCGTGAACGGCCACAATTTGATGGTGCCGGCAATCAACACCGCGACAAGCGACAACAGCACGCCCAGTGCCGCCGGGGAAACGGCAGCCTGCTCGGCGAACAGGGCGTCGGTCTGGGCGTCATGGCCGACATCGTCGCGCCAGAACAGCAGTGCCATCAGCAGGCCGATTCCAATGCCGAACAACAGGCACATCACCACCCGGGCGACGGCAAACTCCAGTCCCAGTATGCTACCAGTGTAGGTCAACGCCATGATGTTGCCTGCAGGCGCAAAGAACAGGAAAGCGATTGCCGGTCCGATGCCCGCGCCTTTCCGATAGATGCCTGCAAACAACGGCACGATGGTGCAGGAGCACACGGCCAGCACGGAGCCGGCTGCGGCAGCCGCCGGGTAGGATACATAGGCCGGCGTGTTGCGTCCCAGCCAGCGCGTAATGCTGGCCTTGGGGATCAGCGCCACCATTGCCCCGGCGATGAAGAAGGCCGGCAACAAGCACAGCAGGACATGCGCCGCCAAATAGGAAGCGAGGCTGCCCGTGCCGCCGATGAGCAATTTGATCGCGAGTTCCATGATGGTGCCATCAGACCGGAACGCGCAAGCGCGGCATTGACCTGGGTCAACACAAACCGTCCCAGGGTGAATGCCGATTTCATGCCGGCGAATTGCTCAAGCCAGCGCTGTGGTCCGATTGCGCGGTCACCCCGCCTTGGCGATCCGCCCGTCTTCCGACCCCGCGCGCAGGTTCTGGAAGAATTTCTCCACCTCGCGCGACAGCGTGTCCGCGGTTTCGGCCACGCTGCCCGCCGCACTCAGCACCGAGGCGGCGGCCGTATCGGTCTCGCCGATGGCGTCGCGCAGCGAGGTGATGTTGGCGACCAGCGTCGCGTTGCCTTGCGCGGCGCTCTGCGCGTTGGACGAGATCTCGCGCGTGGCGGCGTCCTGCTGACCGACGGCGCCGGCGATCGCCGAGGTGACCTCGTTGATCTCGCGCACCGCGCCGCCGATCTCGCGGACGGCGTCGACCGCGTTGCGGGTCGAGGACTGGATCATCGCGACGTTCTCGCTGATCTCGGCGGTGGCCTTGGCGGTCTGGCCCGCGAGCGCCTTCACTTCATGGGCGACCACGGCAAAGCCGCGGCCGGCATCGCCGGCGCGCGCGGCCTCGATGGTGGCGTTGAGCGCCAGCAGGTTGGTCTGCTCGGCGATGGCCTGGATCAGATTGAGCACGCCGTCGATGCGCTGCGTGGCCGCGGCAAGGCTCTCGATCTCGGAGATCGACTTCTCGGTGCGCTGGCCGGTCTGCTCGACCGCGCCGGCGCTCTGCCGCACCTGGCGGCCGATCTCCACCACCGAGGCGGACAGCTCCTCGGCCGCGCCCGCCACTGCCGTGACGTTGTGGGCGGCCTGCGCGGTGGCGTTGGCCGCCGTGCCGGCGCGGCTGTTCGCATCCGCGGTGACGCGGGTGATGGTCTGCGCGGTCTGGCGCATGACGGAGGCGTTGTCGCTGAGGCCGCGCATGATCGCGCCGATCGCCTCGCGAAACTGCTCGAAGGAGCGTTCGATGTGGCGGGCGCGCTCCTCGCGGGCGGCGGAGTCCTGCGAGACCTGCGAGGCGAGGTTGCGGTTGCGGCGCATGGCTTCCTGAAAGACCTGGATCGCGCGGGCGAGCGCGCCGATCTCGTCGGCACGGTCGGAGTGCGGCACCACGACGTCCTCGGTGCCATCGGCGACCTGCTTGATCGTCGCGGTGATCGCGGCGAGCGGCCGGGCGATCGAGCGGGCGATGATGACGATGCCGATCACGACCAGGGCCAGCGCCACGCCGCCGAGGCAGGTCAGCACCAAGGACAATCCGTGGTTTGCCTCGGTCTGCTGCGCGATCTGCCTGGCGCGCTCGGCATAGACCTTGGACAGCGCCTCGAGATCCTTGTTCAGCGCCGAGCGCACGGCGCGGTTGGCGTCGTTGTCGCCCCATTCGCGCCCCGCGGCCGCATTGATCTCGACGCCGCGCCGCACCAGCTCCTTGCGGAACTCGACGAATTGCTCGATGCGCTTCTTGAAGGTGGCGAACTGCTCGGCATCGTCGTCCCTAACGATGGTCTCCCAGCGCTTCACGACGTCCAGGATCTGCGCGTTGAACTTGAGCAGGCCGTCGCCGTATTTCTTCACCACGGCGGGCTCGGTCGACATGTAGACGCCGCGCGATTCCATCACGACCGCATAGACCAGCGAGTTGACCCGCTCGACGTTCAGCGCGGCGGCGTTCGCCGTCTCGATCGCGTTGGTCAGCTCGGCGCTGCGGCGGCTGTTGTAGTCGGACAGCACGGCGATCGCCGCCGTGAGCAGCGCGAACAGCGCGAAGATCGCGTAGAGCTTGGTGGCAAGCGTGAAACGGCCCGCCAGCTTGGCGGCATTCCCAGATCGGTCTGATGTCATGGTACTCAGGGGGCCCGGAATGGCCTGAAACGGCCGGTGAACGAGGGCGTGCAGAATTGATGCAAAACTATGCAGGATGAAGATGGATGCCGCGTTAACACGTCGGTCGGCGCTGTTGGCCATTGGTCGAAGGAAAGCTAAGATATTTCAGTGTCTTGATCCGAAGATATAGTCTCCGGATCGTGCTGGACTCGGCCAGTGGCCGACGAACCCCGGAGAGGGCCTTGGTCTACCGCCACACCATCGACGCCACGACCCACACGTTCCCGGACCTGCGCGATCTCCTGGCCAAGGCGACCCCGCCGCGCTCCGGCGACCGGCTGGCCGGGATCGCCGCCGACAGCGCCGAGCAGATGATCGCGGCCCGGATGGCGCTAGCCGACGTCCCGCTCGCCCGATTCCTGCAGGAGGCGGTCATCCCCTATGAGGCCGACGAGGTCACCCGCCTCGTCATCGACAGCCACGACGCGACGGCGTTTGCGCCGGTGGCATCCCTGACGGTTGGGGCCTTCCGCGACTGGCTGCTGTCGGATGCCACAACGCCCGAGGCCCTGCGCAGGCTGGCGGGCGGCATCACGCCGGAGATGGCGGCCGCGGTGTCGAAGCTGATGCGTAACCAGGATCTGATCCTGGCGGCGCGGAAATGCGAGGTCACTACCGCCTTCCGCAACACCATCGGCCTGAAGGGCCGGATGAGCACGCGGCTGCAGCCCAACCACCCGTTCGACGATGCCCGGGGCATCACCGCCTCTATCCTCGACGGCATCCTGCTCGGCGCGGGCGATGCCTGCATCGGCATCAATCCCGCCAGCGACGATCCGGCAATGATCGCGCGATTGCTGCGCCTGCTCGACGAGATCATCACGCGGCTGGCGATTCCGACGCAGGGCTGCGTGCTGACCCACGTCACGACGACGCTGTCGCTGATCGGGCAGGGCGTGCCGGTCGATCTCATCTTCCAGTCGGTCGCCGGCACCGAGGCCGCCAACCGCAGCTTCGGCGTCGACCTCGCGCTGCTGAAGGAGGCGCAGCAGGCCGGCCTGTCGCTGCGGCGCGGCACCGTCGGTCAGAACGTGATGTACTTCGAGACCGGCCAGGGCTCGGCGCTGTCGGCGGGCGCCCATCATGGCGTCGACCAGCAGACCTGTGAGGCACGCGCCTATGCGGTCGCCCGCGCCTTTGCCCCGCTCCTGGTCAACAGCGTGGTCGGCTTCATCGGCCCGGAATATCTCTATGACGGCAAAGAGATCATCCGCGCTGGGCTGGAGGATCATTTCTGCGGCAAGCTGCTCGGTCTGCCGCTCGGGGTCGACATCTGCTACACCAACCACGCCGAGGCGGACCAGGACGACATGGACAATTTGCTGACGCTGCTCGCGGCTGCCGGCGTCACCTTCATCATGGGCGTTCCCGGCGCCGACGACGTCATGCTGAACTACCAGTCGACGTCTTTTCACGACGCGCTCTATGTCCGTGACGTCTTCGGTCTGCGCCGCGCGCCGGAATTCGACGATTGGCTGGCGCGGTCGGGCATCACGGGCGCCGATTTCCGGATTGCCGGCGATGCGGGCCTGCTGCCCGATTTTGCCTCGCGCCTGATCGCGTAAGGCGGCGCAAACGCCAAACTTGCCGCGTCAGGAAACCATCGGCGCTCCCAGGAATTATGCTTATGCCACAATATTGAGAAATTCCGGCTGCAGCATTACGCTATGTGTCTGGCTGGCAATTTCCGCAACCAGGTCGTGGCGGGGGAGCTTAGATGCGAGCTGAAAGTAACGGAACGTCCCGGCGGATCCTCTGTGTATTTCCGCGCTACACCTCGTCCTTCGGTACGTTCGAGCATTCCTATCCCCTGACCGACGGCGTCCGCGCCTTCATGCCGCCGCAGGGACTGCTGCTGATCTCCGCCTACCTTCCGAAAGAGTGGCAGGTCAGATTCGTTGACGAGAATCTCCGCCGCACGACCAGGGAGGAGTTCGAATGGGCCGAGGCGGTCTTCGTCAGCGGCATGCACATCCAGCGCCAGCAGATGAACGACATCTGCCGCCGCGCGCATGAATTCGACCTGCCGGTCGCACTTGGCGGCCCCTCCGTCAGCGCCTGCCCGGATTATTATCCCTCGTTCGATTATCTCCATGTCGGCGAGCTCGGCGATGCCACCAACCAGCTGATCGAGATCCTGTCGCGCGACACCTCTCGCCCCGAGAGCCAGGTCGTGCTGACCACCAAGGATCGCGTGCCGATGACGGAGTTTCCGATCCCGGCCTACGAGCTTGCCGACGTGAAGAAGTATTTTCTCGGCAGCATCCAATATTCCAGCGGCTGTCCCTATCAGTGCGAGTTCTGCGACATCCCCGGCCTCTACGGCCGCAACCCGCGCATCAAGACGCCGCAGCAGATCATCGCCGAGCTCGACCGCCTGCGCGAATGCGGCATGACCGACACGGTCTATTTCGTCGACGACAATTTCATCGGCAACCGCAAGGCGGCGCTCGACCTGTTGCCGCATCTGGTCGAATGGCAGAAGCGGACCGGCTACGTGGTCCGGCTCGCCTGCGAGGCGACGCTCAACATCGCCAAGCGGCCCGAGATCCTCGAGAAGATGCGCGACGCCTATTTCGTCACCATCTTCTGCGGCATCGAGACGCCGGATCCCGATGCGCTGAAGGCAATGCAGAAGGACCATAACATGATGGTCCCGATCCTGGAGGGCGTGCGCACCATCAACTCCTACGGCATGGAGGTCGTGTCCGGCATCATCATGGGGCTCGACACCGACAAGCCGAACACGTCGGAGGCGCTGCTCGCCTTCGTCGAGGAATCGCGCATTCCGCTGCTCACCATCAACCTGCTGCAGGCGCTGCCGAAGACGCCGCTGTGGGACCGGCTCGAGCGCGAGGGCCGCCTGATCCACGACGACGGCCGCGATTCCAACGTCGACTTCCTGCTACCCTATGACGAGGTCGTCGCGTCCTGGAAGCAGGCCATGGCGGTCGCTTACGCGCCGGACAAGGTCTACGCCCGCTACCAGCATCAGTGCGATCATGTTTACACGCAGCGCCTCAAGGTGCCGGTCTCGGACGAGATGAAGACCTGGCCCAACATCCGTCGCGGCCTCGTCATGCTGCGTAACATCTTCTGGAAGGTCGGCGTGCTCGGCGACTACAGGCGCGTGTTCTGGAAGTTCGCGCTGGGACGCATCATGCGCGGCGATCTCGAAGGCCTGATCGGATGCACGCTGGTCGCGCATCATCTCATCACCTTTGCGCGCGCGGCCTCCAGCGGCAGACAGAACGCCTCGAACTATTCGATCCGGCTGCGCGAGGCCGCCGTTCCGGCCGAATGAGCGACCCGTCGGTTCCGGCCCGCCCCGCCATTGACCTCAGGTCATTCACGCCCGCGCGCGTCGCGCTGGGCCGCACCGGTGCAAGCGTGCCGACCAGGGCGCTGCTCGATTTCACGCTCGACCATGCCCGCGCCCGCGATGCCGTGCATGCCGCCTTCGATGCGCCGCGCCTGCGCGCCGATCTCCGTGGCCTCGGCCTCGACGTCACCGAGGCGAGGAGCCAGGTGGCCGACCGCGGGGATTATCTGCGGCGGCCGGATCTGGGGCGACGGCTCGAGCCCGGCTCGGTCGAGGACTTGAAGCGAGCAGCTTCCGCGCCATGCCAGCTTGCGCTGGTGATCGGCGACGGACTGTCCGCGGCGGCGGTCCATGCCCATGCGGCGACCCTGGTGAGCCGTCTGCTGCCGTTGCTCGCGGAAGGCGATGCCGTCGCCGTCGGCCAAGTCGTCGTCAGCCAGGTCGTCGTCGCCTCAGGCGCGCGCGTTGCGCTCGGCGATGAGATCGGCGCCATTCTCGGCGCGCGCATGGTCGTGATGTTGATCGGCGAACGGCCCGGCCTGTCGGCGCCGGACAGTCTCGGCGCCTATCTGACCTTCGCGCCGAAGCCCGGCCGCACCGATGCCGAGCGCAATTGCGTGTCCAACATCCACCACGCCGGGCTCAGCTATGACGAGGCCGCCTTCAAGATCGCCTGGCTGGTCCGCGAGGGGCTGGCCCGGCAGGTCAGCGGCGTGGCGCTGAAGGACGAGAGCGCGGACCGTGCGCCGCGTCGAATTGGCACATTCTCGCCCGGGTGACCCGCGGCAAGGGCCCGAAATCGCCGCATCTTGATCGATTCGCCCACGCTTCGCTGGCTTGCGAGAGGGGCAATTGACCTGCTAAACCCCCTCGCGGCGATTTTCCGCGCATTTTCAAAGGGCAAGCCTCCCATTGGTATGGCGTTTTCAAGCCGCTCGCGGAGCGCAATAAGCTCTCAAGACCGATGATTTAGGAACTGGACAAGGCATGCTCGAAAAGCACAGCGAGAATGAGGTTCATGTCGACAAGGTCGAGCAGGGACCTACGTCCTCGATCGCCTTCGGGCTGGAACGGCTCGGACTGATCGCCGTCCGGGCGCCGATCGTCTCCTGCATCGTCCTGGTCGCGCTGATCATCGGCGCCGTGTTCGGCATCCACCGGATCAAGATCGACGATTCGCTGTCGCAGCTGTTTCGCTCGGATACCCGCGAATTCAAGCAGTATGAAGAGGTGACGAAGAAGTTCCCGGCCGAGGAATTCGACGTCCTTGTCGTGGTCGAGGGCAAGAACCTGCTGGCGCGCGACAATTTGGAGAAGCTGCGCGACTTCGTCACCGACTTGCAGCTGGTCGACGGCACGCGCGGGCTGGTCTCTCTGTTCTCGGCGCGGCAGGCGCCGGCACCGGGCAAGCTGCCGGCGGCTCTGTTCCCGGCCGAGCTGCCCGAAGGCGCCGACTACGACAAGTTCATCGAGACGGTCAAGAACAACGAGATCATCCGCGGCAAGCTGTTGTCGGAAGACGGGACGCTGGCGCTCGTCGTGCTGTCGCTCGATCCGGAGGTCGTCGCCTCCAACAAGCTGACCAAGACCGTGGCCGATATCCGCGCGCTGATGAAGGAGAGTCTCGGCGACACCGGGCTCAACGTGCAGCTCTCCGGCGTGCCGGTGATGCAGCTCGAGATTCGCAATGCGGTCGAGCGCGACGGGCTGACCTACAACATCCTCGGCATTCTCGCCGGCTGCATCATCGCCATCATCTTCTTCCGCAAGGTCTCGTTCATGATCGCGGCCGCGTTCCCGCCGATGATCGCGATCCTGCTGGCGCTCGGCGCGCTCGGCTGGGCCAATTTCAATCTCAACATGTTCCTGAACGTGATGACGCCGCTCATCATGGTCATCAGCTTCTCGGACTCGATGCAGCTCACCTTTGCCGCGCGTGACCGGCTGATCGCAGGCCAGGACAAGTTCACCGCGTTCAAGAACGCCGTGCTGGTGGTCGGCCCGGCCTGCGTGCTGACGCACGGCACAGCCGGCATCTCCTTCATTGCGCTGCAATTCTCCGACTCCGATCTGATCCGCAAGTTCGGCGAGGCGGGCCTCGCCGCCACCATCATCGCGCTGGTCGCGGTGCTGTCGCTGGTGCCGGTGTTCGGCGTGCTGTTCGTGCGCAACGAGAAGGTGTTTGCGGTCAAGTTCCAGGGCGCGGATGCCGGCGTCCAGGCGCTGCGCAATTTCTGCTACTGGATCGCCGTGCGCATGGTCGGCCGGCCCGGCCTGTTCAGCCTGATCGCCGTGCTGTTCGTCGGCGGCCTCGGCGTCATCTACGCCAATCTGGAGCCGCGCTACCGGCTCGCCGACCAGGTGCCGGACAAGCGCCAGGCGGTCGCCGCCAGCGATCGGTTGGACGCCAAGCTCACCGGCGCCAATCCGGTCAACGTGCTGATCGTGTTTCCGAAGGGGCAGTCGCTCTATTCGCCGGAAACGCTCCAGACCATTGCCGAGGTGCACGCGACGGTCGAGAAATCCGCCGGGGTCGGCAACGTCTGGTCGCTGGAAACGCTGCGCCGCTGGCTGACGGAGAAGGCCGGCAACGCCGACGTCGCCACGCTGAAGGAATATGTCAGCGTCATCCCCGAGCATCTGGTGCGGCGCTTCATCGACGCCGAGCAGGACGCCGTCGTGGTGGCCGGCCGCGTGCCGGACAAGGATTCCAGCCAGCTGCTGCCGATCGTCGACAAGCTCGACAGCGAGCTCAACACCGTCCGCAACAAGCATCCCGGTTACGAAATCGCGGTGACGGGCCTGGCTGCGATTGCGGCCCGCAACTCGGCGAGCATGATCGAGAAGCTGAATCACGGCCTCACGATCGAGTTTGCGCTGGTCGCGATCTTCATCGGTCTCGCGTTCCGCTCCTGGGTGGTGACGCTCGCCTGCATCCTGCCCGGCATCTTCCCGGTGGTGATGTCGGGCACGGTGCTGTGGGCGATGGGCGAGGGGCTGCAATTCGCCAGCGTCGTCGCGCTCACGGTCTCGTTCGGCCTCGGCCTCAGCGCCACCATCCACTTCCTCAACCGCCTGCGCCTGGAGAACAGGCCGGGGGTCGGCTCCGCGCTCGCGGTGGAGCGGGCGACCGTGCTGGTCGGACCGGCGCTGATCCTGACCACGGTGGTGCTGGCCTGCGGCCTCGTCGTCACCGTGTTCTCCGACCTGCCGTCGCTGCGGCTGTTCGGCTGGCTCAGCGCCTTCTCGATGGTGATGGCCCTCGTCGCCGACCTCTTCATCCTCAGGCCGACGGCGATGTGGCTGATCAATCTGCACGCCCGGCTGCAGGGGGCCGACAAACCCGCGATCTGATCGGTTGGCGCCGGACGCTGCCCGGCGCCCTCACGCTCCGATGCGGACGATCCCATACGGATTGAACTTGAAGTCGCCCTCGGCGTAGTCCTGCTCCCGCGACAGCGCGAGCTTGCGGTCGCGCAGCGTCGCCTCGATGCCGCGCTCGGCCATGGCGTCCGCAATCTCGTCCATCAGCTTCGCCGCGTTCCGGTCGCTGCCGCGCGATCGCGCGACATAGATATCGGGCAGCCCGACGAGGCCGAAGCCGACACTTTCGTTGTAGGTGTCGCCGGCGAGCGGCCGCTTGGCGAAAGCGAGGCGGCAGGTCCGGCTCATCGCTGCCGTGACGGCAAGGCCTTGGTTCGTGTTCGCGGCCGCCTTGCACTCCCGGGCCAGGTGCCGCCATCGGGCGAGGCCGTGGGCAACGCCCGCACTTTCGCCCTTTACGGCGGTGGCGCCGGCCTCGATCATCTCCTCGACGATGCGCAAGGCGGCGGCTGAATAGGCCACCGTCTTCTGCTGCTCCATCGGCGGGCTCAGCACGTAGAGCACGGCCTTGTGGTTGAGCACGGCCATTTCGTCGGCCTCGGACCACGCCTTGGGAAAGACGCGGTCCCAGCACACACCGAACGAGCGCTCCATGTGCGGATCGGGTTTGGCCTGCGAATAAGTGCGGTCGATCTCGAAGTTGAAATCCGCGATCGTCTTGGCCACTGCTTCGGGAGGATGCAGCAGGCCCTCGTCCTTGCCGAGGAAGCAGAGCACGTGACGCGGCTTCACGGATGAGGATCGCATGCTCGTTTCCCGCAGGACCCGCGGTTGCTCGTTGGCGAAGGCGGAACTGGCGGCGAAGAGGCCGGCCGCCATCAGGACGTGTCTGCGAGTCGGGTTCATGGTTGCGACGATGTCAGCAAAAAGCCCCCGGGTCGCGAGAGCCGGGGGCTGTATTCTTTCGCAGCGGGACGGGATCAGCTCTTCGTCATGGTGATGTTGACGCCGCGGATCTCGCCCTTGGAAGAGATCTGCACGGTTTGCTTGGTGCCGTTGGTGCGCAGGGAGAGGTTGGCGGCAAAGCCGTTGGCCTCGACGAACACCTCGATCTGGCCGCCGCCGGCGGTGCCCTGGAGATTGCCGAAGATGTTGCGGCTGGACTCGCTCCAATTGCCCGAGATGCGCTCGCCCTGGCTGGTCACGTCGCTGGTGAGGTCGAACTTGTAGCTGTCGGAAGCGCAGTGCAGGGCCTGCTTCAGGTTGAGGCCGCTGCCGGCGACCTTGTAGTCGGCCTTGCAGCGAATGCGCTCGGTGGAGCCGTCGGACAGCGACACCGTGCCGGTGCCGCTCCATGCGCCGTCGAAACCGGCAAACGGGCCGGACGACTGAGCGTGGCCTGCCGAAACCGAGAAGAGCAGCGCCGCCCCGATGCCGGCCGCCTTGATTGCCAGTCCAGATCGCCCAAAGAATGTCATCTCGAATATCCCGTTTTAGAATGACGCCCGCTTGCGCGTGATAACGTCTCGCCACATCGAAAGTTTAGTGCTCCGAGCCAGTGTCAGGTTCAAAGCCTGGCCGCCAGAGATGGCCATTCACGCAGCCTCGCGCCAGCCCGGGAGCCGCCGATTTGCGCTGTTTCGGCATGTTTCCGGCGGCAAAGGCGGGATGGAGAGATGCAGCCCTGCAACAGGTCTGCACTAAAACACCGCTCCCTTGAATTATGACGTAGTATCAATCCCTTACATCTGTCAATCAAGGCTAAGGGAAGACCTGATTTGGTGGGCGCGGCGCCAATTTGGCCGCATTTGCCAGTGCTTGTGCCTTCTCTGAAAGCCGCTATGTCCGCGGCGATTTGCCATCAGAACAAGCCGTTCCGGTCGTCAGCCCAGTGCAGTCCGGGTCCGGTGCGATTCTGCCGCCAGAATGAAGGAATACAATGCGTAAGCTTCTCGTCGCTCTCACCCTGCTGTCGGCTTCCCTTTCGACCGCGGCATTCGCCCAGGCAGGACGCGGCACGGACGCCGAGCAGAAGGCCTGCACCCGCGACGTGCAGAAGTTCTGCCGTCCGGTCATCGACCAGGGCGATTTCACCATCCTGGCCTGCCTCAAGGAGAACCGCTCCAAGATCTCGCAGGCCTGCGACCAGGTCCTGAAGAACCACAACCAGTAAGCTCGGCCACTGGCCCACAAAAGGCGGCCCCGGGGCCGCCTTTTCGGGCCCTTTTCGCCAAGGGCAGCCATCGCGAGACAGGATTGGTTTTGCGGCCGTATTCCCCTATATGGGGGCCGCGGCGGATCGCCGGCACGAGCCCGCGAGCGAACAAGCCCTTTCCATCCAGACGATTGTAAGCCAGCCCTCGATGACCTCTGCGAGCGAATTGCGATCCGGCAAGGGAGACCGCGACGAGAATTTTCCCGTCGCGTCCTGGATCATTCATCCGCGTCATCGCGCCCTGATCCTGGCCTATTACAATTTCGTCCGCACCGCCGACGACATCGCCGACCACGCGACGCTCCCGCCCGACCAGAAGCTCGCCTATCTCGACCTGCTCGAGGCGGAACTGCTCGGCAAAGGCGATAGCCAGGCCGAGGCCGTCAGCTTGCGGCGGGCGCTTGCCGAGCGCGGCATGGCGCCGCGCCATGCGCTCGACGTGCTGACCGCGTTCCGCATGGACGTGACCAAGCTGCGTTACGAGACCTGGGACGAGGTCATCCACTATTGCCGCTATTCGGCGATGCCGGTCGGCCGCTTCATGCTCGACGTCCACGGCGAGAGCACCTCGACCTGGGCCGCATCGGATGCGCTCTGCGCAGGCCTGCAGATCAACAACCACCTGCAGGATTGCGGCAAGGATTTCCGCGAGCTCAACCGCGTCTATCTGCCGCGCGATGCGCTGGCGGCACACGGCGCCTCGGCCGAGCAGCTCGGGCTTTCACAGTCGCCGCCGGCGATGCTGGCCTGCCTGCACGGGCTTGCCGCGCGCAACGAAGCGCTGCTCGACGAGGGCAGGTCGCTGGCCGCCGAGATCCGGGATTTTCGTCTCGGCGTCGACGTCGCGGTGATCCAGGCCTACGCCGACCGCATCGTGCGCCTCTTGAAGGTGCGCGATCCCCTGCGCGAGCGGGTGCATCTGAACAAGTTCGAGCTGCTCGTCTTCAGCCTTGCCGGGATGCTCGGCGAGGCCGGCCGCCGCGCGATGGGACGCAAGCCCATCTCCAGACCGGGGACTGCACATGACGCTTGAGGCGACCTCGCCCGGCGCCGATTATGGCTCGACCGCATCCGGCAGCTCGTTCTACGCCGCGATGCGCATCCTGCCGCATGACCAGCGCGAAGCGATGTTCCAGATCTACAGCTTCTGCCGCCAGGTCGACGACATCGCCGATTCCGACGGCCCGCGCGAGGAGCGGCTCGCCGCGCTGCAAGAGTGGCGCAACGACATCGACGCGCTCTATCAGGGCAATCCGCCGCCGCGGCTGAAGGATTACGTCGCCTCGGTGAAGACCTTCGGCCTCAAGCGCGAGGACTTCCTGGCGATCGTCGACGGCATGGAGATGGACGTGCCGCAGGACATCCGCGCGCCCGACATGGCGACGCTGGATCTGTATTGCGATCGCGTCGCCAGCGCGGTGGGACGGCTGTCGGTGCGGGTCTTTGGCCTGCCCGAGGACGACGGCATCCAGCTCGCCTATCATCTGGGCCGCGCGCTTCAGCTCACCAACATCCTGCGTGACATCGACGAGGACGCCGGCCTCGGCCGGCTCTATCTGCCGCGCGAGGCGCTGCTGCATGCCGGCATCACCTCTGATGATCCGAACCGCGTGATCGCCGAGCGCGCGCTGCCGAAGGCCTGCCTGCCGCTGACGCAGCGTGCGAAGGCACATTTCGAGAAGTCGGACGAGATCATGAACCGCAACAAGCGCCGCGTCGTGCGCGCGCCGCGGATCATGTCGAAATATTATCATTCCATTCTGGATCTGCTGATTGCGCGCGGTTTCAACGCGCCGCGCCAGCCGGTGCGCGTGTCGAAGGTCACACGCATCGCAATCCTGCTCCGTTACGCTTTCATCTGATGCAAAAGACAGCTCACATCATCGGTGCCGGGATTTCCGGCCTTTCCGCCGCCGTGCGGCTCGCCAATGCCGGCTTCAAGGTCGCCGTGCACGAGGCCACGCACCAGGCCGGCGGCCGGTGCCGCTCCTATTTCGACGGCGCCACCAACCTCACCATCGACAACGGCAATCATCTGCTGCTGTCGGGCAACAGCCATGCGCGGGCCTATGCGCGCGCGATCGGCACCGAGGCGGGCCTGGTCGGGCCGGAGAGCGCGCAGTTTCCGTTCGTCGACATCAAGACCGGGCAGCGCTGGCAGATCGATCTCGGCAGCGGCCGGCTGCCGACCTGGGTGCTCGACGAGAGCCGCCGCGTGCCCGACACGGGCCTTGCCGATTACCTGAAGCTGGCGCCGCTGATCTGGGCCTCGGAACAGACGTTGGTCGGCAAATCCATTCCTTGCGAAGGCGTCCTTTACCAGCGCCTGGTGCAGCCGCTGCTGCTCGCGGCCCTCAACGTCGATCCGCCCGAGGGCTCGGCCGGGCTTGCCGGCGCCATCGTGCGCGAGACGCTGCTGGCCGGCGGGCAGGCCTGCCGGCCGCTGATCGCCCGCGACGGTCTCAGCGCCGTGCTGATCGAGCCCGCGGTGAAGTTTTTGCAGGAACGTGGCCACATTGTTCAGCTCGGCCATGAGCTGCGTTCGTTTGCGAGCAACAACGGCAAGGCCAGCGCGCTGAATTTCGGCGGCGAGGATGTGATTCAGATCGGCGAGGGCGATGTCGTGGTGATGGCGGTGCCGCCGCGCGCCGCCGCCAACCTGCTGCCGGGCCTGAAGACGCCGACCGAGTTCCGCGCCATCGTCAATGCGCATTTCCGCATCACGCCGCCGCCGGGTTCGGCGCCGATCCTCGGCGTGATCGGCGGAATCGTGGAATGGCTGTTCGCGTTCCCGAACCGGCTTTCCGTCACCATCAGCAATGGCGACCGTCTGGTCGACATGCCGCGCGAGGAACTCGCGCAGGCGGTCTGGAACGACGTCTGCAAGGCCGGCGGCGTGTCCGGCGAGCTGCCACCGTGGCAGATCGTGCGCGAGCGCCGCGCCACATTTGCGGCGACGCCGGCGCAGAACGCCCTGCGCCCGGGGCCGGTCACCGCGCTGAAAAACCTGTTCCTTGCCGGGGATTGGACTGCTACGGGATTGCCTGCAACCATCGAGGGATCGGTCCGGTCCGGAGATCGCGCCGCCGATCTGGTTCTGGCCGCCAAAGCATCCTGAAAGGCGGCCCTGACGGGCAAACGTCCCGGCCAATTTCGATCCACTATCGGAGCAATCGAGCGAGATGGATTCCGTGAACGCGACCAGCCGCGAAGCCCTGCAGCCGGGGACCTTGCAACCGGGCATCCTGGAATCGAGCATTGCATCTGCGACGCAGGGCGTCCTCGATTTCCAGCAGGCGGACGGGCATTGGGTGTTCGAGCTCGAGGCCGACTGCACGATTCCGGCCGAATACGTCCTGCTCCGCCACTATCTCGCCGAGCCGGTCGATGCCGTGCTCGAAGCCAAGATCGCCAATTATCTTCGCCGCATCCAGGGCGCCCATGGCGGCTGGCCGCTGGTGCATGACGGCGAGTTCGACATGAGCGCCAGCGTGAAGGCCTACTTCGCGCTGAAGATGATCGGCGATTCCGTCGACGCCCCGCACATGGTGCGTGCGCGCGAGGCGATCCACGCGCGCGGCGGCGCGATTCACAGCAACGTCTTCACCCGCTTCCTGCTTGCGATGTACGGCGTGGTGACCTGGCGCGCGGTGCCGGTGCTGCCGATCGAGATCGTGCTGCTGCCATTCTGGTCGCCGTTCCATCTCAACAAGATCTCCTATTGGGCGCGCACCACCATGGTGCCCTTGATGGTGCTCGCAGCGCTGAAGCCGCGCGCGAAGAATCCGAAAGGCGTCGGCATCGACGAGCTCTTCTTGCAGGATCCGCGCTCGATCGGCATGACCGCCAAGGCGCCGCACCAGAGCCTGGCCTGGTTCCTGCTCTTTCGTTCGCTCGACGCCATCCTGCGCGTGATCGAGCCGCTGTTTCCCAAGAGCCTGCGCAAGCGGGCCATCGACGCCGCGCTCGCCTTCACCGAGGAGCGCCTCAACGGCGAGGACGGCATGGGCGCGATCTATCCGCCCATGGCCAACATCGTCATGATGTACGACGCGCTCGGCAAGGATGAGAATTATCCGCCGCGCGCGGTCACGCGCCGGGGCATCGACAAGCTGCTCGTGATCCACGACGACGAGGCCTATTGCCAGCCCTGCGTCTCCCCGGTTTGGGATACGACACTGACGGCGCATGCGCTGCTGGAGGCCGGCGGCGACAAGGCGGTGCCGGCCGCCAAGCAGGGCCTCGACTGGTTGATCCCGAGGCAGGAGCTCGAGCTGAAGGGCGACTGGGCGGTAAAGCGGCCCGACGTGCGTCCGGGCGGTTGGGCCTTCCAGTACAACAACGCGCATTACCCCGACCTCGACGACACCGCCGTGGTGGTTATGTCAATGGACCGCATGCGCAGGGAGCACGGCACCACCGGCTACGACGCCGCGATTGCCCGGGGCAGGGAGTGGATCGAGGGCATGCAGAGCGACGACGGCGGCTGGGCCGCCTTCGACGTCAACAATCTCGAATATTACCTCAACAACATCCCGTTCTCCGACCATGGCGCGCTGCTCGATCCGCCGACCGAGGACGTCACGGCGCGCTGCATCTCGATGCTGGCCCAGCTCGGCGAGACCGCGGCGACCAGCAAGCACGTGGCCGACGGGGTCGCCTATCTGCGCAAGACCCAGCATCCCGAGGGGTCCTGGTACGGCCGCTGGGGCATGAATTTCATTTATGGAACCTGGTCGGTGCTCTGCGCCCTCAACATGGCCGGCGTCGACCACGGGGATCCCATGATTCGCAAAGCCGCCGCCTGGCTGGCCTCGATCCAGAACGAGGACGGCGGCTGGGGCGAGGACGCCGTCAGCTACCGGCTGGACTACAAGGGCTGGGAGGCCGCCCCCTCGACCGCCTCGCAAACGGCATGGGCCTTGCTTGCCCTGATGGCGGCAGGCGAGGTTGATCACCCGGCCGTCGCCCGCGGGGTGGAGTACCTGATTGCAACACAAAACAAAAAAGGACTGTGGGACGAGCAGCGGTACACCGCCACAGGCTTCCCCCGCGTGTTCTATCTGCGGTATCATGGTTACCCAAAGTTCTTTCCGCTGTGGGCGTTGGCGCGGTATCGGAACTTGCGGAACACCAACAGCAGGGTGGTAGGGGTCGGAATGTGACTTTGGGGACGGGGGACTATTTTACCGTGGGTCAGGCCATCGACCCGCGGCCGATACTGATCGTGACCGGATTGGTGCAGGAGGCCCGCATCGCGGCCGGGCCGGGAATGGCGGTCATCTGTTCATCCAGCAGCCCGACGCAATTGCGGGCGCTTCTGACCGTAGTGGACCCCGAGACGATTCGCGGCGTGATCTCGTTCGGCGTCGCCGGCGGGCTCGACCCGAGCCTGCGTTCCGGTGACGTCGTGCTGGCGACCGAGGTGCTCTCCGGCGACACCCGCTGGGCCGCGGGGCTCTCGCTCGGCGACGATTTGATCGACCGCCTGACGTCGGGGCGTCGCCGCGTGGTGCGCGGCAGCCTCGCCGGCGCCGAGGAGGTGGTCACCAAGCGCGCCTGCAAGGCGGCGCTGCATTCGGAGACGGGCGCCGCCGCGGTCGACATGGAAAGCCACATCGCCGCCGCCTACGCCACTGAGGCCGGGCTGCCCTTTGCCGCGGTTCGCGTCATCAGCGACCCCGCCCATCGCGCGCTGCCAGCGATCGCCCGCGCCGCGATCAAGCCGAACGGCCAGATCGACCTCGCCGCCGTGCTGCGCGGCATCGCGCGCAATCCGGCAACGCTGCACGCCCTGGTCTCGACCGGCATCGACTTCAACCGCGCCCTGCGGAGCCTGCGCGGCTGCCGCGATTATCTGATCGGCACGGAGCTGATTGAGAGCGAAGTGTTGGTGTCGAAGGCGGCGTGAAGCGGGTTCGTTCGAACTGACAGAGGAAAAGGCCCGGTCGCCATTGGCGATCGGGCCTTTTCCAGATTGAGATCATAATGACAGAAGCCCAAGCTTTCTCAGCGATGTTTATCTTCCTTGAAGAAGCTTGGAAGAGAACTCGTTCCGATGGTCTAGCCATGATTCTTGGAGGTATGTCGCTTCTCGAAGATGGCACTCCAGCCGATCCGGCAGTGGTTGAGGACTGGAAGTCTGCCGTAGCGCGAGCCCTCAGCGGCGAAAGTGCTGGACGCCTGACGTTTCCATAGATCTGCAATTCGTGATTACGACACGATGATCGCGGTGAGAGTTCTGCGGTAGGATGGGTTTCGCCCCTGCGAAACCCATCGCTTCTCTATCATCGCTCTCCGTAAGTCCGGTGTGATCCGTCAGCAACGACAGCTGCCGCTCCGTCAAATACGATGGGCTTCGCGAACAGCTGAGCCCATTGGACGCTCCTGCGAAGCGTCGGGCAAAACACCAGGAAATCCGTCAACCCTTCGTTTCGAAAATATTCCACTTTTCAGAATTTCGGATTTGTGGCATACACTCCGCATCCCGGCCCTGCCAGAGGGGCGCTTCGCGATCGTCACGAGATGTGGGTCGGGGTGCGGTGGACGCGGTAGCGCCGGCGCGACAGGCGGTGACAGGGACGGGTGACCGTTGAGTCATGCGCGATGCGCTACGACACGGCGCGGTCACAGCGGTCTTGTTGATGGTCGGGGGCGCGCACATCGGGCCCCGGATGCTGAGGCAGGGACGTCCGCGGACGGAGAAGTCGTGTGGTCCCGACGCCCGGGGTTCTGGCGTCAAACCTCGCGGTGATGTGGCGGCCGACCGGCATGTGCATCGATCAGCGGCGAGGCGACGGGGGCAATAGTGCAACGCTCCCCGAGGAGAGCACGAAGGACACCGTTAAAACCATCCGCGCAGGGAAGGCCGGGCGACCGGCACACCTGTGATCCACTCCGTGTGCATTTTTCGTTGTGCACGGATCTGCGGGTGCCGCCGGCGCCCGGCCTTCCCTGCGCCCTCTGGTCTTTCGAGGGGCGCGAAACGACAGCAAGCCTCGGGCGAATGCGTCGCGAGAACGGGAAGGCGCATCTGCGATGAGAGCGCTGAGGAAGCAAGCCGACGCCACATGCTCCGTCATTGCGAGTGCAGCGACTTGCCCGCCGAAGCCTTTGGCGAAGGCGGAAGCAATCCAGAATATTTCCGCGGTGACAGTCTGGATTGCTTCGTCGCAAGTGCTCCCCGCAATGACGGCGGAGAGAGAATGATCCGATCTCCTCTCGTGCCCCGGACGCAGCGCAGCGCCCCCCGCGATGCGAAGCATCGTCGGGAGCGGTGCGCTGCAGAGCCGGGGCCCATCTATCGGCCCGGCACGCGGCTTGCTGGGTCCCGGCTCTGCGCAGCAGCGCAAGAGAGCGCTGCAGCGCGTCCGGGACACGGGCCGTTCCTCTCGCAGCACAACGGCACAAAAGAAAAGGCCCGGTCGCGATCGCGGCCGGGCCTTTGTCGTGAGATTGAGTGCGTCCGCGCTTACGCCGCCGTCGAAGCCTTCTGCGCGGCCTTTGCCTGCGCGGCCTCGGCCTCGTCCTTGCGGATCTCGGACAGCTTCTTCTGGACCTGCTCCGAGAAGATGTACTGCGCCGGGCGCTGCTTGCTCATGTCGATCTCCGGCGCCATCGGGCCCGAGGTCTTGATGCCGCGCAGCGACACCCACATCGCCTTCAGCGGGTTGTTCAGCGCTGCGGTCGCCGCCGTCGGCTCGTAGCCGCAATGGGCCATACAGTCGGCGCACTTCTCGTAACGGCCGGTGCCGTAGCTGTCCCAGTCGGTGGTCTCCATCAGCTCCTTGAAGGTCTTGGCGTAGCCTTCACCGAGCAGATAGCAGGGCTTCTGCCAGCCGAAGATGTTGCGCGCGGGCATGCCCCAGGGCGTGCACTCGTACTCCTGGTTGCCGGCGAGGAAGTCGAGGAACAGGCCGGAATGCATGAAGTTCCACTTCTTGCCCTTGCCCATGGCGAAGACGTCGCGGAACAGCTTCTTGGTCTTGGTGCGGTTGAGGAAGTGCTCCTGGTCCGGCGCGCGCTCATAGGCATAGCCCGGCGACATCGAGACGCCGACGCCGAGCTCGACGGTGAGGTCCAGGAACTTGGCGATCTCCTCGGCCGGATGGCCGTCGAAGATGGTGGCGTTGACGTTGACGGTGAAGCCGCGCGCCTTGGCCGCCTTGATCGCGGAGACCGCGCGGTCGAACACGCCCTTCTGCGACACCGCCTTGTCGTGGTGGTCGCGCAGGCCGTCGAGATGCACGGAGAAGAACAGGTAAGGGGAGGGCTCGAACAGATCGAGCTTCTTCTCGAGCAGCAGCGCGTTGGTGCAGAGCGAGACGAACTTCTTGCGGGCGACGAGGCCGCGCACGATCTCGCCGATCTCCTTGTGGATCAGCGGCTCGCCGCCGGGAATCGCAACCATCGGCGCGCCGCATTCGTCGGCGGCGTCCCAGCACTCCTGTGCGGTCATGCGGCGATTGAGGATCGCATCCGGATAATCGATCTTGCCGCAGCCGACGCAGGCGAGATTGCAGCGAAACAGCGGCTCCAGCATCAGCACGAGCGGGTAGCGCTTGCGGCCAAGCAGTTTCTGCTTGAGCAAATAGCCGCCGATACGCATTTCCTTGAAGAACGGGATAGCCATTACAAGTTTCTTTCTGGGCTTTTGAATTCGGGTGGGTCAGCTCGCGGCCAGTTGGGCCGGAAGCCGGAATTCGATGTTTTCCTCGCGGCCCGGCAACACCTGGACCTTCACCGGTCCGATCCGCCGCATCGCTTCGATGACGTCATCCACGAGTACCTCGGGCGCCGAAGCGCCGGCCGTGATGCCCACGGTCCTCGCATTCTTCAGCCACTCCGGATCGAGCTCGCTGCCGTCGGCAATCAGATAACTCGCGACGCCGGCCTCGGTGCCGATTTCGCGAAGCCGGTTCGAGTTCGAGCTGTTGGCGGCGCCCACCACCAGGATCACGTCGACCAGCTTGCTCAAGTCCCTTACCGCAGATTGGCGGTTCTGTGTCGCATAGCAGATATCCCGGATATCCGGACCTTGAATATCTGTAAAGCGGGCCTGAAGGGCCGCAATGATGTCCTTGGTGTCGTCGACCGACAGGGTGGTCTGGGTGATGTAGGCCACTGGCTTATCCGCCGGCAGCGTCAGGGCCTTAACCTCTTGAACGCTTTGGACAAGCAGCACGGGGGCGGGAACCTGGCCCATCGTGCCCTCGACCTCGGGGTGTCCGGCATGGCCGATCAGGATCAGCGTGCGGCCCTTGGTGATGTAGCGCTTCCCCTGATTGTGAACTTTCGTGACCAGGGGGCAGGTGGCGTTGAGCACCGGGAGGTCGCGCGCGGCGGCCTCTTCCTCGACGCTGCGTGCGACGCCGTGGGCGCTGAAGACCGTGACCGACTTCGGCGGGACCTCGGACAGCTCCTCGACGAAGATTGCCCCTTTGTTCTTTAGGCTTTCGACGACATGCTTGTTGTGCACGATCTCGTGGCGCACGTAGACGGGCGGGCCGTACTTCTCCAGCGCCCGTTCCACGATCTCGATCGCACGCACCACGCCCGCGCAGAAGCCGCGCGGCTGCGCCAGATAAACTTCCATGGGTTGCCCATCACGCAAGTTGCACCAATCCGCTTCAAAGTCCCCGGCGGCATGCCGATACTCACCATGAGTTGCAATATCCGCACCAATGGTTCGCGCACGCGGTAGCCGCCCACCCCCATCGGGGCTCCGGCGCATGGAGGCGCAAGACTTTGTGTCAAAAAATCGGCAGCAAGGAAAGGTCAAATGAAACCTCCGGCCCCGTTCGAGTCACGACGGAGGTATTATAATACGTAAACTCCCCCAAGTGCCAGCCGCGTCGAAAGTGCCCAGTCTTTCGTCACTTTCCCGCCTCAACTCCCCGGCTATACCGGCTGCCCCCGCATGATTTTGCCCGGTCTCCCGCCGTTTACTTCGAACCTCGTTGCGGCGAGAACCACCCAAAACAGCAATAGGTTTCGCCTGGGAACTCCGATAAACAGCGGGCGTTTCCGGCAAGCTGTTAACCGCAGAAAGAAAAGAAGTGCTGCAAAGCGTCGTCGTTGCCATCGTCAGGGCCTGCACCCGGTTTGCCTCCCTCGTCGTCGTTATCGGGCTCCTGCTCTCGGTGGGCGCGGGCTATTACGCGTCCCGGCACTTCGCCATCAACACCGACATCAATTCGCTGATTTCTCAAAACCTCGACTGGCGCAAGCGTGACCAGCAATTCGACAAGGCGTTCGACCAGAATGAGCTGATCCTGGCCGTGGTCGAAGCCCGAACGCCCGAGATGGCGCGCGCAGCGTCGGATGCGCTCTATGCCAGGCTGAAGGGCGACAAGACCAACTTCCACTCGATGCAGCAGCTCGGCGGCGGCGAGTTCTTCGAGAAGAACGGCCTGTTGTTCCTGCCGACCGAAGAGGTCGGCAAGATCACCGGCCAGTTCGAAGCCGCCGCGCCCCTGATCGAGATCATGGCCGGCGATCCCTCGATCCGTGGCCTGACCGGTGCGCTGGAGACCGGACTTGCAGGCGTCAAGCGCGGCCAGGTCAAGCTCGACAACACCGAGCGGCCATTCAACCTGATCGCGCAGACGGTCGAGACCGTGCTCAACAAGGGCGATGCGAGCTTCTCCTGGCGCGAGCTCGTCAGCGACGAGCCGCTGAAGGATAGCGACAAGCGCGCCTTCATCGAGTTCAAGCCGATCCTCGACTACAACGCATTGGAGCCCGGCAAGGATGCCACCGATGCGATCCGCAAGGCCGCTGCGGACCTGGATTTCCCGGCCAAGTACCAGGCGCGGGTGCGGCTGACCGGCCCGGTCCCGATCGCCAACGAGGAATACGCCACCGTCCAGGAGGGCGCCGTCATCAACGGCGTCGGCACGGTTCTCGTCGTGCTGGTCATCCTCTGGCTCGCGCTGCATTCGTCGAAGATCATCTTCGCCGTCTTCGTCAATCTGTTCGTCGGCCTTGCGCTCACGACGGCGGCCGGCCTGATGATGGTCGGATCGTTCAATCTGCTGTCGATCGCGTTCGCAGTGCTGTTCGTCGGCCTCGGCGTCGATTTCGGCATCCAGTACAGCGTCCGCTACCGCTCGGAGCGCTACAAGCACAACGATCTTGCGGGCGCGCTGGTGCTGGCCGCCAAGCGCTCGGCGGTGCCGCTGTCGCTCGCGGCGATGGCGACCGCCGCCGGCTTCCTCTGCTTCATGCCGACCGACTACCAGGGCATCGCGGAGCTCGGCCAGATCGCCGGCGTCGGCATGCTGGTGGCGTTCATCTCGTCGATCACCGTTCTGCCGGCCATGCTGAAGCTGCTGAACCCGCCGGGCGAGAAGGAGCCGGTCGGCTACGCCTTCCTGGCGCCGCTCGACCACTTCCTGGAGAAGCACCGCGTGCTGATCGTCGGCGGCACGCTGCTGCTGGCGCTCGGCGGCCTGCCGCTGCTCTATTTCATGAAGTTCGACTTCAACCCGATGAACCTGCGCAATCCGAAGGCCGAATCGATCGCGACCTTCCTCGATCTGCGCAAGGACCCCAACACCGGCGCCAATGCCATCAACGTGATGGCCACGTCCGAAGAGCAGGCACGACAGATCGAGGCGAAGCTGGAGAAGGTGCCCGAGGTGCTCAGGGTGATGTCGCTCGACAGTTTCGTGCCGCAGGACCAGCCGCCGAAGCTGAAGCTGCTCGCGCAGGGCGCCAAGGTGCTGAACCCCGCGCTCAACCCCGATCAGATCGATGCGGCGCCGTCGGACCAGGAGAACGTCGAGGCGCTGAAATCCTCCGTCGACAATCTGCGCCGGACCGCGGGCGATGCCAAGGGACCGGGTGCGGTCGCCTCGCGCCGTCTGGCGGACGCCCTCGAAAAGCTCGCCAATGGCGACGAGGCCACGCGCAACAAGGCGCAGGACGTGTTCGTCACGCCGATGAAGATCGTGTTCGACCAGCTCAAGAACGCGATGCAGGCCGAGCCCGTCACCCTGAAATCGCTACCGCCCGACCTCGTCAGTGCCTGGAAGAGCAAGGACGGCGTCATCCGCGTCGAGGCGCTGCCCAAGGGCGATCCCAACGACAACGACACGCTGCGCAAGTTTGCGGCGGCGGTGCTCGTTGCCGAGCCGACCGCGATCGGCGGGCCGGTCTCGATCCTGAAATCCGGCGACACCGTGGTGCGGGCGTTCATCCACGCCGGCATCTATGCGCTGCTGGTGATCGGCCTGTTGCTGTGGATCACGCTGCGCCGCTTCGTCGACGTGCTGATGACCTTGGTGCCGCTCCTGGTTGCCGGCGCGGTCACGCTCGAGATCTGCGTCTTGATCGGCCTGCCGCTCAACTTCGCCAACATCGTCGCATTCCCGCTGCTGCTCGGCGTCGGCGTCGCCTTCAAGATCTATTATGTCGTGGCCTGGCGCTCGGGCAGGACCAACCTGCTCCAGACCAGCCTGACACGCGCGATCTTCTTCAGCGCGCTGACGACGGCGACCGCGTTCGGCAGCCTGTGGCTGTCGAGCCATCCCGGCACGTCCAGCATGGGCAAGCTGCTGGCCCTTTCGCTGGTGACGACGCTCGCGGCCGTGCTGCTGTTCCAGCCGGCCCTAATGGGCAAACCCCGCAATCTCAGGGAGTAAGCAGATGTCGCCGACCGGATCGGTGGCGCTCTTCTGACCGGGTTTGGCTGCGCCGGCGGGCTTCGGGGCCGCGGGCGCAGGCGCGGCGGCAACCGTCGTACCTGCGGCTTTCGGCGCCGCGCCGGTGGGCTTCGGCGCGCCCTTGGCCATGGCATTGGCGGTGCTCGAGGGGATCGGCGGGCCAACCCGGGTCCAGGTCTCGCCTCCGCACAGGAAGCCCATCACGCAGCCCTTGATTTCGAGCTGGTCGGTGCCGACAGGCGTGATGGTCGCGCTGTAGATCTGGCCGTCCTGGGCGTTATAGACCTGTCCCTCCCACTGATCGGCGCCCGCCTTCTTCTTCATGTCGATCAGCGTCACCATGCCCAGCGTCGGCCTGTTCTTTTTCGAGACATCAGGATTGTTCTCGTCGCGCCCGCCGGGCTTCTTTTCCCAGGCCACGGCCCCCCACATGCTGCCATTGCATTGGGCGACGCGGATGTTGGCGACGCCGTCGGCGACCCGCCAATCGCCGGTGGGGTCGGCGGCGAGCGCCGGGGTCAGACAGGTGTAACCGCCAGCCAGTATGAGACCGGTGTAAAGGGCTAAACGCATGGTAGTTCCTCGGCAGTGCAACATGGTTTAAAGCTGTGCTTGCGAAGATGGTCCGAAAAAGGGCAAAAGGCCGCACAGACCGTTTTCAGTAACGGTCCCTTTTCAGTTGACGAGCCGGCCCTCAACCGAAGTATGTAACGGATGCACAGCCCAAATCCAGACATGTCTCAGCTATTCGCGGACCGTCAGGCCCAGCGCAGCACCCTGCATAATCGGTATCTGAACGAGCAGTTCGTTCGGGTCCTCAAGACCATCGGCTACGACGTCGGCTTCCAGAAGGGGCAGGGGCAGTATCTCTACGATCGCGACGGCGCCCGCTATCTCGACCTGTTGTCCGGCTTTGGCGTGTTTGCGATCGGGCGCAATCATCCGGTCATGCGCGAGGCGCTCAAGAGCGTGCTCGATGCCGACCTGCCCAACCTCGTCCAGTTCGACGTCTCGACGCTGGCCGGCGTGCTGGCCGAGCGGCTGCTGAAATACGTGCCTTATCTGGACAAGGTGTTCTTCGCCAATTCCGGCGCCGAATGCGTCGAAGCCGCGATCAAGTTCGCGCGTGGCGCGACGGGGCGTCCCGGCATCGTCTATTGCGCGCACGGCTATCACGGCCTGACCTATGGCGCGCTGTCGCTCACCGGCGATTCGAATTTCCGCACCGGCTTCGAGCCGCTGCTGCCCGGTTGCACCCCGATCCCGTTCAACGATCTGGCGGCGCTGGAAAAGGCGCTGGCCTCGCGCGAGGTCGCCGCCTTCGTCGTCGAGCCGATCCAGGGCAAGGGCGTCAACATGCCCACCGACGAGTTCCTGCCCGGCGCGGCGGCGCTCTGCAAGAAATACGGCACGCTGTTCGTCGCCGACGAGATCCAGACCGGCATGGGCCGCACTGGCCGCTTCCTCGCGGTCGAGCACTGGAACGTCGAGCCCGACATGGTGCTGCTGTCGAAGTCGCTGTCGGGCGGCCATGTGCCGGTCGGCGCGGTGCTGACGCGCAAGGCCATCTTCGACAAGATCTTCAACCAGATGGACCGCGCCGTGGTGCACGGCTCCACCTTCTCCAAGAACGACCTCGCGATGGCCGCCGGTATCGCCACGCTCGATGTCATGGAATCCGAGAAGCTGATCGAATCCGCCGCCAAGCGCGGCGCCGAGCTGCGCCTCGCGCTGACGCGCATGGTGCCGGGCTACGAGCTGATGAAGGAAGTCCGCGGCAAGGGCCTGATGATCGGCGTCGAGTTCGGCCCGCCGAAATCGCTGCGCTTGCGCGCCTCCTGGAACGTGCTGGAGACCGCCAACAAGGGCCTGTTCTGCCAGCTCATCACCGTGCCGCTGTTCAAGGACCACAAGATCCTCACGCAGGTCGCCGGCCACGGCAGCCACACCATCAAGCTGCTGCCGCCGCTTACCATTACCGAGGAAGACTGCAGCTGGATCGAGAAGTCGTTCGACGACGTCATCGCCGGCAGCCACAAGGTCCCCGGCGCGATCTGGTCGCTTGGCAAGACGCTGGTGGACAACGCGGTGAGACGGTCGGCCTAGCGCAGGACGCGCCTGTGAATATGCGCGTCAGTCGGCAAACACCGTATTGAACATCGCTGCGGCATCGCCGTCCTTTGCGATGGCGAGGATTGCGCGGCGTTCCGTGCCGTAGAAGAGCGGAATGTCGATCCAGTCCCTGCTCCTGATTAGGCGCCGGTTTGCCGATGCGTTCTGCGCGACGCCGGACAAGCCAATCAGAAAGTGCGTGTCGTCGATTTTTACGGACAGCGCGTCGATCGGAACGCCTTTGGCCTGCTCACTTGTTTTCAGCATCAGGCCCATCACCTGCTTGATGCTGCCGCCCGCGAAGTCGAGAGGCGGGGTGAAGTCGACCTGGACTGTGTGGCTGGCGGAGAGTGACGAATCGAAGTTGCGGCGAAAAGAGACTGTCATCCGCGCACCTCGGGAAGGGATGACGACGTTGCCCCGTATGATGATGTCGCCGGGCGGCGCCGAAGGATCGGCCGTCCGCTCTGTCCGCCAAGTCACCTGGCCTTCGGCCTTGTCGCCCTGTCCTGCGCCTTCTTCGTAGAGAACAGCTTGCCGTGCGACGTCCCGTGTAGCTGCTTGCGCCAGCGCCGTAGCAGCCGAGGTCAGTGCGACAGCAAAAACCAGAATTCGTTTCATGACCTTGTAATTAGCAACGTGCGCCGGTGGATGCAACCGGGAGCTGTGTCGCCGCGGGGCCGCATTGCACGCCGCAGCGCGTCGAGACCTATTTCGGGAATTCCCGCACTGCCTGCACGACGGCACCCGGCCTTTCCTGCGCGACGCAGTGTCCGGCGTTGTCGAAAACCAACTCGCTCGCGCGCGGCATCAGCGACACGGCACGTCGCGCCATCTCCCAGTAGATAGGCCACGAATTCGCAGCGGTCGTGACGCGCACCGGGCAGTCGATCTCGGCGAGTAAGCCAAACGGATTGCCGCGGGCATCGCCAACGTAAACCTGCTCCATCGCTTCGTAGATCGGATGCAGAATTGCGGACTCGATCTCGGGCGTGCAGCAGAGCCGCACCCGGCCATGATCGAGCGGCACGAAGCCGTCGCGCACATAGGCGCGGAGCGAGGTCTCGGTCCAGTCCGCAAACGCCGGCGCCGCGCGGTAGCGCTCGAACACGGCGTCGGCGCTGTCGAATTCGGCGCGCCGGCGCAGCGTGCCTTGCAGGCGGGCGACGGATTCGTCGTTCAATCCTCCCGAACGAGCCGCACGGGGGTCCATGACGGTCGGCTCCATAACGAACAGGCGCGCGAAACGTCCCGGCAGCAGTCTCGCCGCGAGCAGAAGATCGGTCGCGCCCGCGCTGTGGCCGATGCCGTAGACGTTGCGCAGCTCGAGTGCATCCATTACTTGGCGGACGTCATCGGCATAATCGAGGAAATGATAGGCCCCGGGCTTGTGGCTGGCGCCATGGCCGCGGCGGTCCAGCGCGTAGACGGTGTAGGCCAATGCGAGCTCGCACGCGACCTCGTCCCAGACGGCGGCAACGAAGCCGGTGCCGTGCACGAGGAGAGCGGGCGGCTTGCCGCGCTCGCCCCACTGCAACATGGCGATCTCTGCGCCGGCCGGGCCGATGGAAAAGCGCTGTGGATTGATCATGATGGCGGGACGCTACTTCGCATCCTCCAAAATCATCGCGGAACCCTTCTCCGCGATCATCGCCGTCGGCGTGTTGGTGTTGCCGGAAGTGATCGTCGGCATGATCGAGGCATCGACGATGCGCAGGCCTGCGAGTCCGTAGAAGCGCAGGCGCTCGTCGACCACCGCCATGGGATCGCTGACCGCGCCCATCTTCGCCGTGCCGACGGGATGGAAAATGGTGGTGCCGATATCGCCGGCGGCTTTGGCCAGCGAGGCATCGTCGTCGCCGACGGTGGGGCCGGGCAAATATTCGCTCGGGCGATATTTGGCGAGCGCCTTCTGCTGCATCAGGCGGCGCGTGGTGCGGATGGCGTCGGCGGCGACCTGGCGGTCGTCCTCCGTCGACAGATAATTCGGCGCGATGACAGGCTTCTCGTCCGGGCTCGCCGAGCGCAGCCGCACGGTGCCGCGCGAGGTCGGCTGGAGATTGCAGGCGCTCACCGTGATGGCGGGGAAGCGGTGCAGGGGATCGCCGAACTTGTCGAGCGACAGTGGCTGCACGTGGAACTGGATGTTGGCGCGGGCGCGCGTCGCATCGGAGCGGGTGAAGATACCGAGCTGCGAAGGCGCCATGGTCAGGGGACCCCGGCGGCGGAAGGCGTAGTCGAGGCCCATCAACCCGCGGCGGAACAGATTGTAATAGGTCTCGTTCAGCGTGCGCACGCCCTCGACCTTGTAGATCGCGCGCTGCTGCAGGTGATCTTGAAGATTGCGACCCACACCCGGCCTGTCCATGACGATGTCGATGCCGAGCGGCGACAGCCAGTCGGCGGGCCCGATTCCGGAGCGATGCAGCACCTGCACCGAGCCGATCGAGCCGGCCGAGAGGATCACCTCGCGTTTCGCGCGCGCCTCGATCATCTCGCCGTTCTGGATGAAGCGCACGCCGACGGCGTGGCCTTGCTCGATGATCAGGCGGTCGACCAGCACATGCTTCTCGAGCCGCAGGTTCGCCCGCCTCAAGGCCGGCTTGAGAAAGCCGCGCGCCGAGGACCAGCGCCGGCCGCGCTTCTGGTTGACGTGGAAATAGCTGGTGCCTTCGTTGTCGCCAGTGTTGAAATCGGGGATGCGCTTGATGCCCATCTCCTCGGCAGCGTCGCCGACCGCATCGAGAATGTCCCATGACAGCCGCGGCGCTTCGATGCGCCAGCCACCGCCGGCGCCGTGATGCTCGCTCGCGCCCAGGAAATGATCTTCGAGCTTCCTGAACAGCGGCAGCACGTCGTCGTAGCCCCAGCCGGTCATGCCGAGCTGGCGCCAGTGATCGTAATCGGCAGCCTGTCCGCGCATCGAGATCATGGCGTTGATCGCCGAGCAGCCGCCGATCACCTTGCCGCGGGGATAGGCGAGCGAGCGGCCGTTCAGCCCGGGCTCGGCCTCGGTCTTGAACATCCAGTCCGAGCGCGGATTGCCGATCGCGAAGAGATAGCCGACCGGGATATGGAACCAGATCCAGTTGTCGTCGCCGCCGGCTTCGAGGATGAGGACGCGGTTCTTGGGCTCGGCCGAGAGCCGGTTGGCGACGATGCAGCCGGCGGTGCCGGCCCCGACGACAATGTAGTCAAACTCACCTTCGAGCCGCCTTGGCATTCTGCTTCCACCCAAACAGGCGTCACGCCGGGCTGGTCCCGGACATCCACGCGCTTTCCGTCCTAATAGTCGGACGTGGATGGCCAAGACAAGCTCAAGACAAGCTCAAGCCGAGTTGGAGACGAGCCGGCGGCAAGGCCGGCCATGACGAGAGGACAGGGCTACCCTCGATCTGCGGGAGTTAGCTGGACCGACGCTTGCATGGTAGACAGTCCTGCATTTCAACAAAGCTCGAGACCTCCATGCCCATCGTCAACCGCGTCGCCGACCTCCAATCCGACATTCAGGCCTGGCGCCGGGACATCCACCAGCATCCCGAGCTGCTGTACGACGTCCACCGCACCGCAGCATTCGTGGCGGACCGGCTGCGCGAGTTCGGCTGCGACGAGGTCGTGACCGGCCTCGGCCAGACCGGCGTGGTCGGCGTCATCAAGGGCAGCAAGCCGGCCGGCGAAGGTCTCAAGGTGATCGGCATGCGTGCCGACATGGACGCGCTGCCCGTCGACGAGCAGACCAACCTGCCTTACGCCTCCAAGATCCCGGGCAAGATGCACGCCTGCGGCCATGACGGTCACACCGCGATGCTGCTCGGAGCAGCCCGCTATCTCGCCGAGACCCGCAACTTCGCCGGCGATGCCGTGGTGATCTTCCAGCCGGCCGAAGAGGGCGGCGCCGGCGGCGCTGCCATGGTCAAGGACGGCCTGATGGAGCGCTTCGGCATCGAGCAGGTCTACGGCATGCACAACGGCCCGGGCATCCCGGTCGGCTCGTTCGCGATCCGGCCTGGCCCGATCATGGCGGCGACCGACGAGGTCGACATCATGATCGAGGGCGTCGGCGGCCACGCCGCGCGTCCGCACAAATGCGTCGATTCCGTGCTGGTTGGTGCCCAGTTGATCACGGCGCTGCAATCGATCGTCGCGCGCAGCGTCGATCCTCTGGAATCGGCCGTGATCTCGATCTGCGAATTCCACGCCGGCAACGCCCGCAACGTCATTCCGCAGACCGCGACTCTGCGGGGCACCATCCGCACCCTCTCGCCCGAGGTGCGCAAGCTGGTCGAGAAGCGCGTGCACGAGGTGGTGGCTGGCGTGGCGCAGATCACCGGCGCCAAGATCGACCTGCATTACAAGCGCAACTACCCGGTCGTGAACAACCACGCCGCCGAGACCGAGGTGGCGCGCCGCATCGCCAAGCAGGTCTCAGGCGATGCCAATGTGCACGAGATGCCGCCGCTGATGGGCGGCGAGGATTTCGCCTACATGCTGGAAGCGCGGCCCGGCGCCTTCATCTTCTGCGGCAACGGCGACAGCGCCGGGCTGCATCATCCCGCCTACAATTTCAACGACGAGGCGATCGTCTACGGCACGTCCTATTGGGTGAAGCTGGTCGAGGAACAGCTGGCGGCGTCGTAGTTCACGCGGCGCGCGCCGCCTTCCGCTGCAGGCTCGCGGCGATTTTCAGGTCTTCGACGAAGCGCCGATATTCCAGCGCCTTGGCTTCCGGATCGGGCAGCCGCAGCAGATAGGACGGATGCACCGTCACCAGCGCTTTTCGTCCCTCGGGAAGCTCGATGAGGCGGCCGCGGGTCTTGCCGATCGGGGTGATCTTGCCGAACACGCTCTGCGCGGCGGTTGCCCCCATCGCCACGATCAGATCGGGCTGGATCGCCGCAACTTCGCGTTCGTACCATTGCCGGCAGGCGCGGATCTCCGGCGTATTCGGCTTCTGGTGCAGGCGAATCTTTCCGCGCGGCACGAATTTGAAGTGCTTGACCGCGTTGGTGACATAGACCTTCTTGCGGTCGACGCCGGCCTCCTCCAGCGCACGGTCCAGCATCTGACCGGCCGGGCCGACGAAGGGATGGCCGGCGAGGTCTTCCTTGTCGCCGGGCTGCTCGCCGACCAGCATGATGTTGGCTGACTTCGGGCCTTCGCCGAACACGGTCTGGGTTGCGTCCTTGTAGAGATGGCAGGCGCGGCAATGCGCGGCTTCCTCGCGGAGCGCTTCGAGATCGTCGGCAGCGGGTTTGCGTTTCATCGGAGCCTCCGGCCGCTTCTGGGGCTTGTGCGGATCGGTTGCGGCATTGGCGATCATAGCACCGGTCATGCGCTCGGCGTCCTCGATCAGGGGCTTAATGATCGAAGCCTCGGGCAGGTTCCTCCAGTATTTCTTCGGCATCTCGGCCTGCATTGCCTTCACCTTGAGCCGGGCCGGATTGAAGATGCTGGCGTAGTAACGCCGCCAGGTTTCCTCGAGCCGGTCCTCGCTTGGTGCCTCGCTCTTGCTGACGCCCGGCGTGAACGAAAGCGAATGGCCATTCCAATGCGCGCAGAGATCGGGGGTCAGGATCGACCAGGGCATGTCGGCAAAGCGTTTTGCGAAGAACGGCGCGGCGAACTCGACGATGTGATGCTCCGGCTCGAACCAGGCGACGTAATGCGCCTCGCGTTCCCTGCCGATCTCGCGGAAGCGCACGAAGGCATGCATCTTGTGCTCGTCGCGATGGACCGCTCTCGCCATGGCGGTGACGTGCGAAACGTCAGGATCGGTCGCGACATCGATGAGATCGTGATTGTCCTTCAGCCGAAACAGCAGCCGATAGAGGATGGCGAAGCGCTGGGGATCGCGGTGCAGGATCGCTGCCTTGGCGAGCTCGATGAATTTGCCTGACACGTTGAAGGTGCCGTCGTTGACCTCGAGGATCGGGGATGGCGAGGGCGGTGCGAACAAGTCCGCTTCGCCGCCTTGCACGGTCCAGGTGACATCGCTGGGCGGCACGTGGTGAAGCACGAGGCTGCGTGCGGCTTTGCGCCAGCCGTCGAGATCGGTTTCGGTGTCGAGGACGATGTATTGCATCAGAAGCCAAACCCCAGTTGCGTTGCCTTCGATTTGAACCGTTCGATCAGCCGCGCATCGTCGAGACGATGTGGCGACGGCCGGTGATCGCTGAGGACGATGAACGGCATCGCCTTGTTGCGGGGCACATGCAGCCGCGCGAGATCGGCGAGGCGAATCGTGGTGGTGCGCCGTGCCGCGATGATGCGTTCGACCGCCTTGGTGCCGAAGCCCGGCACGCGCAGCAGCTCCTCGCGGCTGGCGCGGTTGACGTCGAGCGGAAAGCGGTCGCGGTGACGCAGCGCCCAGGCGAGCTTTGGATCGATCTCGAGCGGCAGCATCGCGCTGTCGTCGACGATCTCGCCGACATCGAAGCCGTAGAACCGCATCAGCCAGTCGGCCTGGTAGAGCCGGTGCTCGCGCAGCAAGGGCGGCTGCACCAGCGGCAAGGCGCGGCTGGCGTCCGGGATCGGGCTGAAGGCGGAATAGTAGACCCGCCTCAACTTGTATGAGCCGTAGAGATTGGAGCTGGTGTGGAGAATGGTGTGGTCGGAGGCGCTGTCGGCGCCGACGATCATCTGGGTGCTCTGGCCGGCCGGCGCGAAGCGTTGCGGCTTAGCCTTCGTTCTCGTTGCGCGGTTCTCCTCGGCCTCGTCAAGCTTCAGCCGCAGCCGGCCCATGGTGCGGCGGATCGCGCGCACGTCTTTCTCGGGCGCGAATTGCTGCAGGCTGGTTTCCTGCGGCATCTCTATGTTGATGGAGAGGCGGTCGGCATATTTGCCGGCTTCCGCGATCAGCGTATCGTCGGCCTCGGGAATGGTCTTCAGATGGATGTAGCCGCGGAAGTGATGCTCCTCGCGCAGCTTTCGCGCGACACTCACCACTTGCTCCATCGTGTAGTCGGGGCTGCGGATGATGCCGGAGGAGAGAAACAGGCCCTCGATGTAGTTGCGCCGGTAGAAGTCGAGCGTCAGTTTGACCACCTCCTCGATGGTGAAGCGGGCGCGCGGCACGTTGGAGGAGGCGCGGTTGACGCAATAGAGACAATCGTAATTGCAGGCGTTGGTCAGCAGCACTTTGAGCAGGGAGATGCAGCGTCCATCCGGCGCATAGGAATGGCAGATGCCCATGCCGGGCGCGGTCGAGCCCATGCCCTTGCCGTCGCTGGAATCCCGCTTCTCGGTGCCGCTGGAGGCGCAGGACGCGTCGTACTTGGCGGCATCGGCCAGGATCTCCAGCTTACGTTGTACGTCCATGTCTAAATCCCGTTGATTCCGCTGATGAATCCGCAAGCGCACCAATTCGATTGACTCTCCGCGCGCCGTTAGCTTTATATTAGAACATATCATGAACAAATGAGCCAGCCGCTGGTTCTTCTTTTGAAGGCCACGGCACAAATTTCTGAAGGAGCGGCGAGCATGAGCGGCGCACGTATGAGCGCGCTTGCGATCTTGCGCGGCCAGATCGAGCGCATCGAGACGGCGGAGATCGTGCATCAGCACGATCGGGTGGCGCTCGGCCACAGCGGGATCGACGCCGCGCTGAAGGGCGGGCTCGCGCGTGCGGCGATCCACGAGGTGTTTTGCGAGGGGCGCCAGGGCGTGGCCGCAACGGGTTTTGTCATGGGACTTGCGGGGCGCGTGACGGCACGCAAGCCGCTGCTGTGGGTGCGGCAGGACTTTTCGGAAATGGAAACCGGCGCGCTGTCGATGAGCGGGCTCAAAGAGCTCGGCCTCGATCCGCGCCGCGTGGTGATGGTCCGCGCCGCCGATGTCGAGAGCGCGCTTCGCACCTCGGCCGATGCGCTTGCCTGCGACGCGCTGGGCGCCGTCGTGCTCGAGCTCTGGGGCGAGACCAGGCAGTTCGATCTGGTGGCGAGCCGCAAGCTGACCTTGGCCGCGCAAGGCTCCGGCGTCACCGGCCTGATGCTGCGGATGGCCGCGCAGCCGCTGCCCTCCACCGCGGAGACGCGATGGATGCTGCGCGCGGCGCATTCGCCGCCGGGACCTGTGTGGAGCGTTTGGGGCGCGCCGCGCTTCGATGCCGAGCTCTTGCGCAATCGTCATGGCCCCTGCGGCCGGTGGATCATGGAATGGAATTGTGATGAGTGCCAGTTCAGTGAGCCGTCGACGTATTCTCAGCCTGTGGTTGCCGCGCCTGCCCATCGACCGGATTCAGCGGTTCCTTGGCAGCGCCGGACTGGGTGAATCCACGCATCCGAGCATCGTCGTCATCAAGGACAACAATGCGCTGGTGATCCATGCGCTGGACGAGACCGCCGAGCGCCTCGGCCTGTACATCGGCCAACCCTTGGCCAATGCACGGGCGATGTGTCCGGACTTGAAAGTGTTCGACGCCGATGTCGCGGCCGATGCGAAGACGCTCAGCGATATCGCCGATTGGTGCGACCGCTTTACGCCGCTGGTGGCGCTCGATCCGCCGCACGGGCTGTTCCTCGACATCACCGGCTGCGCGCATCTGTTCGGCGGCGAGGCTGCGCTGCTCACGACGCTGGTTCGTGCGCTCGGGCGGCAGGGCTTTGCCGTCGGTGCGGCGATCGCCGGCACGTCGGTCTGCGCGCGTACGCTGACGCGGCAGGCTTCCGGCAGCATCGTCGCCGATGGCGGCGAGGCGGCGGCGATCGAGCGGTTTCCGGTGTCCGCGCTCGGTGCAAGCGAGGCCATCACCACCGGCCTGCGCCGCGCCGGCCTGAAGACCATCGGCGACGTCGCCGCACGCACACGAAGCGAGATCACGGCGCGGTTCGGCGCCCGGTTCTCCACGCTGCTCGCGCATGCGCTGGGGCAGGGCGATGCGCCGATCAGCCCGCGCAAGCCGCTGCCCGACTACATCGTCGAGAAGCGCTTCGCCGAGCCGATCGCAACCGACACCATGATCGCGATGACGCTGTCGCGGCTGGCCGACACGCTGATCGCCTCGATGGAGAAGCAGGGCAAAGGGGCGCGCCGGCTGGAGGCCGCCTTCTTCCGCACCGACGGCGTGGTGCGCGCGATCATGGTCGAGACCGGACGTCCCGTGACGAAAAGCGCGGTGATCGACCGCCTGTTCCGCGAGCGTCTCGATGCGCTCGCCGATCCGCTCGATCCCGGCTTCGGCTTCGACATGGTGCGCCTGTCGGCGAGCCGCACCGAGATCGTGGTGCAGGAGCAGCGCGATCTCGACGCCCATCTCCACGACAATGACGAGCTCGCCGCGCTGATCGACCGCATCGCCGCGCGCATCGGGGGAAAACGCGTTGTCGTGCACCTGCCTGAGGATACCCATATTCCCGAATGTGCAGTGATGGCCGCTCCGGCGCAGCATCATCTTGCTGCCGCCATGCAGGCCGAATGGCCCGCGCGGGTCGAGAGCGAGCCGCCGCTGCGTCCCTTAAGGCTGTTCGACAAGCCGGAGCCGATCAAGGTGCCGTTCGCCGCCGTGCCGGATGGTCCGCCGCATCAATTCACCTGGCGCCGCGCGCTGCATGCCGTGGTGCGGGTGGAGGGGCCCGAGCGCATCGCGATGGAATGGTGGCGGCAGGACGGCAAGCAGCTGACCCGGGATTATTTCCGCATCGAGGATGCCGAGGGCCTGCGCTTCTGGATCTTTCGCGACGGTCTTTACGAGGGGGAGGTGTTCGATGGCGAGGGCAAGCCCGCCTCGCCCGGCTGGTATGTGCACGGTCTCTTCGCATGAATATGCCCGCTTATGCCGAGATCGGCATCACCACCAACTTCTCCTTCCTGCGCGGCGGCTCGGATCCGCGCGCCTATGTGCATCAGGCCAGCGCACTCGGCATTCCCGCGATCGGGATCGCCGATCACAACACGCTAGCCGGCGTGGTGCGGGCCTACAAGGAGCTCGACAATGACAAGGTGCTGCACAAGCCGAAGCTGCTGATCGGCGCGCGTATCGTCTTCATCGACGGCACGCCCGACATCTTGGTCTATCCGCGCGACCGCGCCGCCTATGGCCGGCTGTGCCAGCTCCTGACCCGGGGCAAGCGCGGCGACGACATCACGCGGATCGAGAAGGGCGAGTGCCGTCTCAGCCTCGCCGATCTGCTGGAATTTTCCGAAGGTCAGCTCCTGGTCCTGACGCTGCCGCATCGCTTCGACCCGGCCCAGGCGCTGGACGTTCTGGCGCAGCTGAAGGCGGGCCGCGCCGAAGGGGTGTGGCTGGCGGCGAGCCTGGTCTATCGCGGCGACGACCGGCGCCGGCTGGCGCGGCTCGATGATCTCGCGATGAAGGCGAAGGTGCCGCTGCTCGCGACCAACGAGGTGCTGTATCACGATCCCGGCCGCCGTCCGCTGCAGGATGTGCTGACCTGTATCCGGGAAAAGACCACGATCGAGGCTGTGGGGCGGAAGCTGGAAGCCAATGCCGAGCGGTTTTTGAAGACACCGCGCGAGATGGCGCGTCTGTTCCGAGATTTCCCCGATGCGATCGCACAGACCATGCGGTTTGCGGACGCCATCGAGTTTTCACTCGATCAGCTCAAATACCAATATCCTGACGAGCCGGTGCCGCCGGGCAAGACCGCACAGGGGCATCTGGAGGATCTGACCTGGGCGGGCGTCGAGAAATATTTCGACGGCAAGATCGACGACAAGCTGCGGGCGACGCTCAACAAGGAGCTCGCGCTGATCGCCGAGCTGAAATACGCGCATTATTTCCTCACCGTGCATGACATCGTGAACTATGCGCGCAGCCAGAACATTCTGTGCCAGGGCCGCGGCTCGGCGGCGAATTCGGCCGTGTGCTACGTGCTCGGCATCACCTCGGTCGATCCGACCAAGGTCGATCTGTTGTTCGAGCGCTTCATCTCCAAGGAGCGGCTGGAGCCGCCCGACATCGACGTCGATTTCGAGCATTCGCGGCGCGAGGAGGTGATGCAATATGTCTATCGCCGCTACGGTCGCCACCGCGCCGCGATCATCGCGACCGTCATCCATTACCGCCCGCGCAGCGCCATTCGCGACGTCGGCAAGGCGCTGGGCCTGACCGAGGACGTCACCGCCGCGCTCGCCGATACCGTCTGGGGCAGCTGGGGCAAGGGCCTCAACGAGATGCAGGTCCGGCAGGCCGGGTTAGATCCGCAAAATCCCATGATCAACCTCGCGGTCGAGCTTGCAACCGAGCTGATCGAATTCCCGCGCCATCTCTCCCAGCATGTCGGCGGCTATGTGCTGACCCAGGACCGGCTCGACACCTATGTGCCGATCGGCAACGCCGCGATGGACGACCGCACCTTCATCGAATGGGACAAGGACGACGTCGATGCGTTGAGCATGATGAAGGTCGACGTGCTCGCGCTGGGCATGCTGACCTGCATCAGGAAATGCTTCGATCTGATCGACCAGCACAAGGGTGAGCGTTTTGTGCTGGCGAGCGTTCCTCAGGACGACCCCAGGGTTTACGACATGCTGTGTGCCGGGGAGTCGCTCGGCGTATTCCAGGTCGAGAGCCGCGCGCAGATGAACATGCTGCCCCGCCTGAGGCCGCGGACCTTCTATGATCTCGTCATCGAGGTCGCGATCGTGCGGCCGGGTCCGATCCAGGGCGACATGGTGCATCCTTACTTGCGGCGGCGGAACGGGCTGGAGAAGGTGAGCTATCCCTCGCCGTCGCCGGAGCACGGCGACAAGGACGAGCTCTACAAGGTGCTGCACAAGACGCTTGGCGTGCCTCTGTTCCAGGAGCAGGCGATGCGGATCGCGATTGAAGCGGCACATTTCAGCTCCGAGGAAGCCAATGGCCTGCGCCGCTCGATGGCGACCTTCCGCAATGTCGGCACCATCGGCCAATACGAGGAAAAGCTGATCGGCAACATGGTAGCGCGCGGCTACGATCCCAACTTCGCCAGAAGCTGCTTCGACCAGATCAAGGGGTTCGGCTCCTACGGTTTCCCGGAGAGCCATGCCGCGAGCTTCGCGCAGCTCGTCTACATCTCCTCATGGCTGAAGCATTATCACCCCGATGCGTTCTGCTGCGGCCTGTTGAACTCGCAGCCGATGGGGTTTTATGCCCCGGCGCAAATCGTCGGCGATGCCCGCAAGAACGGCGTCGAGGTCCGCGACATCGACGTGTCCTACAGCTTTGCGCAAAACACGCTGGAGGAGGGGAACAGGAAATATTGTGCCGTCCGTCTTGGCTTCCGCCAGATCGATGGATTCCACTGGCTCGACGAGGACGAGGAGCGGCTGAAACGCTCCCAGCTGTCATTCCGGGGCGCGCGAAGCGCGAGCCCGGAATCCATTGGGCCGCATTTTCCTGGAGGAATGGATTCCGGGCTCGATGCTGACGCATCGCCCCGGAATGACAATGCGGAGAGAGTGTTGGACTGGGCCGACCGCATTATTGCCGCCCGCAACCGCCGTCCCTTCACCTCGCTCGAGGATTTTGCCCGCGACACCGGTCTGCCCAAGCGCGCGCTGATCCTGCTGGCGGATGCCGACGCGTTCCGCTCGCTCGGGCTCGACCGCCGCGAGGCGCTGTGGCAGGTGCGGCGGCTGCCGGACGACGTGCCGCTGCCGCTGTTCGAGGCGGCCACCGCGCGCGAGCAGCCGGACGAAGGCGCAAGACCGCTGCCGCTGATGCCGCGCGCCGAGCAGGTGGTCGCGGACTACCAGACCATCCGCCTGTCGCTGAAGGGCCATCCGATGGAGTTCTTGCGCGAGATGTTTTCGCGCGAGCGCATCGTCGCCTGCAAGGAGATCAGCCATGAGAACGAGCGGCGCCGCGTCCGCTGTGTCGGCGTGGTGCTGGTCCGGCAGCGGCCGGGCAGCGCCAGCGGCGTCGTGTTCATGACGCTGGAGGACGAAACCGGCATCGCCAATGTCGTGGTCTGGCCCAAGATCATGGAGCAGTACCGGAAGGAAGTCATGGGCGCGCGGCTCATCGAGGTCCAGGGCTATATCCAGAGCAGCCCCGAAAAGGTGACGCACCTCATCGCCCAGCGCATGATCGACCGCTCGCACGATCTGGTCGGCCTCGCCAACGACGCGCTGAGCCGCCAGCACCCGGTGCCGGCAGGCGCCACATTGGTCGAGCCGCTCAACGAAGACCCTCGCGCGCTCGCGGACATGCCGGCGCAGAAGATCCGCCACCCCCGCAACGTCCGCATCCTGCCGCCGTCGCGGGATTTTCATTGAGGGTGTGGCGTGGGATGCCGCCACACATCTACTGTCGCAGGGTGAGCAAAGGCGCGTCAGCGCCGTGCCCACCACCTGTCCGATACGGAAACGGAGGCGTGGGTACGCTTCGCTTTGCCCACCCTACGCGTTCTGCGCTGACGATGCAGCGCGCCCTCAGAAATTCACCCGGTTCGAGATCGCGCCGTCCAAGACCAGATTCGATCCCGTCGTGAATCCCGATACCGGGCTCGCCAGAAACACCGCCGCGTTCGCGATCTCCTGCGGCGTTGCCATGCGGCCGGTCGGATTGCGCTTCATCGCGTCGTTGTAACGCTCCGGCATGTTCTTCTCGATCATCTCCCAGACGCCGCCCTTGAAATAGACGGTGCCCGGCGACACCACATTCACCCGGATCTTCTTCTTGGCGTATTGCCGCGCCAGGCCCTTGGCCATGTGGATCAGCGCCGCCTTGATCGGGCCGTAGGAACTGGCCGTGTCGGCCTGCGCCGCCGAGATCGAGGAGATGATGACGACGGCGGCATCGCCGCTGCTGGCACCGCTCGCCTCGAGAAACGGCCGCGCGGCGTCGAATGCGTGCACGGCGCCGAGAACGTCGAGCCGGAAATTCTGCTCCCACGACGCGGGATCGCCGCCTTGCGCCATTGCGCCGGCATTGGAGAACAGCAGGTCGATGCCGCCGAGCTCCTTTGCCGCGCCTTCGATCCACGATTTCAACGCGGCGCCGTCGGTAACGTCGACGGCGCCGCCGGCAGCCTTGATGCCGCTCGCCTTCAGTTCAGCGACGGTGGCCGCAACCTGCTCCGCATTGCGTGCGCACACAGCGACATTGGCGCCTTCACCGACGAGCGTCGCCGCAATCGCCCGCCCGATGCCGCGCGTGCCGCCGAGGACGATGGCGTTCTTTCCCTTGAGACCGAGATCCATTGTTTGGTTGTCCTTCTTGTTGGTGCAGAGAGAGTAGCTGTTTTGGCAGGAATGCTGAACTATCAATTCGTCATTGCGAGCGCAGCGAAGCAATCCATAAATGCATCTGCGGCGACAGTCTGGATTGCTTCGTCGCAAGAGCTCCTCGCAATGACGTGGAGAGAGACCTCGCCCACCTCACTCCGGCGCCGCTCCCACCGGCGGGCCGCCGGGCGGGCGGTGCAGGAAGGTCAGCGACGCATAGGCGCCGGTCCAGGAGCCGATTGCCGCGAAGGCGACGTAGAATGCGTTTTCGGTGTAGCTGATCACGGCATAAGAGGAGAGCAGGTACCAGACCGCGCTCCAGTTCGCCGCCGGAATGCGCTTGCGCGCGATCACGGCCGAGGTGAACATGACGTAGACGGCGTCGGTGGCCGCCGTCGCGATGAATACGGCACCTGCGATGAGGGGATCGATGGCGGCCATTGCATTCCCTTATGTGCTGATGGATGGTCGCAAAAATACAGCATGATCCGGAAAAGTGTGCAGCGGTTTTCCGAAAGATCATGCTCAACTGCAAGGGAGAGAAGCAGCCATGCAAAGCCCCGCCGATATCCTGAAGGATATCTGGACCTCGGCCGGCGGCGATCCGGCCGCGCTCGAACGCGTGCGGCTGAGCGGCGAGGAGCCGCAGATTCCCTCTTCATTTCGCGTGGCGGTCGCCGGCCAGACCACCATCGCTGCCGCCGGCCTCGCCGCGGCCGAGATCTGGCGGCTGCGCAGCGGGCAGATGCAAGACGTTTCCGTCGACATGCGCCACGCCGTCGCCGAATGCCGCTCCGAGCGCTATCTGCGTGTCGACGACAAGCCGCCGCCGCCGGCCTGGGACGTGATCGCCGGCGTCTACAGGACCGGCGATGGCCGCTTCGTTCGCTGCCACACTAATTTCCCGCATCATCGCGCCGCCGTCTGCGACGTGCTCGGTTGCGAGCCGGCGCGCGACAAGGTGCAGGCTGCGCTGATGCAATGGAGGGGCGAGGATTTCGAGACGGCAGCTTACGCGGCGGGCGGCGTGGTTGCGCTGATGCGGAGCTACGACGAATGGTCGGCATTGCCGCAGGCGCGCGCGCTCGCGCGATTGCCGCTGATCTCGATCGAGAAGATCGGCGAAGCCCCGCCAAAGCCGTGGCCAAAAGGCGATCGTCCGCTCGAAGGTCTTCGCGTGCTCGATCTCTCCCGCGTCATCGCAGGCCCCGTCGCCGGCCGGACGCTCGCCGCGTACGGCGCAGATGTGCTGCTGGTGTCGGGGCCGGCGCTGCCCGCCATCGACTGGCTCACTATCGATACCGGCCGCGGCAAGCTCACCACCTTCATCGAGCTGAAGACCGACACGGGCAGGGCGCAATTGCGCGAACTGCTGGAGGACGCCGACATTTTCTCGCAAGGCTATCGCCCGGGTGCGCTTGCCGCGCTCGGCTTTTCGCCGGAGGATGCAGCGAGGATCAATCCCGGCATCGTCTATGTGACGCTGTCGGCCTATGGCCACACCGGCCCCTGGGCGGAGCGCCGCGGCTTCGATTCCCTGGTGCAGACCACGACGGGATTCAATCACGCCGAGGGCCGAGCCGCCGGCCTCGATGCTCCCAAGGAATTGCCGGCGCAGATGCTCGACCACGCCACCGGCTATCTGATGGCGCTCGGTGCGATGATGGCCAAGATGCGCCAAGCCCGCGACGGCGGCAGTTGGCACGTACGTGTGTCGCTGGCGCAGACCGGACGCTGGCTATGGAATCTCGGCCGGCTCGATGGCGGGCTGAATGCCCCGGATCTTTCGGGCGAGGCCGTATATGCCGCGTTCATCGAGAGCATGCCATCCGGATTCGGCATGCTGAAGGCGGTGCGCCATTCGGCGCTGCTGTCGACGACGCCGGCGCATTGGTCTCGTCCGGCGATGCCGCTCGGCTCTCATCCGGCACGTTGGCCGGCGCGAAGCTGACATGAAGCTGACAGGTCGCGATATTTTTTACGCAAACCGAAGGGCGCCAGCGTTTTTTAGGTTGTTTGAAATTCCAGTTCGGCACTATTAGCGCAACCGACAAGGCAGACATCTGCCGAGATCGTCGCAGACACGGCCGGGCTCCATGGTGGTTGAAAATACCAAGCGACTGCTGGTGTTCAGACAGCGGCTGATCACGTACGTAGTTTTACTAGCTTTCGCCGCCGCCGGTGCCTACGGCTTCCTCGCTATGGGGCCGAAGCAAAAGAAGCACTCCGAAATCTCCAGCCAGTCGCGCAGGAATGCGCAGACCTTCACGCCGACGCCGTCCGAATGGGCGACGCTGACGATCGAGCCGGTCAAGGCCCGCGCCTTCCGTGCCGAATACGCCACCGAGGGCAAGGTCGCCGTCGATGAGGACCGTTCGACGCCGGTGTTCTCGCCCTATGCCGGCCGTGTCACCAAGCTGCTCGCCAAGCCCGGCGAGACGCTGAAGCAAGGGCAACCGCTGTTTACGATCGAGGCCGCCGACACGGTGCAGGCCCAGAACGACTTCATCGCGGCGATGACCGCGCAGAACAAGGCGAAGTCGGCGCTCGAGCTCTCCGACATCCAGTTCAAGCGCGCCAAGGATCTCTATGAGGGCCATGCCATTCCGCTGAAGGACTATCAGCAGGCGGAAGCGACGCAGGTTCAGGCGCAGAATGACATGCGCTCCTCGGCGACGGCGCTGGAAGCGGCGCGCAACAAGCTGCGCATCCTCGGCTTCACCGACGAGGCCATCAAGGCGTTCCGGGAAAAAGGCGTCATCGATCGGGAGATCACGATCTATTCGCCGATCTCCGGCACCGTCGTGCAGCGCAAGATCGGCCCCGGCCAATACGTCAACTCTGGCGCCAGCGATCCGGTCTTCGTGATCGGCGATCTCTCCACCGTCTGGCTCACCGCCTTCGTGCGCGAGAGCGATGCGGCTGCGGTCTGCATCGGACAGGACGTCACCGTCAACGTGATGGCGCTGCCGGGCCGTCCGCTCACCGCGAAGATCAACTATGTCGCCGCCGCAATCGACCCCAACACCCGCCGCCTGCTGGTCCGCGCCATCATCGACAACAAGGACGGCCTGCTCAAGCCGGAGATGTTCGCCAACGTCACGATCTACTCGGCGGGCGATCGCGCCGCGCCGGCAGTGCCGAAACAGGCTCTGATCTACGAAGCCGACAAGGTTCGTGTCTGGGTCGCGCGCGAGGACAAATCGGTCGAGCTGCGCCAGATCAAGATCGGCCTCGTCAATGGCAACCTCGTCGAGGTCACCGGCAACCTGAAGCCCGGCGAGCAGATCGTCACCAAAGGCAGCCTGTTCATCGACCGCGCGGCGTCCGGCAGCTGACGACGACCCAAGAAATTGAAGACCTGAATGGATCGTCTCGTCGCTCTTGCCGTCAACCGGCGCTTCCTGATGGTCGGCATGTTCGTCGCCGTGCTGATTGGCGGCTTGATCGCGTTCAACCAGCTCAACATCGAGGCCTATCCCGATCCGACCCCGCCGATGGTCGATATCGTGACGCAGAGCCCGGGACTGTCGGCGGAGGAGATCGAGCGCTACATCACGATCCCGATCGAGACCCAGGTCGCCGGCCTGAAGAACATCACGACCATCCGCACCATCTCGCTCTACGGTCTCTCCGACGTCAAGATTCAGTTCTCTTTCGCCTACACCTATGACGAGGCGTTGCAGCAGGTGTTGAACCGCCTGGCGCAGCTTGCGCCGCTTCCCGGCAACGTGCAGCCGCAGATCTCGCCGCTGAGCCCGATCGGCGAGATCTTCCGCTACCGTCTCGTGGGACCGCCGAACTACAGCGTGCTCGACCTCAAGACCATTCAGGACTGGATCCTGCAGCGCCGCTTCCGCGCCGTGCCGGGAGTCATCGACGTCACCGGCTGGGGCGGCAAGAGCAAGACCTACGAGCTCCAGGTCGACTTCAACAAGCTGGTCGCCAATGGGTTGACGCTGCCGCAATTGCTGCAGGCGGTCGGCAATTCCAACGTCAATGTCGGCGGCAACACCGTCAATATCGGCCAGCAATCAGCCGTCGTGCGCGGCGTCGGCCTGATCCGCTCGATCGACGATCTCGCCAATACCATGGTGGCGCAGACCGGCGGCAATCCGGTGCTGGTCAAGGACGTCGCCACCGTCACCGTCGGCCAGAAGCCGCGCCTCGGCATTGCCGGCCTCGACGACGCCGACGACATCGTGCAGGGCATCGTGTTGATGCGGCGCGGCGAGCAGAGCTCACCGACCATCAAGCGTGTCCATCAGCTCGTCCAGCAAATCAACAGTTCCAGCATCCTGCCGCCCGGCGTGCGCATCGAACGCATCTACGACCGCGGCGACCTGATCGAGCTCACCACCCACACGGTGCTGCACAACATGGTGGTCGGCATTGTCCTGATCGTGCTGCTGCAGTGGATCTTCCTCGGTGATCTCCGCAGCGCGCTGATCGTCGGGGCCACAATTCCGTTCGCGCTGTTCTTCGCCGTCATCATCCTGGTGCTTCGGGGGGAATCGGCCAATTTGCTGTCGGTCGGCGCGATCGATTTCGGCCTGATCGTCGATGCCACCGTGATCATGGTCGAGGCGATCTTTCGCCGCCTGACGCACACGACGCCGATCTCGGAAGCCGGGCTTATGTCGCCCGAGACGACGTTCGGCATGAAGAGCCACGCCATCCTCAGCGCGGCCGCCGACGTCTCGCGCTCGATCTTCTTCGCCGCGGCGATCATCATCGCGGCGTTCCTGCCGCTGTTCACGCTGTCTGGCGTCGAGGGCAACATTTTCGGGCCGATGGCGCGCACCTATGCCTATGCGCTGGCCGGCGGGCTGCTTGCGACGTTCACCGTCACGCCGGCCTTGTCCGCGATCATCCTGCCCGCGCATGTCGAGGAAACCGAGACCAGGGTCATGCTGATCCTGCACCGCTTGTACTCGCCGCTGCTGCAATCGGCGGTCGCCAATCGCAACATCGTGCTCGGCGGCGCGGCCGGCCTGGTGCTGATGACGGTGGCGCTCAGCAGGCTGCTCGGCCTCGAATTCCTGCCGAAACTGGAGGAGGGCAATCTCTGGATTCGTGCCACCCTGCCGCCGACCATCTCGCTTCAGGAAGGCAATTCCTACGTCAACGAGATGCGCAAGGTGATCCGCGCCCGGCCCGAGGTCGAATCCGTCGTATCGCAGCACGGCCGTCCCGACGACGGCACCGACGCCGCTGGCTTCTTTAACGCCGAGTTCTTCGCGCCGCTCAAGCCTGTGAGCCAGTGGCCCGGCACGCGCGACAAGGAAGAGCTGACCGCGCAATTGCTCAAGCAGCTCGACGACCGCTTCCCCGGCGTCGAGTTCAACTTCTCGCAATATCTCCAGGACAACGTCTCCGAAGCCGTCTCCGGCGTGAAGGGCGAGAACTCGATCAAGCTGTTCGGCAGCGACCTCCAGGCGCTCACTGACACCGCGAACAAGATCAAGCAAGTGCTGGCCACCGTGCAGGGCGTCACCGACCTTGCGGTATTCACCTCGCTCGGGCAACCGACCATCCAGATCGACATCAACCGCGCCAAGGCCGCGCGCTACGGCCTTGCGCCGGGCGACATCAATGCCACGATCAAGGTCGCGATCGGCGGCGACACCGCGGGAGACCTCTACGAGCCCGGCAGCGATCGTCACTTCCCGATCATTGTCCGCCTCGCGCCGGAATATCGCAGGAGCGCGGAGGCGATCCAGAATTTGCGGATCGGCTCGCCCGGGCCGAACGGCAGCGTCACCCAGATTCCCCTCAGCGAGGTCGCCGACATCAGCCTCGTCTCGGGCGCGGCCTACATCTATCGCGAGCAGCAGGAACGCTATCTGCCGATCAAATTCTCGGTGCGCGAGCGCGACCTCGGCAGCGCGATCAGCGAGGCCCAGCAGAAGATCGCGGAGCAGGTGCAGCTGCCGCCCGGCTCGCACATGGAATGGGTCGGCGAGTTCGGCAATCTCCAGGACGCGATCCGGCGGCTGTCGATCGTGGTGCCGATCTCGCTGGCGCTGATCGGCGTGCTGCTCTGGTTCAATTTCGGCTCGATGACCGACACGCTGCTCGCGATGAGCGTGATCCCGATGGCGATTTTCGGCGGCGTGCTCGGCCTGTTGATTTCAGGCACGGCCTTCAGCGTCTCCGCGGCGATCGGCTTCATCGCGTTGTTCGGCATCGCCGTGATGGACGGCATCATCATCCTGTCGCAGTTCAACCAGCTGATCGAAGAAGGCATGGACCGCATGACCGCGGTGGTGCGCACGGGAGAGTTGCAGCTCCGGCCGGTGCTGATGACCTGCATCGTCGCCGGCGTCGGCCTGCTGCCGGCGGCGCTGTCGGAGGGGATCGGCTCGCAGGTGCAGAAGCCGCTCGCGGTCGTCGTCGTCACCGGCATGATGCTGGCGCCGGTCGTGATCCTCGTGACCTTGCCGGTCCTGATCTCGTTCTTCTCGCGACGCGGGCGCTAAGCGTCAGAACCCGTAGAGCCGCGCCGGGTTGTCGACCAGGATCTTCTTGCGTACCTCCGCATCCGGCGCCCACACCGGAAGCTGGTTGAGCAGGCGGCCGTCATCGATCTGGTAGAGCGGCGCGATGTCGGTTGCCTTGCGCCCGTCGACCCGGCTGGAATCCGGATGCGGCCAGTCGGTGCCCCAGACGATGCGGTCCGCATTGGCCGCGATCAGCGCCTGGGCATAGGGCACCATGTCCTGGTAGTCGGGTGCGAGCTTCGAGGAACGATAGGCGCCGGAGATTTTCACATAGGCCTTGCCGGACTTGACCAGCGCGATCAGGTCGGAAAATCCGGGCTGCTCCAGGCCGAGCGAAGCCTCGAGCCCGCCGAAATGGTCGAACACGACCGGCACCGGCGCCGCCGCGACGAGGTCCTTGATCGCCGAGATCATCGCCAGCGTGGTGTAGAGCTGCACGTGCCAGCCGCGTGCCTTCATGCGCTCGACGGCGGCGGTGAAGCGCGGCCGGCCGACATTGGAATCGTTGACCCCGCCCGTCGCCAGATTGAGGCGGATGCCACGGAAGCCGTCTTGATGCATCGCATCCAGCTGTGCCTCGGTGGTCTTGTCGTCGATCACGGCGACCCCGCGCGCGGTCGCGCCGCGTGCCTTCATGCCAAACAGGGAGGAGGAATTGTCGGTGCCGTAGACGCTCGGGGTGACGATCACCACGCGCTCGATATGCAGCGCCTTGTGCAGCGCGGCCATTTCTTCAGGGCTTGCCGGCTCCGGCGTATAGACGCGACCTGCGAAGAACGGGAATTTTTCGACATCGCCATGGATGTGGGTGTGGCAGTCGCAGGCATGCGCGGGAACGTCGAAATTGACCGGCGTCGCGGGCTGCGCCGCACGTGCGTGGGCTCTGCTGGTCATGGCTGCTCCGGCGGCAAGGGAGGCAAGCAGGACGCTGCGTCGGTTGAGCACGGGTTCTCTCCCTGTTCTATTTTCTTGATAGTTGTAAGGGACAGTATCACATCAGCCTGGCAGCCGCCGCTGCGCTTCGCTGCATAGCTGCTCGATGAGGTCCGCAGGCGGGCGCGCGCCGTCGATGCGCACGACCGGGCAGGGCAGGCCTGCGAGCCAGGCTTCGTGGTTGGCGAGATTGCGGCCCTCGCGATCTCCGGCCTCGTAATGGGAGGCCCACTCGATAAAGGACTCGGTCTCGTCGTGGCGCCAGCCACCCGGCGCGATGGCGTCGGCGCCGAAATGGGCCGCCTCGCGGGCGCGCAAGCGCTGCAACCGGATCTCGCGCGGCGTCGTCACGAAGACCACGAGATCGAACAATGGAACAAGCTCCTCGCCCCAGCCGGTGATGGATCCGCTCAGCACCCAATCCAGGCGCGGCAGAAACATCTCGTGCATCAATCGCAGCCGCTCGGATGCCGGACGCGTGGTCCGGTAGGGCGGCGCGGTCGGCAGCCAGAAATAGTCGTCGGTGTCGTGATGCGGCAGCGCAAGCCGGCCCGCAAGGGCGCGGCCGAGCGTCGTCACCCCGGAGCCCGAAGCTCCCATCAGATGGATGCGGCGGCTTTGCATCGGCTCCGCCCGGATGAGTTGAGCCTATTGTCCCGACGGCGTGCGCAGGCCGTGCCAGGCGTCGCGGACCTGGTGGTAGTGCACCTCGGGCAGGTAGTCCGGCGTGTTCAGGTTCAGCGTCTTGACGTCGAGATGGCCGATGGCGCTGAGCAGCGTGTAGGAGGCGATGACGCGGTCGCGCTGCGCGCCGATCAAACGGGCCTTGGCCTGGATCAGGTCGGCCTGCGAGTTCAGCACGTCCACCGTGGTGCGCTGTCCGCCGGCGGCCTCGCGCTGCACGCCCTGCAGCGCGACGGTCGCAGCTTTCACCTCGGACTCCGAGGCCGAGACCGCGACCTTGGCGCCTTCGTTGGCAACCCAAGCGCTGACCGCGGCCGTGCGCGCCTGGTTGCGAATCTGGTCGAGCACGAGCCGGCTCTGCGCCGTGATCTCCTTGGCCTGCCGGGTCTGCGCGGCGGCTTGGCCGCCGTCATAGATCGGGGCCGTGACGTTGGCGATGATCGAAGCCTGGTCCTCGGCGAAGGTGCCGAGCGTCGGATCGTTGTTGCGGCTCTTGCTGGCGCTGCCCTGGATGGTGGCGCTCGGCAGCAATACGCCTTCGGCGATGCGGATGTTGGTGGAGGCAACGTCGACGTCGAAGCTTGCGGCCATCACCGCCGGATGCTGGCGGATCGCCATCGTCATGGCGTCTTCGCGGCTCTTCGGCAGATAGCGGTCGACGGCCTCGGCGGCCCGAAGCTGCGACGGTGAATTGCCGATGACCTGCGCATAAGTCGCCTGGCTGACGGCAAGTGCGACCTCGGCGGCGTTGAGATCGGCAAGGCCGCGATTGAGGCGCGCCTCGGCCTGCGCGCTGTCGGTCGGCGTGACATCGCCGGCGTTGAGGCGGCGCTGGGTGACCGCGAGCGTCTCGCGCAGGAAGGCCACGTTGGAACGCTGCGCCTCGACCAGCGACTGGTTGGCGAGCACGTTGGTGTAGGCGGTGACGGCGTCGAGCAGCACGCCCTGGCCGACATTGCGCAGCGCCTCGCGGCCCGACTGCACCTGGAGCTCGGCGGCCCGCACGTTGTTGGCGGTCCGGAAGCCGTTGAACAGGGTCTGCGTCACGGTGACGCCGATAATCCATGGCTTCAGGTTGCCGGTCTGGATGGTGTTGTCGGGCAATAGATTGCGCACTGATTGCAGGCCGGCGCTGAGGCTCGCCACGATCTGCGGTCGGTAACCGGCGAGGGCCTGCGGCACATTCTCGTCGGTGGCGCGTTGTCGCGCCCGTTCGGCATTGAGCTGCGGATTGGTCTGGTAGGCCCTGGCGAGCGCGTCCGGCAGGGCTTCGGCCCAGGCGGCGGAGGGCAGGGCGCCACAGAGCGCCAGCGCGGCCCATGTGGCAAGCACGGCACCTGCGCCCGGTCGGCGCCGCATCATCACGCGACCAGCTCTGGCGGCACGCCCAATCATGTAATCCCGCTTAATCCCGGCTGTCCGCCCCCGCCGACGGTGGCCTCTTAGCTGTTTAACCAGCCGAGGTCCCGCAGGCAAACTGCCGCGGGGAAAACCCCCATGAAATCCGTGCTTGTTGCAGCTGCGTCACAGGGATCCCGTGTAACGTGGCGAGCCTTTCAACAGCCTGACCGTTCGGCGCCGTTACCGGTTCTTGTTCACCGGCTTGCGCTTCTCGATGAACGCCGCCATGCCCTCGGAGCGGTCCTCCAGCGCGAAGGTCGCGTGGAACAGGTTGCGCTCGACGCTCATGCCTTCGGCAAGCGTGGTCTCGAAGGCGCGGTTCACCGCTTCCTTGGCCATCGCGGCGGCAGGGCGCGACATCGCGGCGATCTTCTCGGCCGCGGCCATCACCTCGTCCATCAGCTTGTCGGCGGGCACGATGCGGCTGACGAGGCCGCTTCGCTCGGCTTCCGCCGCATCCATCATGCGGCCGGTGAGGCACAGGTCCATGGCCTTGGACTTGCCGATCGCGCGCGTCAGGCGCTGGGTCCCGCCGATGCCGGGAATGGTGCCGAGCGTGATCTCGGGCTGGCCGAACTTTGCGGTGTCGGCGGCGATGATGATGTCGCACATCATGGCGAGCTCGCAGCCGCCGCCGAGCGCGTACCCGGCAACCGCCGCAATCGTCGGCTTGCGGCAACGGGCGACGCGGTCGCCGCCGATCGCGGCAAAATCCTCCGAGAACATGTCGATGAAGGCCTTCGGCTGCATCTCCTTGATGTCGGCGCCGGCTGCAAAGGCCTTCTCGCTGCCGGTCACGACGATGCAGCCGATGGCATCGTCCGCCTCGAGATCGTCGACCGCGGCGGCGATCTCGCGGAAGACGCCGAAGGAGAGCGCGTTGAGCATTTTTGGCCGGTTCAGCTTGATGATGCCGACCGCGCCTTTGCTCTCGACGATGATGTGTTCGAACGTGCTCATGCTCCACCCACGCGTTTGATTGAGCGGGCAATGTGCCCGCTGGCGCGGATGGCTTCAAGAGGGCCGCAGATGCCAGGACGCGCGGGGCCGCGCGTCCCGGCGGAACCGCGATCAGGCCATGAACATGCGCGCGGCGGACGCAAGTGTCAGCAGCGTGCCGACGCCGATGAAGATCTTACCGATCAGGGAGCTCTGGTCCCAGGCCGAGCTCTGCTGGCTGCTTGCCATCACCGGCGCCGGCCGGGGCTGGGCCTCGGTTGCGGCAATGACCGCCTTCTGTGCCGGCGGATCGTCCTGTTGCGCGGCCCGGTCGATGTCGTTGAGCTGATCGGGTGCGACGACCTGGCTCTCGGCGTTCGGGGCGCTGGTATTGTCGGCCGCGGCCTGGACATTGTCGTTGGCCCGGTCCGTCATCGCGGAGGCCGCAGCCGAGGTCGGCGTGTCGGTGGCGGCGAGCTGCGCGTTGGCGTTGGCAACTGCCGGCGGCATCTGGCTCGAGGCCGGCAGGTTGTTGTCGGCCGCCTTGCTCTCAGATGCCTTGCTGTCAGGCTTGCTCTCAGGCCGGCTGTCAGACTTGGCCTCGTCGGCCTTTGCCTGAGGATCAGCCTTGTCGTCCGGTTTCTGTGCCGTCTTGCCGCTGTTGGTGCGGCGAGACTCCTGGTGGCGCCGATGCTTGCCCGGCTTGGCCGCGTCGGCCTGCTTGCCCGCGCTGTCCGATTTGCTCGCGGCTGAGCTTGGCTCCGCCCGTGCAGAGCCACCGAACAGCAACAAAAGCCCGGCCACAACAATCAGGGCCGCGCGCCCGCTGGCTTTCATCATGTGATGATCTCCCCAATTCCGCCCGTCCCGGAAGCGAACAGAGACCCTGGGGCGTGACGACAGCGGGGCGGAAAATGGGAATCTTCGGGCACCACCGGGCAAAAACGGGGCAAACCGGCTCCGTGCTGCCGGCCGCCGGATGCGGGCCGGGGCGATCGGTGTTATGAGCCGTCGCGGAGATTGACGGCCGTATCGGTCGCGAGGCCCTTTCAATGATCACGAATTCGTGATCTTTGCCGCCTCGCGTAACAAATTGATCGAGCGGCCGAATTGCATGGTGAGGGGCGCGCGTGCGCGGACGTGAGGACGAATGGACCGGCCTGATGCGGTCGGCCATGGCAGGCGATGATGCGGCGTATCATCGCCTGTTGAAGGCGGTCACGCCGGTGCTGCGCGCTGCGGCGAGGCGTGGCCTGGCGCGGGCCGGGCAGCCTCCCGATCAGGCCGAGGATATCGTGCAGGAGATTTTGTTGGCGGTGCACCTGAAGCGGCACACCTGGGACAGCGAAGCCCCCTTCGCGCCCTGGCTGTTCGCGATCGCCCGCAACAAGCTGATCGATGCGCTCAGGCGGCGCGGAAGGCGCGTCTTCGTCAACATCGACGATTTCGCCGAGACGCTGCCGGGCGAGGCGCCGCAGGAGACGGCCTCGGCTGGCGAAGTCGCGGCGCAACTGGGCACGCTGCCGCAGCGCCAGCGCGACGTGCTGCAGTCGATCGCGGTCGAGAGCGCCTCGATCAAGGACACGGCGTCGAAGTATTCGATGAGCGAAGGCGCGGTGCGGGTCGCCCTGCATCGCGGACTTGCGGCACTGACTGCCAAATTGCGGGACCACTAGTCATGGATACCGACCAACTGATCCGCTCGCTCGCAGCCGACAACGCCCACCGCGTGCCGCGCGTCGGGACCGTGTTGACCATGGCGCTGCTGGTGGCTGCGCCTCTGTCGATCCTGATTTTTGCGACCTTCCTCGGCATGCGGTCGGACGTGATGACGGCCATCCGCAATCCGTTCTTCGACATGAAGTTCGCGGTCACATTGTCGCTCGCGATCCCCGCGATCATCGTCAGCCTGCACCTGTCGCGTCCCGAAGCCTTGATGCGCGGCTGGGGCTGGCTGCTGCTGCTCCCTGTCGGGTTGCTGGCGGTCGCGATCGGCAGCGAGGCGATGATGGCGCCGGCGATGCCGATGACGATGCGGCTGATGGGCAAGAACTCCAGGGTGTGCCTGGTCGCCATCCCCGCGATGTCGCTGCCGCTGCTCGCAGGTGCGCTGTTCGGCCTGCGGCATGGTGCGCCCTCGCATCCGGCGCTTGCAGGCGCGCTCGCCGGCCTGGTCTCGGCCGGCCTTGCCGCGACGCTCTACGCCTCGCATTGCACCGACGATTCCCCGCTGTTCGTCGCGACCTGGTACACGCTCGCGACCGCGCTGGTGACGGCGATCGGCGCGGCGGTGGGATCCAAAGTCCTAAGATATTAACGAGCCAGCTTCACGCCGCCGGAATCGTGCTCTGCTGCATGCGGTGGAAGCGCAACACCTGCTGCGCGGTCGACGAGCGCAGCGCCTGGTAGGTGTCGCGCAGCGTCAGCACGTCGGTCTGCGGGCCGCCCGAGAGCTTCTCGCGCATGGCGATGATGGCGCGCACGCTCGGCCAGGACATGCCCGCGACCTTGGCGAGGATCATCACGCCCTCGGTGCGGCTTTCGATCATCATGGTCTCGGCGGTCTCGACCGCGACGCCCGCGAGCGCGGCGAGCCCCGCATTGGTCTCGTCGAACTTGCCCTGCTCGGCGAAAGTGGTGAGCTGGAATTCGTCGAGGCGGCCGTCCTCGTGCAGCGATTTCACCAGCGCGCGCGCCATCTCGGTCTGCTTGTTCATGGCGGCGGCGCGCATCCTCTGGGCGACTTCCTGGACCACGCTCGACACCTCGTCCGTGAACTCCGGATGCGCCGCCTCGAGCTTCCTGCGCACGCTCAAGGACGCCTTGCCGACCAGCTTCAGATAGTAATGGCGCGGCAGGTCGGGCCGCAGGCCGATGCAGGTCGCGAGGTCGTCGTCGCGTTCGGCGCGGGTGACGAGGTCGGTGAAGCTTCCCTCGGAGAGCCGCGCGCCCGGATTATTGACGGTCGACTGCACCACGTCGGCGTCGCCGCGCGTCACTAGCACGTCGGTCAGCGCCTCCGACAGCACGCGCCGGAGCGAGATCGCCTTGAGATGCGCCTGGCCTCGCGTGCGCGCGATCTCGATCAAGGTCGTCTCGTCCAGCCGTTCCGATTTCGACAACACGGGCCCGGAGACCTCGATGACCTCGTCGAGCGCGAGCGTGCGGATGATTTGCGGCGGCGCGGCCGCGATCGGTGCGAGGCGGTCGGCAAGCAGCGCCTTGGCCGACGTCTCGATCTGTTCGACCAGGCACTGGAACACGTCGTCGAACAGGCGGATGTGGTCGTCGGAATAGTCGACCGCGTTGCCCACGAAGAGATCGGTGACGCGGCGCAGCGTCTCGACGCGGCGCGCCACGGTGCCGTGCGAGAGCGCAGTCTGCAATTCCTCGAGCAGGTTCTCGGATGATTTGATGGATTTGGATCTCATTGCCCTGTCCTGGAGCGTTCGGTCCGGCGGCTTCTGTCGCGCCGGAATCAAATGGATTGGTCAGCTGGTTGCAATGCGGTTGCGCCCTTGCGCCTTGGCGGAATAGAGCGCGCGGTCGGCGCGGGCGAGAAACGTGTCGGCAGTATCAAGGTCGCGCAGCGTCACGACGCCCGCAGAAAGGGTCACGCGCATGCCCGGGGAGAATGCACCCCAGTCGAGATCGGCGACGATGCTGCGCAGGCGATCGAGCATGCGCCGCGCGGCATCGCCCGACGTGTCCGGCAGCAGCAGCAAAAATTCCTCGCCGCCGTAGCGGCCAAAGCTGTCGGATGGGCGGATATTGGCGAAAATGGTGATCGCGAAGGTGCGCAGCACCTCGTCGCCGACGGGATGGCCGTGGGCGTCGTTGATACGCTTGAACCAGTCGAGATCGATCAGCGCGATCGCGCAGGGAGCCGAGGTCTGTCGCGACTTTTCGATCTCGGCGTCGAGAAGGCGCATGATGCAGCGGCGGTTGTAGGAGCCGGTGAGTTCGTCGAGCTCGGCCAGTTCCTCGATGCGGCGATAGGCGGCCTTCAGCTCGATGCTGCGCCGGTACAGGATCTTGCGCAGGGTTGCGCCGAACAAGCCGAGGAAGGCGCACTGGCCGATCACCAGCACGAAGCACAGCATCGAGGCGGTTCGCTCCAGGCGGGTCGCAACCGGCAGTCCGATCGGCAGGTCCGTGCCCAGGAAGACGAAGCCAAGCCCGCAGGTGGCAAGGCCCCAGGTGACCATCGCCTGGCGCGAGGTCATGCGCAGCGTGCCGAACGCGAAGATCAGAAACAGCACGGCGACGAACGCGACCCCGATCGTCGGCACGGCGAGCAGGAACAGCAGCTGCAGCGCCATATGCGCCGAGATCTGGAACACGGTGAGGTAGTGATCCTCAAACCGGTCGCCGAAGCCGGCTTCCGACAGCACGGTGAAGGTCCCGATGATCAGGAGGCCGCCGAGCCAGAACAGCGACGGAACGGCCATGTCGACCGTGCCGCCATAGGCGTAGAGCAGCAGGACGGAGGCGCCCAGCGAATAGCTCGCGACTTGGCCGATATACATCTGGCGGCGCTGCCGGGCCCGCCGCGCCCGGACTTCGGGGGCCGCAGCCTCGGGGGCGAGGACGATATCCGCGACCTCAGCAGCATTTCTCTCGGGAAATGACGTCGCGGCCGTGCCCATGATCCCGCCAAAGGTGGATGTCAGCGTAAAAATCTACGTGGCAAGCCTTTAGGTTTGGTATCCTTTGAAACCGAATCCGAACCGTGCAGCACGGAACAAGGTGATGGGCCGGCGAAAGAAATTTTGCCGGCGGTCAGGCATCGGTTTGCGGTGCCATCGAGCCTAAGTTGGTCTTGGCGAGACAGATGTCGTGCGGCGCTGCTATGGAACCGGACGGGGCCGGGCCGCCTGTGCCGGACAGGCATTTCCGTAAGGAAGTATCTCAGTATTATGTTACCGATCTGGATTGTGGCGGCCGACGGCTGCGGGCGGGACAGCAAAAAAGCGCGTATGTGGGGTGGATCACACCGGCGCCCGTACGAGTGCGGTAAATTGAACAATTTTGCACCCCCAGTCGAACCGTCTGCTGCGCCGACCCGACCAACCTTGCGAGACGGCCTTTGAGCGTGACACAGGCGGCTTCGGACGAGGTCCTGATCGCCAGGATCGCCCAGGGTGACCGGCTCGCCATGCAGGTGCTGTACGGGCGGCACCATGTCAGGGTCTACAGGTTCGGGCTCAGGCTCGTGCGGGACGAGCAGGCGGCGGAAGACCTCATCAGCGAGGTGTTTCTCGACGTCTGGCGTCAGGCCGGCAAGTTCGAGGGCCGATCCGCCGTTTCGACCTGGCTTCTGGCGATCACCCGATTCAAGGCCCTGTCTGCGCTCCGGCGCAGGAAGGATTTCGAGCTGGACGAAGACGCCGCGAACGCGATCGAGGACACGTCCGACGATCCGGAAACGGTGGTGCAGAAGAAGGATACCAGTGCAGCGTTGCGGGGGTGTCTGACGGGCCTCTCGCCGGAACACCGGGAAATCGTCGATCTCGTCTACTACCACGAGAAGTCCGTGGAAGAGGTGGCCGAAATCGTCGGGATACCGGAGAACACTGTGAAGACGCGCTTGTTCTATGCGCGCAAGAAACTGGCCGAACTGCTGAAGGCAGCCGGCGTTGAGCGAGGCTGGCCATGATGGCTTTGAGCAAGAAGATGCTGGAGCAAGAGCCCGGTGAAATTGAACTGCTGCTGCCGTGGCACGCTGCCGGCACGCTGAATGCGCGCGATGCGCGCCGGGTCGAGGAAGCGCTGGCGCGCGATCCCGAGCTGGCCAGGCAATACGCCGCGATCCGCGGCGAATACGAAGAGACCATTCATCTGAACGAGAGCTTGGGGGCTCCCTCGGCACGCGCGATGCAGAAGCTGTTCGCCGCGATCGACGCCGAGCCGGCGCGGGCGACCGGCTCGCTGCCGCTGTCGGCGCGCATCTCGACCTTCTTCGCGAGCCTGTCGCCGCGCACGCTGGCGTGGTCGGCGGGCCTTGGCGCCGTCGCGCTCGTGCTGCAAGCCGGCGTGATCGGCGCCGTGCTGATGAAGAACCAGCCCGCGACCTTCCAGACCGCTTCGCTCTCGACCAGCGCGCCGATCACGCGCGAGCTTGGCAGCGCCGCCGCGCCGGCACGCGCCCTGGTGCGCTTCACGCCCGAGGCGCGCATTGCCGACATCACCGCGCTGCTCGACAGCTACCACGCCTCGATCATCGACGGCGCCAGGGGCGGCATGTTCCGCCTCCAGTTCGACAAGGCCATGAGCCAGGACGAGCTGGCTTCACTGCTCGGCAAGATGCAGCGCGAGAAGTTCGTCAACCTCGCCGTCGCGGCGCCCTGAAGCATGATCCGGAAAAGTGCGCAGCGGTTTTCCGTAGAGATCATGCTTAAACGGCAAGCGGTCGGCGCGGCGATTCTGATTGCCGGCTGTCTCGGCGTCGAGGTGGCGCAGGCGCAGGCGATCATGCGCACCCCCACCATCAGCGTGCCCTCGCGAACGCCGACTGTCTCGCCGAACATCACCCCTCGGGTCAGCCCCAATATCGCCGCGCGGGCCGTCAACGTCGGCCCCGGCCCGCGGACGATCGCGACCATTCCCCACACCACGACGTCGCGGATCCGGCCGCCGACGACGGTGCTGCCCCATACGCGCTACTCGCCGAACCTGTATCAGGCCTGCACCGCGCCCTATCGCGATGCCGATGGCGAATGCCTGGCCCAGCCGAGCGCGGGCGGGGGTGGCTCAGCCAAATCCGGCAAGAAGAGCGCCGGCAAGGGCCGAGGCGACGCTACGCCGGCCCCCGCCGCCAACCTGCGCAGCTTCGCCAACGAATTCGTGGCGGAGATCGACGGCACGCTGTCGCCCGGCGATGCCGACGCGCTTGCCCGCCGGCACGGCTTGACGCGCATCTCGTCGGAGAATTTCCCGCTGATCGGGGCCACCATCGGTCTGTTCCGCATCACCGACGGCCGTCCGTACGAGACGGTGCGGCGCGAATTCGCGGCCGACGGCAGCGTGCGCTCGGTCCAGCCGAACTTCCGTTATGCGCTCCAGGACCAGAAATCGAGGACCCCGAGCGACGGCGATCCCGCCCAATATGCCCTGGCCAAGCTCCGCCTGCCGCAGGCGCATAAGCTGGCGCAGGGCGCCAACGTCACCATCGCCGTGATCGATTCCGGCATCGACGCCCGGCATCCCGAGCTCGCCAATTCCGTCGCCGACAATTTCGATGCGCTCGGCAGCACCGAGGGGCCGCACGTCCACGGCACTGGCATCGCCGGCGCGATCGTGGCGCATTCCCGGCTGATGGGCAGCGCGCCCGAAGCGCGCATCATCGCGATCCGTGCCTTTGGCGGCGCCAACGGCGGCACCGAAAGCTCGTCCTACATCATCCTGCGCTCGCTGAATTACGCCGCCGAGCACGGCGCGCAGATCGTCAATATGAGCTTTGCCGGTCCCAAGGACGCGGTGATCGAGCGCGCCATCGCGGCCACCGCCGCGCGCGGCCTCGTGCTGATCGCGGCCGCCGGCAACGCTGGCGCGAAGTCGCCGCCGCTCTATCCGGCCGCCAATCCCAACGTCATCGCGGTCAGCGCCACCGACCAGCAGGACAGGCTGTTCACCGCCTCCAACCGTGGCAATTACATCGCCCTCGCGGCGCCCGGGGTCGACATCTTCCTGCCGGCGCCGGACGGCAAATACCAGATGACGTCGGGGACCTCGTTCTCGGCGGCCTATGTCTCCGGCGTCGCGGCGTTGCTGCTCGAGCGCAATTACGCCTTGAAGCCGGAGGCGCTGCGCATGACGCTGGCCAAGACCGCGCGCGACCTTGGCTCGCCCGGGCGTGACGAACTGTTCGGCGACGGCCAGACCGATGCGTTTGCCGCGGTGATGGCCGTTCCCGCCGACAGCGCAACGCCGGTCGCGGCTGCGTCCGGTACAACAAAACGTGAAGATGCCGGCAAGCGTCGCGATGAGCCCAATAGCCGCGCGATCGAACAACCTTCGTTGTCGAGTGCGGAAGAGAAATCCACGGATTCTCAGGCGGATAGGCCGACAGCAAGATAGCGGCTGCGACAAAGATGCACGCGCGCCGAAGACCAAAAAAGCAAACGTCGCGTTGAACGTTCAGCTCCCTGCCACGACCAAATTATGTGGGAGCGGTCATCCCTCCCCATAGGTCATATCAGGCGCGAGCGCCCATCCACCCCAAGCGCCCATATGGCTCGACCCGTCCGGTTGTCCCCCCGGACGGGTCTTTTCTTTTCAGGATACTTTTTGAACGCAGCGGATTCCGGTTCGCGTGACGAAGATGCCTCAAGACCAGAATCCGGAGCATCGATGCTTCGGGCGTCGCACTCTTTGGAAACGCCGCGGACGCTCAGCTTTCGGTTGAACGGCCAGGCCGGCATCCACGTCCCGCCCGGGCAAGCAAGCGGCAGGTCCGCTATGCTTGGGCGAAGCTTGACTCGAAAACGCAGTAAATCTCCGCACGACTACGGTATTTGACGACGTGGGCGGCGTCGTTGCTGGACAAGTCAAATCTTTTCCACAAAATATTCATGTCGCGTTGAAATTGATTCGTGTGCGTTGCGTCCCCGCGTCCGTGTTCTCTCCCGACGGGCTGGTTCATGACACATCGCCAAGAATCCGACTGCGCGTCTGCTCGTGTCGTGGCTGCGGGCCGCGACGTCGCGGCGCGCTGGTGCGCTCTCGCCGAGCAGCGGCTGCAGCATCTCTCCGAAATGTTCGAGACCGGCCGCTGGCGCCGGTATCACTCCGAGATCGCATTCCTCGAAAACATCCAGGAAGCCAAGCTCGCGGTCCAGACCTGGCGCGCGCTCGCAACCGGTGGAGACGTCGCCGAGGCCGCGGCGAGCGTGACCCCGGCATTCGGCTGGTCGCCGGCGACCATGCCCCGCGTATTTCCGCGCGAGCAGCAGGCGCAGACCGTGCAGCCGAAGTCCGTCCATATCGCCCCCGAGACCGTCGTGCCGGTCAAGCTTGATCCGACGCCGGACGTCCTTGCCGAGGTCACCGAAGCACTGCTCGCCGCGCCCGCGGCCCCGGCGTCATTTACCGCGCCTGCCGAGATGCCATCGCTTAAGGCTCCGGCTGCGAGGGCGCCGCTCACCGCACCCGCCGTGAGATCGCCGCTCGCCGCGCCAGCCGCAATGGCTCAGGTCACCGCGCCGGAAGTGAAGCCGCCGCTCGCGGTGCCTGCCGCGAAGCTGCCGAAGGCTGTGCCTGCCGCGATGGCGGCGCTCCTGTCGCAATTCGTCCCGCCGGCCGAGGAAGTCGTCGCAGCCCCCGAGCGCGTCGTCGAATTCACCTTTAGCCTCGACGGCCTGGAAGCCAAGTACCCGCTGCTCAGGAATGCGTTCTAACCCTCCCAAGGTGGGAGAGGGGAAGCAACCGCGGCTCTCGCCCCGTCATCCTGAGGCGCGAGCCATGGGACGCGAGGCGTCCCGTGGCGAGCCTCGAAGGATGAACGGCCCGGCCGCCAGCCGCGCCTACCTTCGGACCGCATTGCCGCCGAGCACCACCTGCGCAAATCGTTGCGCGCCCTCTGCCAACAGATCCGAGGTCACGGCACGGGCGTGATCGAGGCCGACGACGGCGCCGCGCGGGGTCTCCGAGATCATGTTGTTGTTGACGAGCGCAATGCCGGCGCCCGGCACGACGGAGACGCCCACACCCGCCAGTGCCCTGCGGATCACGTTGCCCGTGATCGCGACGTCGCGCAGATATTTGCCCCAGCCGGCGACGATGCCGTAGGATGGTGCGTTCTCGATCACGTTGCCGGTCACCGACGTATCCGCCTCGATGTAGATGCCGACGCCGGCATCGTCGTCCGGTGCGGTGCCGATCGGCCGCTTCGGGATCAGGTTGCGGATGATGTTGCCCTGGACCACGGCGATGCGGCCGCCCTCGTTGAAATTGCACACGGAGACGCCGACGGCGGCGCCATCGACCGTGTTGTTGGCGATCACCGCGGCTTCGAACGCGAACTCCGAATAGAGCGCGACCTCGCGCACGTCGCTGACGCTGTTGCCGGTGATGTGGATATTGGAGGCCGAATTGCCGCGCACCGCGGAATAGTCGCAGTTCCTGATGCGGTTGCCGCGCACGATCACGTTGCCGGCACGGAAAGCGTTGATGGCGTTGCCGTACTGCCCGGAGCCGCCGGGGCCCGCCTTGATGTTCTCGATGCGGTTGTCGGCGACCAGCGTGCCGTCGTCGCCGATCGACGTGCGCAGGATCTCGATCCCGTTGTCATTGGTGCCGAGAATCGTGTTGCGGGAGACGTTGAGGCCTTTGGCATCGAACGACACCAAAGCCGTCACGGCGATGTCGGTGAAGATATTGCCGGAGATCTCGCCGGACACCTGCTCGAGCCAGATGCCGCTGCCGCCCGGATTCGTGATCTCGCAATCGGCGATGCGGACGTCGCGTCCGCCGAGCAGGTGGACCAGGCCGCGCCGGGCCGGCAGCGCAATGCCGCCGCCGTCGACGGTGATGCCGGAAAGACCGACGGAGTTCGAACCCTCGCTCTGGATCGCCGAGGTCCCGCCGGTGAAGAGAATCTTCGTTGCTCCGCGCACGCCGATCAATTGTGCGCCGTGCGGCAGCCGCAGCAGCCCGCTGCGGTAAACGCCGGGCGGCAATGCCAGCGGCATCTGCGCCCGCGCGGCTTCATCGATCGCACGTTGGAGCACGCGGGTCTGATCCTCGCTGCTGCCGGGGCGCACGCCGTATTGCGTGGCGTCGCGGCCGAGCAGGGACGTCAGCGGCGCCGCGCGCGCGGCGTCGGCCGGCATGGCCAGCGCACCGGCGAGGCCGGCGGTGGAAGCTCCGATGAGGTGACGACGATTGAGGTCCATGAGGCGTCCTCCGGCGACGCGGGCGTCCGCGAGGCCTAGGTAGCGCAGGGCGGCCGAGGGCGCGGGGATTGTTTGCGGTAGGGTTAAATGTTTACCGCCAAGACGCTGCCGCAGGGTGGGCAAAGCGAAGCGTGCCCACGATCTGGTGGCTGACGGAACGAGATGGTGGGCACGGCGCAAGAGCGCCTTTTCCTACCCTACGAGGTCGGCGTGGTCCGCTGCTTCCGTGCCAACTGCACCATTTCCATCAGCATGGCCTCGCCGGCATCGACGAGTTCCTCCAGCGTGATCCGCGGCGCCCCCTTGCGGCGCGCGGCGCTGCTGCGCGCGAGCAGGGGGATATGGACGAACGCCGCGAGCTGCGGACCGCCCGCCCTGACGTTCTCGATCGCGCGCCAGCTCAAATAATTGCAGAGATAGGCGCCGGCATCGCGCGAGGACCGTGCATCGATGCCGGTGAGGCGCGCGGCGCGCAACAGCCTTGCGGTATGCGGGCCGAACGTCATGGCGTCCGCGTGGCCGGCGATGCCGCGCTTGCTCGATCGGGTGTTGGCGGCATCGGGCCAGAGCATGGTGACGGCATTGCGCGCTCGGGTCTCGATCCGCAGGTAAGGCGTGCGCGCAGCAAGGCCGAACATCAGAAGCGCATCCGGCCTCACTTTCGCGAGCACCTCGGGCAATTGCCGGTCGACCGCGGCATAGGTGACCGGGAAGATGTGGCTGGCGATCGCGACATCATCGAGTGCCGGACGGCGCAATTGCGCCAGCCGCGCCACCAGCGGCTGGGTCGGGTTATGGGGCGCGCCGGGAAACGGCCCGAAGCCGGTGAGGAGGATGCGGAGTTTTTCGCTCATTGCAGCAATCCCAGGATCTGCTCGGCGGCGAGTGCCGGGGTGAGGTGGCCCTCGGCGACCTCGGCTTCGATCTTACGGACCTTGGTGCGAACCGATGCCTCGCTGCGCAGCCGCGCCAGCATGCGCTGCTCCAGCATCGACCACATCCATTTCACCTGCTGTTCGCGCCGCCGCGCGGCGAAATCGCCGGAGGCATTCATCGCCTTGCGGTGGTCGAGCACCTTCTGCCAGAGCTCGGCGATGCCGGTGCCGGCCAGTGCCGAATAGGTGACGACGGGGGGATGCCAGTGCTCGGATCGCGGAGCCAGGATATGCAGCGCGCCGCGATAGTCCGCAGCGGTAATGTTGGCGCGCTTGAGATTGTCGCCGTCGGCCTTGTTGATCGCGATCATGTCGGCGAGCTCGACGAGGCCCTTCTTGATGCCCTGCAGCTCGTCGCCGCCACCCGGCAGCATGAGGGCGAGGAAGAAATCGGTCATGTCGCAGACCGCGGTCTCGGACTGGCCGATGCCGACGGTCTCGACCAGCACGACGTCAAAGCCGGCCGCCTCGCACAGCAGCATCGCTTCGCGCGTCTTCGCCGCCACGCCGCCGAGCGTGCCCGAGGACGGCGACGGCCGGATGAAGGCATGGTCGGAGGCCGACAGCCGCGCCATCCGCGTCTTGTCGCCGAGGATCGAGCCGCCGCTGCGCGCCGAGGACGGGTCGACCGCGAGCACCGCGACCTCATGGCCATGTTCGATGAGATACGTCCCCAGTGCGTCGATGGTGGTGGATTTGCCGACGCCCGGCGAGCCGGTGATGCCGACGCGGAACGCCTTGCCGGTGTCCGGCAGCAGCATCTGCACCAGCTCGCGCGCCAGCGCCTGATGGTCGCCGCGCCGGCTCTCCACCAGCGTGATGGCACGCGCCAGCGCCGCGCGGCTGCCGGCGCGGAGCTCCTTGGCGAGGGTCTTGATGTCGATGGATTTGCCAATAGTCATGATTGTTTTCGCGTCCAGCCGCTAGCGGCCCGACATGCGAATGTGTCTTTCAGCGCAGGATTTCAACGGTGGAAGGTGAGCTTGAATGATTTCCCAGACGATCTCGGCTTTCGTCATATGGTAGGCATGACGTAGAAGATTTCCGAAGTCGATCATCCTGCGCCAGTCGATTTCAGGCTCAGTTCGCTTGATCTCATCCGGGATGAATCTTGAAGCCTCGCAGATGATCTCGAGAAGGCGCTCGATTGCCAGACGGGCGGTCCTTTCTGAGACGAACTGATCGAAGCTGAGGCCCTTCACGACGCTTTCGATGTCGGTAATGGCTTCCAGAATATCTCGCAGCCGGTCTTCCGCGGTCGGCGGCATTCAGAAGACCTCAACCAAATCATCCGCGATCCGCTCGGCTATGCGCGGCTTCAGCAAGTCTCGCATCGAGATCTGCGCTCGAAGGCCGACCTCATCTTCGATCAGGTGCAGGACCCTGAAATAGTCGAACCGCGGCGTTTCCTCGCGCGAAGTGGTCTCGATCAGAACATCAAGATCGCTGTCGAGCCGTGCGTCGCCGCGGGCGCGGGATCCGAACAGGTACAGGCGGGTGACCCCCGCGGCTCTCAAGGCGGGAGCAAGCTCTCTGAGCTTTCCGACAATCGTCTCGAGCGGAATGTCTGCGACCTCTGTCATGGCCCGATACTAGCACAGGGTTGCAGCCTGGCCCAGCCGCCGACCTCGACCACCCGGGGTGGGGCAGGGCGAGAGCCCTCGCCGATATCACCGGCTCGCCGCTGCCGTGGCTTGCGGCTGCTTCACCTTGCGCCAGATCCACACCATCACCGGCCAGAGCAGGGCACCGATCGCCATGGCGGCGAGAATGGCTGCGATGGGACGTTCGAAGAACGGCAATATGCTGCCGTCGGACTTGATCAGCGAGGTCACGAAGGCCTGCTCGACCATGGTGCCCATGACGATGCCGAGCACCATGGCGGCGACGGGATAGCCGTTCGTCTCCATGACATAGCCGATCACGCCGAAGGTGGCGACGGTGACGACGCCGAACATGTTGTTGCCGATCGCGAACGAGCCGACCGCGCAGCACAGCATGATGATCGGCATGATGGCCGAGCGCGGCGCCAGCAGGATGTAGGCGGCGACCCGGATCATGGCGATGCCGAGCGGGATCATCATGATGTTGGCGATGATGAACATCAGGTAGATCGCGTACATGCTCGACGCCTTCTCGGTGAACAGCGTCGGGCCCGGGTTGAGACCCTTCATGTAGAGCACGCCGATCGCGATCGCAGCGATGGTGTCGCCGGGAATGCCGAACAGCAGCGAGGGCACCCAGCCCGAGGCGATGCTGGCATTGTTGCTGGCGCCGGCCTCGACCAGGCCCTCGACATGGCCGGTGCCGAACTTTTCCGGCTCCTTGGAGAAGCGTTTCGACATCGCATAGGAGACCCAGGCGGCCATGTCGGCACCGGCGCCGGGCAGCACGCCGATGATGATGCCGACGATGTTTCCGCGCGTCATCTGCCAGCGATACAGCTTGGTCAGCTTCCATTGTCCGGCCAGGATGCTGCCGAATTTTCGGCGCGGCAGCGGCGGCGGCTCGGGCGTCAGCATCGCGCGCATCACCTGCGCCACCGCGAACACGCCGACCAGCGCCGGGATCGGCTCGATGCCCCCGAACAGGTCGGTGAGGCCGAAGGTGAAGCGCGGCACACCGCCGGGATTCTCGATTCCGATGCAGGCAACGAGCAGGCCGATGAACATGCCGGCGATCGCCTTCACCGGCGAGGAGCGCGCGACCAGAGTCGCGCACATCAGGCCGAGCAGCGCCAGCCAGAAATATTCGAAGGTCGAGAACGACAGCGCGATCTCGGCGAGTGGCGGCGCCAGGATCATCAGCGACAGCACGCCGGCGATGCCGCCGACGGCGGAAAACCACACGCCGGCCCCGAGCGCGAGCTCGGCTTGGCCCTTGCGCGTCATGGCATAGGCTTCGTCGGCATAAGCGGCGGAGGCGGGCGTGCCGGGAATGCGCAAGAGCGCGCCGGGGATGTCGCCCGAGAAGATCGCCATCGACGATGCCGCGACGATGGTCGCGATCGCCGCGATCGGCGACAGGTAGAACGTGACCGGGACGAGCAGGGCGGTCGCCATGGTTGCCGACAGGCCCGGCAGCGAGCCGATCACGAGGCCGTACACGGAGGCTGCGAACATCGAGATGATGACCTCCCACGTGGAGATCAGCGCGAACGCGTCGAGCAGGGTTTTCAGCATGGGATTACCAGGGCGTCGGCAGCAGGCCGGCGGGCAGCGGCACGCGGAGCAGCTTGCCGAAGATGAGGTGGACGGCGAAGGGCGAGAGCGCGGCGAGCGGCAGAGCCAGCTTCCACTTGGCGCCGAGCGCCGTCGAGGTGACGTAGACCATGATCGCTGCGGTGATGATGAAGCCGAGCCTGTCGGCTGCAACCACGTAGAACAGCAGCAGCAGCGGCGGCAGCAAAGCGCGCAGGCCATAGAGCCTGCCTTGCGGCGGCGGGGCTGCCGCTTGGCCGTCCTCCAGCGGGATCAGCTCTTCCTCCTCCTCGAAGGAGTGGCCGATGCCGAACACGATCGCGAGCCCGCATAGTGCAAGGCCGCAGCCGATCACCAGCGGGAACACGTTGGGGCCGACCGGCTGTCCGGGCACCGGCGGTAGGATCCAGCCGCCATAGGCGGCCGCCGCGCCGAGGGCGATGAGAAACGATCCCGTGACGGAGTCGGGAAGACGCATGGAGTGTGGTCCTGTGAAAGAAGTTCTCCCTCTCCCCGCGTGCGGGGAGAGGGGCGGGTGAGGGGGAGTCTCCGCGGGGACGGAGAGAGTTGGATGCGCGGAGAGGTCCCCTCACCCGAATTCGAGTTTTGCTCGAATTCGACCTCTCCCCGCACGCGGGGAGAGGTGAAGGAGCACTCAGCGTGGAGCGTCGCCGAGCCAGATCACGCCTTGCTGAGGCCGGCCGCCTTCATCGCTCCGCCCATCTGGGCGTCGCCCTTGTCCATGAAGCTGGCGAAGTGGGCGGCATCGCCCCACACCGTGCCGAAGCCGCGATTGCTCATGAAGTCCTTGAACTCGGCGGAGTCGTAGACCTTCTTCAGCGCCGCTGTGAGCTTGGTTGCGATCTCAGGCGGCAGGCCCTTCGGTGCGCCGATGCCGCGCCAGGCGCCGGTCGCGTAGTCGATGCCCATCGCCTCCTTCAGCGTCGGCACGTCCTTGAAGACCGGATTGCGTGCCGGCGCCATGATGGCGAGGCTCCTGGCCTTGCCGGCCTCGATGATGGCGCGCGCCTCCGGCACCGAGCAGGTGGTGAGGTCGAGCCCGCCGGCGGCGAGATCCTGCATCGCAGGCGCCGCGCCGTTCGACGGCACCCAGGCGACCTGGTTGGCGGGCAGGCCCATCGCCTGCATCCAGCCGACCAGCGCCAGATGCCAGATGCCGCCCTGGCCGGTGCCCGAAGCCTTGAACTTGCCGGGAGGCGCGGCCTTGATCGCGTCCGCGAGTTCCTTGACGGTCTTGTAGGGCGAGGACGAGGAGACCTGGATGCCGGGGGGATCCTCGTTCATCAGGGCCAGCGGCGTGTAGCTTTTCGGCGTCAGCTCGGTGAGGCCCTGCCAGTGCATCATCGAGATTTCGACGGTGAGCATGCCGATCGTGTAGCCGTCGGGCTGCGCGGTCGCGATCGCGCTGTGTCCGACCACGCCGGAGCCGCCGGTGCGGTTGACCACGTTGAAGGGCTGGCCGAGATCCTTCTCCAGCAGTGCGGCGACGATGCGCGCGGTCGCATCGGTGCCGCCGCCGGCGCCCCAGGGCACGATCACCGTGACCGGCCGGGCCGGATAGGCCTGGGCGAGTGCGGGCTTGAACCCGAAAGCGGCGGATGCCGCGACGGCAGCGGTCGAAGCCGCAAAGGTACGGCGCGAAATCTTGGACATTGAATGCCTCCCAGCGGCGCCCGTGACGCCGGGCGCTCTTGATCAATGGCGACATTCTAGTCGGCTTTGCAGCGCCGCCGCAAGGTAGCGCTACCAACGAGATCGACATGTTGTGTGAAAACAGCACGCCCTTTGCATGGGCGGTCGGAAATCGGGTGGGTTTTGCCGGCATGCTTCGCCAACCTGAGCGCGTAACCAAAGCCAAAGGCAAGCTATCGATGACCCAAGCCTATTACAGCGCCGTGCTGGACTGCCCGCTGGACGACGCCTGGTCGCTGATCCGCGATTTCAACAACTATCCCGCCTACATCGACGGCGTCAGCGAGAGCGTGATCGAGGACGACAAGCGCGGCGATGAAGTCGGCGCCATCAGACGCTTCTGCTATCTCGGGAACTGGATCCGCCAGCGCCTGGTCGATCATTCGGACCGGCAGCACACCCTGACCTATGCCGGTCTCGAAGCGCTGCCGTATCCGCAAGATGACGGAGACCGGCCGCCGGCGCCGACGCGCTATCAAGGCAGCATGCATCTGCGCCCGATCGTGGAAGGCGACCGCACCTTGATCGAATGGTCGGTCGCCCTCGAGACCGAGCCTGCGGACGCCGATCGCTGGCAAGCCCTGTTTGCGTCCTGGATTCCCGATTGGACGGATTCGCTTGCGCGGACGTTGGCGCGAATCCATCCGCGATCCTAGCGACCGTTCACGGCTCCTCGGCGTCGCCCTTCGGCCGTGCGCCGCCGAAGGTGCGGGTGCCTTCCGCGCTCAGGTAAGGCTTCAGCGTCTCCCACGGCACGAAGGCGACATACTCGCCCTCGGCATAGGGACCGACGGCGTAGGGCGGATAGTGGAAGGTGAGGCCGGAGCTCTTGCCCGCTTCGGTCGAGGGCGCCAGCGTCACGGCGCCGATCTTCAGCAGGCTCGGTTTCAGCTCCTTGAACCATTCGTCGGTTGCGGTCTCGCCGGCATCGCGCTTCTTCTTCTCCGCCTTGAGCGAGACGATGATGGCCTTCGCCATCGCCTTCATGGTCGCGCCGTTGTCGGCGGTCTCGGTGAAGAACGGACGGATCGAGATGCGCTTGGTGTCGGCCTTGTCCCACAAAATCGTGTTCACGTCCGAGTTCGGATGCGCACCCCTCGTATTCATGTAGTCGTTGCGCAGGATGCTGACATAGCGGTCCGCAACGACGGAGCGGATCTCATATTTGCGCTCGAACTCCCAGCCACCGTCCCTAGAGAACTGCGGATCGGCCTTGCGCGCGGCGGCAGCTTCCGCGGCATTCTTGTCGAGCCACTTCTTGCCTTCCGCCAGGCAATCCGCCGCCAGGGCCGCATCCGCCTTGATCCTGTCGTCGAGGAAAACGCGCGCCTCGATGCTCTTGGTCCTGACGACGGCGTCGGGCTTGGGGGCGGCGGCGTGGGCGGGACTGAACAGCGCGCTGCAAACCATGGCGACAGCGAGCGCACGCGTGAGCATTGGCGCGAGAAACATCACGCAAAATCCTTCTTGCCGGAAGTTCGAGCGACGGCTACTCCGCCGCCTCGCTATGCCCCAGCCGGGCGTTCAGCTTGCGGATCAGCTCCTCGGCGGCTTCCGCGATCACCGTGCCGGGCGGGAAGATCGCCTCCGCACCGGCGGCATAGAGCGCATCATAATCCTGCGGCGGTACCACGCCGCCGACGATGATCATGATGTCGTCGCGGCCTTGCTTCTTCAGCGCGGCCTTCAATTCCGGCACGGCGGTGAGGTGGGCGGCGGCGAGCGAGGAGACGCCGAGGATGTGCACGTCGTTCTCGACCGCCTGCCGGGCGGCTTCGTCGGCGGTCGCAAACAGCGGCCCGATGTCGACGTCGAAGCCGATGTCGGCGAAGGCCGAGGCGATCACCTTCTGGCCGCGGTCGTGGCCGTCCTGGCCGATCTTGGCGACCAGGATGCGCGGGCGGCGGCCTTCCGCCTCCTCGAAGGCGTCGATCAGCGCCTGAACCTTCTCGACCTGGTTGCCCATGCTGGACGCCTCCCGCTTGTAGACGCCGGTGATGGATTTGATCTCGGCGCGGTGCCGGCCGAACACCTTCTCCATCGCGTCCGAAATCTCGCCGACGGTCGCCTTGGCCCGCGCCGCGTCGATGGCGAGCGCGAGCAGATTGCCGTTGCCTTCGCCGGCCGAGCGCGTGATCGCCGCGAGCGCGGCATCGACGTCCTTCTGGTTGCGCTCGGCTTTCAGACGCGTCAGCTTGTCGATCTGCAGGCGGCGGACGTTGGAATTGTCGACCTTGAGGATCTCGATCCTGTCCTCGTCGGTCGGCTTGTACTTGTTGACGCCGATCACCGCCTGCTTGCCGGCATCGATCCGCGCCTGCGTCTTGGCCGAAGCCTCCTCGATCCGCAGCTTCGGCAGGCCGGCCTCGATCGCCTTCGCCATGCCGCCGAGCTCCTCGACCTCCTGGATGTGGCCCCACGCCTTGGCCGCGAGGTCGCGCGTCAGCCGCTCGACGTAATACGAGCCGCCCCAGGGATCGATGATGCGGGTGGTGCCACTCTCCTGCTGCAGGAATAGCTGGGTATTGCGGGCGATGCGGGCCGAGAAGTCGGTCGGCAGCGCCAGCGCTTCGTCGAGCGCGTTGGTGTGCAGCGACTGGGTGTGGCCTTGGGTGGCCGCCATCGCCTCCACAGTGGTCCGCATCACGTTGTTGAAGACGTCCTGCGCGGTCAGCGACCAGCCCGAGGTCTGGCTATGGGTGCGCAGCGACAGCGAGCGCGGATCCCTGGGGTTGAACGGCTTCAGGAGCTTCGCCCAGAGCAGGCGCGCGGCACGCAGCTTGGCGACCTCCATGAAGAAATTCATGCCGATCGCCCAGAAGAACGACAGGCGCGGCGCGAAGCGGTCGACGTCGAGACCGGCGGCAAGGCCCGCGCGAAGATATTCGACGCCGTCGGCGAGCGTATAGGCGAGCTCGAGATCCTGCGTCGCGCCGGCTTCCTGCATGTGATAGCCGGAGATCGAGATCGAATTGTATTTCGGCATCTTTTGCGAGGTGTAGGCGAAGATGTCCGAGATGATCCGCATCGAGGGCGCGGGCGGATAGATGTAGGTGTTGCGCACCATGAACTCTTTCAGAATGTCGTTCTGAATGGTGCCCGACAGCTTCTCCGGCGGCACGCCCTGTTCCTCGGCGGCGGCGACGTAGAGCGCGAGAATCGGCAGCACCGCGCCGTTCATGGTCATGGACACACTCATCTGGTCGAGCGGAATCCCTGCGAACAGCGTGCGCATGTCGTAGATGGAGTCGATGGCGACGCCGGCCATGCCGACGTCGCCGCCGACGCGCGGATGATCCGAGTCATAGCCGCGATGGGTGGCAAGGTCGAAGGCGACCGAGAGGCCCTTCTGCCCGGCGGCGAGATTGCGGCGATAGAAGGCGTTGGAATCCTCCGCCGTGGAGAAGCCGGCATATTGCCTGACCGTCCAGGGCTGGTTGACATACATGGTCGGGTAGGGACCGCGCAGATAGGGCGCGATGCCCGGATAGGTCTCGAGGAAATCGAGCCCGGCAAGATCGGCTTCGCCATAAGCGGGCTGCACCAGAATGCCCTCGGGCGTCAGCCACGGCTCGGCGCTGCCGGCGGGTGCTGCAGTGGTTGCCCTCTCGAAGGCGACATCGGCAAAGTTCGGAATGCGGCTCATGCTTCAACCATATCATCAATCATGATCCGGATGCTGATGGCTGACGATGGTCGCCATCTTCTCCGGTCCGTAATTCTGCTGCGTGGTCTGGCTCGGCAGGTTCGCGATGCCGACCACCCAGCCGAGGCGGGATTCGGTGCCGAACTGCCGCGTCGGGATCACCCGGTCAGGGCGATCGAAGGCGCCGGTCATGATCTCGATCCGGTCGCCGTCGATGCGGCCGAAGCTCAGTGGCGTGCCGCAGGCGGCGCAAAAGCCGCGCTCGGCGATGGTCGAGGAGCGGAAGAACGACGGCTGTCCCCTGGTCCAGGCAAAGTCGGTCTTGTTGATGTCGGCAAAGGATGCGAACGGCGCGCCGGCCGCCTTCTGGCACATGCGGCAATGGCAGATCGAGACCCGGTTCGGCGCCGTCGTCACGGCGAAGCGCACCGCGCCGCATTGGCAGCCGCCGGTGAGAACGGGTTTGCTGGCGTCGGTCATGGCTGCTCCATCCGTCGGTAGGCGTCTTGCAATGTGGCAAGCGCATCGCCTCCGGCGAAGACAAAACCCGTGACGCCGGCGGTCCGCAACGCCGCCTCGGCATCAGTCGGGCGGCCCGCCAGATAGATATGTCGGGCGCCTACGCTTTGCAGGGCCTTCGCGCCAGGTTCCGCGCGATCGGCATAGACCTTGTCGCTGGAACAGATGCAGGCGAGCTCGGCGCCGGAGGTCTTGAAGGCGGCGGCCAGCCTGGCCGGATCGGCAAAGCCTTCGCTATCGATGGCCTCGATGCCGCCGGCCTCGAAGAAGCTCTTGGCGAAGGTCGCGCGGGCGGTGAAATCGGCGGCCGTGCCGAGATTGGCCAGGAACACTTTGGGCCGCGCGCCGCGTGCCTTCAGCACGGCATCCGACTTGTCGCGCAGTGCCTCGAACGGTTCCGCGAGCCGGATCGGCGGCAGTGGATCGAACCTGTATTTCTGCTCGCCGTACGGTGCCAGCGCGATCGGCGTCGCCGTCAGCACGGCTGCTTCGCTCTCGTGCAGGTTTGGGAACTCGCTGGCGCCGGTCAGCACGTCGCGGCGCTTTGCGATGTTGGCGTCGCGCGCCTTGCGCGCGGCCGTGACTTTGCTCTGAAACAGGCCTTGCTGAAGCGCGGCAAAGGCGCCGCCGGCCTTTTCGCTCTCCTGGAACAAGGCCCAGGCGGCCTCGCAGAGCTGCGCCGTCAGCGTCTCGATGCCGCCGCTGCCGGCCGCGGGATCGCTGACCTTGGCAAGGTTGCTTTCTTCCAGGAGCAGGAGCTGCGTGTTGCGCGCCACGCGCCGCGCGAACGGATCGGGGAGGCCGAGCGCCAGCGTGTGCGGCAGCACGGTGATCGCGTTGGCGCCGGCGAGGCCAGCGGCAAAGGTCGCGATGGTCGCGCGCAGCATGTTCACGTAGGGATCGCGCTGCGTCAGCATGCGCCAGGCCGTATCGGCGGCGATGAAAAGCGGCTTGGGCGTCAGTCCGCAAGCCGTCTCGATCCGCGCCCAGAGCAGGCGCAGTGCGCGGATCTTGGCCATGGTGAGGAACTGGTCGGCGTCCGCGGCAAGCCGGGCATAGACCATGCCCTGCGCGGCTTCCAGCGGAATGCCGTCGCCTTCGAGCGCGCGTAGATAAGCGACGCCGCAGGCGAGCACGAAGCCGAGCTCCTGCACCTCGGAGCCGCCCGCATCGTGGATCACGCGTCCGTCGGCGGAAGCGAACGGCCCCTTGAAGCCGAGCCCGGCGAGCCCCTTGATGGCGCCGGTTATCGCCGGCGCGATTTCGTCCCAGGTATAGGGGCTGTGTCCCCACACCGCGCCGGCCGCGAGCGGATCGAGCCCGAAGCGGATGTTGCAGGCGGCGGGACCGAGGCCTTGGCTCTTCACATATTCCGCGACATGGATCGCCGCCATCCGAGACTGCGGACCGACCTCGAGCTCGAGGCCAATCCCGGCGTCGAGATGAATATCCTTCAGGACCTTGGCCACCGCGTCGGCTGAAGGTTCCAGCCCGAAACCGCGCGCGCCATTGGCGCCGGCGAACACCAGCGCGAGCCCGGTCGCGCCGTTCTCCAGATCCTGCAATGCCTGCGCATTTGCGAGCGCCGCATCGGGATGGTCGATCCGCTGCATGATTTGCCAGGGCGCGGCGGCCGGCCGCCCCACCACGGGCGCGACGCCCTTGGCGCGCGGATAGAGCGGATCGATCTTGATCCCGTCATAGGTCTTGCCGACCAGCTTCTCGAACGGCGCGCCCTTCAGCACGCCATCGACCAGCTTCCGCCAGTCTTCGACGGTCGCCTTGGGAAAATCCGCCGCCAGCGGCAGGTCGTCAGTCACGGAGGTCATGCGGCGAGGGGCTCCCGAACGTATCGTTATTCGCAGGCGAAATTGCCACGGCGGACCGTCCCTGCAAACGGTTGTTTTTGGTTAACCGGTATCCGGAAGCCGCTCAATGCCTTGCGTCGAGACGCTGGCGAGCCCGTCGCGCACACGAATGCCCGAGATCACGCGCTCGGGTGCGATTTCGGCCAGCGGCACCAGCACGAAAGCGCGCTCGAACAGACGCGGATGCGGCAAGGTCAGGTCAGGCTTCTGCAAGGACAATTCGTCATAGGCGATCATGTCGAGATCGAGCGTGCGCGGGCCCCAGCGCCGATCCTTCTGCCGCGTGCGGCCGAACTTCTGCTCGACTTTCTGCAGCACGAACAGAAGGGCGTGCGGATCGAGGCCGGTCTCGATCTCAATGCAGGCATTGATGAAGGGGGCCTGGTCCTCGTCGCCCCAGGGCGGCGTGGCATAGTCCGAGGAGCGCGCGATCAATGCGCCTTGCACCATGCCGCAGATATGGGTGATCGCCTTGCGGAACGTCGCGCGGACATCGCCGACATTGCCGCCGAGCGCGATCAGCACGCTCGCCATCTCAGGGATGCCGCGAGCGCGTCAGCACAATGCCGACGTCGTCGAAGATCGCGGCGATCGGCGCATGCGGCTTGTGCACGGTGACCTTCACGGCGCGGATGCGCGGGAAGTGCGACAGGATGGCGTCGGCCACCGCGCCCGCGGCGCGCTCGAGCAGCTTGTAATTGGTGTTCTTGAACGCCGCCGTCGTCGTCGCCACGACCTCGGCGTAGGACACCGTATCGGCGAGCCGGTCGGTGCGCGAAGGCTCCGACAGGTCGGTATGGAGTTCGAGGTCGATGACGAAGCGCTGGCCGACCTCGGTCTCGTGATCCATCACGCCGTGGCGGGCGTGGATCGACAGGCCGGTGACGAAGATCGTGTCGGTCATTGCTTGCCCTCGATTGCGTTCGCCACAAGCAGCGCCTGCAAGGTCTCGGCGACGTCATGGGTGCGGATGATCCTGGCGCCGCGCTGCGCGGCGATCAGATGCGCGGCGATCGAGCCGGCGAGCCGCCCCGATGGCTCGGACGGCGATACGGAAGAGATGAAGCGCTTGCGCGAGGCGCCGACCAGGATCGGCAGGCCGAACATCTCGAACTCGCGTAGGCGCCCCAGCGCAGTCATGCTCTGCTCGGCGGTCTTGCCGAAGCCGATGCCGGGATCGAGCACGATCCTGTCGCGCGCGATGCCGGCCTTTGCGGCGATGTCGAGCGAGCGCAGGAAAAACGTCTTCATGTCCGTGATGATGTCGATGGCGGGATCGGCATCGTCGCGGTTGTGCATGACGATGACGGGGACGCCTCTTGCCGCCACCAGCGGGGCCATGGCGGGGTCGCGCTGCAGGCCCCAGACGTCGTTGGCGATCGCCGCGCCCTGGTCGAGCGCGAAAGCCACCACCTCCGCCTTCATGCTGTCGATCGAGACCGGCACGCCGAGGGCTACGACGCCAGCCAGCACCGGTTTCAGCCGCGCAAGCTCGTCGTCCGCGCTGACGGGCTTGGCGCCCTTGTAGGGCCGGGTGGACTCGGCCCCGATATCGATGATGTCGACGCCGGCCTCGATCATCGCCCGCGCCCGTGCCAGCGCCAATTCCGGCGCGATGAACTCGCCGCCGTCGGAGAAGGAGTCCGGGGTGACGTTGAGCACGCCCATCACCGCCGGGATCGGCCGTTCCAGCAGCGTCCGCAGCACATCTGGCCCGGCCGAGCCGGCCGGCGGGACGGATGGGGAGGGCGAGGCATTCATGGCGCCCGCTTTAGCGGGCGGGGAGGGGGAGTCAAGACCAACCCCTCGCTGTCATTGCCCGCGAAAGCGGGCAATCCAGTATTCCAGAGGCCGTGCCGTGATACGGAGAGGCTGCGGCGTACTGGATACTCCGCTTTTGCGGAGTATGACCGCGGAGTCTGAGCAGGCATTATTGCCCCTTGGGCAAATGGATGCCGAGAGCCGCTCGGCTCGCCTTATCCTGAGACGTCCGCGCTAATACGTGATCTTCGGCTGCAGCTTCTTTGCCTTGGCGATGATGTCGCCGACCGACTTCTCTGAGGGCAGGATTCGCAGCAGCTTCTTCTTCTCGTTGGCATCGCGCATGCTCTGGGCGAGCCTTGCCGGATTCCTGTAGGCGAGCTCGCGCACGGTGGTGACGCCGGCGGCGCGGACCAGGCCGACCTTGGCCCGGCCCATACCGGGGATGCGCATGTAGTCGGACACGTTGGCCCATTCCAGCAGCAGCTGCTCGCTGATGCCGGTCTTGGCGGAAAGCGCCTTGCGGCCCTTCACCGTGCCGGCCGCCTCGAGCAGCGCATCGGTGGTGCGGATGCCCTGCGCCTTCAGCTTGTTGGCGGCAAAGGCCGACAGGCCCTCAATCTCGGAGATCGGATATGTCATGATACTCGATATGAAATGCCGAAGCTTCAGGCGAACTGGCTGAGGCCCGGCGTCCCCGCAACGATCCTGCCCATCTGATCCGCTCCGATTTTGTCTCGACCGTAGCGGAAAAGTTCACGGGCGACGTTTTGAATCTCGGACATGCCGAGCCCCAGGCCCATCAGGCGCGTGCCGACCGCCATCAAGCCGCCGCCCATCAGCCGCGACAGCCCGCCGCCGCTCCTGGATGCCTCGATCGCGGCTTCCGCTCCGGGAATCTGATCGATCAGGGCCTGTACGCTATCGGGAGGACCCTCGCTGCGGAGGAAGCCCAGGATGATGCCGACGGTCTTTTCAGCCACAGCACTATCTATGCTGGCGCTTGTCGCCAGCCGCCCGATCAGTTCGTCCATAAGGTCCGCCCCTCAGCCGGTTTCATGCCGGAGTATTTCTTTCGAGAATGATCTTGAGCCGGTGTGATGTGAAATTCAAGCGATGAACGCGGGCGTCGGAGCGATTCATCTTCCAAGGAGCGAAAAGTGTTGCAGCGGTGCAAGAGCGGAGATGGAATCGGCGAAAAATTGCCGCGTTGCGAACGGCCTGCTCCTACTTTCGGCTGATGTCGTCCGTCTGTTTCCGGCGCTGTCGCGTGCTTCGAGCGCGTTGAATGGTTTTAATCGGCGCGCGACATGCGTTAAACTACGGAACTGGTGCATTCGAGTTTCGACACGTGAAACCTGCCAAGAAGAGATCAGAGAGAAGAATGACCGCACAGGACAGCAAGCTCGGCGATACCGACGACAAGATCTTCGTCGGCAAGGGAGACGAGCAGGCCTGGCTGACGCTGGCGCTCGCCAATCGCCACGGCCTCGTCACCGGTGCAACCGGAACTGGCAAGACCGTGACGCTCCAGGTGATGGCGGAAGGATTTGCGCGCGCCGGTGTTCCGGTCTTCGCCGCCGACATCAAGGGCGACCTCTCCGGCATCTCGGAGGTCGGCGTGCCCGCGGACTTCATCCTCAAGCGCGCCTCCGCAATGGGGCTGAATTTCCAGCCCGACCAGTTCTCGACGGTGTTCTGGGACGTGTTCGGCGAGCAGGGTCATCCGGTGCGCGCGACCGTCACCGAGATGGGGCCGCTTCTGCTGGCGCGCATGCTCGATCTGAACGACGTGCAGGAAGGCGTGCTCAACGTCGCCTTCCGTGTCGCCGACGACGCCGGGCTCACCCTCGTCGACATGAAGGATCTGCGCGCGCTGCTCGACGCCATCGTGCCCAATGGCGGGAAGAAAGCGGCGGACGCGGAGGAGGATCCGCTCGCCGTCATCCGCAAGGCCGCGCAGGGGTTCGGCAACGTCACCAAGGCCACCGTCGGCACCATCCAGCGCCAGCTCCTGGTGCTGGAGAACCAGGGCGGCACCAAATTCTTCGGCGAGCCGGCGCTGGCATTGGAAGATTTCATGAAGACCGACCGCGACGGCCGCGGCATGGTCAATATCCTGGTTGCCGACAAGCTGCTGCAGAACCCCAGGCTCTATGCGACCTTCCTGCTCTGGATGTTGTCGGAGCTGTTCGAAGAGCTGCCCGAGGCCGGCGATCTGCCCAAGCCGAAGCTGGTGTTCTTCTTCGACGAGGCGCATCTGTTGTTCAATGACGCGCCCAAGGCGCTGCTCGACAAGATCGAGCAGGTGGTCCGCCTGATCCGCTCCAAGGGCGTCGGCGTCTACTTCGTGACGCAGAACCCGATCGACGTTCCGGACCGCGTGCTCGGACAGCTGGGCAACCGGGTGCAGCACGCGCTGCGCGCCTTCACCCCGCGCGACCAGAAGGCGGTCGCGGCTGCGGCCCAGACCTTCCGGCCCAACCCGAAGCTCGACACGGCCAAGGTGATCACGGAGCTCGGCAAGGGCGAGGCGCTGGTGTCCTTCCTCGAGGGCAATGGCACGCCGGCCATGGTCGAGCGGGTGATGATCCGTCCGCCGTCGGCCCGCATCGGATCGATCACGCCCGACGAGCGCAAGGCGATCATGGCTGCGAGCCCGGTGAAGGGCAAATACGACACCGCCGTCGACGAAGAATCCGCCTACGAGATGATCCAGAAGCGCATTGCCGGCACGGCGGCGACGGCCGACGGTCCGGCTGACGGAAGCGGCGGCATTCTCGGCCAGATCGGCTCGATCGTCGGCACCGTGTTCGGCACCAACGTCAAGCGCGGCCGGCTGTCGACCGGCCAGGTCATCGCGCGCGATGTGACGCGATCGGTCACCAACCAGGTGATCGGGGGCATGGCGGCCAATATCGGCAAATCGCTCGGCGGCCAGCTCGGCGGCTCGATCGGCCGCACGCTGGTCCGCGGCGCGCTCGGCGGATTGCTGCGGCGCTAAAGCGCATCCTTCCAGAGGCGCGCCTTCGGCGGGGTTGCGATGTCGTGACGTGGCTGGCACCGCCGCGGCGGCAGCGCTAAAAGCGCATCTCGACACCCGGCAATCAGGAACACGATCATGGCCAATGCGCAGCTTCAATCCGTGCTCGACCACATCGACAAGGATTTCGACAATAGCCTGGAGCGTCTGTTCGCGCTGCTCCGGATCAAGTCGATCTCCGCGGATCCGGCCTTTGCCGGGGATTGCAAGGCGGCGGCGGACCATCTCGCCAAGGACATTGCGAGCCTCGGTGTTGCCACCGAGGTGAGGCCGACCGCGGGCCATCCCGCCATCGTCGGCAAGACCGGGGCCGGCGGGCGGCCGCATGTGATCTTCTACGGTCATTACGACGTGCAGCCGGTCGATCCGCTCGATCTCTGGCACCGCCCGCCGTTCGAGCCCGTGGTGACCGACCACGCCGACGGCCGCAAGATCATCGTCGCGCGCGGCGCCGAGGACGACAAGGGGCAGGTGATGACCTTCGTGGAAGCCTGCCGCGCCTGGAAAAAGGTGACGGGCTCGCTGCCGATCGACGTCACCTTCCTGATCGAGGGCGAGGAGGAGGTCGGCTCGAAGAATTTCGTGCCCTTCATCGAGGCCAACAAGGATGAGTTCAAGGCCGATTACGTGCTGGTCTGCGACACCGGCATGTGGGACCGCAACACCCCGGCGATCACGACCTCGCTGCGCGGCCTGCTCTATGAAGAGCTGAAGATCACCGCCGCCAATCGCGACCTGCATTCCGGCGTGTTCGGCGGCAGCGCGATGAACCCGATCCGGGTGCTCACGAAAATCCTGGGCGGCCTGTTCGACGACGACAACCGCATCACCATTCCCGGCTTCTATGACGGGGTGAAGGATCTGCCGCCCGACATCCTCGCGCAATGGAAGAAGCTCAACCTGACGCCCGAGATGTTTCTGAAGCCGATCGGCCTGTCGATCCCTGCCGGCGAGAAGGGGCGCCTGCTGATCGAGCAGGCCTCGTCGCGCCCGACCTGCGACGTCAACGGCATCTGGGGCGGCTATATCGGCGAGGGCTCCAAGACGGTGATCCCCTCGCATGCCTCCGCCAAGGTCTCGTTCCGCCTGGTCGAAGGACAGGACCCCCAGAAGATCCGCAAAGCCTTCCGCGATTACGTCACCGCACGGCTCCCGGGCGACTGCAAGGTCGAGTTCGGCGACCATTCCGCCGCGCCCGCCGTCGCCCTCGACTGGAACATGAAGCCGCTCGCCGCCGCCAGCAAGGCGCTCACGGAAGAATGGGGCAAGGAGACCGTGCTGATGGGCTCCGGCGCCTCGATTCCGATCGTCGCCGACTTCAAGCGCACGCTCGGCCTCGACTCGCTGCTGGTCGGCTTCGGCCTCGACGACGACAACATCCACTCCCCGAACGAGAAGTACGACCTGCGGAGCTTCCAGAAAGGCATCCGCTCCTGGGCCCGCATCCTGGCGGCGCTGGCGGAGGTGAAATAGGCGCGGCTGCCGTGGTGCCGTAGGGTGGGCAAAGGCGCAAAGCGCCGTGCCCACCATCTCTCAATGATTGCGAAAGAACGTGGGCACGCTTCGCTTTGCCCACCATACGAGACCCCGTCATTGCGAGCGTAGCGAAGCAAAGCAATCCAGAATCCTTCCGCGGAAACAGTCTGGATTGCTTCATCGCATCAGCGCAAAATCGCTATGCAATTTTGTCGCGAGCTCCTCGCAATGAAGGCGGCGTGTGTCCCCAAACAAAAACGCCGCCCGGGATTGGGCGGCGTTTCATTCCAGAACGTGCAGAGGTAGTTCGGTAAAAAGACTACCTCAAACTCTTGAAAATCTCAAGACCGGTAGCCCGGAAGCTCGCGGTCGAGCTTGCGCAGCAGCGGCGGCCACACCAGGTTGGTGGCGCGCAGCTCGGCGCGATCGCGGTTGGCGAGCAGCTCGGCGTTCTTCTCGATCGCGATCTGCTCGATCGGATAGACCGGGGTGCCGAGCGCGCGGGTGCGCACCTGCATCGAGCAGGCGCGCTCGAGGTGGTACATGCGCTCGAAGGCGGAGGCGACCGAGCGGCCGACCGTCAGCGTGCCGTGATTGCGCAGCAGCATGTGGTTGTGGTCGCCGAGATCCTTCTGCAGCCGCGGCCGCTCGTCGTGGTCCAGTGCGATGCCTTCGTAGTCGTGATAGGCGAGGTCGTGGGTGACGAGCTGAGCGGTCTGGTTCAGCGGCAGCAGGCCTTCTGCGCTGCTCGACACCGCGGTGCCGTCGAGCGTGTGGAGGTGCAGCACGCAGATCGCGTCCTCACGCACCTCGTGGATCGCCGAATGAATGGTGAAGCCCGCCGGGTTGATGCTGTATTCGCTCTCGGAGAGCTGGTTGCCGTGCAAATCGACCTTGACGAGGCTCGACGCCGTGATCTCCTCGAACATCAGTCCGTAGGGGTTGATGAGGAAGTGATGCTCGGGGCCGGGCACGCGCGCAGAGATGTGGGTGTCGACCAGATCGTCCCAGCCGTACAGCGCGACCAGGCGATAGCAGGCGGCGAGATTGACCCGTTGCTGCCACTCGGCCTCCGTCATATCAGACGGCACTTCCTTCAGGCGCGCTTCAGCTGGCGACATGGCTTATCTCTCCGAACATCGTTGTTGCGGGGAGGGAGCGTAGACTTGCAAATAGCTGGCAGCAAGGCGCGTCGGAAGCGCGGCAGTCAAGCGTCACCCGCATGCTTGTCCGCGGGTAGCTCGAAGAGCGAAGGCGGAAGCGCTACGGGAGAACATCATTTACGGCGCCGGGATCGACAGCAGGCTGGAGATGCTGCGGCCGCGGATGTCGTAGACACGGGCGAACACCACGTCGTCGCGCTTGATCTCGACCATCACCGGCGCGGTCAGGCCCTTGCAGTAGAACTCGCTGAGCGTCATGGCGAAATCGGCCGCGTTGGAATCCCAGCCGATGGTGAAGTCGGGGCCGAGGGCGACCTGCGCCGGGCGCTGCGGACCGCACACCGCGACCTTCCATTTGCGGTTCGCCGGCGGCACCTCCTGGCGCTCGACGATCTGCTCGCGCAATCCGTCGGAGGCCTGCTTCAGCGCGAGGCCCCAATAGTCCAGCATGAAGCGATTGTCGGCGCCGCGCACGGTGCCGGCGATGTGGTTGAAGTGCGTGTATTGATAGGGATGCAGCCGGATCATCTCGGCGAGCGGCAACGCGAGGCCGAAGCAGAAGGTGGCGAGCACGACGGGCTGCCAGGTGCGGTGATTGGCACGCAGGCGCTCCATCGCCCGGGCGAAAGCGACGCCGCCGAGCACCGCCATCGGCGGAATCACGAACACGAAATGGCGGATGCCGTTGTACAGCGCCGGCCGCTTCACCATCGCGATCGCAAGCGGCAAGGTCGCAGCCAGCGTCAGCATCAGCATGATGGTCTTGCGCCGCGCCGGCACTTTGTCTCGCGCCAGCATGGCGAAGGTGCCGAACACCGCGCCGGCCATCAGCACCAGCATCACTTCGGGCAGCTGCAGCGCGAACAGCGTCGGCAGATAGGACCACGGCATGTCGGGCACAGACACGATCGCGCCGTCGAACATCTCCTTCCACGGCTTCTCGAAGAAGTGCGAGAAGTAGGTCAGCGCCTGGAAGGGATTGCCGGGTTCCATGATCGACCACGGCCAGAGCAAGCCCATCAGGAGATAGCCGAACGCGAGGCCGGGCAGCAGCACATAAACGACATGGGCGAAGCGGCGCGCCGACTCGCGCAGGCCTTGGCTGCGCAGTTCCTCCAGGAACAGCGGGATGAAGCCGAGCATGGCGTAGACCAGGGCGAGCCCGCCGAGAACGCGGCAGCCGAGCGCAAGACCGGCGCCGAGCCCGACGATCAGGATCGTGCGCGGCGAGGGCTGCGGATATTCCTCGGCGAGCCGGACGAGGCCCAGCATCAGGATGATCATGGCCACCGCGAAGGGCGCATCCTTCGGGTTCATGAACATGTGGCCGTAGAAGATCGGGCACAGCGCGAGCAGCAGGAGCGCGGCAAGACCGGCGAGCGGGCCGCCGATGCGGCGGCCGAGCCGCCAGGTCACGGCGAGCCCGATCACGCCGACGATGGCGCCGACCAGGCGCCGCGTCTCGAACAATTCGAGCGGAATGATCTTGTGCAGGAGGGCCGCGACCATGTCGAAGCCGCCGCCATACATGTAGAGATTGGCGAAGGAGAGCGCCGCATTGTCCTTGAAGCCGGAACCGAACATGCGCAGCAACAGGTCGGCATATTCAGCGTGGGTGTAATCGTCCCAGCCGAGGCCATAGTCGCGGAAGGTCAGGCCTGCAACGACGGCGACCACGGCCAGCACCAGCATGGCGAGATCGTCGCAAGTCCGTTCGACCGAGCGCCGTTGAGGCGTGTCGATCGCCGACGTCGTGATGGATGTCATGGCTATTGGCGCCCCGGAATCCCCTCTTGGCCCTGCTGGTGCGCGCGGGCCTCAACCCCGGTTTCCCTATAGCGCAGTTCCATTACCAAGTAATTGGGCATTATGGCTAAATTCCTGATGCGCCGCAGCAATTCCCGATTTCAGAGCAGCCTAGCAGTAGCGAGCCCTGTCTGAAGGGAATGTGAATAAGCCCCTGATTTCCTTCCCATTAGGAACGCGGGCTGCAATTGGCCGTTGGCGCGGAACGGCGTATGACGATATCGTGGCGTGACGGGTCGCGTGTGGATGTGTGCGGCCGGGGGTGAGTTCGATGACCTTGGCATTGTTGATCGCGGGGATTTTCGCCGTCGTGGCGGGCCTCCTTTCGATCCTGTTCGGCTTCTCCGTGAGGGAGTTCAGCCTCGGCAGTCCCCTCATAATCGCGGGAACGATCGCCGTCTGCTCCGGACTGTTACTGGCGGGCCTCTATCTCGTGGTCGCGGAGCTGCGGGGCATCGCTCGCCGGCTGGCCGGTGCGCCGTCCGAAGTGCGGGTCAGGCCCGTGCTGCCGGGCCTCGCCGCATCAGGCGCCGTTGCGCCCGAGCCGATGCCTGCCTCGGCGGCCAGGACCGAGCCGGCGCCACCGCCGCCGCCGCCCGCAGGCCCGCCGCCGTGGCAGAGCGAAGCTTCCGCGCGCGAGCGTCCGCGCCCCGAGACAGCGCCGGAGCCGGAAGCTCCGACGCCGCCCGCGACTCCCGAAGCGCCACGCCGACGCAACCTGTTGTTCGCCTCGACCTCGCGCAAGGAGCGCGAGCGTGCGGAGGCGAAGACGACCGAGGGCGCGCCGCCGCCTCTCGACGCGCCCGCAGCGCCCGCGGCGCAGGACGCTCCGCCTGCCAGCTTCGACGACGCTTGGCCGAAGCCGGAGCGCATGCGCCCACCGGAGCCGCCTGCAGGTTCGCGCCGGCCGCCGCCGCGCCCGCCCTCCGCGGAAGCCGCTCCGCCGCCGCCGCCCGCACCTGAGCCGGCGGCCGCGCCCGAGCAGCCGCCCGTAACCGTGCTCAAGTCCGGAATCGTCGACGGCATGGCCTATTCGCTCTATTCCGACGGCTCGATCGAAGCGCAGATGCCCGAGGGCATGATGCGCTTTGCCTCCATCGACGAACTCCGTTCCCATCTCGACCAGCGCGGCTGAGCAGAAGTGAGCGCCGCCGTTGTTGTGGCCTCGTCGGTCGTCGACTTGTTTCGGCCGAACGGCTTGTTGACAGGCAATGGTCCGGCGTCGTCTATCCCGTAAGGCGCAAGGTGGAGAGAGGCGGGCCGATGTCGGACGCTGGGACGAAGAATTTCATCGAGCTGACGGCGAGCATCGTGTCGGCCTATCTCAGCAACAATCCGACGCCGGCAGCAGATATTCCGAATTTGATCAGCCAGGTGCACGGCGCCCTGGTGCGGGTGTCGTCCGGCCGCACCGAGACTGCGCCGCTCGAGCCGGCCAAGCCGGCGGTCTCGCTGAAGAAGTCGGTCGCGCCCGATTATCTGGTCTGCCTGGAAGACGGCAAGCGCTTCAAATCGCTGAAGCGCCATCTGCGCACCCAGTACAACATGACGCCGGAGCAATACCGCGAGAAATGGGGCCTGCCGGCCGACTACCCCATGGTCGCGCCGAACTACGCGGTGGCGCGCTCGCAACTCGCCAAGCAGATGGGCCTGGGACAGCAGCAGCGGAAGAAGGGGAAGTAGCGGCGCAGCTCTCGTAGGGTGGGCAAAGGCGCAAAGCGCCGTGCCCACGAGTCGTCTCCAATCGCATTCAGAACGTGGGCACGCTACGCTTTGCCCACCCTACGAAGAATGCTACGTCGCTTCGGCGAGTGCCTCTCTCGCGTCGGTCTTGATGCGCTCGACCATCGAGCGCAGGCCGTTGGAGCGCTGCGGCGTCAGATGATCGCGAAAGCCGAACTCGTCGAACACGGCGATGGCGTCGGTGTCCAGAATCTGCTGCGGCGTGCGGCCCGAATAGAGCGAGAGCACGATCGCGACCAGCCCGCGCACGATATGCGCGTCGCTGTCGCCGCGATACCTCAGGATCGGCGCGCCATGGCTGCGGTCGACCAGCTTCTGCAGCCAGACCTGGCTGACGCAGCCGTTCACCTTGTTCTCGGCGGAGTGCTCGGCCTCCGGCATCGGTTCCAGGGTCCGGCCGAGCTCGATGACGTACCGGTAGCGGTCGTCCCACTCGTCCAGAAGCTCGAAATTGTCCCTGATTTCGTCGATCGTCGTCATGCTGGCCCATGTTCCCGCGTCCCGCCAATATAGGGATGCGAGGCGCCGAAATCGATAGGGTTTGGCGCTAATTCGCCGCTTGAGGGCCGCGCCATTCCAGCGCGAGGTCGTCCTGGCTCAGGGTGTCGCGCGGCGCTTCGCTCGAGACGGCATCGCCTTCGCCGGCCATCGCGATCGAGCCGGTATGGTCGGGCGCCTTCTTGTCGGTCTTGTCGATCTTCTCGTTCTTGTCGTGGCCGATCTGCTCTTTCTTGTCGTTGATGATCTGGTAGATCTTGCGGGCGCCGTCCTGGGCGCGCTGGCCGATGATGGTCGCGGCCTGTCCGCCGACCTCGCAGGCCGCCGGCTGGCGCTTGCAGAACTGGGTCATGTCGGAGACGGCCGCGGTCGCAGCCTGAACCGCGTCGGCAGCGCCGATCTGCGGCAGCTTGTCCGATTCGGGCGTCTTGTCCCGCGGCAGGAGCACCAGCACCAGCCCGAGCCAGAATGTGATGCGGAGCAGAAAACGCATCTTGTCGACCTGTATGGCAGATCCCGTCCGCGGCGATGGTCCGCGCGCGTTCCGACCTAGCAACTCTCGATAAATCGCAAGTCATTGCCTTGAGCTTAATTCGCGGAGAATTGGCGCAAAATTCTTCGGGATCGACGGCGTCGTAAATTTTCGATTGACGCCGCCGCCCGTGATCCTGCCGGCAGGCATATCCACCAATTCGAAACCATCAGCGGGAAGATGAAACCCTGTGTTCACCATCCGCAGCGAAGACGTCGTCAAATCGTCTAAAAAGCCGCGCGATGTCCCGGCGTCCGGTCGGGCGTCCTGCCGCCTTAGCACTCGTTTAAGGTCGCTCTGACACGGTGGCTCAACGACAAGGAGGCGTTCCGGCGCGTCTTCTACGACGATTGAGCCGAAGCGCGAGACCCGTGACAGTTTTGAGTATCATCCGCGATTGTCTCGATGCATTGCTGCATCCCTCCGCGCGTTCCGATGCGCTGATGCGAGCGCGCCATCGTGCCTTCATGGCGCCGCGGCTGCTCGGCAGCCTGGGCGCCTTCGCCGCATTCCCGATCTATCTCGCCATGCGGGGCGCGCCGAGCGCGGTCGAGGTCGCCGCTTTCGCATGGCTGATCGCGCCGATCCTGTTGTCCTGGTTCCTGTCGCGCACCGGACGCTATGAAGGCGCGCATGTGCTGTCGTCGCTGGCGCTCGCCGGCCTGATCATGGCGGTCGCGGGCAGCACCGGCGGCATCGAATCGTTCGCCGCGGTCTGGCTGGTCGTGGTTCCGCTCGAAGCCGCGCTATCGGCCTCGCGCCGTGTCGCCGCCTTCGCCTCATTGCTCGCGCTGTCCTGCGCGGGCCTCCTGATCCTGCTCGGTCAGCTCGGCTGGCTGCCCTCCGCGGACATCAGCGCCGCGGAACGCGGCGCGCTGATGGCCTGCGGCGTCGTCTCGGCGACGCTCTATGCCGCGGGCCTTGCCTTCGGCGCGCAATCGCTGGCACGCACCAGCGTGGCGCTGCTCTCGCGCGAAGAGGAGCGCTATCGCCTGCTCGCCCGCAACATGAGCGATGTGATCTCGCGGCATCAGCGCAACGGCGCGGTGCAGTTCATCTCGCCCGCGGCGGAGGCCATGCTCGGCCTGCCGGTGGCGCAATTGCTCGGTCACGGCCTGTTCGATCGCGTCCACGTCGCCGACCGCCCGGCCTATCTCACCGCGCTGTCGGATGCGGCGCGCGGTGAGGTGCGCAGCGTCGAGTTCCGGCTGCGGCGCGAGGCTGATGGTGCGGAGCGCGGTCAGGTCGATTTTCTCTGGGTCCAGATGCGCTGCCGCCCGCTCGACCAGGACATGGGCCACAATTCGGATCGAGACGTCGCGCGTGAGGCCGAGGTCGTCGCCGTGATGCGCGACATCACCGACCACAAGCTGTCCGAGCAGGCGCTCGAGCAGGCGCGCAGCGCCGCCGAGGCGGCCGACGCCGCCAAGACGCGCTTCCTCGCCACCATGAGTCACGAGCTGCGGACGCCGCTGAACGCCATCATCGGATTCTCGGAGATGATCGCGCAGGAGCAGGCCCTGATGCTGGGCGCGGCCCAGCGCCGGGAATATGCCCAGCTCATCAACGATTCCGGCCAGCATCTCTTGTCGGTCGTCAACGGCATCCTGGACATGTCGAAGATGGAATCGGGCAATTTCGAGATCGCGTCCGAGCCGTTCGCGCCGCGCGCCTCGCTCTTGCATTGCTGCAATCTGTTGGCGCTGAAGGCGCGGGAGAACGGCATCGACCTCATCACCGACGCGCCGCACGACCTGCCTGTCATGACCGGCGATCCCAGGGCCTTCAAGCAGATCGTGCTCAATCTCGTCGCCAACGCCATCAAGTTCACCGAGCGCGGCGGTCAGGTTTCCGTCTCCGCCGCGGTGACCGGCTCGCAGCTGATGCTGCGCATCAACGACACCGGCGTCGGCATCGCGCCGGACGATCTCCAGCGCATCGGCGCGCCGTTCTTCCAGGCGGGCAAGACCTATCAGCGCCGTCACGAAGGCACCGGCCTTGGACTTTCGATCGTCAAGAGCCTCGTGGCGTTGCATCTCGGCGAATTGACGGTACAAAGCAGGTTGGGAGAGGGCACCGCCGTCACCGTCAAGCTGCCGCTCGTCTACACGCCGCCGCAAGCCAGGCCGGCCGAGAGCAAGATCGCGACGCTGACGCCGGCGCTGCGCCAAGAATTTCAAGGACAAGAATTCCAAGGACAGGAACTTCAAGGTCAGGAGCTTCAAGACCAAGCTCGCGACCAGTCTCAGGACCAACCCGCTCTGGTGAAGAAAAGTGCCTAAGAAGTCTGCCAAGGACGAAGCCGCTCCGCGCCGCCGCGGTGCCAAGGTCGCGACGGTCGATGTCGAGACCGAGCGCAACCTCGTGATGCGCGTGCTGCTGCACAGCCCCAAGGACACGCTGGCCGGTCTCGTCGCGGTCGCGGCGGTCGGCGCGATCGTTGCCAATGCGCTGTTCCTGCAGACCGGCCGGCACCCGGCGCCGATGTTCGGCACCGTGATCAATCTGCCCGCGCCGTCATCGATGCAGCTGTCGAATCCCTTGCCGCGTCCGCGTCCCGTCGGCGCCGATAGCTCGCCGCTCGAGCCGCGCGCGACCGAGTTCCGCGCCGAGCCCAAACCCGCCGAGCGCGCCGCCGAGAAGGCGCCGGAGAAGCCCGTCGAGGCGACCGCATCGACGCGCGCGAACGATCCCATGACCAATCTGGTCAAGCAGACGACCTCGACCCCGCCGTCCGCCATGCGCCCGCCGGCCCCCATTCCCGTGCCGCAGAGCCCGGCGACACGGCGTATCGCCGGGGTGCAGCGCGCGCTGTCCGAATACGGCTACGGCAATCTGAAGATCACGGGCACGATGAACGGCGAGACCCAGTCCGCGATCCAGAAGTTCGAGCGCGAGCACAAGATGCAGGTCACCGGCCAGCTCTCCGATCGGCTGCTGCGCGAGCTCGGTGCCGCGATCGGCCATCCCGTCGAATAAGCGCATCCCCGCTGTCATTGACGCCGATCAACTTGCGGCATCGCCGCGAGGCTGCGTTCCGCTTGGGGCGATTTGCTTGGGATCAATGACAGCCGCCAGCCTTTGCGATCATGATCGCCCATCTTCAACGAGGAAGAGAGGGTGCCATGTTCAAGGTCTCCGTTCTGGTCTGGATCATGCTAGGTACGGTGCTGGCGGGCGTCAGCCTGATCGTCGTGCTGATGGTGCCGAGCTTCGCCGCCGATTCCATCAGAAACATCCCCTATGCGGTCGCCGTCGGCTTTGCGCTTGCCATGCCGCTGTCATATCTCGTCGCGCGCCAGATCAATGGCGGGCAAGGGCAAGGCATCGGCAAGGCGTGACAATCGGACGCTGACACTGGCGGCGCGCGCCACGCCGGCCTATCGTTCGACTCATGCGTTTGAAATCCAACATATGGGTCGCCGCCTATCTGCGCCGGTGCCAGACCGAAGGCGTGTTCGGCGCGGTGCGCCGTCGCGGTGCCGAGGAGGCGGGCGCGGTGTTCGTCAAGGTGTCGCTGCTCAACGGCCATGCGATGCTGTACGCGCCGGCCCCGCAGACCTCCTACAACGACGGCCGCCCCGTCGATCGCTTCTTCGTGCCGGTGGCGCCGCAACCTCTGCCGGAGCACACCATCGAGGAGCGGCTGACCAGGGAAATCCGCTTCGATCCGGACGCCTGGATCGTCGAGACCGAGGATCGCGCCGGACGGCATTTTCTGGAGCTGGCGAAGACGTAACCACCGCCGTCATTGCGAGGAGCGAAGCGACGAAGCAATCCAGAATTTCTCTGCGAAGGGATTCTGGATTGCTTCGCTGCGCTCGCAATGACGGAGCTTGCAGAGGTGTCGCGCCCAACGCTCCATCCGGGCTGCGGGCTCAACCGTCCGCGCTACCGCTCCGACGATCCATCGGTGCCGGTGCGGCGCGCCGGCACCGCACCCGGCTGCACGCCGGGCCGCGCCTGGCTCGCGCCGGCGCGGGCGCGCTGGCGTTCGCCGTCGTGCAGTGACGGCTGGTACTTGGCGCGGGTGACGGCGAGCGTGGAGCCGCGCCAGGCCGCCAGCATCACCAGCGCCGAGCGGTCGCTGAGGCGGTCGTAGAGCCGCGCCAGCCGGTACACCTCGTTCACGGAATTGCCGATCGCCGGCTTGAAGAACAGCAGGATGCGCTGGAAGCTCGGGCTCGGCATGTCGAGCGCGCGCGCCGCGACCGCGAGGGCTTCGCCGCCGGCATCGTCGACGATCTGGGCTGCGACACGTGAGGGCAGGATTAGGCTGTCGCCGAGCTCCAGGGCGAAGCTCTCGACGTCGCCCGCGATGGCCGCCATCTCCAGGATCTGGATGGCGCGCTTGGCACGCACGGTCGGAATTCGCGGTGCGGCCTTCAGCGGGGTCTGCGCCAGATTGTGCAGGATCAGCGCGCGCTCGGATGGGCCGGCGCCGAAGAACATGTCGTGGATCTCGGCAGCGTCCTTCGGCTGCATTGCCATGCTGGCGGCCATGCGCCGTTCGGCGTCGCTCGGCGTGCGGGCTGGGGTGGGAGGCGGCGCGGGCGCCGGGATCTCGCGGGCGAGCGGAACCCTGCGGCCTTCCTGGGCCGCGACCAGCCCGAGCTTCTGCAGCACCGGCACGGGAGTCAGCGGATAGATCGCGAGCTTGGCCTTGACGGCCGCGCGCGTCGCATCGTCGACCTGGTCGATCAGCCGCGTCGCAAGCTCGGTAAATTGACGCTGCTCGTCCTCGCTGTGGATGCGGGTCTGGACATAGAGGTCGGTCAGCACGCGCAGCAGCGTCGGCCGAACATCGACGCCTTCGCGGCGGGAGAGGGACATCAGCCCGTCGAATCCGGGAAACAGCGACTTGGTCATGGAGAGATACGCGACCTGGAAAATATACTGGTCGCCAGCCTAGCGCAGGCTCCTTTAAAGGCTCGTTAAGGAAAACGAGGCGTGAAGGCCGCCGCTGGCTTTGGAGCGATCCCGTGCCTGAACGGGACGCCGCGGCCGGCCCGTGCGGTTACGGTCGCCGGGCCGCGTTTACACCCCGTTAACCATGAGCTGATCTTAATGAATCGCATGTTGCAGGGGCGCGTTCGGTCGCGCGGCAATTGAAGAGAGCTGACATGGGGACCATCATTGAATTTCCGGCCGGTCGCCGGGTGGGCTCGTCGGGCGATGTCGCTCCGCGCGCGGACATGGGAACGATCCTGATCCTTCCCGCCATCCGGATCGAGCGCGAGGCGGATGAAACCAGCGGCGACCGCGGCCCAGAGCAGGGCACAGCGCCGGGGCGTCGTCGTCGCCGTCGCTGACATCCGGCTTCAGGCAATGCCGGACACCATCCGCCAGATCCGGCCCGTCAGATCGGCCGTCCTGCTCCTGTTGCTCGCCGCCACGCTCGGCGCGTGCAGCGGCGGCGATTTCGGCCGCACCCGCGAGAGCATGCGCAGCGACGACATGCATCGCTGGCTGGGCGCGGAGGTCACGTCCAGCGTCGGCCTGAAGCCTTCGCAATTCCAGCTCACCGACGAGGAGCGCCAGCTGCGCGACCTCGCCTATCCCATGATCGAGCCGCCGCTGTCGCGCCCGGCATGGAAGAGCGTGTTCGGCGACTACAAGGCGTTGCCCTCGCCCTGGCGGCAGAAGGTCGTGTTCGACCGCACCATGTACGGACGCACGCTGATCGACGAGCCGCACCGCTCGCATTCCTCGCGCTACGCGCTGCTGATCGAGGACGTGCGCAACGACATCACCCGCTTCGAGCCGTTCTTCGCCTCCGCGATCCGCGTCATCGACCTCGACAGGAAGCGCGATGCCAGCATGGCCCGCGTCTCCGCGCTTTCGCCGCGGGAGAGGGACGATGCGGTCGCGCGCATGCAGGAGAACTCGCTGATCGTGCAGTGGGTGCAGCAATGCCTGGAGCAGCGCGTCTCGTCCTACCGCTGGGCGTTGGAGCGCCTGGTGATCCAGGCCCCCGACGGCATGGCTGCCGACGCCGACCGCCTGATCGGCGAGCTCGCCGCCCAGACCGCCAACCCGCCGGTCCAGGCGCAGCCGCCCTACGGCCGCGCAGTCATCTCGAAGGGCTGAGCGCGCGGGCCGGCCGCCCGTCGACGCGGCGATCGTGCGACGCGGCTTGTCGGCGCGAACCGGGCCGGACCTGGCGATCCTCCATTCCTGGCCCCCGGACGGGCCGTTGAAGCCCTGTTGAGCGCGTTCGGGAACCGCATTGATAATGCTTGTCCTTCCCGGCCGGCCGGATAGGATTGTCCCGTTTCTTCAAAGTCATTTTACCCGAAGGTCCTTCGAGATGAGCTTAGACGCCGCGCGTCCTTTCAAGAGCCGTCTGGATGTTTCCCCGCGCCACCTGCTGGCACTTGCCATTCTGCTCGGATCGGCCGGCTCCGCCGCCGCGTTGAGCAGGGAGGCAGCGCTGGAGAATTGCCGCATGAGCGTCGGCAAGCCGATCGTGCAGGCCTGCATGCGCGCAGGCGGAGGCGCCAATCTCGAAGCCTGCCGCGCCAAGGCATCGCCTCAGGTCAGAGCCTGTGCGATGGCGGCGCTGAATACCGCCAATGGCCGCGCCAACGTCGCGGTCGAGCTTCCCAAGGAAGCAGCACCCAAGCTCGAACTCGGTGCGGCGCTGCCGAAGGATTTCGTCGCGCCGCCCCGCAGCATCGCCGACATCACTGCCGTCCTCGACGGCGACAGGCCCGACGAGAAGACGATCGCGGAGTTGCAGTCGGACGCCGACGCCGTACCGACTGGGAAAGAGTCGCGGGCTGATCTGGCCCAGCTCTATTTCGACCGCGCCAATGCACGTGCCCAGCTCGGCCGGCTCGCCGAAGCGATGACCGACGCCGACAAGGCCGTGGAAGTCGGGCGCGGCGCCGTCGGCCCGAACGCGCTGGGGCGGATGCTGCAGCTGCAGTCCTTGCAGCACTCGCTTGCAGGCGATCCGAAACGTGCGCTCGAGATCATGCAAAGGCTGTTGCGTGAATCGGCCAGCATGCCGGGCGCCAAGGGATTGCAGTTCGTGACGAACCGCGGGATTGCGGCCGTCCTCATCCAGATGGGCGACATCGCGCAGGCTGAAGCCTATCTCCGCCGCAGCCAGACCGTGATCCAGGAGGCTCGCACCAGCGGCCATCCCAACTGGCGATCGGCTTATGCCAAGTTCGGCCAGAGCTGGGAAGGCGAGACGGAGCTCACGCGCGCCTTGATCTTCGAGGCGCGCGGGCAGTTTGCCGACGCCGAGGCGGCCTATCGCAATGCCGAGCTGCGCAAGCGCGCGAGCACGAAGGCGATCCTGGCAGCGGACAATGCGCCTGCGGAAACCGTTTTGCTCCAGGCGATCGACGGCACCGTGCTGAGCCAGGCCCGCATGAAGGCCAAGCAAGGCCGCCTCGCCGAGGCCGAGGTGGATGCGCGTCGCGCGCTGCTCTCGCGCCTGAAGGACACCGGCAAGTACAACTCGGTTACGCCACGCTTCGTCATGGGCCTGGCGGGCATACTGGTCGACCAGGGTCGCTACGAAGAGGCTGAGAAGCTGGGCCGCGTCGCGCTCGAGATCAACAACAAGGTCGGCGTGCCCGAGCAATCGCAAGCGACGGTGCAATTGCTGTCGCAGCTCGCCGGCATTCTGACGCTCCGCCGCCAGAATGCCGAAGCGGGCGAGATGTTTGCGCGGATCGACAAGGCGGTCGCCGGCTGGGAGCCCCAGCGTCGCCAGGTGTTCGAGCTCAATCCCTCCCGCATCCTGTCGCTCTACGGTTCCGGACAGTTGGACGCGGGCATCGCGGCCGCCGAGCAGCTCCTGAAGAAGCAGATCGCCCGGGTCGGGGAAAATCACTTCGATGCCGCGTCGGCTCGCGGCACGCTGGCCGTCGGCCTGATGCGTGCCAAGCGCGATGCCGAGGCGATCCGCGAGTACAAGGCCGCCATTCCGGTGATGATGGCGGGGGCCAACGAGAACGCCGATGATGAGAACACGACGGTGGTCGCGGCGCGCAGCCAGCGGCTGCAGACCATCGTCGAGAGCTACTTGGTGCTGCTTGCAAGGGCCGAAGGGACCGGCAAGGATGTCGGCGAGGAGACGTTCAGCCTCGCCGACGCCATCCGCGGCCGTTCGGTCCAGCAGGCGCTGGCGGCGTCGAGTGCGCGTGCGGCGGCCAAGGATCCCGCGCTCGCCGAACTCGTGCGCAAGGAGCAGGATCTGACCAAGCAGGTCAACGCCCAGCTCGGCACGCTCAACAATGTGCTAGCCCTTCCCTCGGCAGAACGGGACGAGAAGGGCGTCGGGCAGATCCAGGCCTCGATCGCGGCCTTGCGCAGCCAGCGGGACAAGGCGCGCCTGGAGATCAAGCAGAAGTTCCCGATTTATGCCGACCTCGTCTCGCCCAAGCCGCCGAGCGTCGCCGAGATCCGCGCGACGCTGGCCGATGACGAGGCGATGCTGTCGTTCTATTTCGGCCAGAATGGCAGCTTCGTCTGGGCGGTGCCGAAGTCGGGACCGGTTGCGTTCGCCGCCGTCCCTGCCAAGATCGGCGGCATCGAGAGCAAGATCCGCAAGCTACGCGAAGCCCTCGAGCCGCCGGCGGCGATGATCTCGGACATTCCGCCTTTCGACCTCGCGCTCGGCCACGAGCTCTACGAGTTGCTGCTCAAGCCGGTTGAGAGCGGCTGGAAGCCGGCCAAGAACCTGATCGTCGTCACCAATGGCGCGCTCGGACTGCTGCCACTGTCCTTGTTGCCCACGGCACCGGCGCAGGTGGCTGCCGAGGAGGACCCGCTCTTCGTCGGCTATCGCAACGTGCCGTGGCTGGCGCGAACTCATGCCGTGTCGACGGTGCCGTCCGCGGCGGCGTTGCGCACGCTAAGGCAATTGCCGCCGGGCAAGCCCGGCCGCGGCGACCTCGTCGCCTTCGGCGATCCCTATTTCAACGGTGAACAGCAGGCCGAGGCGGACGGCGGCGGGGAGAAGATTCAGGTCGCCGACGCCGGAAGCAATGTCACGCGCGGGGGCCCGCTGAAGCGGCGTAACAGTCCGAAGCTGGACGGCGTCGACAGCGCCGAGCTCGGTCTGCTGCCCCGGCTTCCAGATACCGCGGACGAGCTGAAATCGATTGCGCTGGCGCTGCAGGCCGATCCGTCGAAGGTGCTGTTCCTCGGCAAGGACGCTACCGAGAGCACGGTGAAGACCATGAATCTGTCCGGCTTCAGGATCCTGGCCTTCGCCACCCACGGCCTCGTCCCCGGCGAGCTGAACGGTCTGACGCAGCCGGCGCTCGCTCTCTCGTCGCCGGCTGTGACGGGGGAGAGCGGCGACGGTCTTCTGACCATGGAGGAGATTCTCGGCCTCAAGCTCGATGCGGATTGGGTGATCCTGTCGGCCTGCAACACCGGCGCGGGCGCCGGCGCAGGGGCCGAGGCGGCATCCGGACTCGGGCGCGCGTTCTTCTACGCCGGAACGCGTGCGCTGCTGGTGACGAACTGGTCGGTGCATTCGCAATCGGCGCGGCAATTGGTGACGGATCTGTTCAAGCGGCAGGCCGACGATCCGAAACTGTCGCGCAGCGAGGCGCTGCGCCAGGCGGCGATGGCCCTCGTCGATGGCCCCGGCTATCTCGACAGCGAGGGCAAGACCGAGTTTGCCTATGCGCATCCGCTGTTCTGGGCGCCGTACACGATCATCGGCGATGGCGGCGTGCGGTGATGACAAGGTGAGGGAAGGGGTGAACGGACCATGAAGCGGAATGTCTTGTTGGGGGTAATGGCAGCAGCTTTGTTGCTTTCGGCACCTGCGCGCGCCACGCAATTGATCACGGAGGAGGAAGCCAAGCTGCCGCCGCCGAAGGGAGCGGTCGCAGCCGACCGTCGTGGCATCCTGCGCGGTCCGAAGGTCGAATTCATCTCGCCCGGCGCTGCCGTCAGCTCACCGATGCCGCTGGTGTTGAAGTTCGAGTCGTTCGGCGGGGCAAAGATCGATCCGGAGTCGGTCAAGATGATCTTCCTCCGGACGCCGAACGTGGACCTCACCCCGCGGGTCAAGCCGTTCGTGAAGGCGGACGGCATCAACATCCAGGACGCGGAGCTGCCCCCCGGCGAATACGCCGTGCGTGTCGACATCAAGGACAGCGACGGCCGGTCGGGCACGACCGTCTTCACGCTGAAGGTCGCACCCAAGTGAGCTGCCCTTATTGCTGCGCCGAAACTGCGGAGGGTGCTCTGGTCTGCGGCGACTGCGGGCGCGACATCGCCGTTCCCGCGACGCTGATGGCGGAGCGTGACGATCTCCTGCGCAAGCGCCAGGAGCTGCGCGACGAGCTGAAACGGGCCAGAGACGAGGCCGAGGCCTTCGTGAGGCGGAGGCATTCGCGCTAGCGATGGAGTGTCCGTTTTGCGCCGAGACGATCAAGGACGAGGCCATCGCCTGCAAGCATTGCTCGCGGGACCTGCGCATCGTGCGGCCGATGCTACTCGAGATCGACGACATCGTCGCCGAGCTCGATAAGCTCAGGCGCGATCTCGACCGGGTCAATGTCCGGCTCGAACGGTACAAGAACCCGCTGCGCTATTTCACGACGCATGCGGTTCTCTACGTCGCGATACCGTCCCTTCTTCTGGTGATCGCGCACGTGCTCGTGACCATCACCTTCAACGTGTCGCCGATCCCGCTTCGGATCGCCTCGATCGTCATACCGTTGCTGTTCGGATTCGTGGCCTACCCGCTGCACCGGGTTTCGACCTTGACGGCCCTGGTACTGGCGTTCCTGGCGGCAGCCGTCAGCGTCCTGTCGATGCTGACGGTCACGGGAATTCACGACCACGTTCCGATCCTGCCGGAAGCCTGGATCGAATGGCGCGAAGTGTTCGAGTATGGCGCGAGCATCCTGCTGGCCTTCGTCTCCGGAAACATCCTCAGCGTCGTGATCTTCCAGGTGCTGCCGCGCGTGCTGACCCAGGGCGGCAAGCCGAACGCGTTCGCCTTCCGCGTGGCGCGCCTGCTCGGGCAGCACGTCGGCGAAGAGCAACTGCGCCGCCGCGCCCGCCTGATCCAGGACCTGATGCAGACCGTCGGCCCGCTGGCGGGCGTCGCCGCGACCGGTGTCGGCTCCATCTATGCCGGCTTGAAGGGCCTGCTGGGATAGCCCGGCCTTTAAACCGGGCCAATTTGTCGACCGCCGTAAAGACCCTGCTCACGAATGCTTGATCCGGATCAACGAGCGCCGCCGGCTCCGGGTTATGTTAGAAAAGAGGCGTTGCAGCCCCCGAAAGGCAAGTCGATCATCGATGCGGTTCGTTCGTACCATCCTGGCATTCGCGATCGCCATATCCCTGGCGATGCTGCCGGCTGGCGTGTCCGCATCCGGCCATGCCACGTCGTCGGACATGCAGATGGCCATGCCGATGGGCGGCGACGCCGAGATGGCGATGGACGATTGCTGCCCCGACATGAAGGGAACGCCGGCCCAGACCGTCGACTACAAATGCGGGATGGGCTTCTGCTGCGTCGGCGGGCTTGTTGCGCTCGATGACGTCAGGCCGGTTGCCTTCGCGCATTTCGCCGTGGCGGCGAGCACGATCGCCATCCCTGAGGATCAGGTCGTCTCCGTCCGCGGCGGCAGTCCTCCCTTCCGGCCTCCTCGAATCTGATCTCGCCAAGCCCAGAGACGCGAGCGGCATTGCCTGCGCGCGTCGACGACTGACGTGCGCGCTATGCGCCACGGCGAATGATCAGATCATGAGGACAGGACAATGCTTTCGAAGTTCAGCACAGCGGCTCTCGCCGCCACCCTTTCGCTCGCCGCTTCCGCCGCCATGGCGGGCGCCGGCGACTATGCCTTCGAGCCCGTCAACGCGCAGATGAAGAAGGGCGACGACGTCACGCTCTCGGTTCGCCTGACCAACAAGCAGACCGGCAAGCCCGTGGCGGATGCCGTCATCTTCAAGACCCGTGTCGACATGGCCCCGGACGGGATGGCGGAGATGGTCTCCGATGTCGCGCCGCTGCCCTCGAAGGAGCCGGGCGTCTACGCCTTCAAGACCGACCTGCCGATGGCGGGCCGTTACCAGGTCACGCTGTCCGCCAAGGTGCAGGGCGAGCCCGAGACCGTCACCGGCAAGGTGATCGTCACGGCGACCAAGTGAGCGCGCGGACGCCGTCCGCGGCGTCCGGACTTCCCTGTCCCATTCAGATGGACGCGCGCCCGGCGCGCGATGACACACCATGAAGACGCTGCGTCTCCTGACGGTTCTCGCGCTCAGCGGCGGCCTCGCCCTCGGCGCGACCTGGTTCTTGCACGAGGGGAACTGGTCCGTTCATGCCGAGGCGACCCCGGCTGCGGCCGAGGCGAACCGGTCTCCGCTCTATTACCGCGACCCGAGTGGCGCGCCGCTCTGGTCCGCCGCTCCGAGGAAGGACGACCGCGGCCGCGACTATCTGCCGGTCTACGACGACGATCAGGCTGCCGCGGCGGCCCCGAAGCCGGCGCAGGCGGAATCAACGCGAAAAATCCTCTACTACCGCAATCCCATGGGCCTGCCAGACACCTCGCCGGTGCCGAAGAAGGATCCGATGGGGATGAACTACATCCCCGTCTACGAAGGCGACGAGATCGACGACGGCACGGTGAAGCTCTCGCCGGGCAAGATCCAGCGCACCGGCGTGAAATCCGAGCCCGTCGAACGGCGCGCCATCCGCGTCGCGGTCAAGGCGCCCGGCACGATCCAGCTCGACGAGCGCCGCGTCTCGGTGATCGCGATGCGCGCCGAGAGCTTCGTGCAGAAGGTCGCCGACGTCACCACCGGCACGCGCGTGAAGGCGGGCCAGCCTCTGATGGAAATCTACAGTTCGGCGGTTGCCTCCGCCGCGGCGGAATATCTCTCCACCATCACCTCGAAGACGGTGGGCGGCGTCGAGATGTACGGGCGCGGCTCGCGGCAGCGGCTGGTCAATCTCGACGTGCCCGAGCCTGTCATCGCCGAGATGGAAAAGACGCGCGTCGCGCCCGTCACCGTCCATTGGTCGGCGCCGCGCGACGGCATCGTGCTCGAGCGCAGCGCGATCGAAGGCATGCGCGCCAATCCTGGCGACGTGCTGTTCCGGATCGCGGACATCTCGCAGGTCTGGGCCCTGGTCGACGTCGCCGAGCGCGATCTGGGCAATGTGGCGGTTGGGCAGGGCGTGACGGTGCGCGCGCGCAGCTTTCCCGGCCGCGTCTTCAGCGGCAGGATCGCAGTCGTCTATCCGCAGGTGAACCGCGACACCAGGACGGTTCGCGTCCGGATCGAGCTCGCCAATCCGGATGCGGCGCTGCTGCCCGACATGTACGTCGATGCCGACATCGACACGGCCAATGGCGCACCCGTGCTGGCGATCCAGGACAGCTCGGTGCTCGACACCGGCACGCGCCAGGCCGTCCTCGTCGACAAGGGCGAGGGGCGCTTCGAGCCGCGCGAGGTGAAGCTCGGCCGGCGCGGCGGCGGCTACATCGAGGTGCGGGATGGACTCGGCGAGGGCGAGGCGGTGGTCACATCCGCCAACTTCCTGATCGATGCGGAAAGCAACCTGAAGGCCGCGCTCAAGGGCTTTGCGGAAGCAGCGCCTCAGGCTCCCGAGCCCGGCCATGCGACGGGAGAGCACAAATGATCGCTCGCATCATCGCCTGGTCGGCGCGCAATCTGCTGCTGGTGCTGTTCGGCACCGGCTTTGCCGCTGCCGCCGGTCTCTATGCGCTGATCCATCTGCCGCTGGATGCGATCCCGGACCTCTCGGACACCCAGGTCATCGTCTACACCGAATATCCCGGCCAGGCGCCGCAGGTGATCGAGGACCAGGTCACCTATCCCTTGACCACGGCGATGCTGACCGTGCCGAAATCGAAGGTCGTGCGCGGCTTCTCGTTCTTCGGCGCCTCGTTCGTCTACGTGATCTTCGAGGACGGCACCGACATCTACTGGGCGCGCTCGCGCGTCCTCGAACTCCTGAACGGCGCTGCGTCGCGGCTGCCCGCCGGCGTCAGCCCGACCATCGGTCCCGATGCGACTGGCGTCGGCTGGGTCTACCAATATGCGGTGCTGTCGAAGGAATTGAACCTGGCGGACACCCGCACGATCCAGGATTGGAATCTGAAGTTCGCGCTGGCCAAGGCCGAAGGCGTCGCCGAGGTTGCCAGCATCGGCGGCTTCGTCAAGCAGTACAACGTGGTGCTCGATCCGCAGCGGATGCGCGATCGCGGCATCAGCATGCAGAAGGTCCGTGAAGCCATCCGCGCCAGCAACGCCGATGTCGGCGGCCGCACCGTCGAGCTCGCCGAGTTCGAATACGTCATCCGCGGCAAGGGCTACATCAAGAGCATCAACGATCTCGGCAACATCGTGCTGAAGACGAGCAACGGCACGCCGGTGCTGCTCCGCGACGTCGCCAATGTCGAGCTCGGACCGGACGAGCGCAGGGGCATCACCGAGCTGAACGGCGAGGGCGAGGTCGCAAGCGGCATCGTGCTGCAGCGCTTCGGCGTCAACGCCCTCGACGTCATCGAGAACGTCAAGAGGCGCTTCAAGGAGATCGCGAGCAGCCTGCCGAAATCGGTCGAGATCGTCCCGGTCTACGATCGCTCCGGCCTGATCTACGCGGCCATCGACACGCTCAAGGACACCCTGTTCGAGGAGAGCATCGTCGTCGCGCTGGTCTGCATCGTGTTCCTGCTGCACGTCCGCAGCGCGCTGGTCGCGATCGTGATGCTGCCGGTCGGCGTGCTGATGGCGTTCGGCGCCATGAAGCTGCTCGGCCTCGGCTCGAACATCATGAGCCTCGGCGGCATCGCGATCGCGATCGGTGCCATGGTGGATGCCGCGATCGTCATGATCGAGAACGCCCACAAGCATCTCGAACGCGCCAGGCCCGATCAGTCTCGCGTGCAGATCCTGATCGAGGCCGCGTCCGAGGTCGGGCCCGCGCTGTTCTTCAGCCTGCTGATCATCACCGTGTCGTTCATGCCGATCTTCACGCTGGAATCGCAGGAGGGGCGGCTGTTCAGCCCGCTCGCCTTCACCAAGACGTTCGCGATGGCGGCTGCGGCCCTCCTGTCCGTCACCCTGGTGCCGGCGCTGATGGTGATCTTCGTCCGCGGCCGGATCGTGCCGGAGAGCCGGAATTTCATCAACCGCTTCCTGATCTGGATCTATCGGCCCGTGATCAAGGGCGTGCTCCGCGCCAGGACGCTGGTGATCCTGGCCTCGCTCGTCGTGCTGGCCGTCACGATCTGGCCGGCAGGCCGGCTCGGCACCGAGTTCATGCCGACGCTGAACGAGGGCACGCTGCTCTACATGCCGACGACGCTGCCCGGCATCTCCGTCACCAAGGCGGCCGAGCTGATGCAGATCCAGGATCGCATCATCAAGTCGTTCCCCGAGGTCGCCTCCGTCTACGGCAAGGCGGGGCGGGCGGCGACCGCGACCGATCCGGCGCCGACCGAGATGTTCGAGACCATCGTCAACCTAAAGCCTAGGGAGCAATGGCGCCCTGGCGTCACCATCGACAGCCTGATCGCGGAGATGGACAAGGCGCTGCAATTCCCGGGCGTCTCCAACGCCTGGACCATGCCGATCAAGGCCCGCATCGACATGCTGTCGACCGGCATCCGCACGCCCGTCGGCGTCAAGGTCATGGGCACCGATCTCGTCGAGATCGACCGGCTGGCGCGGCAGGTCGAGCGGGTGATCAAGACCGTGCCGGGCACGTCCTCGGCCTATGCCGAGCGCGGCATCGGCGGCTATTATCTCGAGATCGTCCCCGACCGCGAGGCGCTCGCCCGCTACGGCATCCTGATCCAGGACGTGCAGGACACCATCGCCGCCGCGCTCGGCGGCCAGACAGTGACGACCACCGTGGAGGGCCGCCAGCGCTTCACCGTGAACATGCGCTATCCGCGCGACCTGCGCGACAATCCCAAGGCCATCGCCAGCGACATCCTGGTGCCGATGCCGGCAGGCGGCGCCGTGCCGCTCGGCGAGGTCGCCAAGGTCGAGCCGGCGCGCGGGCCGACCTCGATCCGGACCGAGAACGGCCAGCTCGCGACCTACATCTACGTCGACATCCGCGATCGCGACATCGGCAGCTACGTCGCGGACGCGCAACGCGCGGTGACGGAGAGCATCCAGTTTCCCGCCGGCACTTATGTGGTCTGGAGCGGCCAGTACGAATATCTCCAGCGCGCGGCGGCGCGCCTCAAGATCGTCGTGCCGGTGACGCTGACGATCATCTTCCTGTTGCTGTACCTGAACTTCAAGGCGTTGACCGAGACCCTGATCGTGATGCTGTCGTTGCCGTTCGCGCTGGTTGGCGGCATCTGGATGATGTGGTGGTTCGGCTTCAACCTGTCGGTCGCGGTCGCCGTGGGCTTCATCGCGCTCGCGGGCGTTGCCGCCGAGACCGGCGTCGTGATGCTGATCTACCTCGATCACGCCCTGGCCGAGACGAAGGGGAGGCGCGACGCCGAGGGCAGGGTCTTCACCCGGGCCGATCTCCACGACGCCATCATGGTGGGCGCGGTCGAGCGCGTCCGGCCCAAGATGATGACCGTGGTCGCCATCATGGCGGGCCTGCTGCCGATCATGTGGAGCACTGGAGCCGGATCGGAGATCATGCAGCGCATCGCGCTGCCGATGATCGGCGGGATGATCTCATCGACCCTGCTGACGCTGATCGTGATCCCCGCGATCTTCGGCCTGGTCAAGGGCTTCCACCTGCCGCCCGAGGCCCAGGGACAACCGACCGAAATGACAAAGCCGATCAGTCCGGGATTGCGGGTGCTGCAGTCTGCCGAATGAGGTCAGTCATGTCGAACCGCTGTCAGGAATGGCGGGGCGATGGAATTGATCGCCGCATTGGCCGTCACCGCGCTAATATTGGAAACGGCGATGCCAGGAGATGCGCGCATGGGCTTCTACAACGACGTCATTCTGCCGCGGCTTTGCGACCTTGCGATGCGGAACAAGAAACTTGCGCCCTACCGGCAACGCGCGGCCCGCGCGGCCCAGGGCCGGGTCCTCGAGATCGGCGTCGGGTCCGGCCGCAACCTGCCGTTCTACGGAGCTACGGTGACGCAGCTTGTGGGTCTCGAGCCCGCTCCAAGGCTTCTCGAGATGGCGCGACACGCGCCGCATCTGGAGACTCCGGTCGATCTCGTCGAAGCTTCGGCCGAGGCTATGCCGACCGAGAACCGCAGCATCGACACGGTCCTGACGACCTGGACCATGTGCAGCATTCCGGACGTCGATCGCGCGATGACGGAGGCCCGCCGTGTGCTGAAACCGGGCGGGAAGCTGATCTTCGTCGAGCATGGCCGCGCGCCCGAACCGAACGTGCGCTGGTGGCAAGATCGCCTGACCCCCGCATGGACGCGCATCTCGGGCGGTTGTCATCTCAACCGGGACATCGCTGACATCTTGACTCGCAACGGCTTTCGCATCGACGAGATGCGCACCGGCTATATGAACGGGCTGAAGCCCATGACGTTTATGTACGAGGGCGAGGCGAGCCCCCGTTGATGCCTGAGACGCTCCGGCCTCGAGATCCAGCGATGAAGAAAGGAATCCGAAGATGAGGGAACGCGGACATGTGATGACCCGTCGGTCACTTGCAGGGCTGATGGCGGCGGCAGTGGCGGCAGTGGCGGCAGTGCTGGTCAGGCCTGCCGTTGCGGCGCAGGCCCAAGACGCCACCATCACGGTGCATAGGGATCCGAGCTGCGGCTGTTGCGCGGGCTGGGTGCAGCACCTCCGGGACGCAGGATTTGTCGTCCAAGTGGAGGAGACCGCCGATCTCGACGTAGTTCGGAATCGTCTCGGCATCCCCTCGGACCTGGCCGCGTGTCACACGGCGGAGGTCGCAGGTTATCTCATCGAGGGCCATGTGCCGGCCGCAGCCGTGCGGCGCCTCCTCTCGGAGCGCCCCATTGCGAAAGGGCTCGCTGTGCCGGGCATGCCGGTCGGATCGCCCGGGATGGAAGGCGGCAAGCCGGAGCCCTACACGGTCGTGCTGTTCGGTGCCGATGGTCAAAGGCCATTCATGCGCTTTGTCGGCTCGCAGGTGATCGGTTGAGCTGGATATGGCGAGCTGTGCGGCGGCAGCTTCAACGGGCACTGACGCCGTTGAGCCTCATGCTGAGGAGGCGCGTCAGCGCCGTCTCGAACGACGAGGCGTGCGCGCAGGCGCCGCCACGAGTCATACCTGCCCCTGGATGACGCCGAAGGAGCCGGTGTCATCCTCCGCTATGGCTGCGGCGGATAGCGCTCGAACGTCGGCAGTTCGTGCGCGTGCTCCATCCAGCGCAGGCGTTCGGCGACCTGGATCTGCATGGACGGCGGCACAGCCTCGGGATCGTCGTAGGTCGCGCTCTGGATGTCGATCATTCCGGGCAACAGGCTGGCATTGAAGTAGAACAGGCCGGTGCCGCAATTGCCGCAAAAATGCCGCCGACCGTGTTCCGACGAGCTGTAGATCCTGGGCTCGCCCTTGGTCACCTTGACGGCGTTCTCCGGATACATCGTCCAGCCGACCACCGGAGCGCCGGCGTGGAGCCGGCAATCGCGGCAGTGGCACAGCGCGTGCACGATCGCGTCGCCCTCGACCTCATAACGGATTGCGCCACAGTGACAGCCGCCGGTGATGGTGCTCATGCGTTTCTCCCGATCGAATATTGGCTTTGCCGATCGATAGCTCTCGCGATTTGCGGCATCAACGGCGCAATCGATTTGCGCTTGCGTCCTACTGTCGCGTGACAGCTGCTGCCATCACGCGCTGACCTGGGATTCGTTCTGGAGAATGCGTCGGGCTGACGCCTTACTGGCGGGCTTCCAAAGCCGTGGCAGCGCTGGCGGCGCCCGCTTCATACCAGCCCCGCGTCGCCTTGACGATGCGGACGACGGACAGCATCACGGGCACCTCGACCAGCACGCCGACCACGGTCGCCAGCGCAGCGCCGGAATCCAGGCCGAACAGGCTGATCGCGGCGGCGACCGCCAGCTCGAAGAAATTGCTCGCGCCGATGAGGGCGGCTGGAGCTGCGACACACCAGGCCACGCCAAACCGCCGGCTCAGCCAATACGCCAGGCCCGCATTGAGATAGACCTGGACCAGGATCGGCACGGCGAGGATGGCAATGACGAGCGGCTGGCTGACGATCTGCTCGCCCTGGAAGCCGAACAGCAGCACCAATGTGGCGAGCAGCGCGACCAGCGACAGAGGCTGCAGCGTGCGCATGACGCGGTCGAAGCCGGCAGTGCCGCTTCGCAGCAGCACCTTGCGCCACAGCTGTGCGACGATCACGGGAACCACGATGTAGAGCAGGACGGAGAGCAGCAGCGTGCCCCAGGGCACGCTGATCGAGGCGACACCCAGCAGCAGTCCCACCAGCGGCGCGAACAGGAACACCATGATCACGTCGTTCAGGGCGACCTGGCTCAGCGTGTAGTGAGGCTCGCCCTCGCACAGGTTCGACCACACGAACACCATCGCGGTGCAGGGCGCGGCCGCCAGCAGAATCAGGCCGGCGATGTAGGACGAAATCTGGCCGGCCGGCAGCAGCGGCGCGAAGAGATGGCCGATGAAGAAGGAGCCGAGCAGCGCCATCGAGAACGGCTTCACCGCCCAATTGATGAAGAGGGTGACGCCGACGCCGCGCCAATGTTTCCGCACCTCGCCCAGCGAGCCGAAGTCGATCTTCAGCAGCATCGGCACGATCATGAGCCAGATCAGGACCGCGACCGGCAGGTTGACCTTGGCGACCTCGGCGGCCGCGACCGTGCCGAAGAAACCGGGCATGACGTGCCCCAGCGCGACGCCGACGACGATGCAAAGCGCGACCCACAGCGTGAGGTAGCGTTCGAAGATGCCCATCGTCACGCCACGTCGCCTCTGTTGGACGTCGCGCCGTCGGAGCGGCCGATCTCGCGCAGCCTGGTGCCGAGCGAGAGCTTGTCAATGCTCCGCAGCGGAAGGCTCACGAACGTATCAATCCGGTTCTTCAGATAGCGGAACGCGGTGACGAACGCAGCCTGCTTCTCCAGATCCGTGCCTTCGGCGGCGGCAGGGTCCTCGATGCCCCAGTGCGCTGTCATCGGCTGGCCTGGCCAGATCGGACAGGACTCGCCGGCGGCGTTGTCGCAAACGGTGAAGACGAAATCCATCACCGGCGCATCGGGCGCGGCGAACTCGAGCCAGCTTTTCGAGCGCATGCCGTCGGTCGGGTACTCCAGGGTCTCGAGCGTGCGCAGCGCCAGCGGATGCACCGCGCCCTTTGGCGTGCTTCCGGCGGAGAAGGCCCGAAAGCGGCCGGCGCCGTCCTTGCGGAGGATCGACTCGGCCAGGATGGATCGCGCCGAATTGCCGGTGCATAGAAACAGGACGTTGTAGATCGGGTCAGGCACGGCTTCGCTCCTTCCGTTTCGGCGAGCAGCAGGATTGCAGAGTTTCGACGACGGGATTGCAGACCTCGGGACGTCCGCCGCAGCAATCGCGCAACAGGAACACCGCGATGTCGCGGAATTCGCCGAGATTGGCGCGGTAGACGATCGAGCGGCTGTGCCGCTCGGAGGAGACGAGGCGCGCCCGGCTCAGGATCGCCAGATGCGCGGACAGCGTATTCTGCGGAACCTCGAGCAGGCGGGCGAGATCGCCGGCGGCAAGGCCGTCGGGCTCATGTCTCACCAGCGTCCGGAATGCCTCCAGGCGGGTCGGCTGAGCCAGTGCGGCGAGGGCGAGGACGGCTTCTTCGTTTTCCATATATCCAGATTTATGGAATTATGAGGCCGAGTCAATCTGAATCTCGTCCGTCGCCGCAATCATAATTCGAATATTCTAGAAATATGGTTTGACAGCGCGTGCGAACGAGTGCAGCATGAACGTCATGAAGATCGCCGACGCAGCAGCACGTCTGGAGGCCCTGGGCAATCAAACCCGGCTCCAGATCTACCGGGCCCTGGTCCGGGCCGGGCACGCCGGCATGCCCGTCGGCCGCCTGCAGGAGAAGCTGAAGATTCCGGCATCGACGCTGTCGCATCACATCAAGGCCCTCGTAGCGGTCGGGCTCGTCAGCCAGGTCAGGGAATCGACCACGCTGATCTGCCACGCGAACTTTGACGCGATGCGCGGCCTCCTCGCCTTCCTGGCGGCGGAATGCTGCGCCGACGAAGCCGGCTGCAAGGCAGCGCAAACGGCGGCGTGATCCTTTTGCGATCTTGTTCGATGATTCTAGAAATATGGGAGAAGCGGGAATGAACGCCAAAATGAACGTCAAGACCGTCGCCATCATCGGGGCAGGGCCGGTCGGCCTCGCAGCCGCCGCTCATGTGCTCGAGCGCGGCATGTCGCCGATCGTGCTCGAGGCCGGGCCTGAAGCCGCGCACGCGATCCGCCAGTGGCAGCATGTCCAGCTGTTCTCGCCATGGGAATACAATGTCGACAAGGCGGCGGCGCGCCTGCTCGCGCCGACGGGATGGAATTCGCCGGACCCGCAATCCTATCCGACCGGTGGCGAGCTGATCGACCGCTATCTGACGCCGCTCGCGACGCGCACGAAGCTGCGCGAGACGATCCGGACCTCGAGCCGGGTCACGGCGATCAGCCGCGCCGGCTTCGACAAGGCGAAGACGAAGGGCAGGGAGCGGGCGCCGTTCGAGATCCGTTATCAGAACGGCAGGGGTCCCGAGATGCTGCATGCCGATGCCGTCATCGACGTCTCGGGCACGTGGTTCTCTCCCAATCCCGCCGGCAGCAACGGTTTGCCCGCGATCGGCGAGCGCGAGCGCGCCGACCGCATCGCCTATGGCATGCCGGATGTGCGGGGCACGGAGCGCGCCAGATATGCCGGCAAGATTGTCGCCGTGCTCGGTGCCGGCCATTCCGCGGTCGGTACGCTGATCGATCTCGCGCAGCTCGCGGGCGAGGTACCGGGCACGCAGGCGATCTGGCTGTTGCGCGGCGCCGATCCCGCCAAGTCCTTCGGCGGCGGCGGCAACGACAAGCTTGCCGCGCGCGGCGAACTGGGCTCCGCCTTTGCCGCGCTCGTGACCGCCGGCAAGATCAGGGTGGAGAGCGAATTCGGCGTCACGCACCTTTCGGAGTCCGAAGGCCGCCTCAGGATCTCGGCCGGCAGCGGCTGCGGTGCGCGCAGTGTGGTGGCGGACGAGCTCGTCGTCTCCACCGGCTTTCGCCCCGATCTGTCGTTCCTGTCCGAGCTGCGGCTGCGGCTCGATCCGGCCATCGAGGCGCCTGTCGCGCTCGCGCCGCTGATCGATCCCAACGAGCACAGCTGCGGCACGGTCCGTCCGCACGGCGCGCGCGAGCTCGCGCATGACGAGCCGGGCTTCTATCTCGCCGGCATGAAGTCCTACGGCCGTGCACCGACCTTCCTGATGATGACCGGATACGAGCAGGTGCGCTCCATCGCGGCCGACATTGCCGGCGACAAGAAGGCTGCCGCTCGGGTCGAGCTCGTGCTGCCGGAGACCGGCGTCTGCACGCGCGGTGGTGTCGAGGCGGCGGATGCGGGATGCTGTGGCGGTCCGGCAAAGGAGGAGAGCTCAGCCTGCTGCGCCGCCGACGAAAACGCCAAGAAGGCAGGCCGCACCGGCTGTGGCTGTTCATGATGCGGATCCCACCAGACGGGAGGAGAGCATTCGGAGCCTGAGCGGGGGACCGTTGATTGCGGCGATGTGCGTCGGGCAGCTCGGCAATCTGCTGCCGCACGTGACGCTGTCGGCGAATCTGGCGCAGCATCTGATGCCGGCATGGGGGCTGTCCGCCGCCGACGGCGGGTTGATGGCGAGCGGCTATGCGTTCGGCTACATGCTGGCCGTCCCGGTGCTGACGACGCTGACCGATCGCATCGACGCGCGGATCGTGCTGCTGTGCGGCTCCATCGTCAGCGGGCTTGCGACCATCGCCTTCGGCATCTTTGCCGAGGGATTCTGGTCGGGCACCATCATCTGGTCGCTCGCAGGATTGGGCTTTGCCGGCGCCTATATGCCGGGCCTGAAGGCGCTGACCGACCGGTTGCCCGCCGGCGACACCTCGCGGGCGGTGACGCTGTACACGTCGAGCTTCTCGGTCGGCGTCGGCCTGTCGTTCCTGGTTGCGCAGCTCCTCGCCGACCGCTGGGGCTGGCGGAGCGCGTTCTATGTCACCGGCGTCGGCCCCATCGCGATGGTGATCGCGTGCCTGCTGATCGAGGGACGGCGGCCAGCGCCGAAGTCTGGGCGTCTTCTCAACTTTGCACCCGTCCTCGCCAATCGCGAGGCGCTCGGCTACATCCTCGGCTACGGCGCCCACTGCTTCGAGCTCTACGGCATTCGCACCTGGCTGGTCGGGTTCTGGACCTTCGTCGTTGCGCATCAGGGCGAGCCGTCCTGGATGACGCCGGTGCTGATGAGCTTCTGCTTCGCCGTGATCTCGATGCCCGCCAGCATCCTCGGCAACGAGGCCGCCCTGAAATTCGGACGGCATCGCGCCATCACGGTCGTGATGATCGCCTCGGCCTGCGTCGCGCTGGTGATCGGCTTCAACGCGAGCGCCCCGGCCTGGGTGCTCGCGCTGCTGCTGATGATCTACGGCGTGACGGTGCCTGCTGATTCAGGCGCGCTCACCGCCGGCATGTCCGCGGCGGCCGTCTCCGAGCATCGCGGCGCGACCCTGGCCCTGCATTCGACGGTCGGCTTCGGTCTGTCGGCGCTCGGCGCCTGGGGAACCGGCGTCGCACTCGACGTGGCCGGCGGCCCGCAGAGTGCGAGCGGCTGGCTGCTAATGTTCATCGTGCTCGCGGCCGGCATCGCGCTGGGGCCAGTGGCGCTGCTGTGGGCGCGGCGCAAGCCGGGCTGAGCAGCGACGTCAGCCATTGAGAAGCAAGGGAAGGCCGCCTAGCCTGGAATCGGGGATCGTCGCGCCAGGCCCTCCACATAGGCAAGCAATCGTTCAGCCGCGTCCGCCGCCAAGTCGGCATCGCCGCTTGCGATGGCGCGAGCGATCTCGATATGACACTCGACGCCTTCGCGTGGCAGTGTCCGGCCGTGATGCATGAACCAGAACCGCCGGTTCTGGGTCCCGATCAGGCGCATCATGGATGCCACCGTCGCGTTGCGGCACGCCACGAGGCAGAGCTGATTGAAGTCTGCGTCGAGTCGCGCGAACGCGTCGAAATCGTCTTGCTCCAGCGCCGCCACCATGCCCGCGGCGAGTTCAGTGAATTGTTGGCGCTGCTCCGGCGTCGCGCGCATCGCAGCCCCGCGTGCGACCACCAGTTCGAGCGGCCTGCGCGCCTCGATGACGTTGAGCTCGTCTCCGAAGCGGCAGTCCGAGACGACGCATCCCTTGCGCGGCATGATCTGCAGCAAATGATCGCGTGCCAGACGTTGCATCGCCTCGCGAACCGGCGTGCGGCCGATCCCGAGCCGTTCGCATAATTCAGCCTCCGAGACATAAGCGCCGGGCCGCAGCTCGAGAGTGGCGATCATCTGTTCGAGCTGCGCGTAGGCCCGCTCCGTCAGGCTGGCGATTTCGCTCGTGGTGGAGGCCTTGGCTGACGGGCGGCGCGATTTCGGTTGACGAGGTCTCATATATCAGCTCATATATCAGTAACAACAGGCCGACGCTATGGCCAAATGTAGGGAAGGCAGAGGCGGACAAGGCATGGCGCGATCTCCCGTGACCGACTGGGCGTCTGACTGGGACCATCTCGATCCAGCCTGGATCGGCAATCCATATCCGATCTGGCAGAATTTGCGCGATCGGTGTCCAATTGCGCATACCGACCGCTACAACGGGGTCTACTTCCCGACGCGATACGCCGACATCCGCGACGTCGCCTATGATCCCGACCGCTTCTCTTCCCGCCGTGTCGTGGTTCGGGAGGGTGAATACCGCGTCAACTCGCCGCCGATCACGTCGGACCCTCCCGAGCACCGCCCGATGCGCATGGTGCTGATCCCGCCGTTCACGCCGCAGGCCGTGGCCAAGCTCGAACCCCAGACGCGACGTGTCTGCAACGAACTGATCGACCGTATCATCTCGCAATCTTCCTGCGATGGCGCTGTCGATTATGCGCAGCACATCCCGGTTCGGATCATCGCTCATATGCTGGGGATACCGGCGGAAGACGGTGATCAATTCCGTTCCTGGATTGCGATGGCCTTGCAGGAAGGAGTGACCAACCAGTCCGCGCTGAAACGGGCCGAGCAGGAGATCTCGGATTATTTCGCCGGGCAGATTGCACGACGGCGCGAGCGGGCGGGCGACGATCTCGTCAGTTTTCTGATCAATGCGCGCAATCCGGACAATGGACCGTTCTCGGATCGTCAGATCCTCGGCGCGTTGCGCCTGCTCCTGATCGCCGGCATCGATACGACTTGGAGTGCCATCGGGTCATCTCTGTGGCATCTCGCGACCCACGCGGAGGATCGCGAACGGCTGGTGCGACGGCCCGAATTGATCGGCACGGCCATCGAGGAATTCCTGCGGGCCTATGCACCGGTGACGATGGCGCGCGAGGTCGTCGACAACACCGAGCTCGGAGGCTGTCCGATGCGGAAGGGCGAGATGGTCATGCTGTCCTTTCCCGCGGCCAATCGCGACCCCGAGAAGTTCGCGGATGCCGATTCGGTCAGGATCGACCGGACGCAAAACCCGCACGTGGCCTTCGGCCTCGGCATTCACCGCTGCATCGGATCGAACCTGGCGCGAATGGAAATGCGGATCGCGCTCGAGGAATGGCTGAAGCGAATTCCCGAGTTCGCGCTGGACCGGACGCGACCCATGACCTGGTCGGAAGGGGCTGTGCGCGGCCCCCGGTTGCTCCCGCTCGTTCTTGGGTCGCGTTGATCGACGTTCATTGCACTGATTGATTGGAGGCCGGATGTTCTTCGTTCGAAAGCACGACATTCTCATCGGCGCGCCGCCGGAAGCGGTCTTCGACTATGTCTGCAATCCGCATTCCTGGCCCGAATGGCTGGCGGCCTCGCACAAGATCGAAGGACCCGATCAGCCTTTGGCGCTCGGCCAGTCCTTCCGGGAGGAATGGCAGATCCGGCGGGGGACGATCGAGCTGCATTGGAGTGTCATCGAGAGCGAGAGGCCGCGCGCCTGGACGTGCAGGGCCGATACCGATTTCATCGGTCCGATCCTGATCCGCTACACGTTTGCCCAGGAAAAGGGATGGACCCGCTATACGCGGGAGCTCACCAATCCCGACCGGCCATCCGCGCCGAGCCAGGACCAGCTCGATCGCATGGATGAAGAAGCGCGGATTGGACTCGGCAACATCAAGAACCAAGTCGAGCGCCGTTTCGCTGCGGCCTATGTCAGCCCCTATCCCTGCTGACATCCACGGAGATCAAGCCATGACCATCGAGATCACGGTCCGGGTCGATTCAGGGAAATGCCAGGGTCACGCCCGCTGCAGCGCCCTGGCGCCGGAGCTGTTCCAGCTCGACGAGTTCGGGCATGCGCGGGAAAGCGTGGCGGTCTGCACCGCTTCCGAACTGATCGACAAGGCCTATGTCGCCCGGGCGAATTGTCCGGAGGAAGCCATCATCATCACGGAGCGCTGAAGTATGGAGGCCTCTTGAGGGTGCCGGACCGGCCGCCCTCAGCGCCGGCCGCGCTTGGTGTCGGCCTTGGCCGGCGGCTCGGTCTGCGGCGCGCAGGTCGCGGCCTGCAGCGTTGCCTGCGCCTGCGGCATCAGGCCGGGCTCGGCGGCGAGCGCCTTCATCAGGATCAGGCCGGTGGTGGTCGGGGAATCGATGATGAGGCGGTCGGCCGCGGTGACCTCCTCGTCCTCGGGCAGCTCGCTGTGCTGCGCCTCGGTCATCAAGTCGAGCTCGATCACCTTGCGGCCCGCCGAGCGGTCGTTGATGGCGTAATAGGCGATCTCGTTGCGGGTGTAGAACGACACCGAGGTGTAGGCCTGGCTCACCGGCACCGTGAGCTTGATCGGTCCGCCCGAGAGGTCGTAGCGGCAGATCGCCAGCGCGAACGCCGGGTCCATGAACGGCATCGGCGACGTCGAGGGATCGGCGAGGGGAAGCTGGGTGACGCCGTTCACCTTCGTCATCGGCGTCAGCCGCGAATAGGCGTCCTGCGTCGCGATCCGCGGCAGCGCCAGCACGCTGACGAGGTGGACCACGAGGCCCAGCACGATGCCGGCAACGATGGTGAACAGCAGGCGGATCATGAGCAGCCCGCCGTGCTGATGCTGGGCATCGGCGCATCGCGCTGGGTGCGCGTGGCGACGCCGACCGGGGTGTCGTAGAGGCGCAGCATCAGGGCGTAGCGCTCGATGCCGCCGGTCGGCAGCCAGTTGCCGGCGCGCGAGCGCGAGGCGATGCGGATCTCGAACGAGCCGTCGGAGGACCGCACGATCTCCTGGCTGGTGAAGCCGTAGCGCTGCAGCGAGTTGGCGACGAGATGGCCCTTGCGGTCGTACAGCGTCAGCGTCCAGAACCGCGCCGGCGGCGTCACGCCGGAGACGATCACGTCGCAGCGGCCGTCGAGCGGCTTCTTCTTGTCGTCGGTGGTGGCGGTGAAGGCGACGCCGTCGCCGGTGCCGATCGGCAGCTCGCCGCTGCGGACGATGGTGGCGCGCGAATAGGGATCGACGTCGGCGGTGCCGGTGCGCGGCCGCGCGGTCCAGGCGCCGATGGTCAGCGCGCCGATGTCGGTGCCGCGCGTCGTCGTCATCCAGGTCGCGCCGACGCCGACCACCGTCGCGAGCAGAAGGGCCGTCAATGTGATCAGGATCAGCCGCACTTGTTTCGATCAGTTCTTGCGCGGGGCCGAGGCGTTGGCCTTCTCTTCCGCATAGTTCTGCGGGAACGCGAGCGCGCTCGTCGCCGGGGATGGTTTGCTGTCGGCATCCGCCGATTTCCTGGCCGTCCTGGCCGCGTCGTCCAGCAGCTTCTCGACCCGCACCAGGATGTCGGCGCCGCGCTTGGTCAGCACCGGCGGCGGACCCGGCTTGGTCTCCAGGATCTTCGGCGCCGCGTTGGCCTGCGCGTTGCTGACATGCTGCGGCGGCAGCTTCTGGCCCATGCCGATGCCGGGGATCTCCCGGACCTCGACGCCCTGATGCGCTGCCAGCATGATGTCGTGCCAGGTCTGCGCCGGCAGCGAGCCGCCGGTCATGCGGTTGGTCGGCGAGTAATCGTCGTTGCCGTACCAGACCGCGCAGGTGAAGTTGCCGGTGTAGCCGACGAACCAGGCGTCGCGATAGGCGTTGGTCGTGCCGGTCTTGCCCGCGGTCGGGATGCCGTCGAGCGCGGCGCGGCGCGCGGTGCCCTCGCTGACGACGTGGCTCATCATGCCGGCCATGTCGGCGGCGACGGAAGCCGGGATTGCCTGCCGCGGCTTCGGCCCGTCGCGGTCCCAGCGCCAGACGAGGTCGCCGGCGCCGGTGCGCACCTCCAGCACCGCATGCGGCGTCACCGCCTTGCCGCGGTTCGGGAACGTGGCGTAGGCCACGGCGTGCTCGAGCACGGTGACTTCGTCCGAGCCGATCGGCAGCGACGGCGTGTCGGGCAGCGGCGCCTTGAGGCCGAAGCGGCGCGCGACCTCGACGATCTTGGCGCGGCCGACCTTGGCGGGGTTCTGGGTCTTGGGCTCGTTCTTCCGGCCGATCTCGATCGACAGCTTCACCGGCACGACGTTGATCGAGCGCGTGATCGCCTGCGTCAGCGTCACCGAGCCGGAATAGGAATGGCCATAATTCTGCGGGCACCAATTGCCGATGCAGACGGGACCGTCGACCACGATCGAGTTCGGCGTGTAACCGTTCAGCAGCGCGGTGGTGTAGACGTAGGGCTTGAACGAGGAGCCGGGCTGGCGATAGGCGTCGGTGGCGCGGTTGAACTGGCTGGCGCCGTAGTCGCGGCCGCCCACCATGGCGCGGATGCCGCCGTCGAGATCGGCGACGACGGTCGCGGCCTGCGTCGCGTGATAGTCGCGGCCGAACTGGCGCAGCTGGTTCTCGACCGCGTCTTCCGCCGCCTTCTGCACGTTGGTGTCGATCGCGGTGCGGACCACGAAGACGCGCTCGGTGTAGGACTTCGGGAAGGTGTCGACCAGCTTGCGCATCTCCTCGAAAGCGTAGTCGAGATAATAGTTCGGCGATGCCTCGTCGCGGCGGTCGACGGCGAAGGCCGGATTGCGGCGGGCGCCGAACACCTGGCCCTCGGTCATGAAGCCGGCGTCGACGAGGTTGTCGAGCACGACGTTGGCGCGGGCGCGGGCGGCGGGCAGGTTGATGTGGGGGGCGTATTTGGTCGGGGCCTTGAACAGGCCGGCGAGCATCGCGGCTTCCGCCAAGGTCACGTCGCGTGCCGACTTGTTGAAGTAGAAATGCGCCGCGCCGTCGACGCCGAAGGTGCCGCCGCCCATATAGGCGCGGTCCAGATACAGCTTGAGGATCTCGTTCTTGGTCAGGCGCCATTCCAGCCAGATGGCGAGGAACGCCTCGTTGACCTTGCGCTCGATGGTACGCTCGTTGCTCAGGAACAGGTTCTTGGCAAGTTGCTGGGTGATCGAGGAGCCGCCCTGGCGGACGCCGCCGGCCTGCGCGTTGGTGACGAGCGCGCGCGCGGTGCCGGCGATGTCGATGCCGAAATGCTCGTAGAAGCGGCGGTCTTCGGTCGCCAGCGTCGCCTTGATCAACACGTCCGGAAAATCTTCCAGCGGGATCGAATCGTTGTGCTTGATGCCGCGGCTGCCGATCGGATTGCCGTAGCGGTCGAGGAAGCTCACCGCGAGATCGGACTTCTTCAGCCAGTCCTCGTCGGCGGTCTCGCGGAAGGCGGGGATGGCGAGGGTGAGCATCACGACCAGGCCGCCGAGGCCCAGCGTCGCCGCCTCCGACAGCGGCTCGATGAACACCCAGCGCTTCCAGCGCCCGACATAGAACCGGTCCATGAAGGTCGAGTAGCGCTCGTAGAGCTCGCGGATGCCCTTGGCCGAGGAGAACAGCGAGGAGTCGATGCGCGCATCGAGATCCAGGAAGAAATTCCGGATCCTCTGCTTCCAATGCGATGGTATGATCTGGCGCACCTGGAACCCTTGAGGCTCGCTTCAAAAGCGTTCAAGCACCCGCCGGGGCGGCGTCGAGACGTCTTGGGGGAATGTTGCGGCAAACCCAAGGCGCCCGGCCAGCATCCGAGGGACTTGCTGTTCCTTCTAGCCGAGCGGGACCCATAAACCAATGGTCACGCTCGCGATTTTGAACAACAGGCCTAATTGACCCCGGTTCATTACGGGCTTCGAAGGCGCCTTGCTTGCACCATCGCGGCCGCACGCCCTAGATGGCGTGGCCGTCACTCTTTCGAACCTTTGTTGAGGCGCATGACCGCAGCTCCCAAACGACCTTCAGGCCAAGAAGGATTCTTCTGGAAAACCAAGACGTTGGAAGAGATGTCGGCGGGCGAATGGGAAAGCCTGTGCGACGGCTGCGGTCGCTGCTGCCTGAACAAGCTCGAGGACGAGGATACCGGGCAGATCTACTTCACCCATGTCGGCTGCAAGCTGCTCGATGGTGCGAGCTGCGCCTGCAAAGACTATCCGAATCGGTCCGACAAGGTTCCGGATTGTGTCCGCCTGACGCCAGCCAATGTCCGCACCCTGAACTGGCTGCCGCCGAGCTGCGGCTACAAGCTCGTCGCCGAGGGGCGCGACCTCTATTGGTGGCATCCGCTGGTATCAGGCGATCCCAACACCGTGCATGAAGCCGGCGTCTCCGTTCGTGGCCGGGTCGAAGGCAGCGAGGAGGAGATCCCGGACCAGGAGCTCGAGGACCACATCGTGCAATGGCCGGCGCTGCTGCCGAGGCGGGCCCGCTTGAAGCGACGTCCAAAGGACTGAGCCGCCTCGCGCCGCAGATCACGTCTTCGGGATGGCCCTGCGATGGGATGCACCCATGCGCGGCGGTGCCTGCCCGGGAAGAACTTTGCTGTCTAGATTGGGCTTCATAGAACGAATCCTTCGCGGCGTTGCGCCGCCACACGACGTCCGAGCGAAATGAACAAGTTCGACCGGCAGGGCAATTCTGCCGACACCCAGACTTTGCCCGACGACATCGCCGAGGAGCTGTCCCGGCTGCCGAGCGAGGTCATCAGCGTCGACGACGCCCCGTCCATCACGCCGCCGGCGCCGCTGTCGCAGGACGAGGTCCGCACCATCGTCATCAGCCTGATGCTGACGATGTTCCTGGCGGCGCTCGATCAGACCATCGTGGCGACCGCGCTGCCGACCATCGGGCGCCAGTTCAACGACGTCTCCAATCTCTCCTGGGTCATCACTGCCTATCTGCTCGCCTCGACCGCGGTCGCGCCGGTGTTCGGCACGCTCAGCGACATCTACGGCCGCCGCGCCATGATCATCATCTCGCTCAGCCTGTTCGTGGCGGGCTCGGTGCTGTGCGCGATCGCGCCGAACATGCCGATGCTGATCCTGGCGCGCGGTCTGCAGGGCCTGGGCGGCGGCGGCATCATGCCCGTCGTTCAGACCGTGATCTCGGACGTCGTGTCCCCGCGCGAGCGCGGCCAGTACCAGGCCTATTTCTCCAGCGTCTGGATGGTCGGCGGCATTTTGGGCCCGGTCATCGGCGGCGTGTTCGCCGAGCACCTGCATTGGTCGATGATTTTCTGGATCAACCTGCCGCTCACGGTTGCGGCGCTCGCGCTGTTGCTGCCGAACATGAAGAAGATCCCGGTGTTCCACCGCAAGCGCAAGGTCGACTGGCTCGGCGGCGTGCTGCTGATGGCCTCGGCCGTCGTCTTCATGCTGGTGCTGACCTGGGGCGGCACGCGCTATGCCTGGCTGTCGCCGACCGTGCTGGCGATGGTGGGCGGCGCCGTCGCGCTCGCGGTCAGCTTCGTGTGGCACGCGCGCCGCGCCGATGAGCCGTTCCTGCCGCTGCCGTTGCTCGGCGGAAGCGTCGTGCCGTTCGGGCTGATGGCCGGCGGTTGCGCGCTCGGCGCCATCACGGGCCTCACGGTTCAGCTCCCGCTCTACTACGAATCCGTCTACCACCTCAGCGCCAGCGAGGCGGGCCTTGCGCTCATTCCGCTCGCGGCCGTCTCGACCGTTGGCGCGGCCGTTGCCGGCCGCACCATGGCGCGGGCCAAGCACTACAAGCGCGTCGCCATCGTCGGCACCTCCTGGGCCGCGCTGTGTGGCCTCGGCCTCACGCTGACGACGCTGCCGCTATGGGGCCTGCTGACGCTGATGGCGGCGTTTGCGCTCGGTCTCGGCACCACCTTTCCGGTTTGCGTGGTCTCGGTGCAGAATTCGGTCGCGCGGGCGCAGGTCGGCACCATCACCGGCGCCTTGAACTTCTTCCGCTCGCTGATGTCGTCCTTCACGGTCGCCGCCTTCGCGGCGATCCTGCTGATCGCGCTCGGCATCGACGTTCCGCTCGCCGGCGAGCATCATGCCGCAGGCAGCGTCGCCATTCCCGCCGACGACATGCGGCACGCCTTCCGCTACGTGTTCGGCGCCGCCACCGCGCTGATGACTGCTGCTGCACTCTGCCTGATTGCGATGGAGGAGCGGCCGCTGGCCGGGCCTTCGGCGAAGCAACCCGTCGAGATGGCGGAATAGGGCTCAGCCCGCAGCATCCGGGAAGCTGCTCTTCCGCGGCAACAGAATCGTGAATTCGGTGAACGCGCCGGGCTTGGTCGCGACCTCGATCGTGCCGCCATGCTGCTTCACCACGATGTCGTGGCTCATCGACAGCCCGAGGCCTGTGCCTTCGCCGGCCGGCTTGGTGGTGAAGAACGGGTCGAACATCTTCTCCTTCACCTCGTCCGGGATGCCGGTGCCGTTGTCGCGAATGCGGATCTCGACCTGATCGCCGCGGTCGCGGGTCGCGGCGGTCACGACCGGCTCGTAACCGGCCGCGTCGCTCTCCGCCTTGCGCCTGGCGACCGCATGGAATCCGTTTCCGATCAGGTTCAGCAGCACCCGCGTGATCTCCTGCGGGAACAATTCGGCCGAGCCGGCCGCCGGATCGAGGTCGCGTTCGAGCGTCACGTCGAATTGCGGCTGCTCGGCCCGCGCGCCGTGATAGGCGAGGTTGAGGCTTTCCTCGACCACCGCGTTGATGTCGCTCAGGCGCTGCTCGCCGCCGCCCTCGCGCGAATGCAGCAGCATGTTCTTGACGATGGAATCGGCGCGCCGTCCGTGCTGCACGATCCGGCCGAGATTGTCCTTCAGAAGTCCCGTGAGCTCGTCGACATCGGCGCGAACGTCGGTTGCGAGGGCGACCGGCGCCAGCACCTCGTTCAGCTCGTCGGTCAATTCGGCCGAGAGCGAGGCAAAATTGTTGACGAAGTTGAGCGGGTTCTTGATCTCGTGCGCGATGCCGGCGGTGAGCTGGCCGAGCGATGCCAGCTTCTCGGTCTGCACCAGCCGGTCCTGCGCGGCGCGCAGATCCTCGAGCGACCTGGCGAGCTCTTCGGTGCGGCGCGCGACTTCGTTGAACAGGCTGACATTCTTGATCGCGATCACGGCCTGATCGGCGAAGGTCTGCAGCAGGCGCACGTGATGCTCGGCGAAGGTACCCGTCGCACGGCGCGTCGCGATGATGATGCCGATCGCCTCGCCCTCGCTCATCAAGGGCGCGAACAGCATGCTGCGATAGCCGCGGGCACGCGCGATGTCGCGCGCGGCCGGCTCGAGCTCGGTGTCGGTCAGTTGCGCCGCCGTGCCATTGGCGATGAGCCCGTAAGGCGGAAACCGCGCGAACGGCACCGGGAACGAGGCCTGGAGGACGCGATCGCCGGCCGGATCGGTCGGGGTGAACGCGGCAAGATGCGCGGCGCCATCGACACAGCGCAGCACCGCCGTCGAGAAGCCGCCGATCAGACGGTTGGCGTTGGCGGCGATGGCGTCGAACACCGGCTGCACGTCGGACGGCGAGGCGGCCATCACCTTCAGGATGTCGGCTGTCGCGGTCTGGCGCTCCAGCGCGGCCTTGGTCTCGTTGAACAGGCGCGCATTCTCGATCGCGATCACGGCCTGGTCGGCGAAGGTCTGGAGTAGTTGCACGAGGTCGGGTGCGAACGCGCCCGGCTCAGCGCGCGTGACGCTGATCATGCCGACCGGCGTGCCCCGGTTCATCAGCGGCATGAACAGCACGCTGCGGAAGCCGCGCAGCCGCGCCAGCTCGCGGTTCAGCTCCGGAACGTCGTCGGCCTCGCTGTCGGGAAACTGGATCGTCTTGCCGTCGCGCACCAGCGCGAAGGTCGGAAACTCCGCGATCTTGCGCGGGAACGAGGCCTTCAGCCCTTCGTCCGCCTCCGGGCTGGTCGGCGTGTAGGCCACCAGGTGCAGCTCGTCGCCGACGAACTGGAGCACGGTGGCGGAGAAGCCGCCCAGCAGGCGCCTGGAGCTCGACGCAATCGCGGCGAAGACCGGACGGGCGTCGGAGGGCGAGGCCGCGATATTGCGCAGGATCTCGGCGCTGGCGCTCTGGCGATCGCGCGCAATCGCCAGCTCGCTGCGCAGCCGCGCGTTCTCGGCGGCGAGCCCAGCGGCGATATCGTTCGGAGAGTTGGCCATTCCTGATCCGGCTTGATGCCGCGACAGGCGCGGCACAAGGCCGGATTATCACATCTTTCGCGGCGGGAGCCAGCGTCGGGGTTCACCTCTCCCCGCTGGGGAGAGGTGGGCGGCGCAAGCAGTTGGACGCCATCGTGGACGCCCGGCTCACGTGCCCGGCCGCGACACCTCGGTCTCCTTCGTTGTGATGAACTCCAGCAGCACCGGCACGCCTTCCTGCGTCTTCTGGATGCCGCGCTTGATCGCGGGGATGATGTCCTCCGGCCTTGTCACCCGCTCGCCATAGCCGCCGAAGGCGCGCGCCATCGCGGCGTAGTCGCCGGAAATGTCGGTCGAGCGATATTTCTCGGTCGAGATCGGCATCACTTTCAGCTCGATCGCCATCGAGAAATTGTTGAGCAGGATCGACATGATCGGGATGCGCTCGCGCACCGCGGACTCGAAATCCATGCCGGTGAAGCCGATGGCCGCATCGCCCCAGACATTGATGCAGAGCTTGTCGGGCTTTGCGAGCTTGGCGCCCATCGCGAGCCCCAGGCCGTAGCCGAGCTGCGTCGTCTTGCCCCAGCCGAGATAGGTGAGGGGCTTCGTCGACTTCCAGAACGGCGAGAGCTGGTCGCGCGGGCTGCCGGCATCGTGCGTGATGATGGTGTTGTCGATATCGACGGTGTGCTGCAAATCCCACAGCACGCGATAGGGGCTGAGCGGGGAGTCGTTGCTGGTGAGCTTCGGCATCCATTTCGCCAGCCATTCCTGATGCGAGGCCGTGATCTCGGCCGCGACCGCCGACGCGTCGCGATCCGTGGTGACTGTCCTGCCGATCTCCTCCAGCAGCGCGTCGAGCACCAGACCGGCATCACCGACCAGGCCGATCTTCGCTTCCACATCCTTGTTGAGGTGGTTAGGATCGAGCGTGGAATGGATGATGGTCTTGCCCTTCGGCATCGCGATGCCGAAATTCGTTTCGGTGAACGAGCAGCCGATGCCGAAGATGACGTCGGCTTCGCCGAGGAATTTCGGCACCGCGCGCGGCACTGCGAGGCCGCCGGAGCCGAGCGAGAGCGGATGCGTTTCCGGGAACGAGGATTTGCCTCCCAAGCTGGTGGTGACGGGAATCGCCAGCCGCTCGGCGAGCCGCTTCAGCTGCGGCCAGGCCTGCGCGTAATGCACGCCCTGGCCGGCATAGATCACCGGCCGCTTGGCATTGACGAGCAGGCTGGCGGCCTCCTTGACGTGCACGGGATCGGCGCCGTAGCGCGTGCGCAGCACCGGCGTGTAGTCGAGCGGCTCCGGCACCTCCTCGTTCCACATGTCCGCGGGGATCTCGACGATGACGGGCCCGCCGCGGCCGTTCTTCAACTTGGTGAAGGCGCGGCGGAAGATGTTGGCGACCTCAGCCGCCAGGATGATCGGCTCGGACGACTTCGCGAACGGCTTCATGGCCTCGCTGGAATTGAAGTTCGGCTCGATATGCGCCAGCCGGCGCTGATAGCCCATCGGCAGCACCAGCACGGGCACGGATTCGCCGAAGCATTGCGCGACGCCGCCCATCGCATTCTCCGCGCCGGGCCCATGCTGCATGCAGAACGCGCCGATCGAGCGCCCCGAGGTGACGCGCGAGATCGCATCGGCCATGTGGATGCCGACGCGTTCCTGCCGCACCATCACGGGGCGGATCTCGGCCTTCGCCGCATGCTCGATCAGATGGTTGACCGGATAGCCGCAGAGGATCTCGATCCCCTCGCGCCGCATGATTTCCGCAATGGCGGTGCCGAGCTTCATGGCGTCTCTCTCCCTGGCAAGGCCGGTTGACCCGGCTGGTTGGGGGAGAGAGGATCAGGAAATGGCGAACTGAACAAGCTCCTGCGGTCGCAGCGATCGGATGTCAGCCATGCGGCCAGCCGACGACTCCACCAACAATCCATTGTGCTGCCCGACGGGCAAAACACCCCAGGGCTGGGTCGAGAGCCGTCAGCAAAAATATTCGTATTTACAGAAATTCGCTTTTGCCGTACAAGCCTGGACATCCCGCCCGCCACAAGGGGCGTTTCGCGATCGTCACGAGACGCGGGCCGGGATGCGGTGGCCGCGACGGCGTCGGCGCGCGATGGGCTTGCAGGGCGGGAAACCGTGAGCAACGACAGGGGCGATACGACACGGCACTGACAGCGTCCTTGTTCGGTCTCGGCAGTGAGCGCACGCCAGCTGTCGGGAACGCGGACGGGGATGTGCGCGGACGGAGAAGTCGTGTGGTCCTGACGCCCGGGGTTCTGGCGTCAAGTCTTGGCGGAGATGTGGCGGCCAACCGGCACGTGCATCGATCATCCGCAAGGCGACGGGGGCAATAGTGCAACGCTCCCCGGGGAGAGCACGAAGGACACCGTGAAAACCATCGCGCAGGGAAGGCCGGATGTTCCGGCATCACCTGTCGTCCACCCCGTGCGCTTTTTTGAAGCACACGCGGGACTTCGGGTGCCAGCCGGCGCCCGGCCTTCCCTGCGCCCTCGCTTTCGATAAGGGCGGAAGCGGACAGCAAAGCTCGGGCGAAACGCGCCGCGAGGATGAGCAGTCATGTCCATCGCCATAAATCGGTCGCGTGCCCCGGACGCAGCGCAGCGTCCCCGGCGATGCGAAGCATCGTCCGGTGCGGTGCGCTGCAGAGCCGGGGCCCATGTCGCAGAGCGCGATCATCGGAAAGATGGGTCCCGGCTCTGCGCCGCAACGTGAAGGACGTTGCAGCGCGTCCGGGACACGAGAGACGCGGTCGCGACCGGCGTCCGCTACGCCTTCTCCTCCAGCGCGCGGCGCAGCCTTCGGATGATGACGCCGCGGGCGCGGTCGTCGGCAGCGGCTCCGATCCTGTCGCTGATGTCGAGCACGAGCTCGGACATCTCGTTGTGCCAGTCGAGACGGGTCACGGCCTCCGGCGCGAGCCGCCGGCGGCGGCCGACGTCGAGCACGCGCGGCTCCGGCGCGGCGAGCTCGTAGATGTCGTCCAGCATCGGCTGGTAGACCTTCGCCGCGGGAATGATGCGCCCGGCGACGCGCTCGGCGAGACCCGCGACCGCACTTTCCTCGCCGTGGACCAGGAACAGCCCGCGGGCGATGGGGCGGCGCGCCGCGATCCAGCTGGCCATGCCGGCGCCGTCGGCATGGCCCGAATATTCGTCGATCATGCGGATGCGGGCCGCGACCTTGATCTCGTCGCCCTGGATGCGGACCGCCTTGGCGCCGTTCTGAAGGAAGCGGCCGAGCGTGCCGTTGGCCTGGAAGCCGGCGAGCAGCACGGTGGAGCGCTCGTTCCACAGCCAGCGCTTCAGATGATGGCGGATGCGGCCGGCATCGCACATGCCGCTGGCGGCGATGATGATGTGGAAACCGGACAGGCGCATGATCGCCTTGCTCTCGTCCGGGGTCTCGGTGAACTTGAGATGCGGCGAGTTGAGCAGGCGCGTGGCGTCGACCGACGGGTCGAGGCTCTCGGCATGGCGGCGAAACACTTCGGTGGCGCGGATCGCGAGCGGAGAATCGAGGAAGATCGGTGCGGTCGGAATCTCGCCGTGCTCCATCAGGTCGACGAGATCGACGATCAGCTCCTGGGTGCGCTCGACCGCGAAGGCGGGCAGCAGCAGCGCGCCGCCGGCGGCCGCCGCATCGCGCACTTCGGCGGCGAGATGCTTGCGGCGCAGCGCAGGCGTGGTGGCCTCGCGTATCCGGTCGCCATAAGTCGCTTCCGAGATGACGTAGTCGAAATCGGTTGGCGCTTCGGGATCGGGCTGCAGCAGCTTTGCCTCCGGCCCGACGTCGCCGGAGAGCAGCACGCGCATCGGACGCGGCGCGCCGTGCTCGGCGATCTCCAGCTCGATCGAGGCCGAGCCGAGCAGATGGCCGGCGTTCCAGTAGCGCGCGCGGACGCCCGGGATCACGTCGGTCCAGCGTTCATAGTCGACCGCGCGAAACGATTGCAGCGATGCGATCGCATCGGCCTGCGTATAGATCGGGTGAACCTCCTTGCGACCGCGCGAGGCGTTGCGCCGGTTGAGCTGCGTGACTTCCGATTCCTGGATGCTGCCGGCGTCGGGCAGCATGTAGGAGCAGAGGTCGATCGTGCCGCGCGTTGCCAGGATCGGTCCCTCGAATCCCCCACGCACCAGCTTCGGCAACAGGCCGCTGTGGTCGATATGGGCATGCGTAAGCAGCACGGCATCGATGTCGGCGGGACGAAACGGAAAGGCGCCGTAATTGAGCTCCTTCAGCGTCTTCTGGCCCTGGAACAGGCCGCAATCGACCAGGAAGCGGCCGCTTGCGGTCTGGAACAGATAGCTCGACCCGGTCACGGTGCGGGCGGCACCGCAGAATCGAACGGTAATGCTCATGGAATCGTCTCCGGAAGCTGTGTCGTCGGTAGTTCGGACCGCAAGGCGGCCGCAAGACTCTCGTCGAGCGCAATCGCATTGGTCGGATGCGGCACGCTGTCGGTCGAGCGGATCGACCGGATGCCGGCTTCAGTGAATGCAGGGATGATCGCCGGCGGAAACAGCGCGTGCGTCACGACCGCATCGACCGCGGTCGCGCCCATCGCCGCCAAGGCCCTGGCCGCGGCGATCAGCGTCGTGCCGGAAGAGACGATGTCGTCCACCAGCAGCGCGGGCCGTCCCGACAGCAGGCCGGGATCGGCAAAGCCAATGGAAACGGATCGATCGCCGTGCCGCGTCTTTCGCGCCACCGTGTGCTGCAATCGCAGCCGGCGCGCGATGTCGCTGACCCAGGGCTCGGACTCCATGTCGGGCCCGATTACGACGGTCGTGGGGTCGATGCCGCCCGTCGCCAGCGCGTTCGCGATCGCCGGCATGGCGGACAGGTTCTCCGCGTCGATACCTGGAAACACCGATCTGATGTCGGCGGTGCGATGCAAATGCGCATCGACGGTGACGATGCGGTCGACGGTCCTTGCGAGCAGGCCGCCCATCGCATGCTGGCTGATGGCTTCGCCGGCATGAAAGGCAGCGTCCTGCCGCATATAGCAGAGATAGGGCGCGACCAGCACCAGCCGCTTCGCGCCGTCGCGCCGCAACGCTTCCGCGGCGAATAGCAGGGCGATCAGCTTGTCATTGGGTTGATCGAGCGGGGCATAGAGCAAGGTGGTGTCGGCGGCGGGCGCGACGGTGACGCGCAGCTCGCCGTCGGGAAACCGATGCACGGCGATCTCGGCGCAGGACAGCCGGAGCCGGGCCGAAAGGCGCTTCGCCGCATCGCGGCCGCCGGGCAATGTCTGGAGCGCGATCGTGCTCACGAGGCTGACTTGCGCTGCGGGGCCTCGTGACCGTTGACGACGTAGCCGGTCTCCTCGGCGGCGGCGTCGGCAGCCAGATCATGCTCGGGGCGGTCGAACGTGTAGACGCGATAGAGCGGCTCGCCCTGCTCGACACGATCGCCGATCTTCTTGAACAGGCGGATGCCGGCGCCCTTGTCGAGCGGCGCGCCGGCGGTGCGGGCGAGGCGGTTCAGACGCAGGCAGTCGATCGCGGACACGGTGCCGTCATGGGACGCCTCGACGTCGAAGCTGAGCGATCCCAGCTCGTTGCTGCAGGTCGACGGGCCCTGGGCGTCGATGATCTTCTGCATCTGCTTCAGCGCCGCGCCGCTGTCGAGCAATTCGCGCGCCCGCGCATAGCCGGCGCCGCCGCGCAGCTTCGGATCGTATTCCAGCAGATGCGCGGCGAGCCGCAGCGATTTCTCGCGCAGATCGCGCGGCGCATCGGGCTCGTTGCCGAGCACCGCCATGACGTCATTGGCCTCGAGCACCGGCCCGATGCCGTTGCCGATCGGCTGGCTTCCGTCGGTCACGATCACCTCGACGGAGCGGCCGAAGCGGTCGCCGACGAATTCGAACAGCTTGCGCAGCCGCATCGCCTCGACGCCGCTGGTGACCTTCGCGGTCGGACCGACCGGAATGTCGATCAACAGATGGGTCGAGCCGGCCGCGATCTTCTTGGAGATGATCGAGGCGACCATCTGCTCGCGGGTATCGAGGCTGAGCGGACGCTCGACCGAGATCAGGACGTCATCGGCCGGCGACAGGTTCACGTGCCCGCCCCAGATCAGGCAGCCGTTGCAGGCCGAGACGATCGCCTTCATCTCCTCGACGCCGACATTCACCCGCGCCAGCACCTCCATCGTGTCGGCGGTGCCGGCAGGCGAGGTGATGGCGCGCGAGGACGTCTTGGGGATCGGCAGGCCGTGGGCGGCGACGATGGGCACCACGACCATCGAGGTGCGGTTGCCGGGGATGCCGCCGATGCAATGCTTGTCGACGACGACAGGGGTCGGCCACACCAATTGCGTGCCGGCCTGGGCCATCGCACCGGTGAGGGCGAGCAGCTCGTCGCTGGTGATGAAGCTCGCCGAGCCGATCAGGAAGGCGGCGATCTCCATGTCCGAGTAGCGATAATGGGCGAGGTCGTTGATGATCGCGCCGATCTCGGCCTGGCTCAAGGTTCGGCCGCGGATCTTGGCGCGCACCGCCTCCAGGCTCTCCGGAGGCGCAGCGGGCCTGACCGTGACCTGCGTGCCCACGCCTTGCGCGAAGCGCCGGAACGCCGGCTCGGACAGTCCGATCTCGTCCGGTGCCGCCAGCGTATCGTCGTCCGTGATCAGCAGGGTCGCCAGCATGACCTTGTCGCCCTGGCGCAGCTCGACGCGGCTGAAGCCGCGGAAGATCTCGGCGCGCAGCGCCTTCGACTGCCTGGAGACGACGACGACGTTCTCGCGGCCGGTATCGAGCCGGACCCGGCGGATCTTCAGTTGGGCGTGCGAAAGCTCTGGATGCATGGACAGGCCGGCAGCGAGGAAACTCGGCCCTCATGCTTAGACGTGGCGGCCCTGATGCTGTTGACGCAGATCATGGCCGGCGCGGCGGGCGTTACTTGATCGCCGTGCTGACCGCGTTGAACTTGCTGTTGAGGAGGGCGCCGCCCGTGTTGTTCACGGCGGTCACGATCGCCAGCGCGATCCCCGCGGCGATGAGGCCGTACTCGATGGCGGTCGCACCATTCTCATCGGCAAGGAAAGACCTAAGCAAACGCATTGCCCAACTCCTGTTCATCCGATCCAACGTATGGTCGCGTCGTCATCGAATGCGTCAATAGATCGAATAAGCTTGGTGCGCCAAAAAATTAGCCCGCGCGATCGCGCCTCCGCTGATACGACGGCAGTCATTAAATTAAGGTTCCGCCGGTGCGTCCAAATGGATTCAAATCGCGAGGCCCTCGCGGTCGCATCGGGGAGGAGGGTGCCGCTTAACGGATTGTTGAGGCTGTTTGCCGGGCCAGCGTGCTCATCGGCGCCGGCCGGGCGCGTTCAGGGCCCGCAACATGGCGATACGGGCGAACATCACCCAGCCGCCGCCCGTCTCGGCCGCGTTGATCAGGGTCTCGACGGCGGTCTGCCAGTCCGCCTCGCGCTGGGCGTCCTCGGGCAACTGCATGATGTAGTCCGCCGCGTCCTGGAGGGTGCGCAGTGCGCGCTTGCTGCTCACGCGCACGGGATCGTCGAACGCCGTCGACCAGGGCATGTCAGGCGGCCCGATCCGCGGGGGGTGACATCACGGCGTGATTGCAGGATGCGGCGCTGTCAGCCCGCCTTCTTCGCCCGCGCCGGCGCGCGGACCGGCTTGTCGGCGGCCTTCTTCGGGGCCTCCTTCGCCTTTGCCGCAGCGTCCTTGCCGCCCTTGCCGGAGATCGGCAGCAGCATCTCGCGCTGGCCCTCGACGCGCTTCTTCGGCTTCTTGGCCTTGGCTTCCTTGGCAACCTTGGCTGCGGGCGCTGTGTCCTTCTCGTTCGCGATGCTCTTCTTCAGCGCGTCCATCAGGTTGATGACGTTGCCGCCGGTCTTCGGCGCCGCCTTGGCTGCGATCGGCATGCCGCTGCGCTTCTTGTTGATGAGATCGATCAGCGCGGTTTCGTAATGATCCTCGAACAGCTCCGGCTCGAACGCGCCGGACTTCTTCTCGACGATGTGCCGGGCGAGGTCGAGCATGTCCTTGGTGAGCTTCACGTCCTGGATGTCGTCGAAATATTCCGTCTCGCTGCGCACCTCGTAGGGGTAGCGCAGCAGGGTGCCCATCAGCCCGCTCTCGAGCGGCTCGAGCGCGATGATGTGCTCGCGGTTGGTCAGCACCACGCGTCCGATGGCGACCTTGCCCATGCTGCGGATGGTCTCGCGGATCACGGCATAGGCGTCGTGGCCGACCTTGCCGTCCGGCACCAGATAATAGGGGCGGATCAGATAGCGGTTGTCGATGTCGGTCTTCGGCACGAACTCGTCGATCTCGATCGTGTGCGTGGAATCGAGCGCGATCTCGTCGAGCTCGTCCTTGGTGACCTCGATGTAAGTGTCGGTGTCGACCTTGTAGCCCTTGACGATGTCCTCGGAAGTCACCTCGTCGCCGGTCTCGGCGTCGACCTTGAGGTACTTGATCCGGTGGCCGGTCTTGCGGTTGATCTGGTTGAAGGACACCTTCTCGGTATCCGAAGTGGCCGGGTAGAGCGCAACCGGGCAGGTCACGAGCGACAGACGCAGAAAACCCTTCCAATTGGCGCGGGGGGCCATGGGCTACTCCAAACGCAACAGGGACAGACTTATGAGGATACCATCGGGGAACAACGAATCAAAGCAAGGTCGGTTGCTGAATCTTCCAACTGCGTTAACCGGCCGCTGCGCCCTGCTGTCGCTGCCCGATCCGGGCGTAACAGCCGGAACATCGTATCCCATCACGCGTTGGCCCTGACATCAGCTGCGAGGAGGTCGCGGCTAATCGAAGCGACATCCAGATTGAGGGCATCATGGCAACCACGCGAGAGCAGCGTCAGATCGTGGAAACTCCGACCGAGGCGCGCCAGGGCGAGCCCGGACCTTCGGTGGCGGCGCTGCTCGCCATTTCGACCGGCCTTGCGATCCTGATCCTGGCCGTCGTCTGGTTCGTGTTCTTCCGGACCTGACGGCCGAGAGGAAGGCGGACTCTTCAGACCTGCCGCGGGTACGCGGCACATTGCGCCCGCCCTGCTGCCGGTCCGTCCGGCCGCAGGGCGGGCGCAGTCGCGTCGGCTATCGACATCCTATATGACCAAAAAGTAAGGCGGCAGGTTCCCCGCGTTCATATTCAGTTCACGCCGGAATTGCTCATCTGTCGCCGTGTTGTCGCGGTCTATTGCTGGAGAGAAGCGTGCGCCTGCTCGTTGTTGAGGACGACCCTGATCTCAATCGCCAGCTCACCAAGGCGCTGACCGACGCCGGCTATGTCGTCGATCGGGCCTTCGACGGGGAAGAGGGGCACTATCTCGGCGACAACGAGCCGTATGATGCCGTCGTGCTCGACATCGGCCTGCCGAAGAAGGACGGCATCTCGGTGCTGGAGGCCTGGCGCCGCAACGGCCGCACCATGCCGGTCCTGATCCTCACCGCACGCGACCGCTGGAGCGACAAGGTGCAGGGGTTCGACGCCGGCGCCGACGACTACGTCGCCAAACCGTTTCACCTGGAGGAAGTGCTGGCACGCATCCGCGCGCTGCTGCGCCGCTCCACCGGCCATGCCCAGAGCGAGCTCAGCTGCGGTCCCGTCACGCTCGATACCAGGACCGGCCGGGTCAGCGTGTCGGGCAATCCCGTCAAGATGACCTCGCACGAATATCGGCTTCTGGCCTACCTGATGCACCATTCCGGGCGGGTGGTCTCGCGCACCGAGCTGGTCGAGCATCTCTACGACCAGGACTTTGACCGCGACTCCAACACGATCGAGGTCTTCGTCGGCCGCATCCGCAAGAAGCTCGATGTCGACATCATCCAGACCGTCCGCGGCCTCGGCTATCTCCTGACCCCGCCGGCCGCCTGACGCGGTCCGGGGCTTGACGGGCCGCCCGACAGGGGCCTTGGTCCGGTCATGACCGCCGACGCCCTGCCATCCTGCGCCTCCCGGGATATTTCCGATGGCCGCTAGCTCACTTGCCAACCGGCTGTTCTTGTCGGCGACCGCCTGGCTCGTGGTGATCCTGGCCATCACCGGGGTGGTGCTGTCGTCAGTCTACAAGGACGCCACCGAGCGCGCCTTCGACCGCCGGCTCAACCTCTATCTGCGCACCCTGATCGCCGAGGTCGCCACCCCCGACGAGCCGCCGGACCGCCAGTTCCAGTCGCTGGGCGAGCCCCTGTTCGAGCTGCCGCTGTCGGGCTGGTACTGGCAGATCACGCGGACCGACACCGAAAAGCCGGAAGTGCGCTCCTCGCGCTCGCTCTGGGACAAGAAGCTCCCGAAGCTGGAGGAGCAGGGCGCCGAGCTCACCGCGGCCGGCATTCGCCTGGCCTATGTCGACGGACCCGAAGGACAGAACCTGCGCATGGTCGAGCGCCCGGTCGATCTCGGCGCCGACGGCAAGTTTCTGGTCAGCGTCGCCGGCGACGACACCGAGATTTTCGACGAGACGCGCAGCTTCGACTATTATCTCGGCGGCACCTTCACCGCGCTCGGCATCGTGCTGTTGCTGACGACCGTGTTCCAGGTCCGTTTCGGCCTGGCGCCGCTCAAGCGCATCTCGGAATCGATCGCCGACATCCGCTCCGGGCGGGCGGAGCGGCTCGAGGGCGAATTTCCGGTCGAGATCGCGCCATTGGCGCGCGAGACCAACGCGCTGATCGATGCCAATCGCGAGATCGTCGAGCGCGCGCGCACCCATGTCGGCAATCTCGCCCACGCGATCAAGACGCCGCTCTCGGTCATCGTCAACGAGGCCGGCGCCCACATTGCCGATCCCTTCGCGGCCAAGGTGATGGAGCAGGCGGACGTGATGCGCGACCAGGTCGCCCATCATCTGGAGCGCGCCCGCATCGCCGCGCGGGTCTCCGTGGTCGCGACCGTGACGGAGGTCGCGCCCGCCATCGAGGCGCTGCGGCGGACCATGGAGAAGATCCATCGCGATCGCGGCATACTGGTCGAGGCCAAGGCCGATCCGTCGGCGAAATTTCGCGGCGAGCGCCAGGATCTGGAGGAGATGGTCGGCAATCTCGTCGACAATGCCTGCAAATGGGCGGTCTCGCGCGTTTTCATCGAGGTCCTGGTGGATCCGCCGCCCCAGGCGGGAGCGGGCCCGCGGCTGCGGATCGTCGTCGATGACGACGGCCGCGGCCTGTCGGAGGCCGAGCGCGCCCAGGTCTCCCGGCGCGGCCAGCGGCTCGACGAGTCCAAGCCCGGCTCGGGATTGGGGCTGTCGATCGTGACCGACCTCGCCGCGCTTTACGGCGGCAGCCTCTCGCTCGGCGGCGCGCCGACCGGCGGCCTGCGCGCCGAGCTGATCCTTCCGGGAATATAATCCGTTGTTCCGGCGTGGATTTTCGCCCTCGCCAAGGGCCGGCCGACGCCCGCCAGGGGGATTCAGCCCGACTTCCTAAACGGCTTCTTAAGTGGGCCCTCCTATGATCGCGCCCGGACGCATCCATGTCCGCGATTTTACCGTGCATTATCCGGGCGCATGAGCCAGACATCGATCGAGCGGCTGAGGGAATATCTCGCGCAGCTCCCGCCGCAGGCGCAGGCGCTGCTGATGCGGGAGTTCGAGCGCGCGCTCGAGCGCGGCCAGGACACGGCGGTGGCGACCCTCGTGCTCGAGCAGTTGCGCAAGATTGTCCGCAAGACCGAGGCCGATGAGGCCCCGCCGCCACGCACGGACGATCTGTCGCGGCTGCTGTTCCAGGTGCTGGAACCGTTCCTGGTCGAAGCGGGCGTCCCGATCCGGGTCGGCCAGATTCGCCGCTCCTCGCTCCAGCCGATCTGGCAATGGCTCGGCCGCGACGGCGCGCCGGCCAAGATCAACGAATTCGAGGCCGCGCTGGCCCGCATGCCCGCCGACAGTGCGGGGCAGGTCGAGGCCTTGGCACTGAAGCTCCAGGCCGCGGCTGCGGACGCCATTTTCGCGTTGACGGGTCCCGGCGGCGGCGACAAATCGCGGGCGCTGGCCCGGGTCGGTCCGCCCAATGTGATCGAAGACCTCTATTCGATCGGAGCGGTGCTCCAGGTCCGCGAGGCCATTGCCAGCCTGAACGAGAAGCTGCCGCGGACCTTGCGCGCATTCGGCGATTCCCAGATCGCCTCGGTGACGTCGGCGCTCAACATTCCGGTGCTGCAGACGCCACAAATGCTGCCCTTCGCGCTGTCGGTCGTGGTGCAGCGGATGACCGCGCCGTGGCAGATCATTCGCCTCGCCATCAAGATCGCCGCCTCCGACGACGAGATCCGCGTCGCGGCGACGCCTTACGGCGCTGCCATCACGATCGCGCTGCACGACCTGTCCTGTGTCGCGGCCACCTTGCGCATGGACATCAAGCGCGGCCATTTCGACAACGTGGCCGGTAATCTCAAAGCGTTGCATGACGGCGTGCGCGGCCTGCGCACCGAGCTCGACCTGCGCAACGATTCCGCCTGGGGCAAGCAGCTGATCTCGATCCGGGCCGACATCTCCAACGCGCTGCAATCCGAGATCGACAGCGTTCCCGGCCGGGTCCGCCGCATCCTCCGCCAGCGGCCCGAGAAGGACATTCCGCCGGGCGCGCGGATCGACGGTACCGAGGTGGAGGAGACCTTGGCGCTGATCGATTTCGTCGCGACGTGCCGCAATTATGCGAGCGAGCTTGCGATCAACGAGGTGACGCTGCGCACCTATTCCGATCTCCAGCAATATGTCGAACGCTCGACCGAGCAGCTGGTGCAGTCGTTGCGCGCCGCCGATCACAAGGTCCGCACCTATCGGCAACAGCAGGTGGACGCCGCAATTCGCTTCTGCCAGGTGCTGTTTGGCGACGATTACGCCTCGCTGATGAGCCGGGCCGCGCAAAACGCCGCTACCGGCGAGCGCAAATCGTCGCTCGCGAGCTGATTAAGCGCATATTTTCGTGATCACAATTTCTGGTTGACGGTGGCGGTAGCGCGCCGTACGGTTCCCCGTAGAATTCCGGGGGACATCTATTTGTGGCGCATGAAACCCGTCATCAGCTCGATCGAAATTGAGAACCGTGTCGTCGTTGCCAAGTATCAAAGGCTGATGGTCGGCGCCAAAGTGGTGCTGGTCGAGAAGGCAAGCGGCCGGCAATGGTCCGAGACCATCACGCGGGTTGCGTCGCCGGTTCCCGTTGGCGCGCTGCGCATCAGATTGCCGGAGGCCGTCACGCCGGGAACGTATTTCCTGAAGGCCTACAACGGCCACGGCGAGCAGGCCGCGCAAAGCGCAGATTTCGAGATCGGCTAAGCCGTTGGATTCGCATCGTTTCGAGACTGCGTGCGGTCGCGCCGAATTGACAATTGTCAATTGCCGCATCATCCGGCCGTGGTGTAAAGGCACCTATAGGCGCAGTTCGTGCGCTGCCGGAAGCCTGCCAGATGACGCTATGGTTCGTGTTCGCGCTGATGACGGTCGCGGCGATTTTCGCCGTGCTGTGGCCGCTTGGCCGCACGGGCCGCGCGGAAGATCAAGGTAGCGAGGTCGCGGTTTACAAGGACCAGTTGGCCGAGATCGAGCGTGATCTCGCCGCTGGCTCGATTCCGGCGCCCGACGCCGAGGCCGCGCGCATCGAGATCAGCCGCAGGCTGCTTGCCGCGGCCGCCAGCGAGCCCGCGATGGCAGCGACCTCGAACGTGACATGGCGCCGCGCGGCGGCCGTGCTGGCGCTCGCCGGACTGCCGCTCGTTGCGGTCGGCGTCTACATGCCGCTCGGCTCGCCGAAGCTTCAGGACTTTCCGCTGGCGCAACGGGAGCGCGTGCCGGGCAAGGCGCAGTCGCTCGAGAATCTCGTCGCACAGGTCCAGCAACATCTGGAGACGAATCCGACCGACGGCCGCGGCTGGAACGTGCTCGCGCCGGTGCTGCAGCGGCTCGGCCGTTTCGACGATGCGGTGCGCGCCTATCGCAACTCGCTCACCTACAATGGCGAAAGCGCGGAGCGCCGCGCCGATCTGGGCGAAGCGATCGCGGCCGCCGCCGGCGGCGTGGTGACCGCCGAGGCCAAGACCGAATTCGAGCGGGCCCACGCGCTGGACGCGGACGATCCCAAGGCCAATTACTTCCTCGGCCTTGCCGCCGAGCAGGACGGCCGCAAGGACGATGCAGCCAATATCTGGCGCGGGCTGCTTGCGAAAGCGCCCGCCGATGCGCCCTGGCGCGCCCTGGTGCAGACCTCGCTGGCGCGGGTCGGCGGCGGCGGCACGATGCCGGTGCTGTCCGATGAGACGATTGCCGCGTCTAAGGACATGGCCGAAGGCGATCGCAACGCGATGGTGCGGGGCATGGTCGAACGTCTGGCCACCCGGTTGAAGCAGAACGGCGACGACGTCGAGAGCTGGCTGCGCCTGGTGCGCGCCTATCTCGTGATGGGCGAGCGGGAAAAGGCGATGGGGGCGTCGGCCGACGCCCGGCAGGCGGTGGCCAGCGATGGCGAGCGGCTTCGCCAGCTCAACGAAGGCCTCAGGACGCTCGGGCTCGGCGGATGACGATGTCGGGACGACAGAAGCGGAGAACGGATACGCCATGACGCGCAAGCAGCGACGTATGACCATCATCGGCGGCTCGCTCGCCGTGCTCGCGCTCGCGGCCGCGCTGGTGCTCAACGCCCTTCGCGACTCCATCGTATTCTTCTCGACGCCGACCATGGTCGCCGAGAAGCACGTCGAGCCGGGTAAGCGGTTTCGTCTCGGTGGGCTGGTGCAGCCCGGCTCGCTGCAGCGTGGGGACAATCTCGCGGTGACGTTCGAGGTCGCCGACGGCAACGCCAAGCTGCCGGTGGCCTACAAGGGCATCCTGCCCGACCTGTTCCGCGAGGGGCAGGGCGTCGTGGCCGAAGGTGCGCTCGACGCCAACGGCGTATTCAAGGCCGATACCGTGCTTGCCAAGCACGACGAGACCTACATGCCCAGGGAAGTCGCCGATGCCCTGAAGAAGCAGGGGCACTGGAAGGACGATTACGGCGGCAAGCCCGCTGACGCTGCCAAGACATCTGATGCGGGCAAGCCGGCGACGACGGCGCAGGGCAATCCGCAAGGAGCGGTGCGGTGATCGCAGAAACCGGACATTACGCGCTGGTGCTGGCGCTTGGGCTCGCACTGATTCAGTCGGTCGTGCCCCTGATCGGTGCGCGCCTGCGCGACGCGGCGCTCATGAACGTGGCGCGCTCCGCGGCGCTGGCGCAGCTTCTGTTCGTCGGCGCTTCGTTCACGGCGCTCGTGATGCTGCACGTGAACTCGGATTTCTCGGTCGCCAACGTCTACGAGAATTCCCACTCGATGAAGCCGCTGCTCTACAAGATCACCGGCGTGTGGGGAAATCATGAAGGCTCGATGCTGTTGTGGGTGTCGATCCTCGCGTTGTTCGGCGGGCTGGTCGCCGCCTTCGGCAATAACTTGCCGCTGTCGCTGCGCGCGCACGTGCTCGCCGTCCAGGCCTGGGTCGCCGGCGCCTTCTATCTCTTCATCCTCGTGACGTCGAACCCGTTCCTGCGTATCGCGAGCCCACCGATCGAGGGACGCGATCTCAATCCGGTGCTTCAGGACATCGGGCTCGCCGTGCATCCGCCGATGCTCTATCTCGGCTATGTCGGTTTCTCGATCTCGTTCTCCTTCGCCATCGCGGCGCTGATGGAGGGACGGATCGACGCGGCCTGGGCGCGCTGGGTGCGGCCGTGGACGCTGGTCGCCTGGATCTTCCTGACGCTCGGCATCGCCATGGGCTCGTACTGGGCCTATTACGAGCTCGGCTGGGGCGGCTGGTGGTTCTGGGATCCGGTCGAGAACGCCTCGCTGATGCCGTGGCTCTCCGGCACCGCGCTGCTCCATTCGGCGCTGGTGATGGAGAAGCGCAACGCGCTGAAGGTCTGGACCATCCTGCTCTCGATCCTGACCTTCTCGTTGTCGCTGCTCGGCACCTTCCTGGTGCGCTCGGGCGTCATCACCTCGGTGCACGCTTTCGCCACCGATCCCACCCGCGGCGTGTTCATTCTGCTGATCCTCTGCCTGTTCATCGGCGGCAGCCTGTCGCTGTTCGCGGGCCGCGCCACTTCGTTGAAGCAGGGCGGCCTGTTCGCGCCGATCTCGCGCGAGGGGGCGCTGGTCCTGAACAATCTGCTGCTCACGGTCGCCTGCGCCGTCGTGCTGTTCGGCACGCTCTATCCGCTGGCGATGGAGATGCTCGCCGACTTCAAGATGTCGGTCGGTGCACCGTTCTACAACCTGACCTTCGCGCCGCTGTTTGCCCTGTTGCTGCTGGCCGTGCCGTTCGGGCCGATGATGGCGTGGAAGCGCGGCGACCTGCTCGGCGTGACGCAGCGCCTGCTCGCTGCGGGCGTCGCCGGCCTTGCCGCCGTCGCCATCGCCTGGGGCTGGGCGACCGGCGGCAGCACGTTGGCGCCGCTTGCGATCGGGCTTGGCGTCTTCGTCATCGCCGGCGCGGTCACCGACATCGTCGAGCGGACCGGCCTCGTGCGGCTGCCGTTCGCGACCGTGCTGCACCGGGCGCGCGGCCTGCCGCGCTCGGCCTGGGGCACCGCGTTTGCGCATGCCGGCCTCGGCGTGGCGCTGATCGGGATCGTCTGCGAGACCACCTGGAACAGCGAATATATCGCGACGATGAAGCAGAACGAGGTCGCCCACATCGCCGGCTTCGACGTGAAGCTCGACGGCGTGCTGCAGCGTCAGGGCCCGAACTACCGCGAGATGATCGCCGAGTTCAACGTCAGCCGCGACGGCGCCCCGCTCAGCGTCATGACGCCGTCCAAGCGCAACTTCACCACCCGCGGCTCCTCGACCACCGAGGCCGCATTGCTGACCCGCGGCGCGAGCCAGCTCTATATCTCGCTCGGCGACGCCAACGCCGAGGGCGCCATCGCCGTGCGCATCTATTACAAGCCGATGGTGCTCATGATCTGGTGGGGCCCGGTGCTGATGGCGCTCGGCGGCGTGCTGTCGCTGTCCGACCGGCGCCTGCGGGTCGGCGCGCCGAAGCCGGCGCGGGCCAAGCAGCGCCTCCAGCCGGCGGAGTGATCCGATGCGCCGGATCATGGCCGCGTTCGCCCTGCTGATGCTGATGGCTTTGCCTGCGGCCCACGCGGTGCAGCCCGACGAGATCATGTCGGATCCCGCCAAGGAAGCCCGTGCGCGCGAGCTGTCGCGCGAGCTGCGCTGCATGGTCTGTCAGAACCAGTCGATCGACGATTCCGATGCGCCCCTGGCGCGCGACCTGCGGCTCCTGGTGCGCGAGCGCATCGGCGCCGGGGACAGCAATTCGCAGGTGCTCGATTTCCTGGTCGCGCGCTACGGCGAGTTCGTGCTGCTGAAGCCGCGCTTCGAGCGTCAAAACGCGCTGCTGTGGCTGCTCGGACCGCTGCTGCTGATCGGTGGCGGCGTGGCGTTGTGGCTGCAAATCCGGCGTCGCGCCCATGGCGGTGCAGACGTACCTGCGCCGCCGCTGACGGCCGACGAGAAAGCGAAGCTCGCGGCCTTGATGTCCGAGGAGACCAAATCTCCGTAGCCACGCGATCATCGTTGTGGCCACGTAGTCCTACGTAGATCGTTGGCTCACCGCCGCGCGGTTCATGGTATTTTGACCTTTGTCTGGAAGCTTGTCGCGAGCTTCGATTCCAGACTCCGAGTTTCTCCGATGTTCGCGAACAGTAATCTGACGATCCGCTTCCTGGTCGGCGCCGTCGTCGCTGCACTGTTGTTCTTGCTGGGCATCGGCGGCGGCACCGGCTTCGTTGCGGTGCTCTATCTCAACAACGAGATCACCAGCCTGTCCTCGAATTTCGCTGCGCTGAGCGGCCCCGCGCGCGACCATGCCATGCAGATCTATCAGCAGGCGCAGGCCGCGTTTTCCTACTTCCTGGTCGCCTGCGGCGTGATCGCCGTCGTCGCCGTCGCGATCTGCCTCACGACCTGGTTTGCCGTCCGCAACGGCATCCTCAATCCGCTGGCGGCGATCGTCCATGCGATGCGCGAGGTCGCCGACCAGAAGTTCGAGACACCGGTTCCGGGGCTCGGCCGCACCAACGAGATCGGCCTGCTCGCCGGTGCGCTGGAGGTGTTCAAGACCAACGGCATCGAGCGGCGCCACCTCACCGAACGGCAGCTGCACGAAGCGCAGCATCAGGCCGAGCGATCGAAATTCCTGGACGACCGGATCAAGCGCTTCAACGATCTCGTCGCCAGCGTCGTCGATAGCGTGGCGTCATCGGCGGTGCATCTGAAGAGCAACGCCGAGACACTGTCGCGGACGGCCAACGATACCAGCACCAAGGCCAATGCGGTGGCGAGCGCGGCAAGCCTCGCCAGCGCCAGCGTGCAGACGGTGGCAGGTTCTGCCGGCGAGATGACGAATTCGATCGGCACGATCAGCCGCCGCGTCACCGACGCGACCCAGCGCGCCGAAGGCGCGGCGTCCGATGCGGAGAGGAGCCGCGACACCATCCACACGCTGTCGGATGCTGCCGACAAGATCGGCGAGGTCGTCCAGCTGGTGCAGGCGATCGCATCGCAGACCAATCTCTTGGCGCTGAACGCCACCATCGAGGCGGCACGGGCAGGGGAGGCCGGCAAGGGGTTTGCGGTGGTCGCCTCCGAGGTGAAGAATCTGGCGCATCAGACCAGCAAGGCGACGGAGGAGATCACCTCCCACGTCGCCAGCATTCAAGGCATCACCGCACAGACGCGCGATGCGATCGACGGCATCTCCAAGACGCTGTCGGAGATCTCGTCCATCATGTCCGGCATCGAGGTCGACACCTCCCAGCAGCGCAACGCGACGCAGGAGATCACGCGCAGCGCCCAGGACGCCGCGCGCGGCACTCTCGACGTCTCCAACCATATCGTGCAGATCACTTCAACCTCCGCCGAGACCGGCCGCATGGCCGCCGAGGCGCGCGATTCCGCTGTCGATCTGTCGCAGCAGGCGGAAACCTTGAAGCGTGAAGTCGACGAGTTCATCGTCAGCGTCAGAGCGAGCTAAAGCTCACAAAAAGCCCGTTCCGCAGCGTTTCGGGAACTCGCGTTAAGTTCCTGTGGAATCACAATTTTCGGGCTGCGATGAACTGCCGCATCCGCGTTGCGGCTTCATTACGAAAGTTTAACCCCGCCGCCAGCGCACGGTAAGGCGGGAGCCCCCATCTTCAGGTCCGTAAGGTGCCGCCCTCAGGCATCACATGGATTTCAAGGCCCTGGAGATCTCTGCATGTCCGACCGTATCGACCTCTCGAACCTTCCGTCCTACCGGCAGCCGCGCCGGTCGGTGTTCTCCGCGCGCAGGCTCGCGCTGATGGCCACGGTCGTCGCCGGCCTTGGCGCCGCCGTCTATGGCTTTGGCACGTCGACCTCGCCGGCCGACCTGTTCTCGAGCCCGGCGCATGCGCAGGTCAACACCGAGGTCCGCAAGGTCGAGCGACCCATCGGCTTCGCCGATGTTGTCGAGCGCGTGAAGCCGTCGGTGATCTCGGTGAAGGTCAATATGAAGGAAAAGACTGCGAGCAACGATGACGGCGACGATTCCTCCTCGCCGTTCCAGCCGGGCTCGCCGATGGAGCGTTTCTTCCGCCGCTTCGGTGGTCCGGAGGGTTTCCCCCCGGGCATGAAGGGCGGCCGCGGCCGCGTGGTGCAGGGCCAGGGTTCCGGCTTCTTCATCTCGGCTGACGGCTTTGCCGTGACCAACAATCACGTGGTCGACGGCGCCGACAAGGTCGAGGTCACCACCGACGAGGGCAAGACCTACACCGCCAAGGTGATCGGCACCGACCAGCGCACCGACCTCGCCTTGATCAAGGTCGAGGGCAGCTCGAGCTTCCCGTTCGCCAAGCTCGCCGACAGCAAGCCGCGCATCGGCGACTGGGTGCTCGCCGTCGGCAATCCCTTCGGTCTCGGCGGTACCGTGACCGCGGGCATCGTTTCGGCGAGCGGCCGCGACATCGGCAACGGTCCCTATGACGATTTCATCCAGATCGACGCGCCCGTGAACAAGGGCAATTCCGGCGGTCCGGCCTTCGACACCAACGGCGAGGTGATGGGCGTCAACACCGCGATCTACTCGCCCTCCGGCGGCAGCGTCGGCATCGCGTTCTCGATCCCGGCGAGCACGGTGAAGAGCGTGGTCGCCCAGCTCAAGGATAAGGGTTCGGTCAGCCGCGGCTGGATCGGCGTGCAGATTCAGCCCGTCACCTCCGACATTGCCGACAGCCTCGGCATGAAGAAGGCCGAAGGCGCGCTGGTGGCGGAGCCGCAGGCCAACGGTCCGGCCGCGAAGGCCGGCATCGAATCCGGCGACGTGATCACGGCGGTCAACGGCGAATCCGTCAAGGACGCGCGCGAGCTTGCCCGCACCATCGGCGGCATGGCGCCCGGCGCGACCGTGAAGCTCAACGTGCTGCACAAGGGTCAGGACAAGGTCGTCAACCTCACCCTCGGCCAGCTGCCGAACACGGTCGAGGCCAAGGCCGACAACGACAATGACAGCGGCAAGGGTGCGAGCAAGGGCACCGATGTGCCCAAGCTCGGCATGACTGTCGCGCCCGCCAATTCCGTGGCCGGCGCTGGCAAGGAAGGCGTCGTCGTCACCCAGGTCGATCCGAAGAGCGCCGCGGCCGAACGCGGCTTCAAGGAAGGCGACGTGATTCTCGAAGTCGGCGGCAAGAGCGTCGCCACCGCCGGCGAAGTCCGCGATGCCATCAACACGGCGCGGACCGACAACAAGAACAGCGTCCTGATGCGCGTGAAGAGCGGCGGCCAGTCGCGCTTCGTCGCGGTGCCTCTCGCCAAGGGGTAAGCCTTCAGGAGGCTCATCGAGATGAAGGGTGTCGCCGGCATCAGTCGCCCCCGCCGCCGGCGCCCTTCGGGGAAGCAGCGTAACGTCAGCTTCCCCCTGCTACCTTCCGGTGGAAAAACGCCCCCCTCCGTCGGAAGGCCTAGGGCGGTGAAGTCCCCCCAGCTTCACCGCCCGCCTTTTTCTCCATGCCAGCGTCTCTCCCTCAGCTTGCATGGGATCGCCGCTCGCGCCATGTTTAGAGAAGGTTGACCTCCTTGACCGCCGCCGAACGCACGATGCGCCTCCTCATCATCGAAGACGACCGCGAATCCGCCGACTATCTCGTGAAGGCGTTTCGCGAGGTCGGACACATTGCAGACCACGCCGCCGACGGCGAGGAGGGCCTCGCCATGGCCGAGAGCGGCGATTACGACGTGCTGGTGGTCGACCGCATGCTGCCCAAGCGCGACGGCCTGTCGCTGATCGGCGCGCTGCGCGACAAGGGCAACACGACGCCGGTGCTGATTCTCTCCGCGCTCGGGCAGGTCGACGACCGCATCAAGGGCCTGCGCGCTGGCGGCGACGATTATCTGCCGAAGCCTTATTCGTTCGCCGAGCTGCTGGCCCGGGTCGAGGTGCTGTCGCGCCGCCGCGGCGGGCCCGCCGAGGACACGCTCTACCGCGTCGGCGATCTCGAGCTCGACCGGCTCTCGCACCGCGTCGCCCGCGGCAAGGACGAGCTGACCCTGCAGCCGCGCGAATTCCGCCTGCTCGAATATCTGATGAAGCATGCCGGCCAGGTGGTGACGCGCACCATGCTGCTCGAAAATGTCTGGGACTATCATTTCGATCCGCAGACCAACGTGATCGACGTGCACATCTCGCGGCTGCGCTCCAAGATCGACAAGGGATTCGAGCGGCCGCTGCTTCACACGATCCGCGGCGCCGGGTACATGATCCGCGACGGGATGCGATAAGGCGAACTCGCCCGTTGCGCCGATCGACTTGCGGCGCCCTAGCGCCTGCAATCATCGGCTGCGTCACCGGCCTGCTGCTCCTGCCCGGACGTTGTCGGACGATATTGGCCGACCCCCTCATCGGATGGCAAGAATACCCGACGTGTGGTAGGGGACATCCCACCTGGATGAATCCGTCCCCGATCAGGAAGGATATTCAAGCTTGCAAGTCGCCGCCTTCCCGTCCGACCGAGCTGAAGAGATCCTCGTGTCGGCTTCCAGGCTCTTTGCCCGCCATAGCTATGCCAACGTGACGATGGAGCAGGTCGCAGCCTCGGTGCGATCGGTGCCGGGAGCGCTGTACCACTATTTCCGCGACAAGGAAGACCTGATCTTTCACTGCTACCTGCGCGGCCTTGCGCTCTACAGGCACGAAATCGAGACCGCGGCCGAGCCCGGGATCGACGGGCTCGAGGTCGTCAGGCGATTTATACGTGCCCGGCTGCGGCCTGAAGGCCAGCGCATGATCCTGTTCACCGACATCGATGCACTGGCCGCGTCCTACAGCAACGATGTGCACGCCAGGCGTTGGCAGAATGCCGCGCTGCTGGCCGGTATTCTGAAGCGTGGCGTTGCCGACGGCTCGATAGCCTGCGAGGAGCCGCTCCTGACGGCCGTCGCCCTCATCTCCATCCTGGATTGGGTGCCGTTCTGGTTCTCCGAGCGCGACTACTATTCGCGCCAGCAGGCGATTGATGCGATTGATGACATCATCACGCATGGAGTTTATCGGCGTGAGATTGCCTTGCCGGATATGCCTGAAGCGCCGAGCCTGGCACCGTTTCTCCAGTCCCGCTCCAAATTGAACAAGCGCGCCGCAAAGCTGGACAGGATGCTCTCAATTGCCTCTGACAGTTTCAACCGAAGGGGAGCGTCCGGCACATCACTCGAGAGCATCGCGGCGGACGCCGGCATGACCCGTGCCGGCATCTACTATCATTTCAGCGAAAAAGAGCGCCTCTTGCTGGCTTGCTTGCGAAGAGGCCTGGCCGGCGAGATCGGCATTCGAGAGTATCTGCAGGACCTCGGGCTCGGGCCGTTCGATTATGTCGTTCAGAGAGTGCGTCTGTTGTTGATGCTGCACGACACTCCTTGCGGGCCCAAGGCGACCTACCACAACATCAACTATCTCAACGACGTCGACCGGAAGCACTATGTCGGGCAGGTGCTCGCGACGATCGGGCAGGACCAGAGAAATCATCAGCGTTGGATCGAGGAAGGATATTTCCGGAGCGTCGACACCCACTTCGCCGAACGCGTTCTGACTGGAATGGGCCACTGGTACCCGATCTGGTTCAGGGGCGAGCGGAGCTGGTCTCCGATGCAGATTGCCGATCATTTTTCGCGGCTGTTCCTCGCGGGACTCAAGCCGCGTCGCGGGGTGGTAATAAGCAACCAATCAGCCGCAGATTGAGCGCAGGATTGAGGTCAAAAACTTGCCTGTGAATTCAATGTTTCGGAAGCGCGCGGTGGCTTCCCAAGTTTAAGCCACAATTATTTCTTGCGCCAAAACTTTACACAGTATTCAATGTTCGGGTACCGAAAGCTGGCGCGACCGACGTTGTGAATCAGCTTCGATCGCCAAGGAACAAGAACACGCAAAAGGGAGAAGGCCAGGATGCACAAGCTCGTAATTGCTGCGGCGGCAGCGCTGACGATGCTGGGAGGAGCAGCATACGCGCAGGAAACCATCAAGCTCGGCTACATCGATCCGCTGTCCGGCGGCGGCGCCAGCATCGGTGAAGGCGGCTTGAAGACGTTCCAGTATCTGGCCGATGAGATCAACGCGAAGGGCGGCATATTGGGCCGCAAGATCGAGATTCTGCCCCTCGACAACAAGACCAACCCGCAGGAAAGCCTGGTGCAGGCGCAGAAGGCCATCGACGCCGGCGCCCGCTTCATCACTCAAGGCAATGGCTCGTCGGTCGCCGCAGCGCTGTCCGACTTCGTCACCAAGAACAACACGCGCAATCCCGGCAAGGAAGTGCTCTACTTCAACTATGCCGCCGTCGATCCGAGCCTGACCAACGAAAAATGCAGCTACTGGCATTTTCGCTGGGATGCCAGCTCCGACATCAAGATGGAAGCGCTCACCAGCTATATGAAGGATGTCCCCGCGATCAAGAAGGTGTACCTGATCAACCAGGACTACTCCTTTGGCCAGTCGGTGCGCGCTGACGCGCGCAAGATGTTGGGCGCCAAGCGGCCCGACATCCAAATCGTCGGTGACGAATTGCATCCGCTGCTGAAGATCACCGACTTCTCGCCTTATATCGCCAAGATCAAGGCTTCCGGCGCCGATAGCGTCGTCACCGGCAATTGGGGCCAGGACATCGCCCTGCTGCTCAAGGCTGCTGCCGACGCCGGCCTGAAGGTCAATTGGTACACCTACTATGCCGGCGGCGCCGGTGGTCCGACCGCGATCAAGCAGACCGGTCTCGACCATCAGGTGTTCCAGATCACCGAGGGCTTTGCCAATTCCGGCCATCAGCCGGCGATGGATTTCGAAAAGGCTTTCCGTGCCAAGGTCAATATGTCGCTGTGGTATCCGCGTGCGGTCAACGAGATGCGCATGTTCAAGGCCGCGGCCGAGAAGGCCAACTCGCTCGACCCAGTGAAGGTCGCAGCAGCCCTCGAGGACCTCAAGTTTGAGGTGCTGGATGGTGGAGAGGGCGTGATGCGTAAGGACGATCACCAGTTCTTCCAGCCGATCTACATCTCCTCCTTCGGCAAGCTCGCCGCAAACGAGCCGTTCGACGAGGAAGGCACCGGCTGGGGATGGCACCTGGTTTCCAAGATCGACACTTCCAAGACGATGGTTCCCACGACCTGCAAGATGACCCGGCCGTAAGCTGGACCGGCTTCGCCTTCCCGCAGCCGGCAGCGGCTCGCGGGAAGGTCGCTGTTCGCATGCCTGCCGACGATTTGCCGAGGCTGTTCTGTCCCGGCCAGAGGTGTGAATATTGTGCTTGAACTGATCGTTATATCGACGCTGAACGGTCTTCTGTTCGGCATGCTGCTGTTCCTGCTGTCGAGCGGCTTGACCGTCATCTTCAGCATGATGGGGGTGCTCAACTTCGCCCATGCCAGCTTCTACATGCTCGGCGCCTTCTTCGGCTTCCAGCTCACCAAATGGATCGGCTTCTGGCCGGCGCTGTTGCTGGCGCCGCTGCTGGTCGGCGCGATCGGCATGGCGGTCGAGCGCTACGGCCTGCGCAATACGCACAAGCACGGCCATGTGGCGGAGTTGCTCCTGACCTTCGGTCTTGCGTTCGCGATCGAAGAAATCGTGGCGATGATGTGGGGCAGGAGCCCCGTCGACTACCGCGTGCCGGCGCTGCTCGACTTCCCGGCCTTCACGATCTTCTCGACGAATTATCCCGCCTACAAGATTTTCATGCTGGCGGTATCGATCCTGATCTTCATCGTGCTGCTGATGGTGCTCAAGCGCACGCGGGTCGGTCTGATCGTTCAGGCCGCGCTGACGCATCCCCACATGGTGGGGCATCTCGGTCACAATGTCGGACGCATATTCATGCTGGTGTTCGGCGTCGGCAGCGCGCTGGCGGGAATTGCCGGCGTGATCGCAGGTCCCGCGCTGGTGACGCAGTCCGATATGGCCGCGGCTCTGGGACCGATCCTGTTCGTGGTCATCGTGTTCGGCGGCCTCGGCTCCTTGCCGGGCGCCTTCATCGCCTCGCTGGTGATCGGCCTGATCCAGACCTTTGCGGTGGCGCTGAACGGTTCGCTGGCGAGCGCGTTCGGTCCGCTCGATCCGTCGGCGGGGCCGTCCGTGCTCACCGACATTTGGAACGTCACCATCGCCCAGGTGGCGCCGATCGTGCCCTACCTGCTGCTGGTGATCATTCTGATCGTACGCCCCATGGGCCTGATGGGGACGCGCGAGACATGAACTCGAAGATGACATCGACATCGGCATCGACATCGACAGTCGCCGAGAAGTCGGCCGGCGACGGCTTGCGCTTCTACGGCATATGGCTTGCCGGCATCGCCGCGCTGATCGTGCTGCCGCTGATCTTCTCCTCCGGCGGCTCGTTGACGTCCTTCAGCCTGATCGGCATCGCGATCGTGTTCGCGCTGTCCTACAACATCCTGCTCGGCCAGACCGGCCTCTTGTCGTTCGGCCATGCGGTGCATTACGGCCTCGGCGGCTTCGCTGCGTGCCATATGATGAATGCGGTGGTCTCGCACGGCTGGCCCATCCCGCTACCTTTCATTCCGCTGTTCGGTGGGCTCGGCGGCCTCGCTTTCGCGATCGTCATCGGCTGGCTGATGACCAAGCGGGCCGGCACCGTGTTCTCGATGATCTCGCTCGGCATTGCCGAGCTGGTGGCATCGTCCTCGCTGATCCTGCGTTCGGTGTTCGGCGGCGAGTCCGGGATATCGACCGACCGAACCGCTTTGCCGAAGATCCTCGGCTTGAGTTTCGGCCCGCAGCTTCAGGTCTATTATCTGATCGCGTTCTGGCTGGTCATCGCGGCCATCGCGATGTATGCGCTGACGCGGACTCCGCTGGGGCGGATCAGCAATGCGGTGCGGGACAACCCCGAACGCGTCCAGTTCATCGGCTATGATCCGCACGTGGTCCGCTACATCGCCTTCTGTTTTGCCGGCTTCTTCGCCGGCGTGGCGGGGGGACTGGCCGCGATCAACTTCGAGATCGCCAACGCCGCCTATCTCGGCGCGATCCAATCCGGCCTCGTGCTGTTCTCGACCTTCATCGGGGGCGTCGCCTTCTTCTTCGGGCCCATCCTGGGTGCAATCCTCGTGACCTATCTTCAGCTTGGGCTGACCAGCGTCACTGGCGTCTGGCAGCTCTATTTCGGCATCATCTTCATCGGCATCGTGATGCTGTCCCCCGGCGGCATCGCCGGGCTCATCATGATGCACCGGCCGCTTGTTCGCGCCGGAACTCTGCCGACGGTGATTCCTTCCTATCTGCTCGCGGCGGTGCCGACCTTGGCACTGGCTTGCGGCGTGATCCTGACGATCGAATCGATTGCACGCACGCATAGCGGTCAGGGCAGTCCGATCAACCTGTTCGGCATTGCCTTCAACCCGGCGTCGCCGGTGACTTGGGCGAGTGCGGCGATCCTCGTCGCCGGTGGCTTCTTCGTCGCGCGCCTGAGCTGGCGGCGGGTCGGCGAGGCATGGGACCGCGCGGCGACGGTCGCGCGCGACCGGGGGTATCTGGCATGACGGCAGCGATCGAAGTCCGCGCTGTCGAAAAGCGCTTTGGCAATGTCGGCATCATCCGCGATCTCAATCTCAGCATCGCGCAAGGTGAGCGTCACGCCATCATCGGTCCGAACGGTGCCGGCAAGTCGACGACGTTCAATCTCATCAGCGGCCATATCAAGCCGACCTCGGGCGAGGTGAGGCTGAACGGCGATGTGATCTCCGGCCTCAGGCCGTTCGAAATCAATCGGCGCGGTCTGTCGCGCTCGTTCCAGGTCACCAACGTATTCGCGCGCATGTCGGTGTGGGAGAACGTCCGCTGTGCCGTGCTGTGGGCGACGGGGCACCGTTACGCCTTCTGGAAGAACGTCGACAGCCTGCCGGAGGTGCGCGAGCGCACGGCGCAGATCCTCGACGACATCCATCTGACGCATCGGCGCGATGTTCCGGCCGGCTTGTTGACCTACGCCGAGCAGCGCGAGCTGGAGATCGGAATCACCATCGCCGGCGGCGCAACGGTCGTGATGCTGGACGAACCTACGGCGGGCATGAGCCACGCCGAGACCGAGCGCGCGGTGGCGTTGATCCGGCGCCTGACCGAGGGCAAGACCCTCGTCATCGTCGAGCACGACATGAGCGTCGTGTTCGGCCTGGCCGACCGCATTTCCGTGCTGGTCTACGGCCACATCATCGCTTCCGGCACGCCGGAGGAGATCCGGCGCGACCCGAAAGTCAAGGAAGCCTATCTCGGCGAGGAGGCGCACTGATGCTCGAGGTCAGGGACCTGCACGCCTATTACGGCAAGAGCCACATTCTCCAGGGCGTCGATCTCGACGTTGCCGCGGGCGAGGTCGTTAGCCTGCTCGGCCGTAACGGCGTTGGACGTTCGACCACGGTCAAGGCGATCATGGGCGAGGTTGCTCCGCAAGGCACGATCCGCTTCAAAGGCAAGGACATCGCCGGGCTGCCGAGCTACAGGATCGCGCGCCTCGGTCTCGGCTATGTGCCGGAGCATCGGGACATCTTTCCGGGACTGACGGTCCGCCAGAATCTGCTCCTCGGCATCAAGGATACGCGACGTCCCGGCAAATGGCAGCTTCAGGACATGCTCGACATGTTTCCGAACCTTGCCGCGCGTGCGGATACGCCTGCAGGGGTGCTGTCAGGCGGCGAGAAGCAGATGCTCACGACTTGCCGGACCCTGATGGGCGATCCGGATCTCATCATGATCGACGAGCCTACCGAAGGTCTCGCCCCGTTGATCGTACAGCAGGTCGGCGATCTCATCGCCCGCATTGCGCAGGCGGGCGTTGCGATTCTGCTCGTCGAGCAGAAGCTGTCGATTGCGATGAAGATCTCCAACCGCGTCTACGTCATGGGGCACGGTCGTGTGGTCTTCGAAGGTACGCCCGAGCAGCTGAGATCAAACAGCGACGTTCGCGCGCAATGGCTGGAAGTGTGAGGGGGCGTCCCCGGTGGCGCGCGTCCCTTTGTTGGCGGATTTGACGGCAGTGCGCTGATGGCGCCAACAGGGCGTTGGCCCGGAACGACTGATGTTCCTCAGCGTGGCCGGGAGGGAAGGCCCACAGCCGATCACTACCCCGGCGTCCGGCCAGCCAGGCCTTACCCCAGTATCCCATGGACGCGAGCTTGCCGGGAATTAACTTGGTTCCGGTCGAGTGCCCCTTTAACGTTCCCCGTCCGCTTATCACCTGCCGTCACGGATGGCTTTGCGCATCAGTCGTCCCAAGGGACCTGTGGGCAGGGACCACAATGTATGAAGCTATGTTATTGCAAACAAAGCGGAAATGCGAGAAGTGACGATGCTCGTGATGGCAAGCCCGGTCTTGAAACTGGACACATGATCCGTGACGGCATTCGGTAAACTCGTCCGCACCACGGCGTTCCGGCTCACGCTGGTCTATCTGCTGCTATTCGCGATGTTCGCGGCCTCGCTGCTGGCCTATTTCGCCTGGAATACGCGGCGGCTGATCACCGAGGAGATCACGCAGACCGTCAATGCCGAGACCTCGGAGATCAGCGAGATCTATGGCCGCCGCGGCCTGCGCGGCCTCGTGCTCGCGATCGAGTACCGGGCGCTGCGGCCGGGCGCCAACCTCTATCTCGTGACCACGCCGACCGGGCAGGCGATCGCCGGCAATGTCGGCTCGTTGGCGCCCGGCGTGATGGCGACGCGTGGCTGGTCGGAGACCGGCTACCGGCGCCTCGAGGACGCCGACGACCGCGACCATCGGGCGCTGGTGCGCGTCACCGAACTGGAGAACGGCTTTCGCCTCCTGATCGGCCGCGACCTCGCCGAGCGGCGACGGCTGTTCGGCATCGTCGCCAAGGCCGCGCAATGGTCGATCCTGATCGTCGTCGTGCTCGGTCTCGGCGGCGGCGTCTTCGTCGCGCGCCGCGTGCTCCGGCGCATCGACGCCATGACCGGGACCGCGCAGCGCATCATGACCGGCGATCTCAGCGAGCGCCTGCCGGTCGGGCGCAGCGGCGATGAGCTCGATCGCCTCGCCGAGAACCTCAACGCCATGCTGGAACGGATCGAGGCGCTGATGGCGGGGCTGAAGGAGGTCTCCGACAACATCGCCCATGATCTCAAGACGCCGCTGACGCGCCTGCGCAACCGCGCCGAGGAGGCGCTGGCGCGTTCGGAGGGCGAGGCCGACTACCGGGCGGCGCTGGAGCGCACCATCGAGGAATCCGACGGCCTGATCCGCACCTTCAACGCGCTGCTGATGATCGCGCGCGCCGAGTCCGGGCAGGCGCGCGGCAACATGGATGATTTCGACGCGGCCGAGGTTGCCAATGGCATCCACGAGCTCTACGAGCCGCTCGCCGAGGACGACGGCATGACCTTGAAGGTCAGGGCCGAGCCGACGCCTGTTCACGCCAACCGCGAATTGGTCAGCCAGGCGCTCGCCAATCTGGTCGAGAACGCGATCAAATACGGCAAGCCGGTGGCGCAGACCGGCGGTACCGTGGTCAGCATGGACGCCCGGCCGATTCTGATCGAGGCTCGGCGCGAGGGCGACCAGGTGCTGCTCAGCGTCACCGATCGCGGTCCCGGCATTCCCGAGGCCGACCGCAAGCATGCCGTCGAGCGATTCGTGCGGCTGGAAGCGAGCCGCACGCTGCCGGGCTCGGGGCTCGGCCTCAGCCTCGCTTCTGCGGTTGCGACATTGCATGGCGGTGAGTTGAGGCTGGGCGACGCCCAGCCGGGCCTCGTCGCCACGCTGGTACTGCCCGCGCGGGCCGATGCCGGCGACAGGGTTGCTCCGCCAATGCCGGATGTGCCACAGAAGGTGGCATGAACCACTCCGCGCCGGGAAACGCGGACAAGCATGGCGAGAGGCTGGCCGCGCGCTTCGCGGAAGCTCCCCATATTGCCGCTTCCACAACCGACAAACGACGTCTTGAAAGCTGGCTGAGCGAGCTCGAGCCGGCCCAATCGGCTCGTCTCGAAGCGCTGCTGGCGCATCCCTTTGCGAAGGACATCCTGGCCGGTATTGCGGAATTCTCGCCCTATCTGTTCGATCTGGTGCGCGCCGACGCGGTGCGCCTGATCCGGCTGCTCGAATGCGATCCGGATGCGCATCTGGCGGAACTCATCGCGGACGCCAGGGCTGCGGTGCTCGCGGCAGCGGACGAGGCCGAGGTGATGCGGCTGCTTCGCCGCATGAAAGCGGAGACCGCGCTGCTGACCGCCTTGTGCGACATCGGCGGGGTCTGGCCGGTGATGCGGGTGACGGCGGCGCTGACCGATGTCGCGGTGTCCTCGGTGCAGGCGGCGCTGCAATACCTGCTGCGGCAGGAAGCCGCACGCGGCAAGCTCTCGCCGCCCAATCCCGAGGCGCCCGAAGAGGGCTGCGGGCTGATCGTGCTCGCCATGGGCAAGATGGGCGCGGCCGAGCTGAACTATTCCAGCGACATCGATCTCATCGTGTTCTTCGATCCCGATGCGACGACGCTGGCGGCAGACATCGAGCCGCACCCGTTCTTCGTCCGGGTCACGCAGGGGATGGCGCGCATCCTGCAGCAGCGCACCTATGACGGCTATGTGTTTCGCGTCGACCTGCGTCTGCGGCCTGATCCGTCCTCGACACAGGTGGCGATCTCGCGCGACGCCGCGCTGAACTATTACGAGCGCGAAGGGCGCACCTGGGAGCGCGCTGCGATGATCAAGGCGCGTGCCTGCGCCGGCGATGCCCGGGCGGGCGAGGCGCTATTGGCCGAGATCGCGCCGTTCGTCTGGCGCAAGCATCTCGACTTCGCCGCGCTCGCCGACGTCCACGACATGAAGCGGCAGATGCAGACCTATCGCGGCCAGAGCGAGGTCGCGGTGGAGGGGCACAACGTCAAGGTCGGCCGCGGCGGCATCCGCGAGATCGAGTTTTTCGCCCAGACCCAGCAATTGATCGCCGGCGGCCGCCATCCGGAATTGCGGGTTCGGCCGACGCTGAGGGCGCTCGACATTCTCGCTTCCAGCAACTGGATCACCCCGGCCGCGCGCGACGAGCTGACCATTGCCTACGAATTCCTGCGCCGGGTCGAGCATCGCCTCCAGATGATCGCCGACGAGCAGACCCATGCGCTGCCCGAAGACAAGGAGGCGGTCGAGCGCTTTGCGCGCTTCTTCGGCTATCCGGATCGCGAATCCTTTGCGGGCGACCTGCTGCGGCAGCTCAAGATCGTGCAGGGGCACTACGAGAAGCTGTTCGAGGGCGACGATCCGACCGGCACGGCCAGTCTGCCGGCGCTCGACTACAGCGCCGGTCCCGACGATCCGCGCCTGCTCCAGCACTTGGCGACGCTCGGCTTCAAGAAGCCTGCCGCGTTGGCGCAGACCGTGCGCGACTGGGTCACCGGCGACTATCGCGTGTTCCGCAACGAGGCGACGCGGAATGCCTTCGTCGAATTCGTGCCGGCCCTGATCGACGGACTTGCCCATGCCGAGGAGCCGGACCGCGCCGTCGTCGCCTTCGATCAATTCCTGGGGGCCTTGCAGCGCGGTGGCCGGCTGTTCACGCTGCTCGGCCAGAATCGCGACCTCGTCGCGCTGGTGGCGCTGGTGCTGGGCGCGGCACCCCGGCTCGGGGAGATGCTGGCACGGCAGCCGCAGCTGATGGACGGCCTGATCGATCCGCGCTTCTTCGGCGCCATGCCGGACCGCCAGGAATTGTCGGGACGGTTGGCCGCGACCGTGCAGGATGCCGGCTCATATGAAGAGTTTCTCGATCGCCTGCGCCTGTTCGGACAGGAGAGCCTGTTCCTGATCGGCACGCGAATTCTCTCCGGCACCGTCTCGGCGCAGCAGGCCAGCACGGCCTTTGCCGACGTCGCCGAAGGCATCGTCCATACCGTGCACGGCCTCGTTGCCGACCGCTTCGCCGCCCAGCACGGCCGCATCAAGGGCCAGGAGACCGCGATCATCGCGATGGGGCGGCTCGGCAGCCGCGAGATGACGGCCTCGTCCGATCTCGACCTGATCCTGCTCTACGATTTCGACAGCGAGCATCCCGACTCCGACGGGCCGAAATCGCTTCAGGGTGCGCATTATTTTGCACGGCTGACCCAGCGCCTGATCAGCGCGCTCACGACGCGCACCAATTACGGCGTGCTGTACGAGATCGACATGCGGCTGCGTCCCTCGGGGCGCGCCGGCCCTGTGGCCTCGAGCCTGGTCTCGTTCGCGGATTACCAGGCCAACGAGGCCTGGACCTGGGAGCACATGGCCCTGACGCGCGCCCGCGTCGTGTCGGCTTCGCCCGAATTCCGCCAACGCATCGAGCGCGTCATCCGCGACGTCCTGACCCGCCATCGCGATCCCGCCATCACCGCCAACGACGTCGCCGACATGCGGCGCGCCATCGCCCAGGAGAAGGGCGAGGCCGATTGCTGGGATCTCAAGCATGCCGCCGGCGGCATGGTCGACATCGACTTCATCGCGCAATATCTCCAGCTCGTGCATGCGCACGACAAGCCGGAGATCCTGGACGTCAGCACCCTGCAGGTGCTGGAGAACGCATGCCGGCTCGGCGTCCTTCCGCAATCGGAGACCGAGATCCTGCGTGCCGCCGCGCGGCTCTATCACGACCTGACTCAGATCCTGCGGCTGTGCGTCAGCGACCGCTTCAAGCCCGAAACCGCGGGCACGGATCTGCAGCGCGTGATGGCGCGCGCCGGCGATGCGCCGGATTTCTCGTCGCTGGAGGCGCGCGTGAAGGAGACTCAGGGCGAGGTGCGGCGCGTGTTCAGGGCGCTGCTGGAAGCGACGCAGCCTGCAACGAGATGAGCGCCTCGCGGACGTCGGGCTCCAAGCCCGCGCCGCCGGCGTCGAGATGAGCGAAGATCGCGCGCTTCATCCGGGGGTCCCAGAACTTCTTGATGTGCTCGGCAATCCCCGGCACGGCCTTGCCGTGGCCCTGGCTGCGGAAGAACGTGCCGATCTGGTTGGCCATGTAGATCAGGCGGTCAAGCGACATCGGCAACCTCCGTGGCATGGCGAGCGGCGATCCGGCTGCCGTGCGTGAATATCTCGAACCCGTCCTGCCGGGCGATCGCGACCAGCGTGATGCCGGCGGCTTCCGCCGAGCGCACCGCGAGCGCAGTCGGTGCCGAGACCGCGACCATCACCGGCGCGCCGATCGCGGCGGCCTTCTGCACCATCTCGACCGAGACGCGGCTCGTCAGCAGTACCAGGCCGCCGCGAGGATCGGTGCGGCTACGCGCCAGTGCGCCGGCGAGCTTGTCCAGCGCGTTGTGACGGCCGACGTCCTCGCGCAGCGCGACGATGCTGCCGGCAGGGGACCAGAACGCGGCGGCGTGAACGGCGCGGGTCTGCAGGTTGATCGATTGCAAGGGCGCGATGGCCTGCATCGCCGCCATGATCTGTTCCGGCGTGAAGCTCTGCCCTTGCGGCACCACCGCCGCGGGCCGCACGGCTTCGGCGATGGACTCGATGCCGCAGATGCCGCAGCCGGTGGGCCCGGCGACATGGCGACGGCGCTCGCTGATGCGGGCAGCTTCATCCGGTGCCAGCCACATCCTGAGCTCGATGCCGTCGTCAAGGCGAACGATGTCGAGCGACTTGATGTCGTCGACCGACTTGATGATGCCCTCGCTCACACTGAAGCCGACCGCGAAATCTTCCAGGTTCTGCGGCGTCCCCATCATGACGGCGTAGGTGCCGCCATTATAGGTCAGCGCCAACGGCGTCTCCTCCGGAATGAAACGCGTTCCTTCGGACGCCACGCCGTTGCGCCAGATTCCGCGATCGATCGCCTGAACCGCGACGTGCATACGAATCACTCCGCCGCTTCGGCCGGCACGATGCGGCGGGATTGCCGCGCCTGCGCGTCATAGGCCTTCTGCCAGTCGGACGGGCCGTTCGAGGGTGAGACCTGCACCGCCGTGACTTTGTATTCGGGACAATTGGTCGCCCAGTCCGAATAATCCGTCGTGATGACGTTGGCCTGCGTGTCCGGATGGTGGAAGGTGGTGTAGACGACGCCGGGCGCCACGCGATCGGTGATCTCCGCGCGCAGCGTGGTCTCGCCGGCGCGGCTCTTCAGCCGGACCCAGTCGCCGTCACGCACGCCGCGCTGCTCGGCATCGTGCGGGTGGATCTCGAGGCGATCCTCGGCATGCCAGACCACGTTGTCGGTGCGCCGCGTCTGCGCGCCGACATTGTACTGGCTAAGGATGCGCCCCGTGGTGAGCAGCAGGGGATAGCGCGGGCCGGTGCGCTCGTCGGTCGCGACATATTCGGTCACGACGAACTTGCCTTTGCCGCGGACGAAGCCGTCGATATGCATCACGGGCGTGCCTTCGGGGGCCTTCTCGTTGCAGGGCCATTGCACCGAGCCGAGCTCATCTAACTTGGCGTAGGAGACCCCGGCAAAGGTCGGCGTCAGCGCCGCGATCTCGTCCATGATCTCGGACGGGTGGCTGTACTTCATCTCGAAGCCCATCGCCTTGGCAAGGCCGATCGTGACCTCCCAGTCGGCCATGCCGTTCTTCGGCGTCATCACCTTGCGCACGCGCTGGATGCGGCGCTCGGCGTTGGTGAAGGTGCCGTCCTTCTCCAGGAAGCTCGAGCCGGGCAGGAAGACGTGGGCGTAGTTCGCGGTCTCGTTGAGGAAGAGGTCGTGAACGATGACGCATTCCATCGCCGACAGTGCCGCCACCACGTGGCTGGTGTTGGGATCGGACTGCAGGATGTCCTCGCCCTGCACGTAGATCCCCATGAAGGTGCCTTCGACCGCGGCGTCGAACATGTTGGGAATGCGCAGGCCCGGCTCGGGGTTGAGCTTGACGTTCCACAGCGCCTCGAACTGGTCGCGCACGGCATCGCCGGAGATGTGGCGGTAGCCGGGCAGCTCGTGCGGGAACGAGCCCATGTCGCAGGAGCCCTGCACGTTGTTCTGGCCGCGCAACGGGTTCACGCCGACGCCCGGTCGGCCGATATTGCCTGTGGCCATCGCGAGGTTGGCGATCGCGATCACGGTGGTCGAGCCCTGGCTGTGCTCGGTGACGCCGAGCCCGTAATAGATCGCGCCGTTGCCGCCGGTGGCGTAGGTGCGGGCGGCCTCGCGCAGGTCCTTCGGATCGACGCCGGTGAGGATGGCGGTGGCTTCCGGGCTGTTCTTGGGCTGGGCGACGAAGGCCGCCCATTCCTCGAACTCGCTCCAGTCGCAGCGCTCGCGCACGAAGGCTTCGTTGACAAGGCCCTCGGTGACGATGACGTGCGCGATCGCCGTCATGACCGCGACGTTGGTGCCGGGCATCAGGGGCAGGTGCAGCGCCTTCACGTGCGGTGATTCCACCATCTCGGTGCGGCGCGGATCGATCACGATCAGCTTGGCGCCCTGGCGCAGCCGCTTCTTCAGGCGCGAGGCGAACACAGGATGGGCGGAGGCGGGGTTGGCGCCGATGACGACGACGACGTCGGTGTGCTCGACGGAGTCGAAGTCCTGGGTGCCAGCGGAGGTGCCGAAGGTGGTGGCAAGGCCGTATCCGGTCGGGGAGTGGCAGACGCGGGCGCAGGTGTCGACATTGTTGTTGCCGAAGCCGGCGCGGATCAACTTCTGCACCAGATAGGTCTCTTCGTTGGTGCAGCGGGACGAGGTGATGCCGCCGATGGCGTCGCGGCCGTATTTCTTCTGGATGCCGCGCATCCTGGCGGCGGCGAACGAGAACGCCTCGTCCCAGGACACTTCGCGCCAGGGCTCCTCGATCCGCTCGCGGATCATCGGTTTCAGGATGCGTTCCTTGTGGTTAGTGTAGCCCCAGGCGAAGCGGCCCTTGACGCAGGAATGGCCGCGATTGGCCTTGCCATCCTTGTACGGCACCATGCGCACGACTTCCTCGCCGCGCATCTCGGCCTTGAAGGCACAGCCGACGCCGCAATAGGCGCAGGTGGTGACGACGGAGTGCTCGGGTTGGCCGATCTCGATCACGGACTTCTCGGTCAGCGTCGCGGTCGGGCAGGCCTGCACACAGGCGCCGCAGGAGACGCATTCCGAACCGAGGAAGCTTTCGCTCATGCCGGGGGAGACGCGGCTGTCGAAGCCGCGGCCGGAGATGGTCAGCGCGAACGTGCCTTGCACCTCCTCGCAGGCGCGGACGCAGCGCGAGCAGACGATGCACTTGGAGGGATCGTAGGTGAAGTACGGGTTGGACTCGTCCTTCGGCATCCAATGGTCGTTGTCGCAGCCATGGGATTTGGCGAAGACGTGGTTCTCGCCCTCATAGCCGTAGCGCACGTCGCGCAGGCCGACGGCGCCGGCCATGTCCTGCAATTCACAATCGCCGTTGGCGCCGCAGGTCAGGCAGTCGAGCGGATGGTCTGAGATGTAGAGCTCCATCACGCCCTTGCGCAGCTTCTTCAGCCGCTCGGTCTGGGTGTGCACGACGAGGCCGTTCATGACAGGCGTGGTGCAGGAGGCCGGCGTGCCGGCGCGGCCCTCGATCTCGACCAGGCAGAGCCGGCAGGAGCCGAATGCGTCGACCATGTCGGTGGCGCAGAGCTTCGGGATCTGGTGGCCGGCATCCATCGCGGCGCGCATGATCGATGTGCCCTCGGGCACCGTGACCTCGTTGCCGTCGATGGTCAGCGTCACCATCGTTTCCGATTTGGAAGCCGGCGTGCCGTAGTCGATTTCTTCGATCAGAGACATCATCGTTCTCCTATTCCGCGGCCTGAAGCGTGGCCGGGGAGGGGACGAAATCCTCCCGGAAATGCTTCAAGGCACTGAGCACGGGGTAGGGCGTGAAGCCGCCGAGTGCGCAGAGCGAGCCGAATTTCATGGTGTTGCAGAGGTCTTCCACGAGCGCGATGTTTTCGCTGACGCGTTCGCCGTTGATGATCTTCTCGATGGTCTCGACGCCGCGGGTCGATCCGATCCGGCACGGCGTGCACTTGCCGCAGGATTCGATCGCGCAGAACTCCATGGCGAAGCGCGCCTGCCGGCGCATGTCGACGCTGTCGTCGAACACGACGATGCCGCCATGGCCGATCAGGCCGTCGCGAGCGGCAAAGGCCTCGTAGTCGAACGGCGTGTCGAACAGCGCACGGGGGAAATAGGCGCCGAGCGGCCCGCCGACCTGCACGGCGCGAACCGGGCGGCCCGTGAATGTGCCGCCGCCGATATCGTCGACGAGCTCGCCGAGCGTCACGCCGAACGCCGTCTCGAACAACCCGCCGTGGCGGATGTTGCCGGCGAGCTGGATCGGCATCGTGCCGCGCGAACGGCCCATGCCGAAATCCGCATAGGCCTTGGCGCCTTCGGCGAGCACGAAGGGAACAGCCGCGAACGACAGCACGTTGTTGATGACGGTCGGCTTGCCGAACAGGCCGTGATGCGCCGGCAGCGGCGGCTTGGCACGCACGATGCCGCGGCGGCCTTCGAGGCTCTCCAGCAGCGAGGTCTCCTCGCCGCAGACATAGGCGCCGGCCCCGACGCGGACTTCGAGATCGAAGCTGTGGGTGGAGCCGCCGATCCCGCCGCCAAGATAGCCGCCGCGCCTGGCCGCGACGATGGCCGCGTTCATCGCCTCGACCGCGTGCGGATATTCGCTGCGGATATAGATGTAGCCCTTGGTCGCGCCGACGGTGAGACCGGCGATGGTCATGCCCTCGATCACCAGGAACGGATCGCCTTCCATGATCATGCGGTCGGCGAAGGTGCCGCTGTCGCCCTCGTCGGCGTTGCAGACGATGAACTTGCGGTCGGCCCTGGCCTGGGCGACGGTCTTCCACTTGATGCCGGTCGGGAAGCCCGCGCCGCCGCGGCCGCGCAGGCCCGACGCGGTGACTTCGTTGAGGATGGCATCGGGTCCGAGCGAGAGCGCGCGCTCAAACCCCTTGTAGCCGCCATGGGCGCGGTAGTCATCGAGCGAGCGCGGATCGATCACGCCGCAGCGGGCGAAGGTGAGGCGGGTCTGGCGCTTCAGCCAGGGGATCTCGTCGGTTGCCCCCAGCCGCAACAGATGCGGCGTGTTGCCGGCGAGCGCGTCGAACAGCGAGGGCACATCGGCTTCCGTCACCGGACCGAAGGCGATGCGGCCTTGCGGCGTCGCCACCTCGACCAGCGGCTCCAGCCAGTACATCCCGCGCGAGCCGGTCCTGACGATCTCGATCGCCACGCCGCGCTCGGCTGCCGCCTGCTCCAGCGCCAGGGCAACCTCGTCGGCGCCGACGGCGATAGCGCCGGCGTCGCGTGAGACGAACAAACGCACGCTCATCGCTGCGCCTCCGCAACCAGCGCATCGAGACGGTTCTGATCGAGCCGGCCGATCAGGCGGCCGTCGAGCATCGCGGACGGTGCGGTCGCGCACAGGCCGAGGCAGTAGATCGGCTCCAGCGTGACGCGATCGTCGGGCGTGGTGCTGCCGAGCGACACGCCGAGCTTCGCCTCGGCGCGTGCCGCCAGCGCATCGCCGCCGGCGGCCTGGCAGGCCTCCGCACGGCACAGCTTCAGCACATGGCGGCCGGCCGGCTTGTGGCGGAAATCATGATAGAACGTGAACACGCCATGCACCTCGGCGCGCGACAGGTTGAGCGCCTGCGCCACCATGGGGATGGCGGCCTGCGGCACATGGCCGAACGCCTCCTGCAGCGCATGCAGGATGACCAGCGTCGCGCCTTCCTGGTTGGCATGCTCGGCGATGATTTCGCCGCCTCGCGTCTCGTTCCAAGGCTCAAAAACCGCTGTCATTCTTCATTCTCAACCTGAGCGTTTCCTTCCGCGCAAACTAGTTGGAATCATTCGAAGATCAATAAAGCTGTCCCATGCTGCGATTGCGGATTCGGATCGATTTGCAAATGCTATCGGTCGATCCGAAACGGCAATTAAGGTCGTTCCGCCGGCCGGTTTTTGTGTGTTGTGAGGAGGCAGGCGTGCTAGCTTGCATGCCACGACAGAACTCGAGGACGACCGGTTGATCGACAAGCTTGAACTATTGCTGGCGCTGGCGAAGGAGCGGCATTTCGGACGTGCGGCGGAGGTCTGCGGCGTCACGCAACCGACGATGTCGACCGGGCTCAAGCAGCTCGAGGAGATCCTCGGCGTGATGCTGGTCCAGCGCGGGTCGCGCTTTCAGGGCTTTACGCCCGAAGGCGAGCGGGCGCTCGACTGGGCGCGGCGGATCGTGGGCGATGCCCGCGCGATGCGCGACGAGATCAACGGACTGAAGCATCAGCTCTCCGGCGAGATCCGCATCGCGGCGATCCCGACCGTGCTCGGCATGGTGGCGTCGCTGACGACGCCGTTTCGCGCCCGGCACCCCGAGGTGCGCTTCAGCATCCGCTCGACGACCTCGTCGGAGGTGCTGGGGCTGCTCGAAAATCTCGAGGTCGATGCCGGGCTGACCTATATCGAGAACGAGCCGATCGGCAAGGTGCGGACCATTCCGCTCTACAACGAGAGCTATCGCCTGCTCACCGCGCCGGACGCGATGTTCGGTGATCGCGAAACGGTGACCTGGACCGAGGTCGGGCAGGTGCCGCTATGCCTGCTGACGCCCGACATGCAGAACCGCCGCATCATCGACCGCGCGCTGCGCTCGGTCGGCGCGGAGGCGACGCCGACACTGACCTCGAACTCGCTGCTGGTCCTGTTCACGCATGTCAAGACGGGACGCTGGGCGAGCGTGATGCCGGCCAAGCTTGCCGAGACGCTCGGTCTTTCCGACACGGTGCGCTCGATCCCGATCGTCGAGCCCGATGTCAATTACAGCATCGGCATGGTGATCCCGCAGCGCGACCCGATGACGCCGCTGATCGCGGCGCTGGTCAACGTCGCGCGCGAAGTCGCGCCGACGCTGCAATTGTAGATTCGAGCAAGCGCCTCGTCCTTCGAGACGCCCGCTTCGCGGGCTCCTCAGGATGAGGCTCCCTTGCATCGGTGTTTGCTGAAGCTGCTGCCGCGTACGCAGACCTCATCCTGAGGGCCCGCCGGAGGCGGGCGTCTCGAAGAATGGCCGCAGGCGAGCGTCCCGCCGTGCGTTAAGCCGCGGCCGAAATCCCCGACGCCGCCTTGATCGCGTCGCGCGGCAGGGTGACGCGGACGACGGTGCCGACCTCGATCTTGGAGCGCAGCCGCATCGAGCCGCCGTGGAGCTGCGCCAGCGAGCGGGCGATGGCGAGGCCGAGGCCCGAGCCGTGATAAGTCTTGGTGAGCTGGCTTTCCACCTGCTCGAAGGGGCGGCCAAGCCGCGCCAGCGAGTGCGGCGCGATGCCGATGCCGGTGTCGGCGATCATCAGCACGATCCGGTCCTCGAGCTGACGGCTGCGCACCACGACGCGGCCGCCGTCGGGCGTGAACTTCACCGCATTGGAGAGCAGGTTGACGATGATCTGCTTGGTGGCGCGGCGGTCGGCGACGACGGAGATCGATTTTCCGATGTCGGCGTCGAGCGTAATGTGCTTGTCCTGGGCCCGGCCGGTGACGACCCGCAGAGATTCCGCCAGCGTCCGCGACAGGTCGAGCTGTTCCAGGTCGAGCTTCATGCGGCCGGCCTCGATCTTGGACATGTCGAGGATGTCGTTGATGACCTCGAGCAGGTAATGGCCGCTGGTCAGGATGTCCTGGCAATATTCCTGGTACTTTTCGCTGCCGAGGTCGCCGAACATGCCCGAGCCCATGATCTCGGAGAAGCCGATGATGGCGTTGAGCGGCGTGCGCAGCTCGTGGCTCATATTGGCGAGGAATTTCGACTTGGTCTGGTTGGCCTCCTCGGCGCGGGTCTTCTCGCGCTGGTACTTCTCGGCGAGATCGGCGAGCTCGACGGCCTGGCGCTCCAGCGCCGCCTGCGAGCGCTTCAGGTCGATGACGGTGGCGCGCAGGCGCAGATCGTTGTCGACCAGCTTCTGCTCGTGTTCCTTGATGCGGGTGATGTCGGTGCCGACCGAGACGTAGCCGCCGTCCTTGGTGCGGCGCTCGCTGATGTGGAGCCAGCTGCCGTCGTCGAGCTGCGCCTCGAAGGTGCGCGCGCCCGGGCCTTGGGCGACGGTCTCGTTGTGGCGGGTCCGCACCTCCCGCATGCGGCCGACCTCGAGTACGGTCTCGTAGGAGGTGCCGGGGATGACGGCGGTCTCGGGCAGCTTGTGCAGGCGCTGGAAGTGCGAGTTGCAGAGCACGAGGCGGTCGCTCGCATCCCACAGCACGAAGGCTTCCGGAATCGTCTCGATGGCGTCGCGCAGGCGAAGGTCGGCTTCTACCGTCCTCTCGGCGAGGCTCTTCTGCTCGGTGATGTCGACGGCGATGCCGATCAGGTGCACGCTGGAATCGGTGGCGCCACGGGTCTTCTCGCAGCGGACGCGGAGCCAGATCCAGTGGCCGTCGACGTGCTGCATGCGGAAGGTCTGGTCGATGTGGTCGATCTTCTCCGAGATGAGCTGATCGGCGATCGCGAACAGGTCGATGTCGTCGGACTTCACCAGCGCGTTGACTTCGCCGAAAGTGAGCAGCTCGTGGCGGCCGTCGAGGCCGAGCATCGAGAACATCGACTGCGACCAGAAGATCCGGCCGCGCGACAGGTCCCAGTCCCAGAGGCCGCAGCGGCCGCGGTTGAGCGCGGTGTCGATGCGGCCGCGCACGGCGTCGTTGATGAGGTCGCCCTCGCGGGCGCGGGTGGACTGCCAGTGGAAGGCGAAGCCGAGGATCAGGACGACGAATCCCGTGGTCGCCGACAGCGTCACCGAGAGCGCGGCGTCCGAGCCCCAGATCGGCTCGTTGCGCTCCTGGATCACGGTGACGAAGCCGGGCAGCGACTTGATCTGCCGCGAGGTCGCCATCGCGGCATTGCCGCTCGGCAGCGTCATGTCGGAGATGTTGCCGTCGCGGGTCGGCGCCGCGAGCAATTGTGCCGTCGTGATGGCGTCGAGCAGGCGGTCGTTGCCGGAAGGATCGCTGTCGACCGGGACGCGGGCGAGGACGCGGCGGTCGATCCCGGCCGAGGTGACGATGACGTGGCGGCCCGAGGCCATGCCCCAGGACGGGATCAGGTCCGGCAGCAGCGTCGGCAGGCTTTCGATGTTCTTGAGACGCTCCTGCCGCACCGAGGTGAGGCGGTCGATCCGGTCGGCCAAGAGATCGGCGAGCGCCGAGATGTCGTGGCGGATCACCAGCCGCTTCTGACGGGTCTGGTCGACCACCTGGACGAATGCGCCGAGGCAGATCGTGATCAGGAAGGCGATGATGAGCGTCGGCACGGCGCGACGAAGCGCCGGCTCAGCGATCAAGAGCCGATGATAGGCAGGTTTCGCGATCGATTGCGCCAATCCCTTGATCGAATCGGATTGGACGCACGCGTTCGCGGCGTCTGCACGCGACATGCCTTCGGCCCCCTGAAAACCAGCTTGCAACTGAAGTCCGGAAGCAGCCCCACATCGCTTCCGAATCACAGCGATTTGAATCCAGTTTTCGCGGGCTGTCGAGAGTCAACGAATCGTTAACGCGAAATTATTCTTATCCAATGCGCAGTTTGTGCGCCGCGTTCCGCAAAGTCACGGGCGGAAGGAGTCCGAAACGAGAACGTGTGACTCTTCGCGCCCTGTTCGTCTCGTTTGCCTCGTCACGCGCGCGGCGGTTCGGCGTGACTGATCACGCGCTTCACGCTCGGGAACGCGCGCCGCAGCGCGCGCTCGATCGCGTCGACATGCTCGTGCACCTTGGTCACGCTCATCGACGGTGTCGCGCGGCAGTGGAAGTTGACGATCTCGCCCGCATCGGTGTTGCGGACCCGGACATTGTGGATGTCGTGGATCTCGCCGCCGCCGGCAAATTCCGCCAGCGCGGCGGCGATCGTCCGCACCCTCTCCGGTGTGGCGTCGACCCCGAACGGAAGTTCCGGTTCCAATGGCTCGATATGGACGTCGACCTCGACGTCCTCGCCGAACTCCTCCTGGATATTGCGCTCCAGCGTGTTGGCGATCTCGTGGGCGGCCTCCAAGTGCATCCCGCCATCGACCTCGAGGTCGATGCTGACGATCAGCTTGGCCGAATCTTTGATCGTACCCAGATCGTGCACCGTGACATGGTGGACCGCGAGGCCCGAATTGCGCGCGATCACCATGATGCGGTCACGCACGGTCTCGTTGTCGCGCGCGACCGGGACGGGGGTGAAGGAAAGGTCGGCATCCCCGAATGCCTGGTCGACGGCGGCATGCGCCTTGCGCTTGATCTCCTCGACCCGGTCGATCGGATAGGTTCTCGGGACCTTTGCAATGGTGTCGATGAAGGTGGTCGCCCCGACCATGCGCACGCGCAAGCGCTCGACGTCGATCACTCCCGGCACGCTGCGGATCGCGGCCGTGGCCTTCTCCTGCGCGCCCTCGGGGGCCCGGTCGACCAGCGTCTGCACCGTCGAGCCGGCCATGCGCAGGCCGAGCGCTGCGATCATCACGGCGACCGCCGCAGCCGCCGCAGCGTCGCCCCACCAGAAGCCGAGGCCGGCGAGGATCAGGCCTACGATCACGGCGAACGAGCCCATCACGTCGGAGGCGAAATGCAGTGCGTCGGCGGCCAGCGCCTGGCTCCGCGTCTCGCGCGCGGCGCGGTGCAGGGCGCGGGCGCGCCAGAGATTGACGATGATGTCGATCACCAGCACGACGAAGGGCACGGCCGAAATGGTCGGCGGCGGGGTCCCCTCGCTCAGCCGGCTATATGCCTCGACCAGGATGCCGCCGGCGAGCACGTAGAGCAGGGCGGTGACGCCCAGCGCCGAGATGCTCTCCAGCTTGCCGTGGCCGTAATGGTGCTCCTCGTCCGCGGGCTTGTCGGACACCCGCACCACCGCCCAGGTGATGATGGTCGCGACCAGGTCGATCGAGGAGTGCAGGGCCTCGGAGATCAGGGCGAGCGAGCCGATCGCGATCCCGACCGCGAACTTGGCCGCCGCCATGCCGCCGCTGGCGAAGATCGAGATCGCGGCGACCGAGGTCTTGTCGTGCTGGGAGGTCATGGCGGGGGATTTAGCAGGGCGGGGGTGAACATCAAGCGGCGATCCACAGAAGTAGTCGCAAGTGAGTTGCAGGAGCGATCCAACTCGTGCACCGCCCTGTAGGGTGGGCAAAGCGAAGCGTGCCCACGTATCCTTCGCGACCGAGAGAGGTGGTGGGCACGGCGCAAATGCGCCTTTGCCCACCCTACGAGACCGAGGCTGGATCGACGGCTACGGCACCGTCACCACGATCTTCCCGAGATGCTTGTTCGCCTCCATGTGCCCGAACGCCTGGTCGATGTCGTCGAACGAAAACACCCTGTCGATCGGCAGCTGCAGCTTTCGCGACTCCACCGCGCCCCAGATGTCGTTGCGGACCTCCTCGAAAATCTCGCGGACCTCCTCGATGGTGCGGGTCCGGAAGGTGACGCCGACATAGTCGATCCGGCGCGCCGCATGCAGGTCGAAGTTGAAATCGGCATGGGTGCCGCCGAGTCGGCCGACATTGACGATGCGGCCCTTGACCTTGGTCGCGGCGAGGTTCTGATTGGCGACCTTGCCCGAGACCTGGTCGACGATGAGATCGACGCCTTCGCCGCCCGTCGCCTTCAGGACATCGTCGACCCACTTCGGATCGGAGCTGTCGACCGCGAGATCGGCGCCGTACTCCTTCAGCCGGCCACGGCGGGTGGCATCGGTGGAGGAGCCGATCACGAGCTTGGCGTCCTTGAGCCTGGCGATCTGCATTGCCATCAGGCCGACGCCGGAGCTCGCACCCTGGATCAGTACGCTCTGGCCTGGCTGCACGCCGCCGACAGTGACGACGGCGTTGTGCATGGTCGCGAGGGCCACCGGGAGCGTGGCGGCCTCCTCGAAATTCATGTTCGAGGGCGCGTGGAACAGCCGGCCGTGATCGGCCAGCGTGTATTCGGCGAAGGCGGCGCTGCCCGAGCCCATGACGCGGTCGCCGATCTTGACGCCCTTCGCATTGGGTCCGAGCTCGGCGACCTCGCCGGCCCATTCCATGCCGAGTACGGTGCCGACACCGCCAGCCGCGCCATGGGCGTGACCCCTGCGCATGCCGGTGTCGGCGCGGTTGAGCCCGCAAGCGCGGACCTTGACGAGCACCTGCGTGCCCTTGGGCTTGGGTTGAGCGACGTCGGAGATCCGAGCGCCGTCAGGGCCGTAGACATAAGCCTTCATGAATTGCTCTCGCCTCTTGCGGTGACTATTCCGCCGCCTCGCGTTGCGGCTCAACGATCATTCCCTCCAGCCGGCCGCGAATGATCGCTTCCGCCTCGCGCACGATGCGGGAGACGAGCTCGGCGCAGCTCGGGATGTCCTGGATCAGGCCCTGGACCTGGCCAGCCGACCAGATGCCTTCGTCGGAATTGCCTGTGGCGTAGACCATCTTGCCGCGGGCGCCCGCGACGAGCTCGCGGATGTCCTCGAACCTGGCGCCTTCCTTCTCCATCGCGACGACCTTGGTCGAGATCGCGTTCTTGGCGACGCGCGAGGTGTTGCGCATGGTGCGGAAGATCAGCTCGGTCTCGCGTTCGTCATTGGCGACGATCCTCTCCTTGATGAGCTGGTGGATCGGGCTCTCCTTGGTCGCCATGAAGCGGGTGCCCATGTTGATGCCGTCGGCGCCCAGCGCCAGCGCCGCGACGAGGCCGCGGGCATCGGCAAAGCCGCCCGAAGCGATCATCGGGATCTTGACCTTGTTGGCGGCGGCCGGGATCAGGATCAGGCCGGGCGTGTCGTCCTCGCCGGGATGGCCGGCGCATTCGAAGCCGTCGATCGAGATGGCGTCGACGCCCATGCGCTCGGCCGAGAGCGCGTGGCGCACGCTCGTGCATTTGTGCACGACCTTGACGCCATGCTTCTTGAACTCGTCGACATGCTCCTGCGGCTTGTTGCCGGCGGTCTCGACCACCTTGATGCCGGCTTCGATGATGGCGGCGCGGTATTCGGCATAGGGCGGCGGCTTGATCGCGGGCAGGATGGTGAGGTTGACGCCGAACGGCTTGTCGGTGAGGTCGCGGCAGCGCGCGATCTCCTTGGCGAGATCCTCCGGCGTCGGCTGGGTCAGCGCCGTGATGAAGCCGAGCGCGCCGGCATTGGCGACGGCGGCGACCAGCTCGGCGCGGCCGACCCATTGCATGCCGCCCTGGACGATCGGGTGCTCGACCCCGACGAGTTTGGTGAACCGTGTCTGCAGCATGGATGTGTTTCCCCCTGCGCCTCGCGTGACGCTCTCTGATCGATTGACTGCGGGAAGGATGCAGCGGGGGGTGGCAAAAGTCTATTGCGTCGCCGGGCGAGGCATCATGAGGAAGGCGAGGAGATTCCGCGGGCGGACAATTCGAACGATCCCGTGTCCCGGACGCGTTGCAACGCCTCTTGGCGTTGCTGCGTAGAGCCGGGACCCAGCAGGCCGCGCGGCGTGCTGATCCATGGGCCCCGGCTCTGCAGCGCATCACTTCGTGCTGCGCAGCGTCCGGGGCACGAGAGTTCGGCTTTCATGCCAATTGCTTGTATTGAATGCGAAGCTACTGCGCCGACAGCCGCACCATCTGGCGGCCGCCGTTCATTTCCTTGAGGCGGTTGACGAAGTTTTCCGGGCGTTGCCAGCGGTTGGGGACCTCGAGCCCCATGAACTCGGCGATGTCGCCGATGAAGCCGGTGCAGTTGACGGTCTCGGCGTTCCACACCGGCGAGTTCGCCTGCAATTTCTTGATATAGGCGAACACGCGCTTGGCGTCGGCCTCGTTCAGATAGACGCGATAGCTCGCGGTCAGATATTCCGGATCGAGATCGCCGTAGCTCGCGCCGGTCTCGGACGGCACGAAGGTGATGTGACCGAGCACGTAGGCCAGCGTGTCGCCGGCGGGCGTGAGGCCTGCGACCTCGACCGCCTTCTCGCTGGTCTTGCCGTACCAGACGAAGGCATGACCCCAGCTCGCGGCCGTGCGGGCGCGGAAGTCGACGTAATAGGGACCTTTCTCCACGCGCGCGACGGGGCGCCGCGTCGATTGCGGCGCCGGCCGCGACGTGGAGTCGGTCGTGGCAAGCGCATTGGCATCGCCAACGCGCTTGTTCGCTTCGTGCGCCGAAGCCGCGGGCATCAGGCACGCGATCATCGCCGCGAGCGCGAGCCCGGCAAGAATGCAGGATCCCGATCGATCAGGTTTGTTCGTCACGCTGTGCCCCTCGACTGCCGGCCGCTTACGCTGGTCTTGCGCGCATCGCGCCGGCGCGTCAGTAGCGCGCCGCGACCGGGCCGGGCGCCTTGCCGATCGGGGCCTTTCCAACCGGGCTCTTGCCAATCGGCATCTTGCCGATCGGCGCCTGCTCAGAATAGACCGGCACGGGCTGGCGGCGCGGCAGGTCCGCAGCGTTCGCAGCCGTCACCAGAGCAAGCGTGGCACCCAGAGCAATTACAATCTTCTTCACAGTGATACCCCTAGAAGGTTTGGCCCAAACACGGCCATGCCGTGCCCCCAGACACGCCTTACAGAAGGGCGGCCGAATGCGTCCAAGTTGCGGCGCACGCGGGACATGTTGGCGGCTTATGTCTGACGCGCGCAGATGTGATTTGTCCGGATGTTTCGAACGGCGCGATGCAGGTTTCCAGGCAACGCCTCACCCGATCCGGTTCAGATTATTCCTGATCGTCGCGAAGATGCCGCCGATGTCCTTGCGCAGCGCATCGAGCGCGTTGAAATTGTCGAAGACGCGCGCGAGACGATCTTCGACCTCGCGCTTGCTCTTGGTGAGCGCGTCGACGCGCGAAGCGAGGGTGACGTTGCCGTTCGCCTCGATCTCGCCGACGGTCCTGGCGAGGAGATCGCGGGTGGCCCCGACCTCCGCGATCATGGCCTCGATGCCGAATACCGGCGCCTTGAGCGGGACGAGGTCGGCCTGCGCCTTCGACAGCTCCGTCTTGAAGGCGTTCAGCGTCGCCAGCGTCTCCTGCAAGGCACCGAGGCGCTGGCGGGACTGGAGGACGAATTCGTTCAGCGCGTTCTGACGGTCTGCGAGGGACGTGCCGTCGGCGTCCGTCTCGGCCTCGGCGAGCGCGCGCTCGATCTGGGCCCGGCGTTGGCCGAGCTCCTCGAGGTCGAGCCTAATGCTCTTGAGAATGTTGAAGCTGTCGTCGATGCGGGCGAGGCGCTGCTCGATCTCGATCTTGCTCGTCGACAGCGTCTCGGCACGCGTGGCAAGCGGCGTCTCGCCGCCGGTTTCGAGTTCGTCGATGGTCTTGGCGAGACGATCATGGCTGAGACCGAGCTTGCCGATCAGGGCGTTGATGCCGGTGTCCGGGGACCGCAGCGGCGCCAGCTCGGCGTGGGATTTCGCCAGATCCTCCCGGAATTGATTCAGGGTCGCAAAGGTGTCCTGGACCGCGTTCACCCGCCCCAGCAGCGCCGAGACGTCGCGCGCGATGTCTCTCTGCCGGTCGGCGAGGTTGTTCCTGCGGTCGTCGGTTTCGAGGTCGTGCAGCGAGCGTTCGAGCTGGTTCTGGCGGTCGCGGATCTCGGTGAAGACGGGCTCGACCGCGCGGCGTTGCTCGGCGACCTTGCCGACCATCTCGCGCAGATGCTGCTGGCGACGGCGGATCTCGGCAAGCTGGTCGTGCATGTCGGCGGATTCGTTGCGGCCCTGCTGCAGCAGCGCGCGCTGCTCGGTCTCGCCGAGCTTGTCGTGGAGGGCGGAGACCGCCTCCCGGGGATCGCTGTCGATCAAGTGCTGGACCGTGGCGTCGAGGTGGCTTTGCAGGGCGTGGGCGACGACGACGTCCTCGCGGGTCTTCTTGAGGCGCTCGCGCAGGGTGTCGAGGCGCCGGTCCTGGCGCGATAGCCGCCAGACGGAAGCGCCGATCAGCGTCAGCGCCAGCGCGGCGATCGCGCCGGCTGCGACGCGCTGCGGCGTGGGCAGGCTGGCGAACCAGGCGGGCAGGTGACTGACATCGTATCCGAACGCCTGCTGGGCGAAGATCGCGGCGACGGCCAGCAGGCCGAACCAGGCAACCAGGAAAAACAGCCACATCGTGAATTCCTCACGCCGGCACACATTTCCGCCATGATTGCCAACAGCGGAACCGGGCGCAAGGGGCCGGCGGGGCACCGGCCGCGCGTCGGGGCGCAAATCCCCAACTGGCCGCATCAGCCGATGGGCCGGGGACGATGAAAGGCTGTAGGGACTTCCGGAAGTGGGAAATCCCTGGATTGGACCTGGATGTCGCGGCAGTCGCCGAGCCGAATCGGCGCGCCTTATTTCCCTAGGAAGCTCGAGCGTATCTTGTCGGCGAACCAGACGACGAAGATCGCAGCGAACGCGAGGGCAAAGTACAGAGCCGTCCACAGAAGGGCATTACCGGCAGTCGTCATGGCATCCTCCCTTGCATCAGAACTCGGTCTTTTGCCGGTGAGGATAGTGGTGGCTGCGACGGCGTGATTTGCGCAGGATCAATTTTGCCGCGCTGCAGCAGGGATAGCGCGTCGTTCGGGAGCGGGCCTGCCAAAAACAGGCTACAGTCGAAACTCGTTGGTGAGCTCGCCGATGCCGTCGATTGCGATGGTCACCGTGTTCAACTGCTCCTTCATCACGCCGACGCCGACCGAGGTGCCGACGGCGATGAGATCGCCGGGAAGCAGGGTCATGTCGTGTGAGATCCTGCTGACCAGCTCCTGCGCCGAGAAGATCATGTCGGAGATCGGGTAATTCTGCCGCTCCGCGCCGTTGAGGATGGTGCGGACCGAGAGCTTGGCCGGATCGAGGCCGGTGGCGATGACGGGACCGAACGGGCCGTAATCGTCGATGCCCTTGGCGCGGGCCCATTGCGGGAAGGTGGGATCGCTGGTCAGGATGTCGTTGGCGGTGATGTCGTTGACGCAGGTGTAGCCGAAGATGAAGCTGTCGGCTTCGTCAGGCGAGACGCGGGCGCAGGTCCTGCCGATCACGATGCCGAGCTCGCCCTCATAGGTGGTCTTGCCGTCGTAGTAAGAGGGCCGGCGGATCACGGCGCCCGGCGCCGTGATGCTGGTGGTGGCCTTGAGCAGATAGAGCGGATCCGGCGGCTCGGGCTGGTTCAGCTTGGCGGCGAGCGCGTGAAAATTATTCCAGAGCGCGACGATCTTGCTGGGGGCGCATGGCGCGAGCAGCTCGACCTCCGACAGCGCCAGCGTCTTAGCCGTGGCGGCGTTGCGGCCGAACATCTCGCCCTCATGCACGCTGATGCCTGATGCGGTCAGCGTGCCGAAGCCGGTCGTGCCGGCGTGGCGGTAGCGCAGCCACTTCTTGCTCCCGCCGGCCATCACGCCACCGCCAATGCGCGCGGATCCGCCGGCGCCGAGACGCCGTCATAGAGGCCGGCGATGCGGGCGCGCTGGGTCACCATCGCCAGCACCGAGTCGAGCGCGGGCGTCGGGATGCCGGTGAGGCGGCCCATCTCCTGCACGACGGTGACGAGCGGATCGATCTCCATCGGGCGGCCGCGCTCGAGGTCCTGGAGCATCGAGGTCTTGTGCGCACCGACCTTGCGGGCGCCCTCGATCCGGCGCTCGACGTCGACGCGGAATTTGACCCCGAAGGTCTCGGCGATCGCTTGGGTCTCCATCATGATCGCGCGCGACAGCGCACGCGTGGACGGGTCGGTGCAGATCACGTCGAGCGTCGCGTGCGTGAGCGCGCTGATCGGGTTGAAGCAGACATTGCCCCAGAGCTTCAGCCAGATCTCGTCGCGGATGCGGTCGAGCACCGGGGCCTTCAGCCCGGCGGCGACGAACAGATCGGCGAGGCGCTGCACGTCATCGGTGATCTCGCCGGAGGGCTCGCCGAGCGGGAAATTGTTGCCGTAGACGTGGCGGATCACGCCGGGCGCCTCGATCTCGGTGGCGGGATAGACGATGCAGCCGATGGCGCGCTCGGCGCCCAGCTCGCGCCACTGCCGTCCGCCGGCGTCGATGCTCTCCAGCGTCGCGTTCTCGTATTGGCCGCCGTGCTTGTAGAAGTACCAATAGGGGATGCCGTTGACGGCGGTGACGATGCGGGTGTGGGGGCCGAGCAGCGGCTGCATCGTCTCGATCACGCCGGTGATCGAATGCGCCTTCAGCGTGATGATGATGTAGTCCTGCACGCCGAGCTCGGTTGGATCATCGGTGCAGCGCGGATGCACGACGTGCTTCTCCTCGCCCGCGAGCAGCGTCAGTCCGCGTTCGCGCATTGCGGCAAGGTGCGCGCCGCGTGCGATGAGGCTGACGTCGGCCCCTGCGCGCGCGAGCTGAACCCCGAGATATCCGCCGATCGCGCCGGCGCCGTAGATGCAGATCTTCATGAATTCCTCGCGGGACCCAAAGTTGGAAGTGTTGCGATGGTTCGTGCCAAGCGCTCTCTGCACCTCTCCCGCTTGCGGGAGAGGTCGACGTGCTCGAAGAGCGCGGCGGGTGAGGGCTCTATCCTCTTGGGGAGTCTCCCAGCGGAGACACCCTCTCCCCAACCCTCTCCCGCAAGCGGGAGAGGGGGCGCTTCCTTTCCGTGGTTGAAAGTGTGCGCCTCTCTAGGCGGCCGCTTGCGGCGTGCCGTTGAGGGCCTCGTCAACGGCAGCGGCGATGTCGCGCATGCTGATGACGGAGACGAGGCTGTAATCGTCGATCACCGGCAGATGGCGGATGTGGTGCCGGTTCATCAGATGCCGGACGTGCTCGATCGTGTCGCTCGAGCTGCAGGACACGAGCTGCTGCACCGAGACGAGCTGCGAGACCTTGACGTTGACGGCGTTCGCGCCGTGCTCGGCGACGGCGCGCACCACGTCGCGCTCGGTGAACATGCCGACCGCGGTGTTTCCTTCCGAGCGGACCACGTCCTTGACCACCAGCGCGCTGATGTTGTTGGCGCGCATCAGCTTGGCGGCGATACCCACCGTCTCGTTCATTCGCACCGTAACAACGCGCGGCGTCTTCTTGCGCAGAATGTCTCCGACCAGCATTGCAACCTCCCTAGGTGAATGTTGGGCGAAGTGTGGTATACATAATGCCAATCGTCAAGCGCGGGATTTGGCCGATCCGAAAAATCTTGCGACAGCGATCCTGACGTTTGTCGCCGCGACAAAAGAAAAAGGGGCGCAGCGCTGCGCCCCCTGTCTTGTCGAGCAAACACGTGTGGCGGTTACACCGTCTCGGTCTTGGCGGTGCCGGTCGCAGCTTCGGTGCTCTCGGCTTCGTTGCCGAGGATGAAGGCGCGGCGCAGCGGCTTGATCACGAACAGCGCCGTTAGCGCCGCGGTCGCGTTCAGGGCCACCGCGACCACAAACACGGCCTTCCAGCCATAGGCCGCCGAGATCACGCTGGCGAGCGGAACGAGCAGGGAGGCGGTGCCCTTCGCGGTGTAGAGCATGCCGTTGTTGGTGGTCGCGAATGTCGAGCCGAAGGTGTCGCCGCAAGTGGCCGGGAACAGCGAATAGATCTCGCCAAATACGCCGAAATAGATCGCGGTCGCCAGCACGAAAACCGACGGGATGTGACCGTAGGCCGACAGCGTCAGGAGCATCAACGCGGCGGTGCCGAAGGCGATGAACATGGTGTGCTCGCGGCCGATCGTGTCGGAGACGAAGCCGAAGAACGGGCGGCCGAAACCGTCCAGGATGCGGTCGAGCGAGATCGCGAAGGTCAGGGCCGCCATCTGGAAGCCGGCGAGCGTGACCGGCGTGTCGGCGATCTTGAAGTCGTGCGCGATCGGGGCGATCTGTGCCGCCGTCATCAGGCCGCCCGAGGCGACCATGACGAAGACGAGGTACATCACCCAGAAAACAGGGGTGCGCAGCACCTGCGGCGGCGTGAAGTCGATCCTGGTCTGCGGCAGATTGAGCTGCTTCTTCTTCGGCGGGATCGACAGCCGCGGCGGCTGGATGAAGAAGGCGAGCACGAACACGATCACGCCCTGGCCGATGCCGAAGGTGAGGAACGCGTGCTGGTAGCCGTTCGATGCGATCATGCTTGCGATCGGCACCACGGTGAGCGCGGCGCCGGCGCCGAAGCCAGCAGCGGTGGCGCCGGCGGCGAGGCCGCGGCGGTCTGGAAACCATTTCAGCGCGTTGCCGACGCAGGTGCCGTACACCGCGCCTGCGCCCATGCCGCCGATGATCGCGGCTGCGTAGAGCAGGGTGAGGGAATCGGCCCAGGAGTTGAGGATCCAGGACAGTGCGATCATCACGCCGCCGAACATGACGACGATGCGCGGGCCGTATTTGTCCACGAACCAGGCTTCGACCGGCACCAGCCAGGTCTCGGTGACGACGAAGATGGTGAAAGCGAGCTGGATCGCGGCGCGTCCCCAATGATGGGCCGCATCGATCGGATCGACGAACAGCGTCCAGCCATATTGCAGATTGGCGATCATCGCCATGCAGACGATGCCCATGCCGAGCTGGAGCCAGCGGAAGCCGGTGCGAAGAGGCGCAGCCGTGACGGCACCGTCCGAGCTGGAAATCATTAGAACCTCCCATGCGCCTGATTGATTGCGATGCAGGGCGGCAAGATGACCTGATGTCGCAAATGTTGTGGCTTATCGTCGCAGGCGCTGATCCGGAGATTGGTATGCAATATTCCAGATTGCAAGCCCTAACTTGTCCGTCTTCGGCATAGGGCCGAGTTCCAGCCGCGATCCCTCCGAGCTTCCCAACAAACGAAAACGCCCGGCCGCGAGGCCGGGCGGTCTGCTCGATGAAGAGCTGTGGGGAGCGGGTCAGACGGTCGAGTTTGCGACCACGATCTTGCGCCAGGGCTTGAGCACCGCGATCGCCAGCAGCGAGGCCAGGATGTTGGCGCCGGCTGCGATGATGAACACGCTGTCCCAGGTGCCCGACGATTGTTGCATGTAGTTGGCGATCGGCACCAGCAGCGCGGCCGTGCCCTTGGCGGTGTAGAGCAGGCCGGCATTGGTGGTCGCGAACTTGGCGCCGAACGTGTCGGTGCAAGTCGAGGGGAACAGCGAGTAGATCTCACCCCAGGCAAAGAACACGAAGCCGGAGAGCAGCACGAACCAGATCGGATCGTGGCCCCAGAGGTAGAGCATCCAGATGCCGAAGCCTTCCATGCCGAAGGCGATGAACATTGTGTTCTCGCGGCCGATCATGTCGGAGATCCAGCCGAAGAACGGACGCGTCAGGCCGTTGAGCACGCGGTCGATCGTGGCCGCGAACGTCACCGCGGTCATCGTCACCGCCATCAGCGTGACCGGCACGTTGTCGACCTTCCAGTCGGCCGCGATCGGTTTCAGATTGGCCGTCACCATCAGGCCGCCGGCACCGACGATCACGAACATGAAGTACATCAGCCAGAAGATCGGCTGACGCAAAACCTCGGTCGGCTGGTAGTTGCGCCGAGTCTGCAGCAGATTGGCGTTCGGCACCACGTTCGGCACCTGGCCCGCCTTCGGCGACAGCAGGAAGAAAGCGAGGATGCAGATGATGATGCCCTGGCCGAGACCGAAATAGAGGAAGGTGGCCTGGAAGCCGCTGTCCTTGATCATGGCCTGGATCGGCGCGACGGTGAGGGCGGAGCCTGCACCGAAGCCCGCGGCGGTGATGCCCGCGGCAAGACCGCGCTTGTCCGGAAACCACTTCAGCGCATTGCCGACGCAGGTGCCGTAGACGCCGCCGGCGCCGATGCCCGCGATGATCATGCCGAGATAATAGCCGTTGAGCGAGGTCGCTTGCGCGTTGATCGCCCAGCCGATGGCGCAGAGCACGCCGCCGACCAGCACGACGATTCGCGGACCGTATTTGTCGACGAACCATCCTTCGATCGGCACCAGCCAGGTCTCGAACAGCACGAACAGGGTGAAGGCCCATTGGATCGAGGCGCGATCCCAACCGAACGTCTTCTGGATGTCAGGGACGAAGAACGTCCAGCCGTATTGATAGTTGGCGATCATCACCATCGCGCCGACGCCGATGGCCAATTGTGCCCAGCGATAAGCATCGCTCACACGGGCGGCACCAGGGGCCGCTGCTGCCGACTGCACCATATCCGTCATTAATAACCCTCCCGAACGCGCTCATTTTTATGCATGCGCTGGCGGGCATCCTGGTATGCATTATGCCAAGATTCAAGCTGAGGACGGGGAGGTGCGGCAAAATAACGCGGCCCTGTTCACATGCGTCAAGAGCGCCGGATTGTAAAGCCCGAATTGTTGGCGACGTGCGGCGGCGGCGCGGGTGCTTGAATTTAAATTATTGATATGTATGATATTTTTGGCATTGCGGCGAAGCCGCGGACGCGCCGTCGAACGCCTGTCCGTTGGGGATTTTCCACGCCGCCGCACCCGGGCCGCCGGCGCACGATGGGCGGAGAGACCGCCCAATACCGTGGAATTCTATATTCCAGAAGTCAGGCCTGCGGCAATTTGGCGAGGGAAGCAGTGCGCTGGCGCCGGTTCGCGGCGCCTCAGGCCATCGAGGTGCGCAGCCGGCTGTAGCCTTCCTGGATCGCGGACCAGAACAGGGCGACCAGGCCGAGCGCCATGATCGTGCTGACGAGGCCGTTGGAGAAGAAGATGCCGAGCGATCCCTGCGATCCCAGCAGCGATTGCCGGAAGGCTTCCTCCGCCTTGTCGCCGAGCACGATGGCGAGCACGAGCGGTGCGAGCGGGTAGTTGCACTTCTTCAGGAGATAGCCGAGCACGCCGAACACCAGCATCAACATCACGTCGAAGGTGCTGTTGTGCACCGAATAGGCGCCGATCGCACAGAGCACCAGGATGAGCGGCGCGATGATGCCGAAGGGCACGCGGAGGATCGCGGCGAAGACCGGCACGCAGGTGAGCACGACGATGAGGCCGGCGAGATTGCCGAGATACATCGAGGCGATCAGGCCCCAGACGAACTCTTTCTGCTCGACGAACAGCATGGGGCCGGGCTGCAGGCCCCAGATCAGCAATCCGCCGAGCAGGACGGCGGCGGTCGGGGAGCCGGGAACGCCGAGCGACAGCATCGGCAGCAGCGCTGCGGTGCCCGCGGCATGCGCGGCCGTCTCGGGCGCGATCACGCCCTCGATCTCGCCCTTGCCGAAATTGTTGCCGCGCCGCGCCAGGCGCTTGGCGATGCCGTAGCTCATGAAGGAGGCCGGCGTCGCGCCGGCGGGCGTGACGCCCATCCAGCAGCCGATCAGGCAGGAGCGCAGCGAGGTCATCCAATAGGCCGGCAATTCCCGCCAGGTGTGCAGCACGACCCTGAGATTGATGCTGGCTTTGCCGCCGCGGAAAGCCAGCCCTTCCTCCATGGTCAGCAGGATCTCGCCGATGCCGAACAGGCCGATCACGGCGATCAGGAAGTCGAAGCCGTTGAGCAGCTCGGTGACGCCGAAGGTCAGCCGCAATTGTCCCGTGATGGAATCGAGGCCGACCGCCGCGAGCGCAAAGCCCATCATCATCGCCGCGATGGTCTTGAACGGCGGCTCCTTGCTGAGGCCGACGAAGCTGCAGAAGGCGAGGAAATACACCGCGAACTTCTCCGCTGGCCCGAATCTGAGCGCGAAGCCCGCAACGAGCGGCGCAACCAGCGTGATCATGATGACGGCAAACAGCGCGCCCACGAAGGAGGAGGTGAAGGCGGCGGTCAGGGCTTCGCCGGGTTTGCCCTGCTGCGCCATCGGATAGCCGTCGAAGGTGGTCGCCACCGACCAGGGCTCGCCGGGTATGTTGAACAGGATCGAGGTGATGGCGCCGCCGAACAATGCGCCCCAATAGATGCAGGACAGCATGATGATCGCCGATGTCGGCGGCATGCTGAAAGTGAGGGGCAAGAGGATCGCGACGCCGTTGGCGCCCCCGAGCCCCGGCAGCACGCCGATGATGACCCCGAGCGTGATGCCGATGATCATCAGCATGATGTTGTAGGGCTGCAGGGCGACCGCGAAGCCGTGAAACAGATTGGCCAACTCTTCCATATCGATACGTCCTGCAGCAGTGACGGAAATGACGGCTCGGCTCTTACAGGCTGAGCCATTCCTCGAACGGACCCTTGGGAAGCGGGACCAGGAACCAGCGCTCGAAAACGAGATAGGTCAGGACCGGCATGCCGACCGCGATTGCGATGGTGGTCACCCAGCGATAATTGCCGAGCCAGCGCATGAACCAGGCGATGAAGACCATGGAGGCGACGTAGAGGCCGATGAATGGCATCGAGCCGACATAGATCGCGGTCGGCACGACGACGCTCATGACCTGGCGCAGCTGTCCCCATTCGGCGAACAGCCGGCCGTCGTCGTCGCGTTGCGCGTGCCAGAGGTTGATGGCGCTCGCGCCGACGATCGCGGCGCCGATGTAGAAGGGGAAGAAGCCGGCACGCGGGCCCTCCGCGCCCCAGTTGATGCCGGCCTTCAGGCTGCCGAAGATCACGATCAGGCCGAACGCGCCGATCAGCAGCGCCATGCCGATTTCCAGCGTCTTGTGTGCCGGGCCAGATGCGGATCTGGATCGTTCAGTCATGGGACCTCCAGGCAGAATTGCAGTCTTTCGCGGCCGCGGCCGGCGGGAGGGCGATCGGCGCCCTCAGCCGCCGTCGATGTCGCGGGTCAATTCGCGTTTGCGAGGAAGCCGGCTTCCTTCATCAGGGTTTCGTGGCGCTTCTCCTCCGCCTCGACCCACTTGGCGTAGTCGGCGCCCGCCAGGAAGGTCGTGTTGAAGGCGCCGCTCTTCATGAACTCCTGCCATTCCGGCGTGGCGCGGACCTTCTTGAACAGCTCGACGTAATATTCGACCTGGTCCTTCGTGGCCTTGGGCGCCATGAACACGCCGCGCAGCATGAGATATTCCATCGCGAGACCCTGCGACTTGCAGGTCGGAATATCCTTCCAGGCCTTGCCGTCGGCGATCGGCTCGTCATAGGTCATCGGCTGGGCGTCGAAGACGCAGAGCGGACGCAGCTTGCCGCCGCGCCATTGCGCGACCGCCTCGATCGGATTGTTCACGGTCGAGTCGAGGTGATTGCCGACGAGCTGCACCGCGACCTCGCCGCCGCCCTTGTAAGGGATGTAGGTGAACTTCGAGCCGATCGCCTTCTCGATGCCGACCGTGATGATCTGGTCTTCTTGCTTCGAGCCGGTGCCGCCCATCTTGATCGAGCCAGGCGAGGCCTTCTTCACGGCATCGACGTAGTCCTTGACGCTGTTGTACGGCTTCTCGGCATTCACCCAGAGCACGAACTCGTCGAGCGCCAGCATCGCCACCGGCGTCAAGTCTTTCCAGTTGAAAGGAATTCCCGTCGCCAGCGGCGTGGTGAACAGGTTCGACAGCGTGATGATGATCTTGTGCGGATTGTTCGCCGACGTCTTCACGTCGAGGAAGCCTTCGCCGCCCGCGCCGCCAGCCTTGTTGATGACGACCAGCGGCTGCTTCATCAGATTGTGCTTGGTGACGATGCCCTGGATGGTGCGCGCCATCTGATCGGCGCCGCCGCCGGTGCCCGCGGGCACGATGAACTCGACCGGGCGGACCGGCTCCCAGGCTGCACGGCTTGCCGTGCTGCTGGCGCATGACATCGCGATTGCCGCCACAGCGACATTCAGAACGAGTGGCTTCATCTGTTTCTCTCCCTGTCGAACCCTCACCGCAGCCGCTCTTTGTCGGCTTGCGTCAGCCCATCTCAAGTCATGTGCCCGGGGGCAACCTAGCGGTTGATCTCCCAAGTCCCAATCGAAATTCTATGAGCGGGGACAACGCGCGGCATCCAGTCATTTCGGCTAAGGCTAGGCCAGGGGCGCGGCACATCTGTCCCTGGGCCGTGCCTCCGCTGCGTTGAGTCCTCCGCCTGCTACCTTTGATTGTGTAATTGTTTTAGATTGATTGAATGCATGGTATGCGAGATGCCAGTAGACAAACAATCGGCTCGGGGCGGCGCGCAGTGGACTAATTGTCGCAGTTGGGGCCCGGCCGCGGAAGGTGGCGCGAATAGAAAATGGCCCCGGCATGCGGGGCCATTTGATCAAACCTCATGTCTGCGGAGGCTGCCATCCCGTCATTTGACGGGCGGGCGCCGGCCGTTACAGGCCGAAACGCGGCAGATCGCCGTTATGGTTCGAGATCTCGGCGCTTGCCATCAGAAAGCTGTCGATCGCGGCCATCAGGCGGGCGAACAGCGAGGCGGAGGGGGCGAGAGCGACGGAAGCGGTCTTGGACATCGGAATTCCCTTTCTCGAGACGGCCAGTCTTAAGCCAGTCAGTCTTGGCGTCTCATGGCGAACGGGAATTTATGTATACCAGATGCCAGTGTCTACGCTCTTGTTTGCATAGCAGCATTCGATGCACCGCATTGCAGCATAATGCGAGATTGTGGAGCTGGAGGGTGGCCAAATCGTTCGCTCCGAGGCGGGATTCCGATGGAGACGGGCGCCAGGTTCTGACCGCACTGCAGCGGACGGGCCTTGGCAGGGCAAGTCAAAGCCGCTAGTGGTCTGCCCCCTTCCAATCATCTGTCAGAGTGGTTCATGTCGAGCGCCTCACCCGCCGTCTCGATCGGCATCGATTTTGGAACCAGCAATACGGTCGTCGCGCTTGCGGCGGACGATCGCCGGGTCGAGGCCATCCGGTTCGACCACGGCGGACAGCGCCACAGCGTCTACGTGTCGGCGCTGTGCTTCTGGGAGGACCGGCCCGGCGCCGGCGCACAGGCCGAGGGCGGCCCGTGGGCGATCAAGACATTCCTCGAAGGCCGTCACGTCTACCGCTTCCTGCAGTCGTTCAAGACCTTTGCGGCGAGCAGCAGCTTCACCACCACGCAGGTGTTTCGGCAGCGCTTCAAGTTCGAGGACATCCTGGCGGCGTTCCTGCGGACATTGGCGCGCCACGGCGGCGAGAAGTTCGGCTTCGAGACCTCGACCATCACGGTCGGCCGCCCGGTGCGCTTTGCCGGCGGCAATCCCGACGAGGCGCTGGCGATGGAGCGCTACCGCGCCGCGTTCGAGCGCCTGGGCGCCGGCCATGCCCGCTATGTCTACGAGCCCGTGGGCGCGGCGTTCTCGTTTGCCCGCAGGCTGGAGCGCGATGCCACCGTGCTGGTTGCGGATTTCGGCGGCGGCACCAGCGATTTCTCCGTAATGCGCTTCTCGCGCAAAGGCGGTGTCCTTCGTGCCGAGCCGCTCGGCCATGCCGGCATCGGGATCGCCGGCGACACGTTCGATTATAGGATCGTCGACCACGTGGTCTCGCCGCGGCTCGGCAAAGGCTCCAGCTTCCGCTCCTTCGACAAGGTGCTGCCGATCCCGAGCGGCCACTACACCAATCTGGCGCGCTGGCATCAGTTGGCGATGATGAAGAGCAACGGCGATCTGCGCGAGCTCCGGGAGCTCCAGCGCACCGCGCTCAAGCCTGAGCTACTCGAGGACTTCATCACCATCGTCGATCTCGACCTCGGCTTTGCGCTGTACCGCGCGGTGTCCGACGCCAAGGTCGCGCTGTCGGCGCAGGACGAGGTCGACTTCCGTTTCAAAGGCGGCGGCGTCGACATCGGCGCGGCCATCACGCGGAAGAATTTCGAATCCTGGATTGCCGACGACATCGCCCGGTTAGGTGCCACCGTCGACAAGGTGCTGGCCGAAGCCGGCATCGCCGCGCGCGAGATCGAGAGGGTCTTCCTGACCGGCGGCAGCTCGTTCGTGCCGGCCGTGCGAAAGCTGTTCGCCGAACGCTTCGGCAACGAGCGGCTGATGTCGGGCGACCAGTTCGAGTCGATCGCCTACGGGCTTGCGCTGATCGGGCACAGTCCGGATCCGGATCGCTGGACCGCAGGCGGCGGGTTGGCCGCGAAGGCATAGCAGGCGGCGCGCAGCGTCCTTGCGGGAGGCTGTTCGGCGCTATTTCTGCTGAATTCGGTTCAGGTAGTCGATCACCGCGAGAATGCGAGTCCGCACCACGACCTCCGGGTTTTGCTGCGGCCCGGCCTTTTGCCAATAATAGGGATCGACGGCGTGAGGCAGGTTAACGATCGGGTTGAACCGCTCGCCCCAGATCGGCATTTCACGCGTGCCGTGCGCGGGGACCGATTTCGACCCATAGATGGTTTCGTAGACGGCGTTGGTGGGAAACACCCCGTTGTTGTTCTTGGCCAGCATGGTGAGGTCGGACGGCGGGGTCTTGAGCTGGCCGCTGACCGGTCCGTTGCCCTTTGCCTGAGGGCCGTGACAACTCGCGCACGAAGACTGGAATTCGGCCTTGCCAATGTCGACGTCTTCGGCGTGAGCGGAGGCGGCGAAACCGGCGGCAAGACCGGCAATGATCAAGCATTCGACAGCAGATCTCATCATCTCGCCTCCGATCGGCAGGGAAGACTCGTGCTCCTAGCCGCTTCGCCATCTTGATAGTTTGACGCATATCAAGACTGCACACCAGTGCCGTCGCCTGGGCAAAGGCCCGCAGCAGGCGTGCCCGGCATCTTTTGCGGGTTGAGAGAGTGCCGTAGGGTGGGCCAAGGCGCGCTCTTCGCGCGCTGTGCCCACGCGTCTATCGCCGTATCGGAAAGAGCGTGGGAACGGCGCTTTGCGCCTTTGCCCACCCTACGATGCCGCCGTCGTCGCTATTGATTGATCTCCGGCTCGACCAGCTTCGCCAGATTGCGCAGCGATTCCTGCCAGCCGAGATAGCAAGCCTCCGGCGGAATGACGTCGGGAATGCCGGCCTGCGTGATCTCGATCTCGGTGCCGACCGAGACCTTCTTCAGGTTCACGGTCACCTGAATTTCGCCGGGCAGGTTGGGGTCGTCGAACCTGTCGGTGTAGCGCAGGCGTTCGCCGGGGACGAGCTCGACATATTCGCCGCCGAACGAATGGCTGTTGCCCGTGGTGAAATTCCGGAACGACATCTTGAACGTGCCGCCGACCTGCGGCTCGAAATGATGCACGGTGCACGTGAAGCCGTTCGGCGGAAGCCATTTCGCCATCGCATCCGCCTCCAGGAAGGCGCGATAGACCTTCTGGGGGCTGGCGGCGAGAACGCGGTGCAGGCGGACAGTGCTGGGCATGGTTGTTATCCTCTTTGTCTTGATGGGCCCGAGATTGGCGTCTATGGCCCATTCATGTCACGAGGACGACCGGGAAGCCGCCGATCCGACAAGGCGCGGCGGATATTTTCGCGGGTGTTCCGCGGGTCGCCTAGACGGCTGCGACATCCTGCGGCGTCATCGTGAACGCCAGCCCGTAGCGGCCGATGGTCGGATTGTTCTGCGCGCCCAGGGCGCCAAGCGACCCGGGCGAAAGCGGGCCCGCGATCACGGCCTCAACGACATCGGCATCGTAGCCTGACAGCAGCACGATCCAGTCGGCGGCGCCGTCCTTGCCGCGGATCTGCTGTTCGGTGGTGGGCGCGCTCGTCCGCGGGGTATCGGTGCGCAGCAGGTGAGCGCCGGTCAGCCCCGGTTGCTGTGCCAATGTGCCGAGCGTGTTCGCAAGCTGCGCCTGCAAGTCCGCCTCGCGTCCGGCCTGCGGTGACAACCTGATCGTCGCGAGCGAAGTCGCAACGCCACCACCGAAGCTTTCGACGAGGCGGCACTGGCTGCGGATCATGCCGAGATGATGCGGCATCATTTTCGCCGACCACGGCGTCGGCGCGTTGAGCCGGTCGAGATATCCCTTCGAGGTGAGCACCTCATACTCTGCGAGCTCGTAGAGCACGAAGAAACCTTCCGCATCCGTCGTGCTGGTCCAGCGCGATCCGCGCCGGAAGCCGGGAATGCTCATCCGCTCCGGAAAGTGCTCATGCGAATGCCAGTCGCCGAACTCGGCCCGCTGTTCGGCGCGAACGCTCCACCACATCGCGACGGCGGCCTTGCCCAGCAGTGACATGGAGAGCTCCCTTTTCCCGCACTTTGCCTCGACGCCAACGATGACGGCAAGATGTCTACGCCCGACGGGCCGGAGCCGACGTGCCGGCGGGATTCGACCGCCAGGGCTTCATAGCGAGCTCAACGCGGCGGTGGTGCTGTATTTCGGAGGCCGCTCGGAGAGCGCGCCCCTGTTTTGCCCGACGCCTCGGATAGTTTTCGGCGTATCAGAAATCGCGTTTGAAGCCAAGGACTTGGCTACTATGCATGGGGTTGTTTTTCTCACTTTTTTAGTTTGAGCCTGCGACGTTGCGCCTTCCCAAGCAAAAAGGCCGCCCCTGCGGGCGGCCCTTCCGTCTTGGTCGAGACGGTGTCGCTTACTCCGCGGCCTGCTTCTGCGGCGGGTCGAGCGCGCCGGACTTGTGGATCTCGGCGACCTGGTGATCGGAGAAGCCGAGCACCGAGCGCAGGACCTCGTCGGTGTGCTCGCCGAGCAGCGGGGAGCGCTGCACGTTGCTCGGGCTGTCCGACAGCTTGATCGGGTTGCCGACCGAGATGTACTTGCCGCGGGTGGGGTGGTCGACCTCGACCACGGTGCCGGTCGCGCGCAGCGACTGGTCTTCCGCGATCTCCCTCATCGACAGGATCGGGCCGCAGGGGATGTCGTCCTTGTTGAGGATCTCCATCGCCTCGAACTTGGTCTTGGTCATCGTCCACTGCTCGATGCGGGCGAAGATCTCGTTGAGGCGCGGCAGACGGGCGGCCGGCTTGGCGTAGTTCGGATCGGTTTTCCAGGTGGGCTCGCCGATCACGTCGCAGATCTTCTCCCAGACCGGGGCCTGGGTGATGAAGTAGATGTAGGCGTTGGGATCGGTCTCCCAGCCCTTGCACTTCAGGATGCGGCCGGGCTGGCCGCCGCCGGAATCGTTGCCGGCGCGCGGCACGGCGTCGCCGAACGGCACGCCTTCGCCGAACTGGCTGTATTCCTTGAGCGGGCCGTGGGCGAGGCGCTGCTGGTCGCGCAGCTTGACGCGGCAGAGGTTGAGCACGCCGTCCTGCATCGCGGCGGTGACGCGCTGGCCCTTGCCGGTGTTGGTGCGCTGATAGAGCGCGGTGACGATGCCGAGCGCCAGGTGGAGGCCGGTGCCGCTATCGCCGATCTGCGCGCCGGTCACGAGCGGCAGGCCGTCGCGGAAGCCGGTGGTCGAGGCGGCGCCGCCGGTGCACTGCGCGACGTTCTCGTAGACCTTGCAGTCTTCGTACGGACCGGGGCCAAAACCCTTGATCGAGGCGACGATCATCTTCGGGTTGATCGCCTGAATCTTCTCCCAGGGGAAGCCCATGCGGTCGAGCACGCCGGGGCCGAAATTCTCCACCAGCACGTCGCACTTCTTGATCAGCTCGGTGAGGACTTCCTTGCCCTTGGGGTTCTTGGTGTCGAGCGTGATCGAACGCTTGTTGTGGTTGAGCATGGTGAAATACAGGCTGTCCACGTTCGGGATGTCCTGCAGCTGGCCGCGGGTGATGTCACCCACGCCCGGACGTTCCACCTTGATCACGTCGGCGCCGAACCATGCCAGCAGCTGCGTGCAGGTCGGTCCGGACTGGACGTGGGTGAAGTCGAGAATGCGAACGCCCTCAAGCGCTTTGGTCATCGTGTTGCTCCGTACTCTTGTGTCTGCCCCTGCACCCGGCAGGGAATAAGGGTTGAGGGGTGGACTTACTTCTTCTTCTGCAGAACGCTCTGCGGGTTGAGGTTGCCGATGCGGCCGCTCTCCGAGCCTGCGGCCGGATCGATCACGGCGTTGATGAGCGTCGGCTTGCCGGACTTCATCGCGTCGTTCACGGCGCGCTTCAGCTCGTCGGGCGAGGTCGCATTCACGCCGACGCCGCCGAAGGCCTCCATCATCTTGTCGTAGCGCGCGCCCTTGACGAAGACGGTGGTCGCCGGATCGGAATTCGCGCCGTTGACGTCGGTGCCGCGATAGATGCCGTCATTGTTGAAGATGACGACGCAGATCGGCAGATTGTAGCGGCAGATGGTCTCGACCTCCATGCCGGAGAAGCCGAACGCCGAGTCGCCTTCCACCGCCAGCACGGGGTGGCCGGTCTCGAGCGCGGCCGCGATCGCCTGGCCCATGCCGATGCCCATCACGCCCCAGGTGCCGACGTCGAGACGCTTGCGCGGGCGGTACATGTCGATGACGCCGCGGGCGAGGTCGAGCGTGTTGGCGCCTTCGTTGACGAGGATCGCCTCGGGATAGTCCTTGATGACATTCTTCAAGACGCCGAGCGCGCCGTGATAGTCCATCGGCGACTTGTTGTTCATCAGCTTCGGCGCCATCTTGGCGACGTTCTCTTCGCGCTTGGACGAGATCGCCTTGGTCCACTCGGCGGGCGGGGCGGTCCAGCCCGTTGCCATCGCCTGGTTGAAGGCGGAGACGACCGAGCCGATGTCGCCGACCACGGGCGCGACGATCTCGACGTTGGAGTCCATCTCCTTCGGCTCGATGTCGACCTGGATGAACTTCTTCGGCGCTTCGCCCCAGCTCTTGCCCTTGCCGTGCGACAGCAGCCAGTTCAGCCGCGCGCCGATCAGCATGACGACGTCGGAGTCCTTCAGCACGGTCGAGCGGGCTGCGCCGGCGCATTGCGGATGGGTGTCGGGGAGCAGGCCCTTGGCCATGCTCATCGGCAGGAACGGCACGCCGCTCTTCTCGACGAAGCTCTTGATCTCCTCATCCGCCTGGGCGTAGGCCGCGCCCTTGCCCAGGATGATGAGCGGACGCTTGGCGCTCTTGAGCACGTCGAGCGCGCGCTTCACCGAAGCGGGCGAGGGGATCTGCGCGGGCGCAGCATCGATCACCTTGACCAGCGATTTCCGGCCGGCCTCGGCGTTCATCACCTGGCCGAACAGTTTTGCCGGCAGGTCGAGATAGACGCCGCCCGGACGGCCCGAGACCGCGGCGCGGATGGCGCGGGCGAAGCCGATGCCGATGTCCTGGGCGTGCAGCACGCGATAGGCCGCCTTGCACAGCGGCTTTGCGATCGCGAGCTGGTCCATCTCCTCGTAATCGCCCTGCTGAAGGTCGACGATCTCGCGCTCGGAGGAGCCCGAGACCAGGATCATCGGGTAGCAATTGGTGGTGGCGTGCGCGAGCGCGGTGAGACCGTTGAGGAAGCCGGGCGCCGAGACGGTGAGGCAGACGCCGGGTTTCTTGGTGAGATAGCCGGCGATGCCCGCGGCATAGCCCGCGTTCTGCTCGTGGCGGAAGGAGATCACGCGAATACCGGCGGCTTGCGCCATGCGGCCCAAGTCCGTGATCGGGATGCCCGGCACATTATAGATGGTGTTGATGCCGTTCAGCTTGAGCGCGTCGATGACGAGATGGAAGCCATCCGTCAGCTCCTGCTCGGTGCCCGGTGCCTCGGACTTGGTCGCGGTATTCAGCATGGGCCTTGTCTCCCTGGTCTCAAGTGGTGGGGCGAGTTGTTCGCCCTTCTGGTGAATGGTCTAAGTGAAAAGTTCCTGGCCGTGCGCTTCGACATAAGCGGCAAGGCCGAGGGTGTGGTCCCGGGCGCGCTTCTCGGCGAGCTCGGTGTCGCGGGCTTCCAGCGCTTCGATCATCGCAAGATGTTCGGGCAGCGAGGTCGCGGTGCGGTCCTTGCGTCCGATCGTCAATTGGCGATAGCCGCGCACGTGCAGCAGCAGGTCGTTGGTGAGATCGACCAGCACCGGCGATTCCGACAGCGAGATCAGCGCCTGGTGGAAGGCGATGTTGGCGCGCGAATATTCCTCGACATGGTCCTCGGGCAGGCGGTCCTTGCCGAAATCCTTGAAGAAGTCGCGCAGTGCGGTGATGTCCTTCTTGCGCGCGGTGGTGGTGATGAGGCGGGCGGCCATGCTCTCGAGCGCCGCCCAGGCGCGGATCATGTCGACGATCTCGCTCTTGGTCCTGCGCACCACCATGATGCCGCGCCGTGGCACCGTCTTCACAAAACCGTCCTGCTCGAGCATCGCGATCGCTTCGCGGATCGGCGTGCGGCTGACGCCCAGGCGTTCGGACAGCGCGCGCTCGTCGAGCATCACCGGCTCGGGCGTCGAGTAGATGTCCATCTTGAGGATGGCTTCCTTCAAGGCGTCATACGCCTTGTTCTTGAAGCTGCTCTCCGGGGCAATACGAACGATTGCGATGTCTGCCTCGGCCATGTTCGGCAACGCCTTGGTTGGTTTCCGTAGTGACACGACGAATCTCCTCCAGTGGGGAGTCGTCTTTTACAGGAATATTGACAGGAAAGTTTTTGGCATACCACATGCCAGAATGTCAAGGCGGCGATTTTTTGCGGCGTTCTAAGTGATGCAGCAGCTTGACAAGTTGGCTTCTGGCATACCAAATGCCATCGCCAGCCATTTTTGATCCAGGGCGGTGGAGTAATCTCAGGCTTGATGCCGCTCCGGCCCGCGACATGGAACAGAGCGCGGCGAATGGCAAGCATCACGGGCAGCCGCAACCACGCGCGCGCTTTGAAAAGAACGAACTGAGGTCAAGGGAGAAGCCAGATGTCCAATTCCAAAGATGCCGTCCGCAAGGTGCTTGACCAGGTCAAGGCGGACAACCGCACCAGCCTGACGGCCCCGGAAGGCAAGCTGGTCTGCGACGCCTACGGCATTCCGGTGCCGAAGGAGGGCGTGGCCAAGTCGGCGGGTGAAGCCGGCAAGATGGCCTCTTCGATGGGCTTCCCGGTCGTGATGAAGATCGTCTCGCCGGACATTCTCCACAAGACCGAGGCCGGCGGCGTCATCGTCGGCCTCAAGACGGCGGACGAGGCCGAGAAGGCCTACGAGACCATTCTGTCCAACGCCAAGAAGTACAAGGCCGATGCCAAGATCGAAGGCGTCCAGGTGCAGCAGATGCTGGCCGGCGGTACCGAGGTGATCGTCGGCTCGATCACCGACGGCTCGTTCGGCAAGCTGGTGGCCTTCGGCCTCGGCGGCGTGCTGGTCGAGGTGCTCAAGGACATCACCTTCCGCCTCGCGCCGGCGACCAAGGAAGACGCGCTGTCGATGCTCGACGGCATCCAGGCGCATGAGATCCTGAAGGGCGTGCGCGGCGGGGAGCCGGTGAACCGCTCGGCGCTCGCCGACGTCATCGTCAAGGTCTCGCAGCTCGTCACCGATTTCCCTGAGATCGTCGAGCTCGACCTCAATCCGGTATTCGCGACGCCGAAGGGCGCCACCGCCGCCGACGTCCGCATCGTCGTCGACTTCGCCTATGTGCCGAAACCGAAGCCCCGCCCGACCGAGGAGATCGTCGCGGCGATGAACCGCATCATGCAGCCCAAGGCGGTCGCCGTGGTCGGCGCCTCCGCCGAGGACGGCAAGATCGGCAATTCCGTGATGAAGAACCTCATCAACGGCGGCTACAAGGGCGACATCTATCCGATCCATCCCAAGGCCGCCGAGATCCTCGGCTACAAGGCCTATAAGAGCGTCAAGGACGTGCCCGGCGTGATCGACGTCGCGGTGTTCGCGATCCCCGCCAAGTTCGTGGCGGCGGCGCTGACCGAATGCGGCGAGAAGAAAATCCCCGGCGCGGTTTTGATTCCGTCGGGCTTTGCCGAAGCCGGCGCGCCGGAGCTGCAGGCCGAGATCGTCGAGGTCGGCAAGAAGTACGACATCCGCCTGATGGGGCCGAACATCTACGGCTTCTATTATACGCCTGCCAATCTCTGCGCGACCTTCTGCACGGCTTACGACGTCAAGGGTCACGCCGCGCTGTCGTCGCAATCGGGCGGCATCGGCATGGCCATCATCGGCTTCTCGCGTTCGGCGAAAATGGGCGTGTCGGCCATCGTCGGCCTTGGCAACAAGTCCGATATCGACGAGGACGATCTGCTCGCCTTCTTCGAGCAGGATCCGAACACGAACCTGATCGCGCAGCACTGCGAAGACCTCAAGGACGGCCGCGCCTTTGCGGAGGCTGCAAAGCGCGTCTCCAAGAAGAAGCCGGTCGTCGTGCTCAAGGCCGGCCGCACCTCGGCGGGCGCGAAGGCGGCGTCCTCGCACACCGGCGCGCTCGCCGGCAACGACAAGATCTACGAGGACGTTCTGGCACAATCGGGCGTGATCCGGGCCCGCAGCTTGCGGCAATTGCTCGAATTCGCCCGGGGCGTGCCGGTGCTGCCGACGCCGAAGGGCGAGAACGTCCTGATCATCACCGGTGCCGGCGGCTCGGGCGTGCTGCTGTCGGATTCCTGCGTCGACAACGGCCTGTCGCTGATGTCGATGCCGCCGGATCTGGATGCGGCCTTCCGCAAGTTCATCCCGCCGTTTGGTGCTGCCGGAAATCCTGTGGATATCACCGGCGGCGAGCCGCCGATCACCTACGTCAATACCGTGAAGCTCGGCCTGTCGGACGAGCGCATCCATTCGCTGATCCTCGGCTATTGGCACACCATCGTCACCCCGCCGATGGTGTTCGCCCGTAACATGGTCGAGGTGAAGAAAGAGATGGAGGCCAAGGGCTTCGTGAAGCCGATGGTCGCCTCGCTCGCCGGCGACGTCGAGGTCGAGGAAGCCGCCGAATATCTCTACCAGAACGGCATCCCGGCCTACGCGTATTCGACCGAACTTCCGGTCGAGGTGTTGGGTGCCAAGTACAAATGGGCGCGCGGGGCAGGGCTGCTCTGACGATCTTCGCCTCTCCCCGCTTGCGGGGAGAGGCCGGAATTTGCGCAGCAAATTCCGGGTGAGGGGGACTCTCGCGAGTGCAACTGTAACCGTCCCCGCGGAGACTCCCCCTCACCCTGACCCTCTCAGCGCGAGCGAAGCTCGTCGCGGCCCCGCAAGCGGGGCGAGGGAAAGAACGAATGCAGGTCGCGATGAACAAGAACGTGATCCGGCGCAAATCGCTCGAGCCCAAATCGGCTGCGGAGGCCGATCATGAGGTCCGCGACGGCGGTGTGCAGTCCGTCGACCGCGCGCTCTCCATCCTGGAAACGCTGGCCGAGGACGACGAAGGCTACCGCCTCAGCGATCTCGCGATCCGCACCGGCCTGTCGGCCTCGACGGTGCATCGCCTGCTCGCGACGCTGGAAAGCCGTCGCTTCGTGCAGTTCGACCGCGCCGAATCCAAATGGCACGTCGGCTCGCGCGCCTTCACTGTCGGCGCAAGCTTTGCGCGGCGGCGCAACTTCTCGACGCAGGCGATTCCATACTTGCGCAAGCTGCGCGATCTCACCCGCGAGACCGCCAATCTCGCCGTCGTCGACGACGAATTCATCATCGTTCTGACCCGCATGGAGAGCCGCGAGATCATGCGCTCGCTGACCCAGGTCGGCGGCCGTGTCCCCATGGTGACATCGGGCGTCGGCAAGGCGGTGCTCGCGACGTATTCGGACGAGGATGTCGGCGCCGTCATCCGCCATCACGGCATGCCGCGCCTGACCGAGAAGTCGATCGTGCGGCCGAGCGATCTGTTCAAGGAGCTCGAAAGGATCCGCAGGCAGGGTTTTGCGCTCGACGATGAAGAAGCCTGCATGGGCCTGCGCTGCATTGCTGCGGTGGTATACAACGACTGTGCCGAGCCGCTCGCGGCGATTTCCGTCTCCGGCATGACCAGCCGCCTGACCGACGACAGATTGCCGGATGTGGGCCAGATCGTGCGCGAGGTCGCCGGCGAGCTGACCCTCGCGCTGGGTGGGGTGATGCCGACGCCCCGCTAAAGCGCAGGAATCTGGGCGCTGTCGCTGGACAGCATCGGCCGTTTTAGCTGATATGCGACCAAACGACACAATGCGGCAAACGTCCGCATGAGCCTGGAGAGCGTCCTCATGTTCCAATTTTCCGCGCGCCTTGCCGGTGCAGCTGTCGCGCTGACCCTCGCAGCAGCGACGCCATCCCTTGCCCAGCCGCTCGAGCTCAAGCTGATGGCGCCGGCGGCCCCGGGGGGCGGTTGGGACCAGACCGCGCGCTCGATGCAGCAGGCCCTGGTGGCCTCCGGTGTGGCGCGCAGCGTGCAGGTCACCAACGTTCCCGGAGCCGGCGGCAGCGTCGGCATTGCCCAGTTCGTCAATGGTGCCAAGGGCGACGGCAACCAGATGATGGTCAACGGCTTCGTCATGGTGGGTGCGCTCGCCATGAACAAGTCGCCGGTGACGCTGGAACAGGTGACGCCGATCGCGCGCCTCACCGAGGAGATCCAGGTGATCGTGGTGCCCGCAAATTCGCCGATCAAGACGGCGCAGGATCTCGCCGCCGCGGTGAAGGCCGACATCGCCAAAGTGACTTTTGCCGGCGGCTCGGCCGGCGGCGTCGACCATGTGATGGCGGCGCTGTTCGCCGGCGCGGTCGGCGCGGACGCGAAGAAGATCAACTACATCCCGTTCTCCGGCGGCGGCGAGTCGCTCGCCGCGATCCTCGGCGGCAAGGTCACCGCGGGCATCTCGGGCCTCAGCGAATATGAAGGCCAGATCAAGTCCGGCAAGCTGCGCGCGATCGGCGTGACCTCGGAGAAGCGCATCCCGGGCAGCGATATCCCGACCTTTAGGGAGCAAGGCATCGACCTCGTGATCGCCAATTGGCGTTCGGTCGTCGCGCCTCCCGGCATCACGCCGGAGCAGCGCAAGACCTTGAGCGATGCGGTCGAGAAGATGGTGAAGTCGGATGCCTGGAAGGAAATCCTCAAGCAGAAGGGCTGGGATGATGCATATCTCGGCGGCGATGCCTTCGCCGACTTCCTGAAGAAGGAAACCGTGCGGGTCACCGACGTGCTGAAGTCGGTCGGCCTGGTCAAATCATGACCTCGGGCGATCCTGCCCGGCCGCCGCGGCGCGTCGATCGCGCCGGCGTCGTCATCGCTGCGCTGCTCGCAGGTCTCGCCGCCGTGCTGGTCTTTGACGCGCGGGGCCTGTCATCAACCGCGATGTACGGCATGGGGCCGGAGGCGATGCCGGTCGTGGTCGCCAGCGGCCTTGGGCTGCTCGCGATCGGCAATTTGATCGACGCGTTGCGCGGCCATCTGCCCGCGCGCGAGAGCGCCGATCCGGTTCCGGTGCTTCTGATCCTGGTCGGTCTGGCGCTGCTGATCGCCATCATCGGCTTTGGCGGCGGCTTCATCCTGGCGACCTCGGCGCTGTTCGTGACGACATCGGCGGCGTTCGGGCGCCGCGCCATCCTCGTCGACAGCATCATCGCGCTGGTGATGTCGACGCTCATCTATCTCGCGTTCGACCGGCTATTGACGCTGAGCCTGCCGGCCGGCCCGCTGGAGCGTTTGCTGTGATGGACACTTTTGCGGCGCTGGCTCACGGCATGGCGGTTGCCGTCCAGCCGATGAACCTGCTCTATGCGCTGATCGGCGTGTTCCTCGGCACCGCCGTCGGCGTGCTGCCCGGCATCGGTCCGGCGCTGACGGTGGCGCTGCTGCTGCCGGTCACCTACAAGCTCGATCCCGGCGGCTCGCTGATCATGTTCGCCGGCATCTATTACGGCGGCATGTATGGCGGCTCGACCACCGCGATCCTGATCAACACGCCCGGCGAAAGCGCTTCGATGGCGACCGCGCTCGAAGGCAACAAGATGGCCAAGGCCGGCCGCGGCGGGCCGGCGCTCGCGACCTCCGCGATCGGCTCGTTCGTGGCCGGCACCATCGCCACCATCGGGCTTGCGTTTCTGGCGCCGTGGCTGGTCGATTTCGCCGTGCGCTTCGGCCCCGAGGACTATTTCGCGCTGATGTGCGTCGCCTTCGTCACGGTGTCGGCGACCTTCGGCGATTCCCCGATCCGCGGCCTGACCAGCCTGTTCATCGGCCTGACGCTGGGTCTCGTCGGCATCGACAAGCTGACCGGGCAGGCGCGGCTCGCGTTCGGCGTGCCTGAGCTGCTCGACGGCGTCGAGGTGACGACGCTTGCGGTCGGCCTGTTCGCGGTCGGCGAGGCGCTCTACGTCGCATCCCGCCGCCACCACAGCGAGGAGAAGCTGGAGCCGGTGCGCGGCTCGCTGTGGATGACGAAAGAAGACTGGAAGCGCTCGTGGAAGCCTTGGCTGCGCGGCACCATGTTCGGTTTTCCGATCGGCGCGCTGCCCGCGGGCGGCGCGGAGATCCCGACCTTCCTGTCCTATTCGACCGAGAAGCGTCTCACCAAACATCCCGAAGAATTCGGCAAGGGCGCGATCGAAGGCGTCGCGGGGCCGGAAGCCGCCAACAACGCCTCTGCTGCCGGCACGCTGGTGCCGTTGTTGACGCTGGGCCTGCCGACCTCGGCGACGGCCGCGATGATGCTGGCGGGCTTCCAGCAATACGGCCTCAACCCGGGGCCGCTGCTGTTCGCCGAGCGACCCGATCTGGTGTGGGGTCTGATCGCGAGCCTCTTCATCGCCAACTGCATGCTGCTGGTGCTCAATTTGCCGCTGGTCGGACTGTGGGTGCGCCTGCTCGCGATTCCGCAGCCCTGGCTCTATGCCGGCATCCTCGTCTTCGCGACCATGGGCACCATCGCCGCCAAGCCGTCGGTGGTGGAATTGTCGATGCTATCAGGCTTCGGCGTGCTCGGCTTTTTGATGCGCCGGTTCGATTTTCCAATCGCGCCCGTGGTCGTCGGCCTGATCCTCGGCCCGATCGCCGAAAGCCAGCTGCGCCGCGCGCTCGCGATCAGCCTCGGCGATCCCATGACGCTGGTTCAGAGCCCGATCTCGGCGACGCTGCTTGCCGTCGCGCTGATCGCGCTGCTGGCGCCCTTCGTCCTGAAGGGGCTGGGGCGGTTCAAGGCGAACGAGGATTAGTCGTTTCGACGCACGCATCGCTTGATGCTGCGTCCATCTCGTGGGGACACCTCATGCCGTCGGAAGTTCGTTCGCCTCGTCTTGCTGTCCTGATCGACGCCGACAATGCCTCCGCGAAAATCGCGGATGGACTGTTCGAGGAAATTGCCAAGATCGGTGAGGCCAGTGTTCGTCGCATCTACGGCGATTTCTCCAATGCCCGATCCAAGGCCTGGGCGGATATCCTTTCGAAGCATGCCATCATCCCGCAACAGCAGTTCGCCTATACGACCGGAAAGAATGCATCAGACATCACGCTGGTTATCGACGCGATGGACCTGCTTCACAGTGGCCGGTTCGATGGCTTCTGCCTGGTGTCATCCGACAGCGACTTCACCCGTCTGGCCGCCCGCATCCGGGAGCAGGGCATCGATGTCTTTGGCTTCGGCGAGCAGAAGACGCCGGAGAGCTTTCGGCAGGCCTGTCGCAGATTCGTCTATACAGAGAATCTGCGCGGCGGTACCGCGAACAACCAAGATTCCGCTTCCAAGCCGCAGCCGCTCCAGCCGCCGGATGTAGCCACTCCCACGATCAAGAAGGCCATTGCCCAGATGGAGAGCGAGGACGGCTGGGTCGATCTCGGCGAAATGGGAAAACGACTTATCGCGCTGGCGCCCGATTTCGATTCCAGGACCTTTGGTTCGCGCAAGCTGAGCGACCTCGTGCGGAAGACGAATGCCTTCGAACTTGAGGAGCAACCGAAAGGCGGATCGGTGCGAATTCGGGTCAAGGCTACCGCCGAACCGCCGCGGAGACGGCGGAACTCGCGCCAAGGACGGGTTTAGGGAATGACGAAACTGCAATGACACGTCCCCGGCCGACCTGGCATCCATGAGGTCTGTGTCAGTTGAGTCCGTATCGCGCCATGTAATCTGACACATTCGGTCTAATGGCTTGTGCCGCTGCAAGATCGGCTTCACTGCCAGCGATGTCGCCCTTGCGGCGCCTGGCGATCGCACGCCCGTACAGCGAGACGGCAAGTCGCGGGTCAATGCGGAGTGCAGCGTCATAGTCGGCCAGGGAATCGTCGAGCGCTCCCTTCAAAAGCGAAGAAAGGGCGCGGCTATCGAGAATTAAGGCATCGCGAGGTCGTATCTGCAAGGCGTCATTGCAATCGGCGAGGGCCTCGTCAAAGGCGCCCGCGATCGAACGGACGATGCAGCGGCCATTCAGCGCCCGGGCATTTCGGGGCTCGAGTTTCAGCGCCTGGCTGAGGTCCTGAATGGCGCGATCGTAGTCTCGTTTTCCTCGATAAGAGTAAGCCCGACGTATGAAGACGACCGCATTTCCGGGGGACGGATCGAGTTCAATCGCCCTATCGTAATCGGCCAGAGCAAGATCGCGCCAACCCTTCAGCTCGTAGGCAAGAGCCCTTGCATTGAAGCCGGCCGGACACAAGGGATCCAATTTGATCGACTGGTCGATATCTTCGATCGCCCGGTCATACTCTCGCATATCCAAGAAGGCAGAACCCCGAAGTAGGTAGCCGCGAGCATTGCCGGGATAGAGCTTGATAGCTTCGCCGAAGTCCACGATGGCACGGTCAAATTCGCTCATGTTCGTGTAGAGCGCCCCCCGCTCGAGAAAGGCAACGGATGAACTGGGGTCCAGTCTGATGGCGTGATCGAGGTCGTCCCTGGCCTCGCTTAACTGGTGGTTCGCTGCACGGGCAGCACCCCGCTCGGCATAGAACCGCGGGTTTTCCGGATTGAGCTTGATGGCTTGCTCAATCTGTTCGATGGCTCGGTCGTAGTCACCTGTGAACTTGAACCGCGTGGCAGCCAAGATGAAGGTGTAGCCCTTCTTGCTCTCGGGCGACGTCTTTCGAATTTCTCCGAGCGCCTCGCTCGGCGGAACACGACAGGCCGAAAGGATCCTGGCTGAGGGTGAATCTTCCGCTCGCGCGAGATCTCCATCAACGCTGAAGGTGATGAGCTGTGTCGTCAAGCTGAATGCCGCTGCTAACGCCAAACTGGTCAGAGAACTTGTTCTGAAAATAGAAGAAACATCATCACCGGAGTGTTCTTGCTGCAGCTTCATGTAATAGCTTCAGTATTTGGCAGAACTTCGTTTCTCGATTCCACAATACAATGATTGCATGCAGGGCTTCTATCCATCAACTTTGGGAGCAGGGAGGCCTCTTGCCCAATGCGCAAGCAGGCGTACTGTTTAATGCTCTTGCCCCGCTTGGAGAGCGGCGCGAGCATTGCCAAGCCCACAGCTAGCGAGGGTCCTGATGACCAAGCTCACCCGTTTTTCCGTCGCGCCGCTGCACAGCATGACGCGCCGCCTCGCCGACGTCGCTTCCGCGCGCCTTGCGCCCGATCTCGTCGTCACTGGCGCCCGGGTGCTTTCGACCTATTCGGAGCGCATCCACGCGAACCGCGAGATCTGGATCGCCGGCGGCCGCATCGCCGCCGTGAAGCCGAGCGGAGCAGCGAAGAAGGCGTGGAGCGGCGTCGCGACCTATGATGCCGCCGGCGGTATCATAGCGCCGGGTCTGGTCGATCCGCACATCCACATCGAATCCTCGATGGTGACGGCCTGCGCCTATGCCGAGGCCGCGCTGCTCAACGGCACCACCACGATCTTCTGCGATAGCCACGAGATCGGCAACGTCATGGATGTCGCCGGCGTCGAGGCGATGCTGGAGGACGCGCGCGAGGCGCCGCTCTCGATTTTCTTGACGGTGCCTTCGACCGTTCCTGCGACATCGGCTGAACTCGAGACGGCCGGCGGTGATCTCACGCCGGACAAGATCGCAGGTCTGTTCGATCGCTGGCCCGAAGCCGTGGCGCTCGGCGAGAAGATGGACTTCGTGCCGGTGACGATGGGCGACGAGCGCAGCCATGCGATCCTCGCGGCCGCCCTGAAGCGTGGACGTCCGGTGTCCGGCCATGTCTACGGGCGCGAATTCGTGGCGGCTTATGCTGCGAGTGGCGTCACCGACACGCATGAAGCGATCGACCGCGACATCGCCGACGATCTGCTCGATGCCGGCGTCTGGGTGTTCCTGCGCGGCGGGCCGCCGACGACGCCCTGGCATTCGCTGCCGCAGGCGATCCGGACCATCACCGAGCTCGGGGCCTCGCACAAGCGCACGGCGGTCTGCACCGACGACCGCGACGCCGACGATTTGCTGCTGTTCGGCCTCGACTGGGTGGTGCGCGAAGCCGTGAAGGCGGGGATGTCGCCGGAGCAGGCCTGGTCAATGGGCTCGCTGCATGGGGCGACGCGCTTCGGCATGGATGACGACATCGGCGGGCTCGGCGGCGGCCGCCGCGCCGATCTCGTGCTGATGGATGATCAGCTGAAGCCGCAATGCACCTGGTATGGCGGTGAGCTCGTAGTCGAGCATGGCAAGATCACGTCGCGTCTCGATCAGGCATTGTCGCAGCGCTATCAATATCCGAAGGCTGCTTACGCCACCGTCAAACTGCCGGAGACGATGAAGCTGACGCCAGAGCTGCCGGCGAAGGCCTGCACCGTCAATGCGATCAAGACGGCGCTGCCGGGCATTACGCTGATCCACGAGAAGGTCGCGATCGAGCCCGCGAAGGACTGGCCGTCGCTGTTCGCGCGGTACGGCCTGTGCTTTGTCACTGTTGTCGAGCGTCACGGCAAATCGGCCGGCAACGTTGCCCATGGCCTGCTGAAGGATTTTGGCCTCAAGCGCGGCGCAGTCGCCTCCAGCGTCGGCCACGACAGCCACAATATCATCGTCGCCGGCACCAACGAGGGCGACATGCAAGTTGCCATTGCGGCCATCAAGGAGCAGCAGGGCGGGGTTTGCGTCGTCGCGGACGGCGAGGTGAGGGCGCTGGTTCCGCTGCCGATCGCGGGCCTGCTGTCCGACAAGCGCGTCACAGCGGTGGCCGACGAGGTCAAGGCGTTGAAGACGGAATGGGCCGAGGCCGGCTGCATCATCCCCTACATGGGCTTCAATTTGATTCCGCTATCGGTCATTCCGGAAATTCGCATCACCGACAAGGGCCTCGTGCTGGTGCCGCAGATGGAGCTGGCGCCGCTGTTCGAGTGAGCCGCTTTCACGCATTCCTGTATCTAACCGATTGAGCTTGCCGCAAAATCTCTGCGGCTGCCGCATCGTGGAAAATAAAATCGATCTCGTTGAGATCGGCTCCCGCGCAACCGATGATCTCGCTCGCTGACTGAACCAAGCGAGGTCCGATATGGCGAAAATGCGAGCCGTCGATGCAGCCGTTCGAATTCTGGAGAGAGAGGGCATCTCGACCGCTTTCGGAGTTCCCGGGGCTGCGATCAATCCGCTGTACTCGGCGCTGAAGAAGCGCGGCTCGATCCACCATATTCTGGCACGACACGTCGAGGGCGCTTCGCACATGGCGGAGGGCTATACCCGCGCCAAGGCCGGCAACATCGGCGTCTGCATCGGAACCTCGGGGCCGGCGGGCACCGACATGATCACCGGGCTGTATTCGGCGATCGCCGATTCCATCCCGATCCTCTGCATCACGGGACAAGCGCCGCGGGCGCGGCTCTACAAGGAGGATTTTCAGGCGGTCGACATCGAGTCGATCGCAAAGCCGGTGACCAAATGGGCGGTGACGGTGCGGGAGCCGGCGCTGGTGCCACGGGTGTTCAGCCAGGCGTTTCATGTGATGCGCTCAGGTCGGCCGGGGCCGGTGCTGATCGACATGCCGCTCGACGTGCAGCTCGCCGAGATCGAGTTCGACGACGAGACCTATGAGCCGCTGCCGGTCTACAAGCCCACTGCCACGCGCAAGCAGGTCGAGAAGGCGCTGGAGATGCTCAACGCGGCCGAACGGCCGCTGATCGTCGCGGGCGGCGGCATCATCAACGCCGATGCATCGGACCTGCTGGTGGAATTCGCCGAGATCGCCAACGTGCCCGTCGTGCCGACGTTGATGGGGTGGGGCGCGATCCCCGACGATCACGTGCTGATGGCCGGCATGGTCGGGCTTCAGACCAGCCACCGCTACGGCAATGCCACCATGCTGGAATCCGACTTCGTGCTCGGTATCGGCAATCGCTGGGCCAATCGCCACACCGGATCGGTCGAGACCTACACCAAAGATCGCAAATTCGTGCATGTCGACATCGAGCCGACGCAGATCGGGCGCGTGTTCAATCCCGATCTCGGCATCGTCTCGGACGCGAAGGCCGCGCTCGAGCTGTTCGTCACCGTCGCCAGGGAGTGGCGGCGGGCGGGCAGGCTCCGCGAGCGCCAGGCTTGGCCCGCTTCCTGCCGCGATCGCAAGAAGACGATGCTGCGTAAGAGTCATTTCGACAACGTGCCGATCAAGCCGCAGCGCGTCTACGAGGAGATGACCAAGGCCTTTGGTCGCGACACCTGCTACGTCACCGTGATCGGTCTGTCGCAGATCGCCGGCGCGCAATTTCTGGGCGTCTATCGCCCACGCAACTGGATCAATGCGGGGCAGGCCGGGCCGCTCGGCTGGACCTTGCCCGCCGCGCTCGGCGTGCGCGCGGCCTGCCCGGATCGCGACATCGTCGCGCTGTCGGGCGACTACGACTTCCAGTTCCTGATCGAGGAGCTCGCGGTCGGTGCGCAGTTCAATTTGCCCTACATCCACGTCGTCGTGAACAATTCCTATCTCGGCCTGATCCGGCAGGCCCAGCGCGGCTTCGAGATGGACTATCACGTCCAGCTCTCCTTCGAGAACATCAACGCGCCCGAGATCGGCGTCTACGGCGTCGATCACGTCGCGGTCGCCGAGGGCCTCGGCTGCAAGGCGATCCGCGTCATCGATCCGAAGGACGCACAGGCCGCATTCGCGACCGCGCGCGAATTGATGGCCAAGCACCGCGTACCTGTCGTGGTCGAGTTCATCCTCGAACGCGTCACCAACATCGCCATGGGCACCGAGATCGACAACATCGTCGAGTTCGAGGAGGTGCTGGACCTGCCGCTCGACGAAGTCGGGACCGTCAGGCCCGGCGTGCTGCAGCCGGCGGAATAGGGAGAGCATCATGCCCAAATTCGCCGCGAACCTCACCATGCTGTTCAACGAGATGCCGTTCCTCGACCGCTTCGCAGCGGCGAAGGCGGCGGGCTTCTCCGGGGTCGAATATCTCTTTCCCTACGATTTCGACAAGGCGCAGCTGCGCGAGCAGCTCGAAGCCCATGGCCTGACGCAGGTGCTGCATAATCTGCCGGCCGGAAACTGGGCGGGCGGCGAGCGCGGCATCGCGATCCTGCCCGATCGCACCGCCGAGTTCCGTGACGGCGTGTTTCGCGCCATCGACTATGCTAGGGCGATCGACTGCGAGCAGCTCAACTGCCTCGTGGGCATCGCGCCTGTCGATGCTGATCCGCGCGAGCTGAACGAGACGCTGGTCGGAAATCTGCGCTTTGCCGCCTCGACGCTGGCCCGCGAGAACATCAAGCTGCTGGTCGAGCCGATCAACACGCTCGATATTCCCGGCTTCTTCCTCAACGGCACCGAGCAGGCGATGCAGCTGATCTCGGAGGTGCGGTCGAACAACCTTTTCATCCAGTACGACATCTACCACATGCAGATCATGGAGGGCGATCTCGCCCGCACCATGCAGGAATATCTGCCCGAGATCGCCCATATCCAGCTCGCCGACAATCCCGGCCGGCACGAGCCGGGCACCGGAGAGATCAACTATCCCTTCCTGTTCCGTCACCTCGACGCGATCGGCTATCGCGGCTGGATCGGCTGCGAATACAAGCCGCGCACCACGACGCTGGAAGGCCTGTCCTGGCACGCCGCGCAGACATTTGAGACCTGAATGCAGCCATGACGACGGTGCGCTCCCTCTCCCGCGTGCGGGAGAGGGCGGGGGAGAGGGTATCTCCGCGACGGGAATTTCTTAGGTGCGCCGAGAAAATCCCCCAGCGGAGAAAGCCCTCACCCGGCGCTTCGCGCCGACCTCTCCCGCACGCGGGAGAGGTGCACCGAACCCGCGGATCGATTTCGCTGTAATGATAGAGGATTTGTTATGATCGACATCGGCTTCATCGGACTTGGCACCATGGGACGGCCGATGGCCGGCCACCTCCTGGCGGCGGGCCATCGCGTTCTCCTGCATGACGTCGCGCCCGTTGCGCCGGAGCTGATCGCGGCCGGCGGCATTCCCTGCATGTCCGGCAAGGAGGTCGCGGAGGAGGCGGATGCGGTGATCATCATGGTGCCTGACACCCCGCATGTGGAGGCCGTGCTGTTCGGCCAGGACGGGGTCGCCAGCGGGATCTCCAAGGGCAAGATCGTGGTCGACATGAGCTCGATCTCGCCGCTGGCGACGAAGGAGTTCGCGAAGAAGATCGAAGCGCTGGGTGCCGACTATATCGACGCGCCGGTGTCGGGCGGGGAGGTCGGGGCCAAGGCAGCGAGCCTCACCATCATGATCGGCGGCCCGGAGCGGGCTTTCGTCACCATGAAGCCGGTCTTCGACAAGATGGGCAGAAACGTCACCCGCGTCGGCGGCAACGGCGACGGGCAGACCACCAAGGTCGCCAACCAGATCATCGTCGCGCTGACGATCGGGGCCGTGAGCGAGGCGCTGTTGTTTGCGTCGAAAGCCGGCGCCGATCCGGCGCTGGTGCGGCAGGCGCTGATGGGCGGCTTTGCCTCCTCACGGATTCTCGAAGTGCACGGCGAGCGGATGGTGAAGCGCAATTTCGATCCCGGCTTCCGCATCGAGTTGCACCAGAAGGATCTCAATCTCGCGCTCGAGGGCGCGCGCTCGCTTGGCCTGTCGCTGCCGAGCACGGCGGTGGCGCAGCAATTGTTCTCGGCCTGCACCGCCCATGGCGGCAAGGGCTGGGATCATTCGGCGATGGTGCGGGCGCTGGAACTGATGGCTGGCCACGAGATCGCCGCTGCCTGAACTGTTACGCGGTAACAGTCTCCAGATCTGGCGTCTCTTTCGCCGCAGGGAACTGGAACAACGGTCCGGCCCCGCGGTTGAAGGCGCATAGCAATCACTGGAGGCTAAAGATCATGAAGACCCGTCTTGCGATTACGTTGGCTGCCGCTTCGTTGCTGGCGTCGAGCGCGGCCTTTGCCCAGTCGACGACCGAACAAGGCGCCAGGGACGGCGCGCGTGCAGGTGGTGAAATCGGCGGACCGATCGGCGCGATGGTTGGCGGCACCGTCGGTGCAGCCGTTGGCGCCGGCCTCGAAATTCCGAACGCGGTGCTGGGCGGAATCCCGCGCAACGATTCCGTGGTGATCCAGGAGCGCGTCGTGGTCGGGGAGCCCTTGCCGCCGACCGTGGTGCTCCGTCCCGTGCCGAACTATACCGAGTATCGCTATGCTGTCGTGAACGACCGCCGGGTGATCGTCGAGCCGCGCACGCGCCGCGTGGTCAAGATCATCGACTGATCGGCAACAATCCTATGAGTTGAAAGAATGGGCCCTGCGGAGCGTCACTCCGCGGGGCCTTCGCTTGTCGCGACGGGTCTTGCGCGAAAGCGCATGAGCAGCCAATCGACCGCGGCCGCGAGCGCAAAGCCGATGCAGGCGGTGAGCGCGTCGACCAGGAAATCCTCCAGCCGGGCGTGGCGGCCGGGTGCCCAAAATTGCATCAGCTCGAGCACGGCGATCAGGACCACGGCGGCCGCCGCGATCAGCAGGCGCCGGCGCGGGTAGGCAAGTCCGAAGGCCAGCCCCACCAGGATGAATGCGAGTGCATGTTCGCCGTCTTGGCCGAGGTCGGAATGAGGCCGCAGGCCGGGGGGACCGAGTGTGGCGAAAGTCACGGCGGCTGCGAGCAGCCAGGCAAATGAACGTACCAAAATAGACATTCGCTCCGCTTAGCACACATGGCAGCGGGCCGGTACCTTCCATCCATCAGATCGGCGTGTAGTTAATGACCAAACGTTAAAGTGGCTCGCGCACGCCGAGCCCGTGCATGAAGCGTTCCCGGATCTGCACGGGATCACGCCTCGTGGTTCCGACCCCGGGCTTGTCGTCGATCCGGACGGCGACCAGGTGTGGCTCGGCGGCGGACATCGCCGCATCGAGCAGCCGTTCGAAATCCTCCTCGTCCGCCGCCCAGGCGCTGTTGGCAAGGCCGGAGCCGATGGCGATGGCCACGATGTCGGCGACGCCTGCCGCGGGTGTCGGTTGGGCGCCGGTGATTTGGTAGATGCCGTTGTCCATCACGATCATGACGAGGTTCTTCGGCTTCAATGTCGCAATGGTCGAGAGCGCGCCGAGCTGCATCAAGAGCGAGCCGTCGCCTTCGAGTGCGAAGACGCGCCGATCCGGCTGCGCCAGCGCCACGCCCAGCGCGATCGGAAAGGCGAGCCCCATGCTGCCCAGCATGTAGAAATTCTGCGGACGGTGGCCGGCGGCCCAGAGGTCGAAATTGGTGTTGCCGATGCCGCCGATCACGGCTTCCTCGCGCTGGAGCTTTGCGATCAGCCGCGAGGTCACATCGAAGCGGCTCATGACCTTGGTGTTGCGCGTATTCATGGTGGCGCTCACTTGTCGAAAACCTTGCCGCCGGTGAGCAGCGGGTTGAGGATCAGCGCCACCGGCGCCTGCGTGGTGACAGCCTGCTTGATCGAGCGGTCGGAGATGAATTCGAGCTCGTCGAGCCGGGTGATGGTGTGATGCTCGAGCGCCAATGAATCCAGCACCGGCCGCATGGTGCGGCAGACCAGCGATTGCCCGTAATTGAACTCGCCGAGCGTGCCGCGTTCGGACACGAACATGATCAGGGGGATCTGGTAGGGCACCGCGAGCGAGGCCAGCACGTTGGCGAGCGTCGCGAAGCCGGAAGTCTGCATCAGCACCGCGCCGCGCCGGCCGCCCATCCAGGCGCCCGAAACGATCCCGACCGCCTCCTCTTCGCGCGCGGTGGCAAAGGTGGTGAAGAACGGATCGGCGTGCAGGTTCTTGATCAATGGAGTCAGCACGCGGTCGGGCACGTAAGGGACGAGGCTGATCTCGTTTCGTTTCAGGGTTTGCAGGACGATGCCGTGCCAGCTCCCGTCGCTGGCCCCCTGTGCCGCCTGAGGAGGCGAAGTCCGCTGTTCCGCAATCGCCATGGCGATCTCCCTCGCGCCGCGCCTGCTTCTTGGTCTTTGCCATCGCCTTTGCGTTGGCCGTCGCGGCAGTCTGCCGAACTTGACGGAGCGGGCGGGATTGTCAACATGTCCGGGCCGGCACCGTGATCTGCGCCAGACCGCCTGCCGTGGCCGGCACCGCCGTGTCATAAGCGGCGACGATTGGAAAATGGGAGGGAGGCAGGGACGGGCGCATCGCGCTGACCTTGCGCAGCCCTTCAAGAGAGCCGGAAGGGTCCTGATGTCCGTCAACAACAAGCGCGTCTTCTACGTCAAATACCTGGCCAATCCGATCTATGTCGATATCCTGGAGGCACGGTCCGACGTCCGGCTCGACCGCATCGAGAACGAGAGTCCCGAAGACTTCTACGCGCCGATCCTGAGCGCGGCGCATGTCTACCAGATCGGCGCCGCCCGCGACGAGCTCGCCCCGCATTTCCATGTCGATGCCGCCTTCCTGAAGCGCACCCCGAACCTGCTGCTCGTCTCCAGCAACGGCGCGGGCTTCGATCCGGTCGATGTCGAGGCCTGTACCGATGCGGGGGTGCTGGTCGTCAATCAGTCCGGCGGCAATGCCCATTCGGTCGCCGAGCACGCGCTGGCGATGATGCTGACGCTGTCCAAACGCATCATCCAGTCGGACCGCCGCCTGCGCCGCGAACGCGACGTCAACCGCAACGAGCTCGTCGGCAACGAGGTCGAGCACAAGACCGTCGGCATCATCGGCCTCGGCAATGTCGGCCGCCGCATCGCCGCGCTGTGCAAGGGCCTGCTCGGTATGAAGGTGCTGGCCTACGACCCCTATCTCTCGGCCGAGGTGATGGCCGAGCGGGGTGGGGAAAAAGTCGGGCTCGACGAGCTACTGCGCCGCGCCGATTTCGTCTCGATTTCCTGTCCGCTCGACAAGGGCAGCCGCAACATGATCAGCACGCGCGAATTTGCGCTGATGCAGCCGCATGCCTACTTCATCACCACGGCGCGCGGCTTCATCCACGACGAGGATGCGCTGCTCCAGGCGCTGCGCGACAAGCGCATCGCCGGTGCCGGTCTCGACGTCTGGTCCAAGGAGCCCCCGCCGCCGGAGCATCCGCTGCTCCAGTTCGACAACGTGCTGGCAAGCCCCCATACCGCGGGGGTGACGGTCGAGGCGCGCCGGAACATGGGCCGGATCGCGGCCGAGCAGGTGCTGGACACGCTCGACGGCAAGCGCCCGCCGCGCATCATCAATCCCGAGGTCTGGCCGCGCTATGCGGAGCGCTTCAAGCGGGCTTTCGGCGTGACGCCGGGATAGGGGCAGCCAGATTGCCGTTCCGGGAAGAAGGCGCGGCGGGGAATCGCCGCCCGACCTTGATCCGGGTCAAAATCTCCTTTTCCGCCCCGGCCTAAATGGGACTAGAGTGTGCTGTCGGGGCAGCAGGGAGGTCCCATGTCAACCTACGTCGTGAAGTTCATGAAGAACGTGCTCGGTGAGTACGGCCGGCAGAGCGAGGTTTGCCAGGGCACGCTCGAGATCGACGCCGCCGACGAGAACGAGGCCAGGGAGCAGGCGAAAGCAAAATTCTGCAAGGATCAGGCACTGCATCATTGGTCGCTGCATGCCGACCGCATCCATGTGAAGCCGGCCGACTTTCCGTCGTAAGGCCTGTTGTTTGAGCTGATCTCCGCGCAAACGCGTTCCGCGTTTGCCGCGAGGAGCCGCTACACTTTGTGCTAACGCGGTCCTCCGGGTCCGGATCACACTCTATCGGCCCGGCGCGTGACCGGCGGTGGCGTCGTCGTCCCGGCGCCGAGCGAGCGTTGCACCATGACGGTGTCGGACCAGCGGCCGTGGCGATAGGCGACGCCGCTGAGCAAGCCGGCGCGCGCGAAGCCAAACTTCTCGTGCAATGCCAGCGAGGGCTCGTTGTCGGCATCGATGTAGCCGATCATCTGGCGGAAGCCGGCCGCCGCGCAGGCATCAATCAATTCCTGGAGCAACAGCCGTCCGACACCGCGGCCGAGCTGCGCGTGGTGGACGTAGATCGAATGCTTGGCCGTGTAGCGATAGGCCGGCCGTTTGCGAAACAGCACGGCGTAGGCATAGCCGACCACTTCGCCGCGAAAGGTCGCGACCAGATGGGGAAGGCGGGTCTGCTTCAGGTTCTTGCGCCGGTCGCGCAAATCGTCCGGTTCCGGTGCGCCGGTTCCCTCGACATCGCGCGGCACGCCACTGCGGACATGATGGCGGTAGATCGCCAGCATCGCCTCGACGTCGCTCTCGCGTGACGGGCGGACCAGGACGGGTTCGTCACTCGCGCGCATGGCTGTTTCGATCATGGGCACCTACTCGGCGACGACGTAAGTGTAGAGCCCGATCCGCCCCTGAGCATCGATCTCCTTGTAGACGCCCTGGATCTCGACGTCGAAGCCCGGGAACGTGTTGAAGCACGTCTCGAACATCTTGAGATAATCCACCATGGGCTTGGCGCGTTCGGTCAGTCGTTCGCCGGGCACGATGGTGGCGATGCCGGGCGGGTAGACCACGAAGGGGGTGGTGGCGATGCGGCCCGCGATTGCCTCGATCGGGAGGTAGTCGACGTCGTTCTTGAACAGATAGCGCGCAGCATCGCGGGGCGACATTGCGATCTCAGGCATGTGCTCAGGCATGAACTGCCGCGCCTGGAGCGCGCTGACATCGGCGGCGCGGAAGAAGCCGTGCATCTGCCCGCAGAGGTCGCGCAGCCGCTCGCCGGCATAGCGCGCCTGCCGACGTTGATAGAACTCCGGGATGACGTCCGCCAGCAGCGCATTGTCGTCGTGCAGTTTCTTGAAGGCAACGAGGCCGGAGATCAGCGTGCCGGCCTTGCTGGCCTCGACGCCGGGCGTGAGCAGGAAGAGCAGGGAGTTGAGGTCATTCTTCTCCGGCACGATGCGGTTTTCGCGCAAGTATTGCGCGACCACGGGGGCGGGAATGCCGTGCTCGGCATAGGCGCCGGTGGCGCGGTCGAAGCCGGGCGTGAGCAGCGTCAGCTTGTTCGGGTCGGTCATGGCAAAGCCTTCGGTGACGCCGGGGAAGCCATGCCAATTGCTGTCGAGCGAGAGCTGCCACAGCGCAGGATTGGTAGCGAGTTCATCGGTGGAGAGCGTCTCCCAGGCGACGTTGTGCGTGGCGCCGGGACGGCTGACATCGGGAATGGCGACACGGTCGGGCACGAAGGGCTCGAAGAACCAGCGGCGGTCCGGATTTTGCTCTTTCTCCTCGAACTCCCTGCGCATCGCGCGGATCTTCTTGCGCAGCTCGATGCCTAGCCGGATCGTGTCGTCCCACAGCACTTCACCGGAGCGGCCCTTCATCATCTGCGCGCCCACATCCAGCGATGCGAACAGTGGGTAGAAGGGAGATGTCGAGGCGTGCTGCATGAAGCTTTCGTTGAAGCGGCGGTGCTCGACGCGCCGCTTCTGGCCGTGAATGTGGCGGTCCTTGATGTGGATCTGCGAAGCCTGCGAGAAACTGGCAAGCTGCTTGTGTGTCGACTGCGTCGCGATGATGCCTGGCGCTTCCGGGGGAAGGTTCGAAAGGCCCATGGCGAAGCGGCCGGCATAGAGCGGGTGAAATTTCATGAAGCCGGCCCAGGCCTCGTCGAACAGGATGTAGTCGCAGAGATGGCCGATGCGCTTCAAGATCATTTCTGCGCTGTGGATCGAGCCGTCATAGGTGCACTGCTCGACGACGGCGACGCGAAATGGCCGCTCCCTGCGCCAGGCGTCACGATCCCGGACCAGCGGATGGTTGCGGATCGCCTCGCGCAAGGTCTTCTCGTCGAGCGCGTCCCAGCGCATCGGACCGATCAGGCCCCAGGCGTTGCGGACGGTCGGGACATAGACCGGGATGCCGCCATTGATCATCAGCGCGCCGTGATGGGCGGCCTTGTGGTTGTTGCGGTCGAACAGCACGAGGTCGCCGTCGGTGACGAGGGCGCCGAGCGCGATCTTGTTCGAGGTCGAGGTGCCGTTGAGAACGAAATAGGTCTTTTCCGCGCCGAAGATGGCGGCTGCCTCCTTCTGGGCCTTCAGCGCCGGCCCCTCATGGGTGAGGAGGTCGCCGAGATCGAGCACGGAATTGTCGAGGTCGTCTCGGAACACGGATTCGCCGAGATGCTCGACGAAAACGCGGCCGATCGGGCTGCGATTATAGAACACGCCGCCATTGTGGCCCGGGCAGGTCCAGAGCTGGTTGCCTTCCTCGGCATAGTCGACGAGGGCGCCGAAGAACGGCGTCTTCAGCGTCTCGGCGTATTGCTTGAGCCGGCTGATCAGGTTCTTGGCGATGAAGGGCGGGGTTTCCTCGGACAGAAAAACGTAACCGTCGATGAAGTCGAGCACCTCGACCGGCAGATCTTCGAAGCGCTTGCGCCGGATCAGGAGGATGATCGGAAAGTCGAGGCCACGGCGCCGCATCAGATTGATCAGGGCCGAGGTCTTGCCTTCGAGACCCTTCTTGCCCCAGTCCACCACCATGCAGCCGATCGCGGCATCGGTTTGCACCGCGATCTCGGCGTCTTCCAGCTTGCGAGCCCGCACCACCTCGAATCCCGAGCGCTGGATTTCCTCGATGATCTGGTTGAAGCGAATGCCCTCGAGGTCGTCGGTGTCGAAGGCCGGTGCGGCGAAAAGGAAGTTGAAGCGCTTGAAATAGTCCATGGTCTGTCCCGAATGTGCCAGGAGACAGCTCTCTGCACATTCGATGACAGCTGGATGACAGACGGCGGCAGACGGAGAAGCGCTAGCGTTTCGCCTCGCCGAACACCACCGTCGGCACCGCGCGGTTGACGATCTCGCGCAGCGCGAAGCTCGATTGCACGCGCGCAACGCGCGGCAGCCGGGACAGCTCGGTCCGGTGAATGCGCTCGAAATCCTGGATGTCGCGGGCCAGCACGATGAGGATGTAATCGTCGGTGCCCGACATCAGGAAGCAGCGCACGACGGAGGGGCATTTCACCACCTCCGCCTCGAATGCCTTCAGCGCATCGTCGCTCTGGCTCTCCAGCGCGATGCGAACCAGCACAGTCGTGGTGAGGCCGAACTGGCCGAGGTCGAGCGTGGCCTGGTAGGCCTGGATGTAGCCGTCGTCCTCGAGCGTCTTCTGTCGCCGTGCCAGCGCCGTGCTCGACAGGCCGATCTTGCTGGCAAGCTCGGCATGGCTGGCGCGCGCATTGGTCGTGAGTTCCGCGAGGATCGCGAGGTCTTTCCGGTCGAGGGCCAAGGTTTCGTTTCCAGCGTGAAAGAGCATTTCGGCGCCGGAAACCGGCGCGGACGTGTCGAAACTAGCGGATATTTGCACGAAACCAAACCGGCCCCATCACTACGATGAAGACCGGAATCGATCCGTTGGCGAAGGAGCTCAAGATGCGCGTCGGTGTTCCCAAGGAGATCAAGCTGCAGGAATATCGCGTCGGGCTCACTCCGGGCGCGGTCCGTGAGTATGTCGCGGCCGGTCATCAGGTCGCGGTCGAGACCGGGGCCGGCGCCGGCATCGGCGCATCCGACGAGGTGTATCGGCGGGCAGGGGCCGATATCGCCGACAGCGCCCGCGACGTCTTTGCCAAGTCCGAGATGATCGTGAAGGTGAAGGAGCCGCAGAAAAGCGAGTGGGCCCAGCTCCGGGAAGGCCAGATTCTGTTTACTTATCTTCATCTTGCGCCGGATCCGGAGCAGGCCAAGGGCCTGCTTGCCTCCGGCTGTACCGCGATCGCCTATGAAACCGTCACGGACGCGAGCGGTCACCTCCCGCTGCTTGCGCCGATGAGCGAAGTCGCCGGCCGCCTCGCCATCGAGGCCGCCGGCGCCGCGCTCAAGCGATCGGCCGGCGGCCGCGGCCTGTTGCTGGGCGGCGTGCCCGGCGTGCAGCCGGCGCGCGTCGTCGTGCTCGGTGGCGGTGTGGTTGGCACGCAGGCGGCGCGCATGGCCGCGGGTCTCGGCGCCGAAGTCACCGTGATCGACCGCTCGATCCCGCGCTTGCGCGAACTCGACGATCTCTTTGCCGGACGCGTGCGCACCCGCTTCTCGACCATCGAGTCGGTCGAGGAGGAGGTGTTCGCCGCCGACGTCGTGATCGGCGCGGTGCTGGTGCCGGGCGCCAGCGCGCCGAAGCTGGTCACACGCGCGATGCTGACATCGATGCGGCCCGGCGCCGTGCTGGTCGATGTCGCGATCGACCAGGGCGGCTGCTTCGAGACGTCGCATCCGACCACCCATAGCGATCCGACCTATGAGGTGGACGGCGTCGTGCACTATTGCGTCGCCAACATGCCGGGCGCGGTGCCGGTGACGTCGAGCCAGGCCCTGAATAACGCGACGTTGCCGTTCGGCCTGATGCTGGCCAGTAAGGGGTCTGCCGCGGTGCTGGAGAACCCGCATCTGCGCAACGGCCTGAACGTGGATCGCGGGCGGATCACCAACAAGGCGGTGGCGGAAAGCCTCGGCCTGGATTTCGCTCCGGTCGGGAGTGGACTGGCGGCGTAGCTGCGCGCAATCTCCGTCGTTGCGGGCGTAGCGAAGCAATCCAGAATCCCTCTGCGGAAAGACGCTGGATTGCTTCGCTGCGCTCGCAATGACGCTGTGGGACGAGCGCAACTCGAGCGTCGATCAGAGTCGGCACCGCGAGATTGAGTTACCCCTTCGTCACGTTGTACTGCCGCAGATCCGGGTCATGCGTCATGCGCCAATAATCGACGAACCGCCACGGCATCGCCGAGAACACGCGGCCGCTCGCATTGCGGTAGTAGGTGCTCATGCCCGGATGCGTCCAGATCATCGCCTCGTGCTCGGCATCGACCTTGCGGACGTAATCGTCGAGCACGTCCTGATGGACGTCGATCGCAGCGACGTCTTGCTCGACCATGTCGACCAGGCATGCCGAGATGTAGCGGCTCTGGCACTCCGACTGGAAGATGACGCTGCCGCCATGGGCGGGGCCGGAGTTCGGGCCAAGCATGCAGAAGAAGTTCGGAAAGCCGGGCACGGTGAGGCCGAGGAAAGCGGTCGGATTGTCGTTGGCCCAGGCCTGCCGCAAATCCTTGCCGTCGCGGCCGCTGATGTTGAGACGGGCCGCCATTTCCGTCACCTTGAAGCCGGTCGCCACCACGATGATGTCGGCGGGCCGGTGCTTGCCGTCTGCGGTGACGATGCCCGTTTCGTCGAAACGGTCGATCGCATCGGTGACCAGTTCGACGTTGTCCCGCCGCAAGGTCTTGAACCAATTGTTGTCGAGCAGGATGCGCTTGCCGTAGGGCGGATAGGTCGGCACGCATTTCTCGATCAGGTCGGGCCGGCCCTGTAGCTCCGACAGGATGAAGTCCGTCAGCTCCTGGCGGTGCCGGTCGTTGCCTTTGTTGACGGCGCGCTCGGGATGCGGCCAGCCCGGATCCTTGCGCAGGAAAGGCAACAGGCCGTCGCCGTAGCGCCAGAACATGTTGAAGCGGTACCACTGCACATAGAACGGCAGATGCGCCAGCAGCCAGCGCGCGCCCTGGCTGATCGGATCGGCATAGCCCTTCACCGGCCGCGCCCATTGCGCGCTGCGCTGGTAGACCGTGACCGAGGCGACGCGGCCTGCGATCGACGGCACCAGCTGCATCGACGTCGCCCCGGTGCCGATCACGGCGACATGCTTGCCGTCAAGCTTGATCTCGTCTGACCACAGCGCCGAATGCAGAATCGTCCCCTTGAAGTCCTCTTCGCCTTTGAAGCGGGCGCGGGAGGGGTCATTGAGCTGGCCGATCGCGCTGACCAGCGCGGTGGATTCGAACGTCTCTTCGCCGTCCTTGGTTCTCAGCGTCGAGATCCAGCGCCGCTTGCCTTCGTCCCAGCGCGACGAGGTCAGCTCGGTGTTGACGCGCAGATGCTTGCGGATACCGTATTCGTCCGCGACCTTCTGGAGGTAGCCAAGCAATTCCTCGCGCTGGCAGAAGTAGCGGGTCCATGCATTGCCGGAGCCGAACGAGTAGGAATAGGAATGGTTCGGCGTGTCGACGCCGCAGCCGGGGTAGCGGTTGATCCACCAGGTGCCGCCAAGCTCGGCGTTCTTCTCGACGATGGTGTAGGGGATGCCGAGACGGCCGAGTGCGACGCCGAGCGCAATGGCGCAGACGCCGGCGCCGACAATCAGCACATGCTGCCCGGCGAGCTTGTCGCTCGAGGGCTGCTTGCTCCAGCGCGCCTCGCGTGAGACAAATCCCATCTCCTCGCGCATCAGGGGCGCGTATTCCGGCGCGACGTTCTCGCCGAGACAGGCGCGCATCATCTTCAGCAGCAGCTCCTCGCCGGGATCGGCGATGACGGGCTTTGGCGTGCCATTGGCGAACAGCTCGACCACCGCGGCGCGGATCTCGTCCTGGATCTCCGGCGGCACGCCGGCCTCGGGATCGGGGATGAGGCGGATATCGCGCTTGGGCAGATACGGCGGTGCGAGCCATTTCTCGTCGCCGGTCATGTGCACCAGCACCATCAGCAGGCAGCGGATGTCGCCTTCTGCGATGGTCGAAACAAGGTCGAGCCTGTGCGGAGAGTCGATGTTCATGGCGTGTCCTGGTCTTCGGACGGACTGAAGAGGCCGCGCGTCATCAGCTTGCGATAGGCGGATATGACGTGGTCGGGGACGGCGGTGACGACGCCGGCCGAATAGGAGTAGCGGCGGCTGAGATAGCCGCGTGCGCCCATCAGCATGTGGACGATCGCCTCGAATTCCTCGTCGCTGTAATGTTCGATCGCGCCGGCAAGACGAGCCCGTCGCAGGATGCGGACATAGGCGACCGAGATGTTGTCGAGATGCTTCTGATAGCCGATTGGCGCGAAGAACTCGGCCTCGTTGAGGATGCGCAGGAATTCCGGCACCTCGCGGATGAAATCGAAGAAGGCGGCAAAGCGCTCGATCTCCTGCCGCGCCGCGTGCGCGTTGCCGGTGCGGGCGCGGATGAACTGGACCATGTCGAGGCCGATCTTCGGCAGCAACTGGTCGAGCAGCTCCTGTCGGTTCTCGAAATGATTGTAGAAGGTGCCTTGCGCGACGCCGGCTTGTTCCGTGATACGGGCGACGGAGGCCTCGGCATAACCGTGCTTGCCGACGACCTTGGTGGCGGCGTCAAAGATCTTCTGCTTGGTCCAGGCGTTGCGCTCGACGCGGTTGAGCTTTGTCACCTTGGCATTGGCTTGCATCATTCAGACGTCTCCAGCTCGGCGCGCAGCACGCGCTTGAGAACCTTTCCAGATGGGTTGCGCGGCAAGCTGTCGCGGAAAATCAGCTGTTTCGGCACTTTGAAGCTCGCCAGCCGAGTACGGCAGTGCTCGGTGAGGGCAGGGAGCTCGAGGCGCGCCCCTTCGGCGAGCACGACGACAGCGACGGGGCGCTCGCCCCAGCGTGCGTCGGAGAGGCCAATTACCGCGACTTCCCGCACCTCAGGCAGATCGTAGATGACGCGTTCGACCTCGGAGGAGGCGATGTTCTCGCCGCCCGAGATGATCATGTCCTTCTTGCGGTCGGTCAGGTACAGGAAGCCCTCGTCGTCGAGATAGCCGACATCGCCGCTGCGGAACCAGTCGCCGAAGAAGGCGGACGCCGTCTTCTCGGGATCCTTCCAGTAGCCGCGCGTGATCTTGGGTCCCCGCAGGCAGATCTCGCCATTGACGTTCGGCGGCAAGGACTTGCCGTTCTCGTCGCGAATCTCGATTTCGACATGAGCGATGGCTCGCCCGGTCGAGCCGATCTTCTCGATCTCACGGCCCGTTTCCATGAAGGTGTCGCCGCCGACGGTCTCGGTCAGGCCGTAGGCATCGATGTAGCGCGCATTGCGGAAATATTCGGAGAAGGCGCGGATACGCACTTCCGGCGTCTTCTCGCCGCCGCCGATGGCCCATTGCAGGCTGGAGACGTCATAACGGTCCCGCGTCGGGCAGGTGAGCATCGCCGTGGTCATCACAGGGGCGAACCAGGCGGCGTTGAGCTTGTCCTCTGCGATCGCCGCAAGCGCCGTTTCCGGCTCGAAGCTGCGCTCGATATGCATGAATCCGCCATGCCAGAGCACGGCAATGCCGGGCAAATCGAGCGCGCCGACGTGATAGAGCGGACCGACCACGAGAAGTCGCGTGTCTGCGCCGATACCGAGCGCGATGGTCTGGTCGGCCGACTTCCAGTAGAAATTATCGTAAGTGAGCATCACCCCCTTGGGGTGATCGGTCGTGCCGGAGGTGTACATCAGCCGCATCAGGTCCGATGGCCGACGGACGTGCATCGCTGCGGGCGTGGTGTCGCCAGCCAGATGCGTGATGCTCTGCTGCGCGATCTCGTTCAGTACGACCGTCTTGGCGCCTGCTGCATTCGCGGCCAATTCCTCGTCGACGATCAGAAGCCGCGCGCCGGAATTGCCGGCGATGTAGCCGACCTCGTCGCGGGACAGACGGAAATTGATCGGCAGGAACACCGCGCCGAGATGGCTGGTCGCAAACACAAGCTCCAGGAATGCCGCGCTGTTCTTCATCAGCACTGCGACGACATCGCCCGCGCCAATGCCTTGTGTCGCCAACCAGCCGGCGACCTTGCGGACCCGGGCGTCGAAGGCCGCGTAGGAGATCTCCTCGCCGCGATATTTCAGCGCAGGCCGGTCCGGCGTGCGGCGGGCATGAAAGGCGATGAAGCTTGACAGGTTGATCATTGCGCTTGTTTTGAGCCGGTTGGCGGCCTCATTTCCTCCCTCGATGAATTCTGACTCGTAATTCATCTTTGGCTTGACGTCACCCCCCACCCTCTGAAATCCTCGGAAATACGGAGACGACACGATCTCCGACAAGGGATTTGAAACGCCGACCCGCAAGAGGGAGGGGAAAATGAAGACAACCCGCACGCCGGGCATCAGCCGCCGTTCAACATTGGCGCTGATGGGCGCCGGTGCGATGACTTTCGCCGCGCCGTGGGTGGCGCGCGCCCAAGCCAAGACCGTCAAGATCGGAATGCCGACCATCCTGTCGGGCCGCGTGGCGCAGCTCGGCACGTCCTCGCGCAATGCGGTGATGCTCGAGGTGGAGAAGGTCAATGCTGCCGGCGGCCTCGCCGGCCGTCAGATCGAGATGGTGATCCGCGACTCCAAGGGCCAGCCGCAGGAAGCCGCGCGCGTCGCACGCGAGCTCGTCAACACCGACGGCTGCGAACTGCTGCTCGACGGTGAGGCGTCGTCCGGATCGTTCGCGGTGCACGAGGTCGCACGCGATCTCGGCGTGCTCTGCATCCACACTTGCTCGGAAGCATCCTCGCTCACGGCCGATCCGAAGCAGCACATCCCCAACGCGTTCCGCTGCGTGCGTCAGGGCATCCACGATTCCATCGTCGGCGGCAGCTACGCCGCTGGAATCGCGAAGACCAAGGGCTTGAAGAAATGGGCGACCTGCTCGCCCGACTATGCCTATGGCCGCGACACCACCGGCGAGTTCACGCTGTACCTGAAGCGCTTCGCGCCCGACGTCGAGGTCATCAGCGAGTCCTGGCCAAAGCTGTTCCAGCCCGACTACACCGAGGTGGTGACGAAGATCCTGCAAGCCAAGCCGCAGGCGCTGTATTCCTGCCTGTGGGGCGGCGATCTCACCTCCTACATCGACCAGGCCAACATCTACGCGATGTTCAGCCAGATGGAGGTGTTCGCGGTCAACATGGCCGACTACACCGCACTCACGGTGGTGAAGAACCTGCCGAAGGGCATTCACTCCGGCAATCGCTACATCAAGACCTTCCCGACCACGCCGGAGAACGCCGCCTGGGGCGATGCCTACAGGGCCAAGTACAACGAGTACCCGACCAACTGGTCGTGGCAGAACGCGACCGCGGTGATGTTCCTCGCCGAGGCCGCCAAGAAGGCGAACTCGGCCGACGGCAAGAAGATCGCGGAGGTGCTGAAGGGCCTCACCATCAAGTGCCCGTTCGGCGCCGACGGGACCGTGACGATGCGCGGCGACGACCACACCTTGGTCGGCTACGCCATCGGCTGGGGTACCACGATCCCGCAGGAGCCTTATGTGCCCGAGGTCAAGGCCGGCGACTGGAAGACCATCTTCGAGCTCGAGGCCGAGTGGAAGAAGAGCAAGGGCTACACCTGATGTGATGCGCGGCGGAGGCGGGCGACCGCCTCTGCCGCTTTCGTTTGGTCCTCCGCGCCGTCTCAGGCGCGCGACAATGAAAGTGCTTCCGTGGATCTCGATGCCCTTGCCGGCTGCCTTTCCAGCTCCGCCTGCCTGGTGACGCAGACCACCAGCGGCCTCATTATCGGCATGCTGCTGTTCCTGGTCGCGGTCGGACTGACCCTGATCTTCGGCGTGCTGAAGGTGGTCAATTTCAGCCACGGCGCCTTCTATATGTTCGGCGCCTATTTTGCGATGACCGCCTATCAGCTCACCGGCAGTTTTGCACTTGCGATGCTGGCGGGGGCGGCCGGTACCGCGGCTCTCGGCCTGATCTTCGAGCGCGTCTTCATGAGCCGCGTTTATGGCGCTGACGTCTTGATGCAGCTGCTGGTCTGCTATGCCTTCGTGCTGATCTTCGACGATGTGGTGCGCATCATCTGGGGACCCGAATTCAAGTCGATGGGCATGCCCTCCGCATTCCAGGTGATGCCGCTGTTCATCGCCGGCGGCGTGGTGCCGCCCTATTATCTGCTGCTGATTGGCGTCGCGCTCGTCGCGGCGATCGTGCTCGGCCTCGGGCTCGCGCGCAGCCGCATCGGCAAGGTGATCCGCGCCGCCGCGCATAATCCGGGCATGGTCTCCGCGCTCGGCATCAATACCGGCCTGATCTATGGCGGCGTATTCGCGCTCGGCGGCATGCTGGCGGGCCTTGCGGGCGCGCTGGCCGCGCCAGTGCGCTCGCTGACCCCCGGCATGGGATTCTCGGTGCTGATCGAATCCTTCATCGTCACCGTGATCGGCGGCATGGGCTCGATCCTGGGCGCGCTGATCGGCGCGCTGTTGCTCGGCCTCATCAGGTCGTTCGGCTCGCTCGGCTTTCCCCTGTTCACCGAGGGCCTGATGTATCTGTTCATGGTGATCGTGCTGGTCTCGAAGCCCACCGGCCTGTTCGGCAAGGAGGCGGCATGACCGAGCTCGAGGCCGGACGCGCCGAGAGGTCGGTGCCCGTACGCGGCGGCGTCGCGCTTGGGCGCTATCGCGACATCCTGATTGCGCTGATCGCCTTCGCGGTGCTGGCGAGCCTTCCGCTGGTCACGGGCAGCAAGGCGCTGCTTGATTTCGTCATCCGCTGCTCGGCTTACGGCCTGTTCGCGACTTCGCTCAATCTCTTGGTCGGCTACACCGGCTTAACCTCGTTCGGTCATGGCATGTTCTTCGGCCTTGGCGCCTACGGCTTCGGCTTGATCATGCAGAAGATCGCCGTGCCGATTCCGGTCGCCTTCATCGCGACGCTAGCGATCACCGCAATGGTTGCCGCGATCATCGGCGCGATTTGCGTGCGGCTGAAGGAAATCTATTTCGCCTTCGTCACGCTCGCCTTCCAGATGTTGATCCACTCGACCATATTGTCCTGGGCTTCGTTCACTGGCGGCGATCAGGGCCTGCGCGGCGGCATTCCACGGCCGGTTTTCCTCGGCGTGGATCTGTCCAATCATGTTCATCTGTATGTCACGAGCTGCGCGCTGCTCATCCTCGGCCTGCTTGCGATGCGCCAGATCGCGCAATCGCCGTTCGGCTACACGCTGCGCATGATCCGCGACAACGCCGCGCGCGCGAGTTTCCTCGGCATCGACGTCTGGCGCGCCAAGCTCACCGTGTTCGTGCTGGCCGCACTGTTCGCCGCGATGGGCGGCATGGTGATGGCGCTGTTCGTCTCCGGCGCCTATCCGGAATTCGCCTATTGGACGATCTCGGGGGAGGGCATCTTCATCAATATGCTCGGCGGCGTCTCGACGTTCCTCGGTCCGATGGTCGGCACCGTGTTACTGCTCCTGCTCAACGACACCGTAACGCGGTTCACCGAGTATCACGGCATCGTGCTCGGCGTGGTTATCCTGTTCTTCGCGCTGGGCCTGCGCAAAGGCCTGCTCGATTTCGTCGCCGAATGGCTTTGGGATCGGCGCGATGCAGGCGAGGGGCGCTAGCCATGCTCGAGATCCGCAACCTCGCAAAATCCTTCGGTGGCGTGAAGGCGACGAACGACGTCTCGCTCGATTTCCCCGACGGCTCGCTCACGGCGGTGATCGGCCCGAACGGCGCCGGCAAGAGTACCTTCTTCAACCTGATCACCGGTGCCTTGAAGCCGGATTCCGGCCAGGTTTTGCTCGACGGCGTCGAACTTGCCGGCCGTTCGCCGCCCGAGATCGTGCGGCACGGCATCGGCCGCGCCTTCCAGGTCGCGAGCATCTTCAAGTCGCTGACGGTAGAGGAAACCATGCTCGCCGCCGTCAGTGCCGACCAGCGCACTTCCGCGGTGCTGCACAAGCGCTTTCCCTTGCCTGAGACGCGCGACCGCGCCGAGCATGTGATGGAGCTGCTGGGATTGGCGAGCAAGCGTCATCGCACGGCGGCGACGCTGTCGCATGGCGATCAGAAGCTGCTTGATATCGCGCTGGCGCTCGTGCTCGAGCCGAAGGTGCTTCTGCTCGACGAGCCGACTGCCGGCATGGGCCCGGAAGAGCGCTGGCGCATGATCGACAAGGTGCGCGAGCTCTGGGAGAGCCAGAAGATCACGGTCGTCTTCATCGAGCACGACATGGACATCGTGTTCAAGATCGCCCCGAAAATTGTCGTGCTCTGCTACGGCCGCATCCTGGCGACCGGCACGCCTGACGAGATCCGCAACAACAGCGCCGTGATCGACGCTTATCTCGGCACCGAGCACGCGGGAGCGGCTGCATGAGTGCCGTCGTCATCGAAGTCGCCGATCTCGACGTCTATTATGGCACCAGCCAGATCCTGTTCGGCGTTGGTCTCTCGGTGCGGCAGGGGGAGACCATGGCGCTGCTCGGCCGCAACGGCGCCGGCAAATCCACCACCATGAAAGCGATCATGGGTCTTGCACCGCCGCGGCGGGGCCGAGTGAGCCTGCGCGGCGCGGTGATTTCCGGCCGGAAGCCGCACTATATCGCGCGCGCCGGCCTCGGCTTCGTGCCGGAGGATCGGCAGATCTTTCCGGAGCACAGTGTCGAGGACAATCTCGTCATCGGTCGCAAGAAGGGGCCGGAAGGCCAGGACGAATGGCCGATCAAGCGCATCTACAACGTCTTCCCGCTGCTGGAGCCGCTGCGCCATCGCATCGCCGGACGCCTGTCGGGCGGCGAGCAGCAGATGCTGGCGATCGCACGCACGCTGATGGGAAATCCGGCGCTGTTGCTGCTGGACGAGCCGAGCGAGGGGCTCGCGCCGATCATCGTGCAGCGGATTGGCGAGCTGTTGCGCCAGCTGCGAAGCATCGGATCGACCGTGTTGATCGCCGAGCAGAACATGCATTTTTGCCTCGGCCTTGCGAGCCACGCCACGGTCATCGACAAGGGGCAGATCGTCTATGCCGCCGGAATCGACGAGCTGAAGGCCAACGATGCCATCCGGCGGCGTTATCTGGCCCTATAGGGCCCGCCGGTGCCTAAGTAGGCCGGGAGAAGAAAACCATTGTCAGGAGCCGGCTTGACGGAAGGAGTTTTTCCCCTGCGCGACAAAAACGCCAATCGCTTCCATTGCCGTTTGGACGGGAAACGACGACATTCCCACCAGGAATTGATGGATCGGCAGCTATGGAACGCACTGGATTCGAGCCCTTCGGCGAGCAGCTGGTGTCCGCGACGGACACCCAGCCGCGGTCGCGTGCGTCAAAGATGCTGTTGCGGGTCGGCACTGGTCTGTTCTGGTCGCTGGTCGCCGGCATCGTGCTGGCGCGTGCGGCCTTCTTCGAGCCGGGCATCTATGACGGCTTCAGCCGGGTCGCCTCGCTGGCCAAGAGCTTGATCTTCTGACCCAGAACATTCTGGTCTGAGGACAGAACTTCCCTCGGCCCTGATATGTCGAAAACTTATTCCCCATCGAGCTGACGCTGCGTATAAATATTTCTCCTCTGGGAGAGATTTGTGTCGCAGAATCAAGCATCCAGTCCGGCCGATGCCAAGCCGGCCACCGCCGCAAGCCGTATCGCGGCGCTGATCCCGGGTATCCTCCTCTGCGTCGCCGTCGCCGGTGTCTCGGCCCTGCTGGAGCGGGCGGAACTGGGCTTTTTCGAGCATCCCTATGTCGAAGCGCTGGTGATGGCGATTCTGCTCGGCATGGCCCTTCGCAGCTTCTGGAAGCCTGCGCCGCGCTGGCAGGCCGGCATTGCCTTCAGCGCCAAACAGCTGCTCGAAGTCGCGGTGATGCTGCTGGGCGCCTCCATCAGCTTCGCCGCCATCGCCGCCTCCGGCATCGCGCTGCTGGCCTCGATCGCCGCGGTCGTCGTGGTCGCGCTCTGCGCCACCTTCGGCCTCAGCCGGCTGCTCGGCCTGTCGACGCGGCTGTCGATCCTGATCGCCTGCGGCAACTCGATCTGCGGCAATTCGGCGATCGCGGCGGTGGCGCCGATCATCGGTGCCAACAACGACGAGATCGCGTCCTCGATCTCCTTCACCGCCATCCTCGGCGTGATGATGGTGCTCGGCCTGCCGCTGCTGATCCCGCTGCTGCAATTGTCGGCCACGCAATACGGTATCCTCGCGGGCCTCACCGTCTATGCGGTGCCGCAGGTGCTGGCCGCGACGGTCCCGGCCGGCCTCGTCTCGACGCAGATCGGCACGCTGGTGAAGCTGATGCGCGTCCTGATGCTCGGGCCGGTGGTCGTCGGCCTGTCGCTGGTCGCCTCGCGCTGGCAGAGCGACGCCAAGAAGACCAATGTCGGCTTCTTCCGCCTGGTCCCCTGGTTCATCCTCGGCTTCCTCGCGCTCGCCACGCTGCGCTCCCTCGAGATCGTTCCGCCCACGGTGGTCGGCCCGGTGACGAAGATCACGGGCTTTCTCACCGTGGTGTCGATGGCCGCGCTCGGCCTCGGCGTCGACGTCCGCGTGCTCGCCAATGTCGGGGGACGGGTGACCGCAGCCGTGACGCTGTCGCTGCTGCTGCTGCTCGGCATCAGCATCGCGCTGGTGCACTGGTTCAGATGATCAGGGCAGAACTGCCGTAGGGTGGGCAAAGGCGCGGAGCGCCGTGCCCACGATCTCTCCAGTATGGCGACAGGTGGTGGGCACGCTTCCGCCTTCGCTCTTCGAGCTACGGCGGACAAGTCGCTTTGCCCACCCTACGGGGCCGTCATCGCGGCAAGCACGACTGCTGAATCAGATCACATCCGCCAGCGAGTGCCCATGCAGCTCGATGCTCAGCCCCTGCATGCCCATGTCGCTGATCTCGCCGCCCATGGCCTTCAGGCTCTCTTCGCGGATCAACGACATCAGCCCGCGACGTAGCGCCAGGAACTCCGACGACATCATCATCCCCTGCTGCCGCGGCCGCTCCAGCGGAATCGGGATCTCCGCCTTGATCGAGCCGGGGCGCGCCGTCATGCAGTAGACGCGGTCGGACAGGAAGATCGCCTCGTCGATGTCGTGGGTGACGAACAGCACCGAGATCTTGAGCCGCTGCCACATGTTGGTGAGGATCTGCTGCATGATGACGCGGGTCTGCGCGTCGAGTGCACCGAACGGCTCGTCCAGCAGCAGCACCTTCGGCCCCGTCGCCAGCGCGCGGACGATGCCGACGCGCTGCTTCATGCCGCCTGAGAGTTTTTCGGGATAGTGCTTCTCGAAGGCTTCAAGCCCGGCAAGGCCGAGCAGCGTACGTGCCGCGCGCTCGCGCTGCGAGCGCGGCATGCCGCGCATCTTCAGCCCGAACTCGACGTTCTCACGCACCGTCTTCCAGGGAAACAGCGAGTATTGCTGGAACACCATGCCGCGCTCGGCGCTGGGACCGCTGACCTTCTCGCCGTCAACGGTGACGACCCCGGTGGTCGGCTTGAGGAAGCCGGCGACCGCGTTGAGCAGGGTCGACTTTCCGCAGCCGGAGGGGCCGACGATCGAGACGAACTCGCCGGGCTTCACGTGGATCTGCGTGTCGGTGACGGCCTGCACCGGTCCCTCGATGGTCTCGTAGGCGAGGGAGAAGTTCTTGACCTCGACATGGCCCTTCGGCGTGCCCGCAATCATCTCGCTCATGTCGACCTCCATGGCATCACCAATTTTCCGGCGCCTCTGATCAGGACGCTCGATCCGAGCCCGAGCACGCCGATTGCGATCATGCCGAGCGCGATGTCGGCGTACTGGACCAGCGAATAGGCCTCCCAGGTGAAGTAGCCGATGCCGTATTGACCGGAGATCATCTCGGCGGCGATCAGCGATACCCAAGCGACGCCCATGCCGACCGTGAGGCCCGTGAAGATGTGCGGCAGCGAGGCCGGGAAATACACCTCGCGGAAGATCGAGCGCTCGCGGGCGCCGAGACATTGCGCGGCCCGCACCAGCACGGGATCGACCAGCGACATGCCGTGCAGCGTGTTGACCAGGATCGGGAAGAACGAGCCGAGGAAGGTGATGAAGACGATGCTCTGCTCGTTGGTCGGCCACAGCATGATCGCCATCGGCACCCAGGCGATCGCCGGGATCGGCCGGAGCACTTCCGCGACCGGGAAGATGATCTCGTGCACCAGCTTGAAGCGGCCCATGATCAGGCCGAGCGGGACGCCGACGATGGCGGCGAGCGAGAAGCCGATGAAGATGCGCCGGCAGCTCAGCGCGATGTGCATCAGGAATTTGGGATCGTGGATCGCCGTGTTGAAGCTTGCATAGACCGCGAGCGGTGAGGGCACGTTGGTGAAGCGCACGAAGAACACGACGCGATAGGTGGTCAGCAGGTGCCAGACCAGCAGGAAGGCGAGCAGCGAAATCACGCCGATCGCGGTCGCGCGCAGCCCAGCCCGATTGAGCCGGTACCAGCGCAGCGCGAGTGTGCCGAAGGAAGGCGGCGCCGCAGGCTGGGCGCTGACGGCGGGCGCAGGTCCCGCCTCTGCAATGGCTGTTGCCGGCATGCTGTCCTCGGGATGTCTGAGGAGGGCGGGACTGCTCACGTCTTGCCTCCGCCGACGGCGGCCTTCACCGCGTCATCGAAGCCGAGCACCTTGCCGCCGACCTTGGCGGCATAGGCTTCGGCGTCCTTCTTGAGCAGGAACGGGGCGACCTCGCCGTTGCCGACCGCAAAGAAGGCTTGGTCGGCGAACAGCTTGATGCCGCGCGTCGTGTCGAAGACATAGGCGACGTTGATCTTCTTGCCCTTGGCTTTGTAGTCGGCGTACGCCCCGAGGGTGCAGGCGGCGGACGAGAAGGGCAAGATGCCGGCATCATCCACCCAGACCTCGCCGGCCTTGCGCGGATCGGCGATCGGCTTCTTGCAGAAGGCATCTTCGCCGGAGATCTCGTAATTCTTCGTGCTGGCCAGCTGTGCGTCGTAGTCGAGCTTCATCTCGGCATAGGCCTTGCGGATGTAGCTGTCGTCGACCCATTTCTTCGGATCGAATTCCTTCATGCGGCCGAGGTTCTGCAGAACCTTGACGTCGGCCGTGGCGGCATCGATCAGAGCGGGCTTCACCGTCGGATCGGTGGTCATGTTGCCGCTCGGCCCCAGGAAGATGTAGACGACTTCCTTGTTGATGCCGGTCCATTCCTGGATTTTTTCGGCGGCCAGCTTGGGATCGTCGCGCAGCCACTGATTGGCGGCGATCAGCGCCTTGAAATAGGCGACGACGACCTCGGGATATTTTTCGGCGAAGTCGGTGCGGACCACGATGCCGTGGAAGGTCGGCAAGTTCGTCTCGACGCCATCGAAGATCTTGCGCGCGAAGCCGCGGAACGGCAGCAGCTCGGCGAAGGGGACGAAGTCGGCATGCGCGTCGATCTTCTTCTCCTGGAGATTGGTCGAGCCGACCTCCGGGCTCTGGCTGACGAGCTGGAAGAAGTCCGATGCGTAGCCGCGATCCTGCATCGCCTTCAGCACCATGCCGTGCGCGGCGGAGCCGAAGGGAACGCTGACCAGCTTGCCCTTGAGATCGGCGAGGTCGTAGTAGGGTGAATCCTTGTGAACCACCATGCCGTTGCCGGAGCCGGACAGGCTGTAGGCGGCGATGCCCATCAGCCGGCTCTTGCTCTCGGGATTGCTCTCGAAGGTGAAGCCGTTCACGATTAGGGGATAGTCGCCCATCATGCCGATCTGCAGCTTGTTCGCCATCATCGCATTGGTCACGGGCGGACCCGAGGTGAAGTTCTGCCATTCCAGCGCGAACTTGATGTTGGCGTATTTGCCGTCCTTCGGCAGATATTTCTCCAGCAGATGGAGCTGGCGGATGACGACGCCCGCGGTCACCGTGTTGGTCGTGGTGTCCTGCGTTCCGATACCGAGCGTGACGGTTTCCGCCGCGGCCGGTTGCGTGACGAGTAGCGCCAGCGACGTCACCGACATCGCGATCGAGAGCGTGGGAAGATGGCCGACCATTCTCATCCTCATTCGGTTGGATGTGCTGTGGTTGCCATGATTGGGTGAGGGCGGGGGCAGGGCAAATCCGGAATGGTGACCGCAGTCGATTAGTTGCCGGGAAAAGGTGATTGCATACTCCTTGGGCAGTCCTGCACTATAAAGCCGCTTGCCTGTGCATCGGCCTTGGTCGCAAATTCGCCTAGTCAGCTGCGTGACCGCGCATCTCCTCCAGCACGTCGGTCCGGCAGACCACGATCTGCGACCGCTTGGTCTGCACGATTCCTTTTTCCTGCATGCGCTTGAGGCTGATGGTGACCCACTGCCTGGTGGCGCCGACCATGTGGGCGATGTCGGCGTGGGTGAAAGCCGCCGCGATCACGGTGCCGTCGGCGTCGTCGACGCCATAGAGCTCGACGAGATGCAGCAGGAGATGCGCAAGGCGCTGTGTGATCGAGCGCGTTCCCAGCATCTGCGCCAGCGCCGAATAGCATTTGCCCTTGAAGGTCAGGCCTTCGATCAGGCCGATGGCAAGGTTCGGGATCTCGGCGGCCAGGGACCGCAATTCCTTGCCGGGCAGGTGCACGACGCTGCAATTGCTGGACGCAACGCCGGACCATTGGTGCACGGTGCCCTCGAACACTTCGGGGCCGCCGACGAAATTGCCGACATGCCAATAGGCCAGCGTGATCTCGCGCCCCTGCGGCGAGGTATAGAACACGCGGATACGGCCGCTCTCGATCAGCCAGATGCCGTCATGCTTGCCGCCCTGGTTGAACAGCGTCTGGCCGCGGTTCAACACCTTTCGCCGGCCCTGTTTAAGCACCGCTTCCCGCTCGCGCGGCGAGAGCTTGTCCATCAGCGGCGGCGGCCCGCCGATCCATTGCTGGTTCTCGGTGAGCAGCAGCGACGAGCTGCCCGCAGGCCGGACTGCCGGGGGAACGGCCCCGCGAACCGCATTCGCTGCCTGCAACATCGTCTGCCTCCGGAACGTTCAAATCGTTCTAAAGAGGAGCAATGTCCGTGCCAGATGGAAAGCGCCAACCTCCGGCGTCATTCCGAGATGCGGCAAGGCGCGCAGACCCGGAATCCACAATTACGAGCGGGGGTTAGGGATTCCGGGCTCGCCCTCCGGGCGCCCCGGAATGACAATATTGGTCAACGCCCCGCCAGGCTCAGCAAGTACGTCTTCGGGTAAATCCCCCTGTCATGCCCGTCCGAGAACGAGATGTTCAGTCCGTAGCCGAGATCGCCGATCTCTGTGATCGCAATTCCCGGAAAGGTTTCCGGGAAGCGGCCGTCGAAGCGGGCGCGCGTGCAGTGGGCGCATTTGCAGGAGAGGCGGAGTGTTTCGGCGGACACGCGCAGCGCATCGTCCTGCGTGGTGCGGACGAGAAGCGCGGCCAGATCAGCGCTGGCTTCATAATCGGCCACGGTCGGCGCAACCAGTGCAGTCATGGTCATGACGAACCTCCGGCCTCTATCTATGTCGGTGCGGGCGTGCACGAATAGCAACTAATTGCCGGGGCGGGCATGACCTCCGCGCTCAGGTCGATCACCGCTCCGCGAAATGGGAAACTAATCGACCGGAACTCTCACTTCCGAATTGCCGGACTCTCCTCTCTCCGAGACCTTGAGACAATCGATAAGGAGAGATCATGACTGCATTCCAGAAGGAGACGGTTCTGTCAGTCAAGCACTGGACCGACTCTCTGTTCAGCTTCACCGCGACCCGCGATCCCGGCTTCCGCTTCCAGAACGGCCAGTTCGCGATGATCGGGCTCGAGGTCGAGGGCAGGCCCCTCATGCGCGCCTACAGCATGGCCAGCGCCAACCACGAGGAGGCGCTCGAATTCTTCTCGATCAAGGTGCAGGACGGCCCGCTGACCTCGCGCCTGCAGAAGATCAGGGAGGGCGACATCATCCTGGTCGGCCGCAAGGCGACCGGCACGTTGATCACCGGCAATCTCATTCCGGGAAAGCGGCTGCTGCTGCTCTCGACCGGCACGGGCCTTGCGCCCTTCGCCAGCCTGATCAAGGATCCGGATGTCTACGAGAACTACGAGACCATCGTGCTCGCCCATGGCTGCCGCCAGGTCTCCGAGCTCGCCTATGGCGAAAATGTCGTCGAAAGCCTGCGCAATCACGAATTCTTCGGACCGTTGATCCGCGACAAGCTGGTCTACTACCCGACCGTGACCCGCGAGCCTTTCCGCAATCGCGGCCGCATCACCGATCTGATCGCCTCGAACCAGCTGTTCGAGGATGTCGGGCTATCAGGGCTCGATATCGAGACCGACCGCATCATGCTGTGCGGCAGTCCCGCGATGCTGGAAGAGCTTCACGCGATGTTCTCCGCGCGCGGCTTCGTCGAGGGCAACCACAGCCGGCCCGGCCATTTCGTGATCGAGAAGGCCTTTGTCGAGCGCTGAGGCGCAAATCGCGCTCCGGCGACAACTAATTGCTATCGCCGCGACGTCCCCTGAACAACTCTGATGCAAAGGCGCCGGAGATCGGCGAACCAGGAGCAAGTGATGGCACTAGATCAGATCGTCGACGGACTTTCGGAGGTTTCCTGCGATGTGCTGGTGATCGGCGGCGGCACGGCCGGCCCGATGGCGGCGCTGAAGGCGAAGCTGAAGAACCCGAAGGCCAACGTCGTCCTGCTCGAAAAAGCCAACGTCAAGCGCTCCGGCGCGATCTCGATGGGCATGGACGGTCTGAACAACGCCGTCATCCCCGGCTATGCGACGCCGGAGCAGTACACCAAGGAAATCACCATCGCCAACGACGGCATCGTCGACCAGAAGGCGGTCTATAAATATGCCCAGAACTGTTACTCGATCATCGAGGAGCTCGACAGCTTCGGCATCCGCTTCCTGAAGAACGAGAACGGCGATTACGCCGTCAAGAAGGTGCACCACATCGGCACCTACGTGCTGCCGATGCCGAACGGCGAGACCGTGAAGAAGGCGCTCTACCGCCAGCTCCGCCGCGCCCGCATCCTGATCTCCAACCGCTACATGGCGACGCGGCTGCTGAAATCGTCGGACGGCCGCATCGCCGGCGCGGTGAGCGTCAACACCCGCACCGCCGAGATGCTGGTGATCAAGGCCAAGGCCGTGATCCTCTGCATGGGCGCCGCCGGCCGCCTCGGCCTGCCAACCTCCGGTTACATGTTCGGCACCTATGAGAACGCCGCCAATTCCGGCGACGGCTACGCCATGGCCTATCACGCCGGCGCCGCCCTCGCGAATCTCGAATGCTTCCAGATCAACCCGCTGATCAAGGACTATAACGGCCCGGCCTGCGCCTATGTCGCCGGCCCCTTCGGCGCGTACACGGCGAACAACGAAGGCTCGCGCTTCATCGAATGCGACTATTGGTCGGGCCAGATGATGCTGGAGTTCTACAACGAGCTGTTGTCCGGCAAGGGCCCGGTGTTCCTCCAGCTCAAGCATCTGCATCCGGACACCATCTCGGAGATCGAATCCACGCTGCACAAGGTGGAGCGGCCGACGCGCGGTCTGTTCCAGCAAGGACGGGGCGTCGACTACCGCAGCGAGTCGATCGAGATGCATATCTCCGAGATCGGCTTCTGCTCCGGCCACAGCGCCTCCGGCGTGTTCGTCGACGACAATGCGCGCACCACCGTGCCCGGCCTCTACGCCGCCGGCGACATGGCGAGCGTGCCGCACAATTACATGCTGGGCGCCTTCACCAACGGTTCGGTCGCCGGCATCGACGCCATGGAGTTCGCCGACAGTCACGATTTCGCGGAGTTCGATGCGGCCGACGTCGCGGTGGAGCGCGACCGCGTGATGGCGCCGACCAGGCGCGAGGACGGCATTCCGCCCAACCAGATCGAGTACAAGACCCGCCGCCTCGTCAACGACTATCTGCAGCCGCCGAAGGTGACGCGCAAGTACGAGCTCGGCATGCGGCGCCTGGCCGAAGCGCGCGAGGACATGCAGGAGCGCATGATCGCGCGCAACGCGCACGAGCTGCTCCGCGCGCTCGAAGTGCAGTCGATCATGGACTGCGCCGACATGGCCGCGCACGCCTCGCTCTACCGCGAGGAGAGCCGCTGGGGCCTCTATCACTGGCGCACGGACTTTCCGGAGAAGGACAACGAGAACTGGTTCTGCCACACGCTGCTGTCCAAGCAGGACGGCAAGATGACCAGCGAAAAGCGCGCCGTCGAGCCCTATGTCGTCCCGATCGCGGACGACGAGAAGGACCTCTACGACAAGCAGCGCATCCGCGCCTCCGCCTGATCCACCGCGCCACAGCAACAGGAGACATCACATGCCTCTCGCGTCCTATCAGACCTCGGTTCCGGTGGTCGTCGACGACGCCAAGTGCATCGCCGACAAGGGCTGCACCGTCTGCGTCGACGTCTGCCCGCTCGACGTCCTGCGCATCAGCGACATGACCAACAAGGCCTACATGGCCTATGACGAGTGCTGGTACTGCATGCCCTGCGAGGCCGATTGCCCGACCGGCGCCGTCACCGTCAACATTCCGTATTTGTTGAGGTGATCATGTCGAGCCCGTTCGAATCCTACGACGATTTGGAGGATGCCGACGAGCGGCTGCAGGCGGCCGATCCCGCCGAGCGCCGCGTCGCCATCATCGCGCTCAGCCATTCCGGCGATCCCGCAGCAGTCGCGCATCTTGCCAACATGGTCGCCGATCCCGACGCCGGCGTGCGCCAGCAAGTGGCGATGGCGCTCGGCGAGTTCGACGGGCCGGAGGCGGCGAGCGCGCTGGTCAAGTTGCTGGTCGATCCCGAAAGGATCGTTGCGGCCGCCGCGGCCGACAGCATGGCCGAGTTCAAGGATCCCGCCTGCGCGGAGGTGATCCTGCCTCTGGTGAAGCACGCGCACGCCTTCGTCCGCATGGGCGCGCTGCGTGCGCTCAAGGAATTGCGCTGCAAGGATACGCTCAAGCCGGCACTGGAAGCGCTGCAGGATTCCGATGCGGCCGTGCGCGTGCAGGCCATCGGCGTGATCGGCTTCCTCAAGCTGGAGGAATCCATCCCCGCCCTGACCGCGCTGATCAACGATCCCGACGCCCATGTCCGCCGTGCTGCCGTGAGCGCGCTGGCGTTCTCGCAGATGAAGCCGGCGGCCGAGACCATCACCCGTGCGCTGAAGGACGGTGACTGGATGGTGCGTGAGATGGCCGCGGAGACCCTGGGCCTGAACGCCAATGGTGCGATCGCGGCTGATCAGCTCGTCGCCAGCCTCGCGGACGAGTTCTGGCAGGTGCGGCTGAAGGCGATCCGCAGCCTCGGGAGGATGAAGATCGAACGTGCGGTGCGGCCGATCGGCAACTGCGTCAACCACGACCAGGCCAACCTGCGCAAGGAAGCCGCCGCCGCGCTCGGCGAGATCGCGCATCCCGACGGCGAGGCGTTCCTCGCCGTGATCGCTGACGATCCCGATCCCGATGTCCGCAAGAATGCGCGTTGGGCGCTGCAGCAGATCGCAGCCCGCAAGGCCCGGGCAGGGGCCTAGCGGCGCCGCTCTGGACATCCGGAGCCAGACGTTTATTGGTCTTCGCCAACGAGATCGGCTGCTGCGAACGGCCGATCCCCTGGATAGAGCGAGGACGCCGCCATGACGACATTGACCGTGAAGGACCTTCTCCCCGAGGATGGAACGAAGGGGACGCTGGTCGGCCGCGTCTGGCTGCCGCAGGTGAACGGTCCAGCCGTCGTCGCAGTGCGAGGCGATGGCGTATTCGACGTCACCGCAAAGTTTCCGACCGTCAGCGCGCTCTGCGAGGAAGACGAACCGGCCAAGGCGCTCGGCGCGACCAAGGGCGAGCGCATCGGCGATCTCGAGGCCCTCGTGGCCAACACGGCACCCGATGGGCGTGATCCGAAAAAGCCCTGGCTGCTCGCGCCGGTCGATCTCCAGACCCTGAAGGCGGCGGGCGTCACCTTCGCCATCTCGATGCTGGAGCGCGTGATCGAGGAACGCGCCAAGGGCAATCCGGCCTCGGCCGAGGCGATCCGCAAGGAGGTCACCCGGCTGATCGGCGACGATCTGTCGAAGCTCAAGCCGGGCTCCGATCAGGCCATGCACCTGAAGCAGGTGCTGATCGACCAGAACGCCTGGAGCCAGTATCTCGAAGTCGGCATCGGCCCCGATGCCGAGGTCTTCACCAAGGCCCCGACCATGTCCTCCGTCGGCACCGGCATGGATGCGGGCCTGCACCCGAAATCGACCTGGAACAATCCCGAGCCTGAGCTCGTGCTGTTCGTCTCCAGCCGCGGCAAGATCGTCGGCGGTGCACTCGGAAATGACGTGAACTTGCGCGACTTCGAGGGCCGCTCGGCGCTGCTGCTGTCGAAGGCCAAGGACAACAACGCCTCCTGCTCGATCGGCCCGTTGCTGCGCCTGTTCGACGACAGCTTCACGCTCGACGATGCGCGCAAGCTCGACATCAGCCTGAACGTCAAGGGCACGGACGGGTTCGTTCTCGACGGTCATTCCTCCATCAGCAAGATCAGCCGCGACCCGACCGATCTCGTCGCGCAGACCATCGGCAAGATCCATCAATACCCGGACGGATTCGTGCTTTTCCTCGGCACCATGTTCGCGCCCGTGAAGGACCGCGATGCGCCGGGGCAGGGCTTCACCCACAAGCGCGACGACATCGTCACGATCGCAGCGCCCCAGCTCGGCAAGCTCGTCAACCGCATGCGCACCAGCGACGAGTGCGAGCCCTGGACCTTCGGCATCGGCGCGCTGATGAAGAACCTGGCGCAGCGGAAGCTGATCTAGCTCTTCGCCTCAGCGCAAGATGCGAAGCGTGGGTTGATAGACGCGGAGCTCTCTCCACTCCGTCATCGCCAGCGCAGCGAAGGCAATTCAGAATCTTGGAAATTCTGCATTGCCTTCCTTCTCTCGCGATGACCGAAGAGCGCGCGCGACCGTTTATCGCCGCCGTTGCGGATCAAGCACTTGCATCCAAATCCGCAAATTCCCTTCATCTGCCCGTTGCATCACTGGAACAAAATCCCGCTTAGCGTGTCATAGAACCCCGCGCTGCTCCTCCGTGCATTTTCCCCAAAATAGTCAAATAATATGACTAGTAGGAACCCATCTTCCGTGGAATAGTACCCGCCATGCCCGCAAAGGGCGGTCTTTGCGGGCGCCACGCGATCAATCCGGCGCCCAGGACAAATCTTGGGAGACGCGCCTGACGACCCTTAAAGCCCTCTTTGCGGCCAGCGCCACCGCCGCGTTGCTGCTCGCGCAGCCCGCCCGTCGGTATTCGACGCCGCGTTGCGGATGCCCGGAGGTGGGCGGTTGACGGCGATCGCGATCATCCTGCTGGTGCCCGTCATCGGCGGCGCGCTGCTGCTGCATCTCACCCGGTTCGGCGCCAACGTCTACGCGCTCGGCGGCAGCCTGGTCGCGCTCGCGCGCCGGCCGGCGGCGAAGAGCGCAGGGGCCGTCCGATGACCTCGCGCATCGTCGTCATCCCGACGCGGCGGGCCCACTCCAACCATGCGGAGGTCGCCCGCTCGATCGGCATCGACATCATCGCCGGACGTTACGCGGAGGGGACGCGCCTGCCGGGCGACGCCGAGATGATCGCGATGTTCGGCGTGTCGCGGCCGGTGCTGCGGGAGAGCGTGAAGACGCTGGTCGCCAAGGGGCTGCTCACCACCAAGGCGCGGGTCGGCACCGTCGTGCGCGAGCGCGGCGCCTGGAACATGTTCGACGCCGACGTGCTGGCCTGGCACCTGGACGCCGGCATCGACAAGCGCTTCCTGAACGATCTCGCCGAGATCCGTCTTGCGGTCGAGCCGCGCGCGGCGATGCTGGCGGCCACGCGGCGGTCCGAGCAGGACCTGGCCGAGCTCCGGCACAGCATGGAGCGGATGCGGCTCGAAGCGTCCGACTCGGTCGGCTTTGCCGATGCCGACCTCGCGCTTCACGTCGCGGTGGCGCGCGCCTCCGGCAATCTGTTCATGCGCTCGATCGGCCACGTCATCGAGGCAGCGCTGCGCGCCTCGTTCCTGCTCAGCGCCCCGGTCGAGCCGGAGGACCGCGACACGGTGCTGCAATGGCACCAGAACATCGTCGATGCGATCGTGGCGGGCGATGCCGACGCCGCCTCGGAGGCGATGGTCTTCGTCATTCACAACGGCATGCATCGCCATGAGGGCACGGTCATCGAGACCGCAACGGCCGAGACGGTGCCATCGGCCGAATCCGGAGAGAGATCGTGACGGAACTTTGCATCGCCATCGTCGGTTTCGGCAAGATCGCGCGCGACCAGCACGTCGGCGCAATTGCGACGGTGCCGGGCGCGATGCTGGCGGCGATTGCCAGCCGCAATGCCTCGCTGCCGGGCCTGCCGCACTTCGCGACCATCGAGGAGCTGCTGGAGAAAGGTCCGCCGATCGACGCCGTGTCGCTGTGTACGCCGCCGCAGGTGAGGCGCGCGCAGGCGGCCGCGGCGCTTGCTGCCGGCAAGCACGTCATGCTGGAAAAGCCGCCGGGCGCCGGAGTGGCCGAGCTCGATCCGCTGATCGAGATGGCGGCGCAGGCAAGACGAACCCTGTTTGCGACCTGGCATTCACGCCATGCGCCGGCGGTCGAGCCCGCGCGACAATGGCTCGCCGGGCGACGCATCCAATCGGTGCATATCAGCTGGAAGGAAGATGTCCGCGTCTGGCATCCCGGCCAGAGCTGGATCTGGGAACCAGGCGGTCTTGGCGTGTTCGATCCCGGCATCAATGCGTTGTCGATCCTGACCAGAATCCTGCCCAGGCCGGTGTTCGTCACCGCGGCCGAACTTGCCTTTCCCGCCAACTGCCAAGCGCCGATCGCTGCGAGCCTGACCCTGACCGACATAGGCGGCCTGCCTGTGACCGCCGAGTTCGACTTTCGCCAGACCGGGCCGCAGAGCTGGGATATTGTCGTCGATACCGATCGCGGCCGGATGACCTTGTCCAATGGGGGCGCGCGCATGGCCATCGACGACAAGGTTCTTGCCGAAGCTCCCGATGAGGAATATCGCGGACTCTACCGGCGCTTCGTCGAGCTCGCGGCGACCGGCGCAAGCGACGTCGATCTGACACCGCTGCGTCTCGTCGCCGACGCCTTCCTGCTCGGCAAGCGCACAATTGTCGAACCGTTCGTGGATTAGACATGGCTGGCTCAACAATCAAAAAAGATGTCTTCGGGAGACTGCCTGATGGCCGCGACGTCGAGCGCATCGTGCTGCGCGGGGCAGGCGGATTCGAAGCGCGGATCATCACCCATGGTGCTGTGCTTCAGGCGCTGATCGCGCCGGATGCGAAGGGCGGTCATGACGACGTCGTGCTCGGCCACGACACGTTCGCCGGCTATCTCGCGGAACGAAAGTTCTTCGGCGCCACCGTCGGCCGCTACGCCAACCGCGTCGCTGGGGGGCGGTTCTCGCTGGATGGCGAGACGGTGCAGCTTGCCGTCAACAACGGGCCGAATGCCCTGCACGGCGGTCTCGATGGATTCGACCGCAAGCTCTGGGAGATCGTGGAGATCGACGAGGGCGCAGAGCCCGCAGTGACGCTCGCCTATACGAGTCCGCACGGGGAGGAGAACTATCCCGGCAAGCTCGATGTCCGCCTGACCTATCGCGTCACCGGCCCGGCCGAACTGTCGCTTTCCATGGAAGCGCGCAGCGACCGGCCGACCATCGTCAACCTGACCAACCACAGCTTCTTCAATCTCGACGGCGCAACGTCAGGCGCGTCCATCCTCGACCACCGCCTGACGGTCGCCGCCGAGCATTTCCTCGCGATCGATCCCACCGCCATTCCATTGCCGGAGCCGCCGCGTCGCGTTGCCGGCACGCCGTTCGATTTCCGCGAAGCTCGGCCGGTCGGCGAGCGCATCCGGCAGGGCGATCAGCAATTGCAGAACGGCAGGGGCTACGACCACACCTATTGCTTCGGCGGCGACGGCAAGCTCGCGCTGGCCGCAAGGCTGGAGGCGCCGCGCTCGGGCCGGATCATGGAGCTGTTCACCGACCAGCCCGGCCTTCAGGTCTATTCCGGCAATTATCTGGACGGCACGGTTTCGGGGAAGGGCGGCAAGCTGATCCGGCAGTCGGACGCCATTTGCCTGGAGCCGCACATCTGGCCCGATGCGCCGAACCGGCCGGATTTTCCGAGCCCGCGCCTCGATCCCGGCCAGGTCTATCGCCATCACACGGTGTATCGCTTTGCAGTGAGGTCGCCATGATGGAGCAGGTGCCGACCACCGTTCTCTCGGACGATCCCTGCCATCTTGGCGAGGGCCCGACCTATGACGTGACCACCGACACCGCCTGGTGGTTCGACATCCGCGAGGGACGGCTGTTCGAGGCGCAACTCGGCAGTGGCAGCATCCGCGTCCATGCGCTCGGTCGGATGGCGAGCGCGCTCGGTCGCATCGATGCCGAACGGCAGCTGATCGTCGCCGAGGACGGGCTTTACATCCGCACGCTCGCCGATGGCGCCATGACGCTGTTCTTCGCGCTCGAGGCGGACAATCCGGTCACGCGTTCCAACGATTGCCGCGTGCACCAGTCCGGCACGTTCTGGATCGGCACCATGGGCAAGAAGGCCGAGCCAAAAGCCGGGGCGATCTACGCGCTTCATCGCGGCAAGATATCGACACTGTTTCCCGGCATCAGCATCCCCAATTCGATCTGCTTCTCGCCCGATGGCGCCACCGGCTACTTCACCGACACGCCGCGCGCCGTGCTCTATGCCGTGCCGCTCAATCCCGCGACCGGCCTGCCGCGCGGCGAGCCGGAGGTGCTGCTGCGCCATACCGGCATTGGCGGTCTCGACGGCTCGGTGTGCGACGCCGACGGGCAGATCTGGAACGCCTGCTGGGGCGCGAGCCGGATTGACGTCTACTCTCCGCAAGGCGAACGCCTGCGCTCGCTCGGCGTGCCGGCACGGCAGGCGAGTTGCCCGGCCTTCGTCGGCCCCGACTTGTCGCGTCTCCTCGTCACCTCCGCCTGGCAGGACATGGACACGGCCGCGCGCGCCGCCGATCCGCAAGCCGGTTACACCTTTCTATTGGAGGCCTCCGCGCGCGGTCGCGCGGAGCCCGACGTCAAGCTCGCATAGGAGACAAGAAAGCAACCACGGCACGTTCTCGACGACACGAACAGACAATCTGATACCCAAGGGAGTGAAACATGCAGAAACTGAAGACCGCATTCCTCGCACTGGCGCTGGCGGGCGCTGCGACGATGGCCACGAGCCTTCCCGCTGCCGCCCAGGACAAGGCGACCGTCGGCATCGCCATGCCGACGAAGTCGTCTGCGCGCTGGATCGACGACGGCAACAACATGGTCAAGGTGCTGAAGGAACGCGGCTACAACACCGACCTGCAATATGCCGAGGACGACATTCCGAACCAGCTCTCGCAGGTCGAGAACATGGTGACCAAGGGCGCGAAAGCGCTGGTGATCGCCGCAATCGACGGCACCACGCTGTCCGACGTGCTCAAGCAGGCGAAAGCAAAAGGCATCACCGTGATCGCCTATGACCGCCTGATCCGCGGCACGCCGAACGTCGACTATTACGCGACCTTCGACAATTTCCAGGTCGGCGTCTTGCAGGCGCAATCGATCGAGCAGGGGCTCGGGCTGAAGGAAGGCAAGGGCCCGTTCAACATCGAGCTGTTCGGCGGCTCGCCGGACGACAACAATGCCTACTTCTTCTACAACGGCGCGATGAGCGTGCTGAAGCCCTACATCGACAGCGGCAAGCTCGTCGTCGCCTCGGGCCAGATGGGCATGGACAAGGTCGCGACCTTGCGTTGGGACGGCGCCACCGCCCAGGCCCGAATGGACAATCTGCTCAGCGCCTATTACGGCAACAAGAAGCTCAACGCCGTGCTGTCGCCCTATGACGGCATCTCGATCGGCATCATTTCGTCACTGAAGGGCGTCGGCTACGGCAGCGCCGGTCAGCCGATGCCGATCATTTCGGGGCAGGACGCCGAGGTGCCTTCGATCAAGGCGATGCTGCGCGGCGACCAATATTCGACCATCTTCAAGGACACCCGCGACCTCGCCAAGGTGACCGCCGACATGGTCGACGCCGCGCTCGCCGGCAAGCAGGTCACGGTCAACGACACCAAGACCTACGAGAACGGCGTCAAGACCGTGCCGTCCTACCTGCTCAAGCCGGTCGTGGTCTACAAGGACAATTGGGAGAAGGTCCTGGTCGACAGCGGCTACTACAAGAAGTCGCAGTTCCAGTAACTTCCCTTTCCCTCTCCCTGCGTGTGGGAGAGGGGGACTCTCGATGAGGGACGAAAAGCACGTCCACAAACTCGTCATGCCCGGGCTTGCCCCGGGCATCCACGCCCTTCGTCGCAGGCGGCTGCACGTGGATGGCCGGGACAAGCCCGGCCATGACGACGCGGAGACGTTCAGGAGTATGATGCCATGACCGCCATGCTGGAGATGCGCAACGTCAGCAAGAGCTTCGCTGGTGTGCAGGCGTTGCGCGACGTCAACTTCTCGGTTCACGCCGGGCAGATCCACGCGCTCGTCGGCGAGAACGGCGCCGGCAAGTCGACGCTAATGAAGGTGCTGAGCGGGGTCTACCCGTACGGCAGCTACGAGGGCACCATCGTCTTCGAAGGCGAGGAGCGGCGCTTCCGCGACATCAACGATTCCGAGGCGCTCGGCATCATCATCATCCACCAGGAGCTGGCGCTGATCCCGCTGATGTCGATCGCGGAAAACATCTTCCTGTCGCATCCGCCCTCGAAGCTCGGCGTGATCGACCGCGACGAGGTGTACCGGCGCACGCAGGAATTGCTGGCCCAGGTCGGCCTGAAGGAATCCCCGGATACGCTGATCACCGATCTCGGCGTCGGCAAGCAGCAACTGGTCGAAATCGCCAAAGCGCTGTCCAAGCGGGTGCGGATGCTGATCCTGGACGAGCCGACCGCCAGCCTGAACGAAGCCGACAGCGCCGCGCTGCTCGAGCGCCTGATGGCCTTCCGCCAGCAGGGCATCGGCTCGATCCTGATCTCGCACAAGCTTAACGAGGTCGCCAAGGTCGCCGACCACATCACCGTGCTGCGCGACGGCCGTACCGTCGACAGCATCGATTGCCATGCCGAGCCGATCCAGGAAGATCGCATCATCCGCAGCATGGTCAATCGCGATATGGCCCACCGCTTCCCGGAGCGTAACGCCAAGATCGGCGAGCCCGTGCTCGACGTCGCGAACTGGTCGGTCTATCACCCGATCCATCCCGAGCGGCAGGTGATCAAGAACGTCAATTTCGGCGTCAGGCGCGGCGAGGTCGTCGGCATTGCCGGATTGATGGGCGCCGGACGGACCGAGTTTGCCATGAGCCTGTTCGGCCGCTCCTGGGGAACCAATATCACCGGCACGATCCGGCTGGAGGGGCGGGAGATCGTGCTGCCGAGCGTCGCGGCGGCGATCGACGCTGGCCTTGCCTATGTCACCGAGGACCGCAAGCAGCTCGGCCTGATCCTGGCCGACGACGTCCGCAAGAACATCACGCTTGCCAGCCTCGACCAGGTCGCGCCGAGCCGGGTGATCGACGACATCGCCGAGCTGAAGGTCGCCAGCGACTACCGCACCCGCATGCGCATCCGCTGCTCCGACGTCTACCAGGAGACCGGCCAGCTCTCCGGCGGCAACCAGCAGAAGGTGGTGCTGTCGAAATGGCTGATGACCGACCCGAAAGTCCTGATCCTGGACGAGCCGACGCGGGGCATCGATGTCGGTGCCAAGTACGAGATTTACTGTATCATCAACGAGCTGGCGGAGGCCGGTCGCGGTGTCGTGGTGATCTCCTCTGAGATGCCCGAGCTGCTCGGCATCTGCGACCGCATCTGTGTCATGAACGAAGGCGCCTTCGTTGGCGAGTTCAAGGGCGCGGACGCGACGCAAGAGAAGATCATGCGCGCCATCATGCGCAACGAACGAAACATTGGGAACGCCGCGCCCGCGGCCGCGGAAATGGGAGGAATGCAGCCATGACCGACAAGACGGTGTCGCTGCCCGAGGAGCGCCGGCACGGCAGCTTCATCAAGAACAATCTGCGCAACTACGGCATGCTGATGTCGTTGATCGCGATCATGCTGTTTTTCCAGGTGATGACCGGCGGTACGCTGCTGCAGCCGCTCAACCTGACCAATCTCGTACTTCAGAACAGCTACATCGTCATCATGGCGCTGGGCATGCTTCTGGTGATCGTCACCGGCCATATCGACCTCTCGGTCGGCTCGGTCGCCGGCTTCGTCGGCGCGGTCGCGGCCGTGCTGATGGTGACCTACAAGGTCGACTACACGCTCGCCTTCATCGCCTGCCTGCTGCTGGGGGCAGCGATCGGTGCGGCGCAAGGCTACTGGGTGGCCTATTTCGGCATTCCGTCCTTCATCGTCACGCTGGCGGGCATGCTGGTGTTCAAGGGGCTCGCGCTCGCGGTGCTGCAGGGCCAGTCACTCGGCCCATTCCCGGCAACCTTCCAGAAGCTGTCCTCCGGCTTCATTCCGGAGCTGCTGCCCGAGGCCGGCACGCTGCATCCGACCTCCATGCTGATCGGCGCCGTGCTCGCGCTCGGCCTCGTCTATGCCAGCGCCAAGGGGCGGTCGCGCGAGCAAGCGCATGGCATCGAGGTCGAGCCTTACGCGTTCTTCCTGGGCAAGAGCGTCCTGCTCGCCTGCGCCGTGCTCTATTTCACCTATCTGATCGCCTCCCATCGCGGCCTGCCGAACGTGCTGGTGATCATGACCGCCTTGATCGCGCTCTACGGCTTCGTCACCCGTCGCACCGTGATCGGTCGGCAGGTCTATGCAGTCGGCGGCAATGCGAAGGCGGCGAAGCTGTCGGGCATCAAGACGGAGCGGCTGACCTTTCTCACCTTCGTCAACATGGGCGTGCTCGCCGCGCTCGCCGGCCTCGTCTTCGCCGCACGCCTCAACACCGCGACCCCGAAGGCCGGGCTAGGCTTCGAGCTCGACGTCATCGCCGCCTGCTTCATCGGCGGCGCCTCGGCCTATGGCGGCGTGGGTCGGGTCGGCGGCGCCGTGGTGGGCGCCATGATCATGGGCGTGATGAACAACGGCATGTCCATCCTCGGCATCGGCATCGACTATCAGCAGGTCATCAAGGGCCTGGTGCTGCTCGGGGCGGTGTGTATCGACGTGTATAACCAGCGGCGGTAAGAGGTCCTCGTAGCCCGGATGGAGCGAAGCGCAATCCGGGTTCTGTCCGCTCGGCGCGACTGTCCCGCATTCCGCTGCGCTCCATGCGGGCTACACTCCGACCTGCCCTACGGCAGCGGTGATTGCGTCGTGAACAGCACCGCCGCGATCGCGATGGACAGGCTCACCGCCGATATCGTTGCCACGGTCGACAGCACCCCCATTCGCCGGAGCGCGAGGGCGAACACGATGATGATGGGGGTCGCCGTCATCAGCCCGATCTGTGCATCGCTCATCTCTTCGCTCGTCGTTTTGCGGAACCGCCCATGATATCCAGCCTATGACGGCGGGGCGGGCGGAACGTTGCGGCAGCGCAAACGCGCCCTCTGCCGGTTGCACTATTTGTCCGGCGACAAAGTCGGAACGGCGCAGGTGGGATATCTGTCCGGCGGCTTGATGCGGAAGGCAGATGTCGGCAACGGACCTCGAACAAGAAGGCAGCGGCTGGGGAATCCTGGAAGATCTTCCCGGCGATCCCATGATCTGGGTGCTCATCTTCAGCGAGCTCGCCGCGTTCGGTCTGTTCCTCGGTGCCTTCGTCGTCGCTCGTGCGCTTCACCCGGCGGTCTTCGCGGCAGGTCAGGCCACGCTTGATGCGCATCTGGCGGGACTCAACACCATCGTGCTGGTGACCAGCGGCTGGGCTGCCGCACGCGCGACGGCTGCAGCACGCGCGGGCAACAGGGGACGTGCGCGCGGCTGGCTGTTCGGCGCCATGGCGCTCGGCGCGCTCTTCATCGCAGTCAAGCTGCTCGAATATGCCGGCGAGATCGCCTCCGGAAACGGCCTGGAGACCAGCCCGTTCTTCACGCTGTACTTCCTCCTCACCGGATTCCATCTGCTGCATGTCGGCCTCGGCATCGTGATTCTGGCCGTGGTTTCCCGGGGTGCACGGGCGGCAAGCGTCGAGACCGGAACCGCGTTCTGGCACATGGTCGACCTGCTCTGGATCGTCATGTTTCCCATCATCTATCTGGTGCACCCGTGATTCCCGATCGTCTCGACCTGGCCTGGATCGTGTTGATCGGCCTCGCGCTCGCGACCCTTCTGGTTCCGGCGCTGGTGTCGCGACCCTTGTTCGCCAATGCCTTGCTGCTGACCTTCGCCGCCCTCAAGGGCCGCCGTGTCGTGCTCGACTTCCTCGATCTTCGCGCGGCACCGGCGCTCTGGCGCGGCCTCGTCAGTGCCTGGATCCTCATCGTGGTGCTGTTCGCGTGGCTCGCATCCGCCATCGTCGTTCTGATCTGAGCCCCATGTCGCGCATCTTCGCGCTCGTTGCGCTTCGACAAAGATTGATCGGCGCCCTTCGGCAATAAATCACATCACCGAATTCTTCGACTCAAACCGGAAAGGATTGGCAATGGCTGAACGCCTGACCAAGTCGGCCGCTCGAAACGTGTTCTACGGCGGCTCGGCCTTCTTCTTCGCCATTTTCATAGGGCTGACGGCGCACAGCCACTACTACATCGCCACGACGTCCACGGACGCAACGACGCTGACGTCGTCGGTCGCGCGCGGCAAGCATGTCTGGGAGAAGAACTCCTGCATCAACTGCCATACCCTGCTCGGCGAGGGCGCCTATTTCGCGCCTGAGGTCGGCAATGTCTGGGATCGCTGGGGCGGCAACGAGGACCCGGCCGCGGCACGCGAGACGCTGAAGGCGTGGATGCAGTCGCAGCCCTCCGGTGCGCCGGGCCGGCGGCAGATGCCGCAGTTCAACCTCACCAACCAGGAGCTCGACGATCTCGCCGACTTCCTGGAATGGACCAGCAAGATCAAGCGGCAGGAATGGCCGCCGAACAAGGCCGGCTGAGCGCTTTCCTCTTTCAAGACAGAGAGAACCCGAGATGAAATATCAAACCCAGAAAGTCGCGATGCTGTATTTCTACGGCGCGCTGACCCTGTTCCTGGCCCAGGTCCTGTTCGGCCTTCTCGCCGGAACCATCTACGTCCTGCCCAACACGTTGTCGGCCCTCCTGCCGTTCAACATCGTCAGGATGATCCACACCAATGCGCTGATCGTGTGGTCGCTGATCGGCTTCATGGGGGCGACCTACTTCCTGCTCCCGGAAGAGACCGAGACCGAGCTCTATAGCCCGCTGCTGGCGAAGATCCAGTTCTGGATGTTCTTCGGCGCGGCCGGCGTCGCCGTGGTCGGCTATCTCTTCCACTATCACGAAGGCCGTGAGTTCCTCGAACAGCCCTTCATCCTCAAGGTCGGCATCGTCGTCGTCTGCCTGATGTTCCTGTTCAACGTCACGATGACGGCGCTGAAGGGCCGCAAGACCACGATCACCAACATTCTGCTGTTTGGTCTGTGGGGCGTCGCGATCTTCTTCCTGTTCGCCTTCTACAATCCGGTGAACCTTGCCGTCGACAAGATGTACTGGTGGTACGTCGTCCATCTCTGGGTCGAAGGCGTCTGGGAGCTGATCATGGCCTCCATCCTCGCCTATCTGATGATCAAGCTCAACGGCATCGATCGTGAGGTGGTCGAGAAGTGGCTCTACGTCATCATCGGTCTTGCCCTGTTCTCGGGCATCCTCGGCACCGGCCACCACTTCTACTGGATCGGCGCGCCCGGCTACTGGCAGTGGATCGGTTCGCTGTTCTCCACGCTCGAAGTGGCGCCGTTCTTCACCATGGTGATCTTCACGGTGCAGATGACCTGGAAGGCCGGCCGCAAGCATCCGAACCGCGCCGCGCTGTTGTGGTCGGTCGGCTGCTCGGTGATGGCGTTCCTCGGCGCCGGCGTGTGGGGCTTCCTGCACACGCTGTCATCGGTGAACTACTACACCCACGGCACGCAGGTCACTGCCGCACACGGCCATCTCGCCTTCTTCGGCGCCTATGTGATGCTGAACCTGTCGGTGATGGCCTATGCGATCCCGCAGCTGAAGGGACGTGCGCCCTATAACCAGTGGCTGTCCATGACGAGCTTCTGGATCATGTGCACGGCCATGATGGTGATGACCTTCGCGCTGACCTTCGCCGGCGTGGTCCAGGTCCATCTCCAGCGCGTGCTCGGCCAAGGCTACATGGACGTGCAGGATCAGCTCGCGATGTTCTACTGGGTCCGTCTCGGCTCCGGTGTGTTCGTGGCGATCTCCGCGCTGATGTTCGTCTGGGCCGTGCTGGTGCCGAGCCGCGAGAAGCAGGCGGTCGTTCCCGCCGCGCTGCAGCCAGCTGAGTAAACGCAAAAGGCGGCCGCGGTTCGTCGCGGCCGCCCTCTCTTTGTGAATTCCGGAGGAAGATCATGAACGCAGCACTCCTCGCCGTGGCAGCACCTCGACCCGAGCTGCCGGCCTATGTCGCGAGCGGCAACGAATGCGCGCTGTTCGAACACGCCTGGCGCCATCAGCTCCCCGTGCTGCTGAAGGGGCCGACCGGCTGCGGCAAGACCCGCTTCGTCGCGCATATGGCGGCGCGGCTGGGGCTGCCGCTTCACACCGTTGCCTGTCATGACGATCTGACCGCCGCCGATCTCACCGGCCGCCATCTGCTCAGGGGCGGCGACACCGTGTGGACCGACGGTCCGCTGACGCGCGCCGTGCGCGATGGCGGCATCTGCTATCTCGACGAGGTCGTGGAGGCCCGCAAGGACGTCACCGTCGTGCTGCATCCTCTGACCGACGATCGCCGCATCTTGCCGCTGGAACGCACCGGCGAGGAGCTGGTGGCGCCGCGCAGCTTCATGCTCGTCGTCTCGTACAATCCCGGCTACCAGACGCTGCTGAAGGCGCTGAAGCCCTCGACGCGGCAGCGCTTCGTCGCCATCGAATTTGATTTCCTGCCGCCGGAGCAGGAGATCGGCGTTGTCTCCGCCGAAAGCGGGCTGTCGCCGGAGCAGGTGCGGCCGCTGGTGGGGCTGGCTGGCCGGCTGCGTGCGCTCAAGGGGCACGATCTGGAGGAGGGCGTCTCGACCCGGCTCGTGGTCTATTGCGCCACCCTGATCGCCGCGGGCACGGCGGTCGCCGATGCCGTGCTGGCCGGCATGATCGAGCCGCTCACCGACGACCCCGACGTCAAGGCGGCGCTGCTGGACGTCGCGCGCGCCGTCATTGGGTGAGGCCGCACCGATGCTCGACTTCCTCGAACTGGAGGAGACGGTCGGCCGCGCTTGGCACAGGATGGTCGGCGGCACCGCAAGCTATCCGGTTCACGACGAACACGCCGTCGCGCTGACCGAGGTGAGGGGGCGGCTCGCGGTGATGTTCCGCGCGCTCGGCGGCGAGACCGGGGTGCAGATTGCAAGCGCAGGGGCGCGAAAATCGGGGCACCGCCTCGGCTGGCGGCAACGCATCGGCCTCGGAGACGAGCGGCTCGAGCAGCCGGGCCGTGACGCTGCGACCATCTTCCTTCCCGATCGCATCTCGATCTTTCCCGACCGCGCGTTGAACGCGGCGCTCTATCGCTGGCTTGCGGCGTGGTTCGCCGCCGCGCCGATCGACACGATCCCGGAAGCCGATCCGCTGCGGCGGGATCTGCTGGTGTTGCGCCGGGCAAGCGAGACGGCGGTGTTTGTGCTCACGCAATTTCCCGGCCTTGTCGGCGATTACGCGAAGCTCGCCATAGCAACCGCAGAAGCCCGGCCTCGCCGCCCCCTCCCGCGGATCGAGCAGGAGGTCGAGCAGATCGTGCTGGCCCTGCTCGGAACCGGCAAGGCGCCCGCGGGCAAGCTGTGGCCGGCGATGATGGGCACGGGTCCGCTGCCGGACAAGGCGCCGCCAGGCTATCATTCGATCCTGCCGTGCCCGCTCTGGGGGGATTGCTGGACGCGCGAGCTCTCGCCCGCACATGCCGGCGAGGACGAATGCGCACCGGGCGCGGAAGCCGCGGCCGAGAACGATCGCAAACGCTTCGCCGTCCGCGAGCGCGAGGACAATGCCAACCGCCGCGATCCTTTCGTGCTCAACCGCTTCGAGAAAATCCTGGCGATGGCCGAGATGGTCAATGTCGACCGTCCGGCCGACGACAGCGAGGACGAGGATGCGCAGAAGGCGGCCGACGATCTCGAGGAGATCACGCTCAGCCGCCGCACCGGCAAGCCGGCGAGCCGGTTCAAATTCGATCTCGACCTGCCGCCGGAAGCCCTCGATGCCTCGAAGCTGAATGCGAACCTCACCTATCCCGAATGGAACTATCGCAGCGGCTCCTATCTGCCTGACCATTGCCGCGTGCTCGCAGGCGCGGCCTCCGAGCAGGGTGAGAGCTGGACGCCTGACGATGCCATGCGCCGGCACATCCGTCAGGTGCGCCGCCGCTTCGAGGTGCTGCGGCCGCGCCACGAATTGATGCGCGCACAGGCCGACGGACACGACCTCGATCTCGATGCTCTGGTGCGGGCGCAATGCGACCTGCGTGCCGGCAGCGGCGGCAGCGGTCTCGATCGCATCCATGTCGCCATGCGTCCGCAAGGGCACGATCTCGCCGTCACGCTGCTGGTCGACGTCTCGCTGTCCACCGACGCCTGGGTCGACGGCTACCGCGTGCTCGACGTCGAGAAAGAGGCGCTGCTGGTGCTCGCCCACGGGCTCTCGGCCTGCGGCGATCACCACAGCATCCTGACCTTCACTTCGCGCCGGCGCTCCTGGGTGCGGCTCGAAACGGTCAAGGCCTTTGGCGAGCCGATGAGCGCGACGGTTGAGCGCCGGATCGGCGCGCTGAAGCCCGGCTATTACACGCGGATCGGCACGGCGGTGCGCCACGCCGCGGCCGAGTTGGTCCGCCAGCCGCAACGCAAGAAGCTGCTGATCGTCCTCACCGACGGCAAGCCGAACGACGTCGATCATTACGAGGGTCGCTTCGCGGTCGAGGACACCCGCAAGTCGGTGCAGGAGGCGCGCCGGCTCGGCATCGCCGCCTTCGGCGTCACGGTGGACGCCACCGCCCAGTCCTACTTCCCGACCCTGTTCGGCCGCGGCGGCTACGCCATCGTCGGCAACATCAAGCGGCTGCCCGCGGCGCTGCCTGCGATCTACCGGCAGGTCGCGCATTGACAAGAACCCCCGGCGCCCCGTTTTCCTGTGAGCTATTGCTCACGTTCTGGGTATATGATCGAATGGCCGGATGGAGCAGGACCGGCCGAGACCCGAACTGATCATCTTCGATTGCGACGGCGTGCTCGTCGACAGCGAGCTATTGAGCTGCCGGTGCCTGTCCGAGGTGCTGGCCGAGTTCGATATCGCGCTCAGCCAGCAGCAGGCGCTCGAGCTCTTTCTCGGCCGCAGCACGAAGGCGATCGAGCAGCATTATCGTGGCCTCGGCCAAATCGTGCCGGAGGGCTTTCTGCCGCGCCTGAAGTCGCAAGTGCTGTCGACTTTTGCAGCTTGTCTTCAGCCGATCCCCGGCATTGCCGGCGTGATGTCCGACTTGTCCGTGCCGTTTTGCGTCGCCTCGTCCAGCGATCTCGACCGCGTGACGCTCTCCCTCGATGTCACCGGCCTGCGGGCGCATTTCGGCGAGCGGATCTACACCGCGCAAATGGTCAGGCATGGCAAGCCGGCGCCGGATCTGTTCCTGCTCGCGGCGGAGAAGATGAGGGCGCGGCCTGCACGCACGCTGGTGATCGAGGACAGCGTCAGCGGCGTTGCGGCGGGCAAGGCGGCCGGCATGACGGTCTGGGGATTTGTCGGCGGCAGCCATTACCGCGGCCGTGACGGGCAGGCTATATTGTCCGGCGCGGGGGCCGACCGGGTCTTCGCGCGCATGAGCGATTTCTGGGAGGCGTGAGGCCCGCATGGCCGCCGACAACGACAAGTCGCGATTGGACGATGCCGCGCGCGCCGGCTGGCTTTATTTCATCGCCGGTCACACCCAGGACGAGATCGCAAAGATGCTCCAGGTCTCGCGCGCCTCGGCGCAGCGGCTGGTCTCGCTGTGCCTCGCCGAGCGCCTCATCACCTTCCGGCTCGAACACCCCATCGCCGCCTGTATGGAGCTTGCTGCGCGCCTGAAGCAGCGGTTCGACCTCGTTCATTGCGAGGTGGTGCCGGCCGATCCCGCCGCGCCGCAGGCGGTGGCTGGAATTGCCGACCGCTGCGCCAATCTGCTCGATGCGACGCTGCGGTCGGAGACGCCCGTGATCGTGGCGCTCGGCACCGGCCGTGCCGTGCGCGCCGCGGTCGAGCGCGTCACGCCGATCGACCGGCCCAATCACCAGATCGTCTCGTTGGTCGGCAACATCTCCGCCGACGGTTCGGCGAGCTTCTACGACACTGTCGGCCGGCTCGCCGACCGCACCGGGGCGCGGCACTATCCGATGCCGCTGCCGTTCCTGATGTCGTCGGAGGACGAGCGCAACAAGATGGTCCGCATCGAGCCGATCGCCAAGGTGAAGGCTGTCGCGGCCAATGCGGATTTGCGCCTCGTCGGCATCGGCCAGATGGACCAGAAGGCGCAGGTTCACATCGACGGCTTCGTCACCCGCGACGAACTGTTCGAGATGATGCGGCTCGGCGCCATCGGCGAGATCACCGGCTGGGCTTATGATTCCAGGGGGCGTCTGCTCAAGGCCGGCACCAACAAGCGCCTCACCAGTATCCCGCCGGAAGTGCCGGCGAAGGCCACGACGATCGGCGCCGCGGTGGGCGCAGCCAAGGTCGCAGCCATCGCGGCCGCCCTGAACGGCGGGCTGATCAACGGCCTGATCACCGACGAGACGACGGCACGTGCTATTCTGGAGCGATAGGCCGGCGGGCTAGCTTCTCGCGCCGCTGTCATCGTCCGCGGAGGCGGACGATCCAGTACGGCGCGGCCTCTCTCTTAGGGCAAACCAACTTACGACACGGAGTACTGGATGCCCCGCCTTCGCGGGGCATGACACCGAGGTTTGGGCCGGCCGCTCCCGCATCGCAGCACTCATAAGTTGCGGGAACGCCCGCGCGCCTGCTTGACAAGGCTCCTCCTATGAGTTGAACATACGCCCAACGCGTGGGCATATGCTCAAACGCGATTGAGGGGAGGTCACCTTGAAGCTCATCCTGGGCGCCGTCTGCGGCGCATCTGCACTTTTGCTGGCCATTCCCGCGATGGCCGAAACGACCCTGACGATCGCCACTGTCAACAACGGTGACATGATCCGCATGCAGGGGCTGACGAGCGAGTTCACCAAGAAGAACCCCGACATCACGGTGAAATGGGTGACGCTGGAGGAGAACGTGCTGCGCCAGCGCGTCACCACCGACATCGCCACCAAGGGCGGTCAATTCGACGTGCTCACCATCGGCACCTACGAGGTGCCGATCTGGGCCAAGAAGGGCTGGCTGGTGCCGCTCGCCAATCTCGGCGCCGATTACGACGTCGCCGACCTCCTGCCCAAGATCAAGGACGCGGTCTCCGTCGACGGCAAGCTCTACGCCGCGCCGTTCTATGGCGAGAGCTCGATGGTGATGTATCGCACCGATCTGTTCGAGAAGGCCGGCCTGAAGATGCCGGAAAAGCCGACCTGGGATTTCGTGGTCGATGCCGCCAAGAAGCTCACCGACAAGGGTGCAGGCACCTACGGCATCTGCCTCCGCGGCAAGGCCGGCTGGGGCGAGAACATGGCGTTCCTCTCGGCCATGGCCAATTCCTACGGTGCGCGCTGGTTCGACGAGAATTGGCAGCCGCAGTTCAACACGCCGGAATGGAAGACGACGCTGACGACCTACGTCAACCTCATGAAGGACGCCGGCCCGCCCGGCGCGAGCTCCAACGGCTTCAACGAGAATCTGGCGCTGTTCAACGCCGGCAAGTGCGCGATGTGGATCGACGCCACGGTCGCCGCATCCTTCGTCACCAACCCGAAGGACTCCAAGGTCGCCGACAAGGTCGGTTTCGCGCTGGCGCCCAACACCGGACTCGGCAAGAACGCCAACTGGCTGTGGGCCTGGAATCTCGCGATCCCCGCCGGCTCCAAGAAGACGGATGCTGCCGAGAAGTTCATCGCCTGGGCGACCAGCAAGGACTACACCAAGCTCGTCGCCTCGAAGGACGGCTGGGCCAACGTGCCGCCGGGCACGCGCACGTCGCTCTACCAGAACCCCGACTATCTGAAGGTCGCCCCGTTCGCCAAGCTGACGCTGGCCTCGATCGACGCGGCCGATCCGAACAAGCCGACGGTGAAGCCGGTGCCCTATGTCGGGGTGCAATACGCCGCGATTCCCGAATTCCAGGGCATCGGCACCCAGGTCGGCCAGCAATTCTCGGCCGCGCTTGCGGGCTCGATGACGGTCGATGCCGCGCTGGCTGCGGCGCAATCGGCGACCGAGCGCGAGATGAAGCGCGCCGGCTACATCAAGTGAACCCGAGCTCGACCTCCTGAGCTCAGACTTGCGGCCATCCGCCGATCCCCCGATGGATGGCCGCCTTCTTTCCGAGGTTTCATTCCGACGCGTTTTCTTCCCGCGAACCGGTCCGCTTCGCTCGAAAACGCTCTGAAGGAGAAGTCAGGCATGGCAACCCGGCAGACGCAGTTCCTTGCGCGCTCGCTCCTGACGCCTGCGGTCGGGCTGCTCTTCATCTGGATGATCGTTCCGCTCGCGCTGACGATCTACTTCTCGACCCTGCATTACAGCCTGCTCGATCCCGGCTCCGAGTCGTTCGTGGGCCTGGAGAACTTCCGCTACTTCCTCACCGATCCCGCCTTCCTGGCCTCGCTTCGGAACACGCTGGTGCTGGTCGGCTCCGTGCTCGCGCTGACGATCCTGCTCGGCATTCCGCTCGCGCTGTTGATGGACCAGCCGGTGATCGGGCGCAATGTCGTGCGGCTGATGGTGATCGCGCCATTCTTCGTGATGCCGACGGTCAGCGCGCTGGTCTGGAAGAACCTGTTAATGCATCCGGTGTCCGGCCTGTTCGCCTGGCTCGCCTCGTTGTTCGGCCTGACGCCGATCGACTGGTTCAACGACGTGCCGCTCTTTGCCGTGATCCTGATCGTGACCTGGCAATGGCTGCCGTTCGCGACGCTGATCCTGCTCACCGCGCTGCAATCGCTCGACGAAGAGCAGAAGGAGGCCGCCGAGATGGACGGCGCCCGCGCGGTATCGACGTTCATCTACATCACGCTGCCGCATCTGGCGCGTCCCATCACGGTGGTGATCCTGATCGAGACCATCTTCCTTCTGACGGTGTTTGCCGAGATCTTCGTCACCACGGGGGGAGGGCCCGGCCTGCAAACCACCAACATCGCCTTCCTGATCTATTCGCAGGCGCTGATCCAGTTCGACGTCGGCACCGCCTCGGCAGGCGGCCTCGTCGCCGTGGTGATCGCCAACGTCGTCGCCTTCTTCCTCGTTCGCATCGTCGGCCGAAATCTGGAGGCTTGAAGCATGGCGCGGATGGCGACGACGCGACGGGTGGTGGTCTCGACGATCGGAGCGTGGTTCTTCGGCTTCCTGATCTTTTTCCCGATCCTGTGGATGATGCTCACGAGCTTCAAGACCGAGCTCGAGGCCTTTGCCATACCGCCGTCCTTCCTGCTCTTCCACTGGACCACGGAGAACTATGCCACCGTCCAGGAGCGCAGCGACTATTTCCACCACGCGATGAACTCGGTCGTCATCGCCGGCGGCTCGACGCTTATCGCTCTCTTGATCGCCATTCCCGCGGCCTGGTCGATGGCGTTCTCGCCGACCAAGCGCACCAAGGACATCCTGCTCTGGATGCTCTCGACCAAGATGATGCCGCCGGTCGGGGTCTTGGTGCCGATCTACCTGATCTACAAGTCCTTCGGTCTGCTGGATTCCCGCATCGGTCTCGTCTTCATCCTGTGCCTCGGCAACCTGCCGATCGTCATCTGGATGCTCTTCACCTACTTCAAGGAAATCCCGCGCGACATTCTCGAAGCCGCACGCATGGACGGCGCCACCATCGGCCGCGAGCTGGTCTACGTGCTGACGCCGATGGCGATCCCGGGGCTGGCATCCACGATGCTGCTGAACCTGATCCTCGCCTGGAATGAGGCGTTCTGGACGCTCAATTTGTCGACCTCGAACGCGGCGCCCCTGACCACGTTCATCGCCTCCTATTCGAGCCCGGAAGGGCTGTTCTGGGCAAAGCTGTCGGCGGCCTCGACGATGGCGATCGCGCCCATTCTCGTCCTCGGTTGGTTCAGCCAGAAGCAGCTCGTGCGCGGGCTCACCTTCGGCGCGGTGAAGTAGAGGGGGGCTGCCGGATCATGGGTCAGATCACACTTCAAGGCGTGCAGAAATCGTTCGGCCCCGTGCACATCATCAAGGGCGCCGACCTCGACATCGCCGACGGCTCCTTCGTGGTCTTCGTCGGTCCGTCCGGCTGCGGCAAGACGACCTTGCTGCGGCTGATTGCCGGGCTCGAAGACGTCTCCGGCGGCAGGATCCTGATCGACGGCAAGAACGTCGTCGACACGCCGCCCGCCAAGCGCGGACTGTCGATGGTGTTTCAATCCTACGCGCTCTATCCACATATGAGCGTGCGCGGCAATATCGGCTTCGGCCTGAAGATGGCGGGGCTGCCGAAGGACGAGATCAACCGCAAGGTCGAGGCCGCCGCCGCCACGCTGAACCTCACGCCCTATCTCGACCGCAAGCCGCGCGAGCTGTCCGGCGGCCAGCGCCAGCGTGTCGCCATCGGCCGCGCCATCGTGCGCGAACCCAAGGCCTTCCTGTTCGACGAACCGCTCTCCAATCTCGATGCGGCGCTGCGCGTGCAGATGCGCATCGAGGTGACCAGGCTGCAGAAGCAGCTTGGCACCACCGCGATCTACGTCACCCACGACCAGGTTGAGGCCATGACCATGGCCGACAAGATCGTCGTGCTCAGCGGCGGCAAGATCGAGCAACATGGCTCGCCGCTGGAGCTCTACGAGCGGCCGGCCAATCTCTTCGTCGCCGGCTTCATCGGCTCGCCCAGGATGAATTTCGTCACCGGCGAGCACGCTGCGCAGCAGGGCGCGACCACGATCGGCGTACGGCCGGAGCACCTCAAGATCGATCGCGACGGCGCCGGCGGCTGGCTGGGCACGATCGCGATCGCCGAGCATCTCGGCAGCGACACCTTTCTTTATGTCGATGCCGGTGCGCTCGGCATGCTGACGGCGCGCTATGTCGGGGAATTGAGCCTGCACGCCGGCGACCGCGTCTCGCTGTTGCCGGACCCTGCGCGCATCCACCGCTTCGACGAGGCCGGCAACGCGCTTCGAGGCTGAAAAGAAATGTCAAGACAACGGAAACACTGCCATGTACCTGGAAAAATTCAAGCTGAACGGCAAGACCGCGTTCATCACCGGCGGCGGGCAGGGCATCGGCCTTGGCTGCGCGGAAGCGCTGGCTGAAGCCGGCGCCAGGGTGATCATCGGCGACCGCGACGGCAAGGTCGCCGACAGCGCCAAGGCCAGCCTGAAGGCAAAGGGCTTCGATATCGAGACCGCAATCATGGACGTGACCGATACCAGGCGGGTGGCGGAGGTCGCGAACGACCTCGTCACCCGCCACGGCAAGGTCGACATTCTCGTCAACAATGCCGGCATCGCCCGCAGCGAAACCCCGGCCGAAACCGTCACCGACGAGCACTGGCTCAACGTCATCGACGTCAATCTCAACGGCACGTTCTGGTGCTGCCGCGAGTTCGGCAAGCACATGCTGAAGGCGAAAAGCGGCGCCATCGTCAACGTCGGCTCGATGTCCGGATTCATCGTCAACAAGCCGCAGGAGCAGTGCTTCTACAACGCCTCCAAGGCTGCCGTGCATCACCTGACCAAATCGCTGGCCGCCGAATGGGGCGCGCGCGGCATCCGCGTCAACGCGGTGGCGCCGACCTATATCGAGACGCCGCTCAATGCCTTCGTGAAGAGCAATGCCAAGATGTACGACGCCTGGATCGGTGGAACTCCGATGGCGCGGATGGGACAGGTCGAGGAGATCGCCTCCGTCGTGCTGTTCCTCTCCTCGGAGGCCGCGAGCCTGATGACTGGCAGCATCGTGCTGGTGGATGGCGGCTATACTTGCTGGTAGGCTCACCGTCAAAACCGACGGAAAGCGACCGGGAGCGACAATGCCGCGAGCGTATATCGGCGTCGACGTAGGAACCACCAGCACGCGGGCGGGGGTGTTTGACGAAGCCGGAAACCTGCTTGCGACCGCGCGGCATCCGATCCGCATCTGGCACGAGGCCGGCGACATCGTCGAGCAGTCGTCTCAGGACATCTGGGAGGCCTGCACGACGTCGGTGCGAGCGGCGATCGCGCAAGCGAGTATTGCGCCCGACAGCATCGGCGGCATCGGCTTTGACGCCACGTGTTCGCTGGTTGTCCTCGACAGGCAAGGCGAGCCGCTCACCGTCAGCGCCTCCGGCGAGCCTCAGCGCAATGTCATCGTCTGGATGGATCATCGTGCCATTGCCGAGGCACGGCTGATCAACGAGACCGAGGATGCCGTGCTGCGCTATGTCGGCGGCTCGATCTCGCCGGAGATGGAGATGCCGAAGCTGCTGTGGCTGAAGCGGCACCTTCGTAGCAGCTTCGACGCCGCCGGCCACTTCTTCGATCTGGCGGATTATCTGACCTGGCGCGCGACCGGCTCACTGCAGCGCTCGACCTGCACCGTCACCTGCAAGTGGAATTATCTGGCCCATGACGGTGGCGGCTGGAGTGCGCAATTCTTCAAGCGCATCGGCCTGTCGGACTTCGTGAACGAGACATACGCCCGCATCGGCACCGAGATCGTCGCTCCCGGCACGCGGCTCGGCAGCGGTCTCACCCGCACGGCCGCGGCCGAGCTCGGCCTGTCGCCGGGCATACCGGTCGGTGCCTCGTTGATCGACGCCCATGCCGGCGGCATCGGCGCGATCGGCGGCCGCGACGGCTCGGGCGGGGACAGCGATGTCTGCGACCGGCTCGCCTACATCATGGGGACGTCGGCCTGCATCATGGCGACGACCAAGGAGCCGTGTTTCGTGCCGGGGGTGTGGGGACCCTATTACTCCGGCATGGTCCCGGACTTCTGGCTCAACGAGGGCGGTCAGTCTGCCGCGGGCGCGGCGATCGACCATCTCCTCAAGTCGCATCCGGCCCATGCCGAGGCCAGCGGGGCGGCGCGCGGCGCGGGGCTCGACCTCATCGACTTCCTCGAGCGCCGGATCATCGCGCGTGCCGGCGATGCCAGCCGCGCCGCGCTGCTCGCCCGCGACATCCATGTCCTTCCCGAGTTCATCGGCAACCGCTCGCCCCACGCCGATCCGGATACGCGCGCGGTGATCGCGGGCCTCGATCTCGACACCGACATCGCCTCGATGGAGCGGTTGTTCGTCGCCGGCCTGTGCGGGCTCGCCTATGGGCTCGCCGAGGTGATCGAGGCCTTTGCCGCGCATGGCGTGCGCTCCAGCATGATGATCATGGGCGGCGGCGCCAGCCGCAGTCCGCTGGTACGGCAGATCATGGCCGACACGACGGGGCTCACCGTCGCGCTGCCGCAGACGAAGGAACCGGTGCTGCTCGGTGCCGCGATGCTGGGGGCGGTGGCCGGCGGCGCCTATGCGTCGATCGGCGAGACCATGGCCAGGATGTCGGCGCTGGGACGGAAGAGCGAGCCGACAGCGCCTGACATGGCGGCGTTTCACACCCGCAAGCGCGAGGTCTACAAGCTGCTGCGCGAGCTCGACCGCGGCAGCCGCGCCGCGATGAGCGGCATCGCGAGAGGTTGAAGGACATGCTGATTGCCTGCGGCGATGCGCTGATCGATTTCGTGCCGACGCGAACCGCCGAGGGGCGCGAGGCGGTGATGCCGGCCGTCGGCGGCTCCTGCCTCAATGTCGCGATCGGCATGGCGCGGCTGGGCGCGCCGACCGGCTTCGTCGGCGGCATCTCGACCGATCTGTTCGGGCGGATGATCGCAGATCATGCCGCGGCCTCTCACGTCGATCTCGATCTCGCGACCCGCAGCGATCACCAGACCACGCTGGCCTTCGTCCGCATCGTCGCCGGCGAGTCGCACTACGCCTTCTACGATGCCGAGACCGCGACGCGGAACTGGACCTACCGGCGCGGGTCCATTCGCTTCGACACGGTCGAGGCCGTCCATGTCGGCTCGACCACCCTGGTCAACGACCACGGCGCGGCCGAGACCAGGGCCTTGATCGCGGACGCGCGGGCGACCTCGACGATTTCCTTCGATCCGAATTGCCGGCCCAATCTGGTCAAGGACAAGTCGGCCTATCTCGCGCGCATGGCGGAGTTCGCGAACCAGGCCGATCTGATCAAGATGTCGGACGTCGACTTCGACTATCTCTTCGGCGCGGAGTCTTATCCGCAGCGCGCGCGCGTGCTGCTCGGGCAAGGCACCAGCCTCGTCGTCATCACCCGCGGCAATCATGGCGCGATCGCCTGGCACGCGGGGGCAGGCCAGATCGAGGTCGAAGCACCCAAGGTCGACGTTGTCGACACGATCGGCGCGGGCGACAGCTTTCAGGCGGCGCTGCTGTTTGCCCTGCACAAGCAGGGACGCATTGCTCGGGAAGCATTGCAGGACATCGGTGCCGACGAGCTCCGCCGCGCGCTGTCCTTTGCCGCCAATTGCGCCGGCCTCACCTGTACGCGTCCGGGCGCCGATCCGCCCTGGAGCAAGGAGATCACTTGGAGCTGGTAGCGCGCCTCACATCCGCGCGACGGCCTTCTCGGCGCATTTGAGAAATCTGGAGATCAGCGGGCTCTGGGAATCCCGCCGCCAGCAGACGGCGATATCGAGGGAGTCGGGGGCATCGCGCAGTGGCCGAAACACGATGCCGCGCGGCGCGCCGAGCTTGGCGCAGGCCGGCACGATTGCAAAACCTTCGCCGGCGAGAACCAGGCTCATCGCCGAATGCACCGTCTCGACCCGGCTCGCAATCGGCATCACGATCTGATGCCGGCGCAGCAGGGCCGCGACTGCGGAGGAGGCCGGATCCTGCTCCGGCGGCGGCAACGCGATCAGCGGGCGGCCGTGCAACCGCTCCATCGGCACCGCACCGAGCCGTGCGAGCGGCGAGCGGATCGGCATTGCCAGCATGAATGGCTGCGCCCCGATCCGAGCCACCTGGATCTCGGGATGGTTGATGGCCGGCATGCACAGCGCGACCGTGACGCTGCGATCGAGCAGCCGGGCCTCGCGCGTCGATGCGCTGAGCTCGGCGAAGTCGAGGTCGACGCCGGGAATGGATCGCCGCAGCTCGGGGATCAGAGACGGCAGCACGGCATTCGCCAGCACGAACATGTAGCCGACCGAGAGCCGCCCGCGCTTGCCGGCGGCGACCGCGCGCGCGGCTTCGGCGCCGTCGACGGCCAGCGCCAGCGCCTCGCTCGCGCGGGCCAGCAGCGCCTGGCCGGCCTCGGTTAGGTCCATGCCTCGGGTGCCGCGGCGGAACAGCGGCGCGCCGATCTCGGCCTCGAGCTTGCGGATCTGCACCGACAGCGGAGGCTGCGCCATCCGCAGCCGCTCGGCGGCCTTGCCGATGCTCCGCGCCTCGGCAACGGCGACGAAATAGCGCAGCCGGCGAAGATCCATTGGCATACCGAAAACGTATGGGTTGGCGATCAAAATCGTATTGGACGGCGAGTTAACAAAACTGTCATTCTCGCTGTCAATGTCTTGTCGATGTCCTGGGGCCAATTGCGGCCCGCTTCGGAGCGTGATGTGGCGATCAACGGCGACCCCTGTCTCTTGTCCGCAACCGAGCTGCGCAGCCTCATTGCCGCAAAGAAGATTTCGCCGGTCGAGATCGTCCGTGCCGTGCTCGCGCGCGCCGAGGCGCTCCAACCCGAATTGAACTGCTTCATCACGCTCTGTGGCGAGGAGGCGATGGCGCAGGCGCGCGCGGCCGAGCGCAAGCTGATGGCCGGTGAGCCGCTCGGTCTGCTGCACGGCATCCCGGTCACCGTCAAGGACATCGTCAACACCAGGGGCGTCAGGACCACCTTCGGTGCCGTTCCCTACAAGGACAACGTGCCGAATGAGGACGCCGTCGCGGTGGCGCGGCTGCGCAGCGAAGGCGCGATCCTGATCGGCAAGACCACGACGCCGGAATTCGGCAGCAAGTGCCTGACGGATTCTCCGCTGTTCGGCCGGACCCGCAACGCATGGGACGCGTGCCGCTCCTCCGGCGGCTCCAGCGGCGGCGCGGCGGTTGCGGTCGCCAGCGGCATCGCGCCGCTTGCGATTGCGACCGATGGCGGCGGCTCGACGCGGATTCCCGCCGCCTGCAACGGCGTGGTCGGCCTGAAGCAAAGCAACGGCATCATCCCGCACAGCCAGGCGCTGGATGTGTTCGGCAACCAGACCTATGTCACGCCGACCACGCGCACCGTCGCCGACACCGCGTTGATGATGCAGGCGATGGCGGGCGCAGACGCCTGTGATCCCTGGTCGATCGGCGTGCCCGTGCCAGACTTCATCGGCACCGCCGCCGCGCACGGCGATCTACGCGGGCTCCGGATCCTGTACTGCCTGACGCCGCCGGGCCGTCCGGTGTCCGCGGAGGTCGCCGCCAATTTCAAGGCGAGCCTCGACCGGCTGGCAGGGTTGGGGGCCGAGCTGGAGGAATTCTCGGGCGACGGTTTCGACATCGAGCCGATCTGGCGCGCCATCAATCACACGGTCTGGCGCACGCGCTTTGCCAAGCTCGCCGCCGAGCACAAGGACGTGCTGAGCGAGGCTTTCCTCAAGCAGCTCGCGCTCGCCACCGAGGTCAGCGGCGTCGACTACCAGGAGGCGATGTTCGCGCGCACCGCGCTGTTCCGCCGGGTGCAATCGCTGCTTGCGCGCGGGCACCTGCTGGCGATGCCGACCCTGACGCGGACCGCGCTGCCGATCGGCCAGGACCTGTTCGGCACCATCGAGATCGACGGTCGACATTTCGACAGCGTTCGTCCGCACTGGTTCCCCTGGACCATGCCGTTCAACATGACCGGCCATCCCGCCATCAGCCTGCACTCCGGCTTCGGCCGTGACGGCTTGCCGATCGGCTTGCAGCTGGTCGGCCGCTTCCGCGCGGATGCGGAGCTGCTGCGCGTCTGCGCCTTGTTCGAGGCCTCCGCAGGCCTTCTGTCCCGCTGGCCGGAATGACGACATGCCCCCGCAGCAAAAGGCTTGCCTCTGTCGTCCGGACATGTTGATCGTGCCGCAGCTGAGCCCTGAAACCGAGCGCGCATGAGCGTATTTGTCCTCCGACGTCTGGTGACCTTGCTGGCGACGCTGGTCGGCGCATCGATGATCATCTTCCTCGTGCTCGACGCGCTTCCCGGCAATGCCGCGCAGATGTTGATGGGCGCCGATGCCTCGCCGGACGCGGTGCGCGCGCTCACCATCAAGCTCGGGCTCGACCAGCCCCTGGCGGTTCGCTATCTGCAATGGATCAAGGGACTTCTGTCCGGCGATCTCGGCAATTCCTATGTCTACGGCACGCCGGTCGCCAGCCTGATCGGGGAGCGGCTGCTGCTCACCGTGCCGCTCGCAATCATGGCCATGGCGATCACGGTGACGCTGGCGCTCTCGGCCGGCATCTATACTGCTGCCAACCACAACAAGCTCGGCGATGTCGGCGTGATGTCGCTGACGCAGATCGGCATCGCGCTGCCCAATTTCTGGTTTGCGATCCTGCTGGTGCTGTTGTTCTCCGTGAGGCTGCAATGGCTCTCGGCGGGCGGCTTTGCCGGCTGGGAGGACGGCATCTGGCTCGGCTTCAAGTCGCTGCTGCTGCCGGCGATCTCGCTCGCGGTGGTGCAGGCCGCGATCCTGGCGCGCGTCACGCGCTCCGCCGTGCTGGAAGTGCTGCGCGAAGATTTCGTCCGCACCGCGCGCGCCAAAGGGCTCGGCAAGCGCGAGGTGCTGTGGAGCCATGTGCTGCGCAATGCCATGATTCCCGTGATGACGGTGATGGGGCTGCAATTCGCCAATCTGCTGGCCGGCACCATCGTGATCGAGAACGTGTTCTACCTGCCGGGGCTCGGCCGCCTGATCTTCCAGTCGATCGCCAACCGCGACCTGATCGTGGTGCGCAATTGCGTGATGCTGCTTGCGACCATGGTCGTCATCGTCAATTTCGTGGTCGACGTGCTCTACGCCTTGATCGATCCCCGCATCAAGGTCCACGACCTGTGAGCGCGCCCATGACCATCGACGCGCCGCTCGCAACGCGGCCGTTGCCGGCCCGGACCTTCTGGCGCCGCGCGCTGCGCCACCGCAGCTTCGTCCTCGGCGGCGCGTTGAGCCTTCTGGTGCTCGCCTCGGCACTCCTGTCGCTGGTGTGGACGCCGTGGTCGCCTTACGAGATCGACATCGCCTCGAAGCTGCGGCCGCCGTCGGCGACGCATTGGCTCGGCACCGATTCCTTCGGCCGCGACATCGTCTCGCTGCTGCTCGCCGGCGCCCGCTCCACCATCATGGTCGGAATCATCGCCGTCAGCATCGGTCTCACCTTCGGCGTTACGCTCGGCCTGATCGCCTCGGCGCGGCGCGGCTGGACCGAAGAGATCATCATGCGCTTCTCCGACTTCACCTTCGCCTTTCCGGCGGTGCTGTCCGCGATCATGCTCGCCGCGGTGGCGGGGCCGGGCATGGTCACCTCGATCGTCGCGATCGGCATCTTCCAGATCCCGACGCTGACGCGGTTGACGCGGGGCTCGGCCAACGCGATTTGGGCCCGCGAATTCGTGCTGGCCGCGCGCGCCGCGGGCAAGGGGCGCTTCCGCATCACCATCGAGCACGTGCTGCCCAACATCCTGTCGATCCTGATCGTGCAGGTCACCATCCAGTTCGCGCTCGCCATTCTCGCCGAAGCGGCGCTGTCCTATCTCGGTCTCGGCACGCAGCCGCCGCAGCCGTCCTGGGGACGGATGTTGAACGATGCGCAGACCTTGCTGTTCCAATCGCCGATGCTCGCGGTCTATCCGGGCGCGGCGATCGCGATCGCGGTGCTGGGCCTCAATCTGCTCGGCGACGGCTTGCGCGACCTGCTCGATCCCAGATTGGCGCGCGAGCGATGATCATGGCCGAGCGCTCCGACATGCCTCTGATCGAAGTCGAAAATCTCGGCGTCCGCCTCAACACCAGCCGCGGGCCGGCGCAGGCCGTACGCGGCCTCAGCTTCTCCCTGAAGCGCGGCGAGACGCTCGGGCTCGTCGGCGAGTCCGGTTGCGGCAAGTCGGTCACCGCGATGTCGCTGATGGGACTGCTGCCGGATAGCGCCGTGGTCTCGGGCAGCATCAAGCTCGACGGCCACGAGCTCGTGGGATTGCCGGATGCGGATTATTGCCGCCTGCGCGGCAACCGCATCAGCATGATCTTCCAGGAGCCGATGACCGCGCTCAACCCGATGCACACGATCGGCGATCAGGTCGCCGAGCCGCTACGACGGCACAAGACATACTCGGCGGCGCAGGCGCGCAGAGAGACGATCGCCTTGCTCGACCGCGTCGGACTGCCCGACCCGGCGCGGCGCGTCGATGCCTATCCGCACCAGTTTTCCGGCGGCCAGCGCCAGCGCATCACCATCGCGATGGCGCTCGCCTGCGAGCCGGACCTCTTGATCGCGGACGAGCCGACCACCGCGCTCGACGTCACCATCCAGGGCCAGATCCTCGACCTCATTGCCGATCTCGTCGAGGAGCGCGGCATGTCGATGATCCTGATCTCGCACGATCTTGGCGTCATCGCCGAGAACGTGCAGCGCATGATGGTGATGTATGGCGGCGCCGTCGTCGAGAGCGGACCGACCGGCGAGGTCTTCCGCCGCATGGGCCATCCCTATACGCAGGGCCTGTTCCGCGCCCGGCCGAAGCTCGGCGCGCGCAAGGGGACGCGGCTGCAGACGATCTCGGGCACGGTGCCGGAGCTGGCCGATCTCCCGGCGGGGTGCACCTTCTCCGACCGGTGTCCGCTGGTGATCGATGCGTGTCGCGCCGCCCTGCCGCCGATGGTGGAGGTCGGACCGCGCCATGGCGTGCGCTGCATCAGGACCGACGTGTCGATGGCAGAACGTGTCGGAGCGCTGACCGCATGACCGCCGCGCCGCTTCTCGACGTGAAGGATCTCGAACAGCGCTATGCGCTGCCGCGGGAAAGCCTGTTTCGTGCGCCGGGGCAGGTGCGTGCGCTCAATGGTGTCAGCGTGCAGGTGGCCGCGGGCAAGAGCCTCGGCGTCGTCGGCGAATCCGGCTCGGGCAAGTCGACCTTCGCGCGGCTGGTGATGGCGCTGGAGCGGCCGACGTCGGGACAGGTCGTGCTGCTCGGCCGCGATCTCAACCGCATCCCCGCGGACGAATTGCGCCGCGCCCGCCGCGACTTCCAGATGGTGTTCCAGGACCCCTACGGCTCGCTCGATCCGCGCCAGACCATCGCGCGCATCGTGGCCGAGCCGCTGACCGTGCTGGAGGGAGCCGACCGCTCCACGTTCCGCGACCGCGTCGCCGCCGCGCTGCGGCAGGTCGGCTTGCGCGATGCCGACATGGAGAAATATCCCCACGAGTTCTCGGGCGGCCAGCGCCAGCGCATCGCCATCGCGCGCGCGCTGATCACCCAGCCCAAGCTGATCGTCGCCGACGAGCCGGTCTCCGCGCTCGACGTCTCCGTGCAGGCTCAGGTGCTGAACCTGATGCAGGATCTCCAGGAGCAGTTCGGCCTCAGCTATATCCTGATCAGCCACGACCTCGCCGTCGTCGACTATCTCTGCGACGAGGTCGCGGTGATGTATCTCGGCCGCATCGTCGAGCAGGGACGGCCCGAGGACCTGTTCGAGCATTGTGCCCATCCCTATACGCGGGCGCTGCTGGAGGCCGTGCCGCGCGCGCGCGCCGGCGGAGGTCGGCGGCGGCGCGGCGGCCAGGCCATCGCCTCGCAATCGGCGGCGACGGCCGGATGTCCCTATGTCGCGCGTTGCCCGCTTGCCGAGCAGCATTGCCGCGAGGCCCTGCCTGCGTTACGCAAGGTCGGCGAGGGACACCTTGCCGCCTGCCACAGGGCGGAGGCCGTGATGGCGTTGCCGCAGGTCGCGATGGAAGGTTAGTGTCCGGAGCCGGATTGGCGTAGGCTGAAGAACGGAACAGGCCGGGGAGTTACGCATGTTGAGGAAATTGTCGATTGTCGCCGTAGCGGCCGCGCTCGTCGCGGCGCCTTTGCCCGTGCTGGCGCAGAGCAAGAAGGACAGCGTCGTCATGGGGATGACGCTGGAGCCGCCGGGGCTCGATCCCACTAATGCCGCCGCCGCGGCGATCGCCGAGGTCACGCTCTACAACATCTACGAGACGCTGACCAAGATCAACGAGGACGGCTCGGTCTCGCCGCTGCTGGCCGAGAGCTGGACCGCTTCGCCCGATCTGAAGACCTACACCTTCAAGCTGCGCAAGGGCGTCAAATTCCACAATGGCGAGCCGTTCGATTCCGCGACGGTGAAGTTCTCGTTCGAGCGCAACGCCGCGCCGACCAGCACCAACAAGGACAAGAGCCTGTTCCAGGCGTTCGAGAAGGTCGACGCGCCCGACGCCGACACGATCGTGATCACCCTGAAATATTCCGAGCCGAACCTGCCGTTCCTGCTGGGACAGGCGAGCGGCTCGATCGTCGAGCCCAAGAGCGCGGCGACCAACGTCACCCAGCCGGTCGGGACCGGCCCCTATCAGCTGGGCGCCTGGGCCAAGGGCTCCTCGATCACGCTCAACAAATGGGCGGCCTATCGCAACGCCTCCGCAATCAAGCTCTCGAAGGTGACTATTCGCTTCATCTCCGATCCGGCCGCCCAGGCCGCGGCGCTGCTCTCGAACGACGTCGACGCGTTTCCGCGCATTGCCACCCGCGTCGTTGCCCAGTTCAAGAGCGACCCGCGCTTCACGGTGTTGATCGGCGGATCCAGGGCCAAGACCATCGTCGCGATCAATCACCGCAAGAAGCCGCTCGACGACGTCCGCGTTCGCCGCGCCATTCTCGCTGCGATCGACCGCAAGGCGTTGATCGACGGCGCCGTCGAGGGGTTCGGCACGCCGATCGGCAGCTTCTACACGCCGGGATCGCTCGGCTATGTCGACACTACCGGCGTCAATCCCTACGACCCCGAGAAGGCCAAGAAGCTGCTTGCAGAGGCCGGCGTCACCACGCCGCTCGAGCTGTCGCTGAAGCTGCCGCCGCCGCCCTATGCGCGGCAGGGCGGCGAGATCGTCGCGGCCCAGCTCGCCAAGGTCGGCATCGTCGCCAAGATCGAGAACGTCGAGTGGGCGCAGTGGCTGTCGCAGGTGTTCGCCGGCAATGGCCCGCACAATTTCGACCTCACCATCGTCAGCCACGTCGAGCCGTTCGACCTCGTCAAGATCACCGAGCCCGACTACTATCTCGGCTACAACAACGAGAAGTTCAACGCGCTCTACAAGCAGATCGTGTCGACGCCTGAGCAAGACGCCCGCGCCAAGCTGCTTGGCGATGCCCAGCGCATGCTCGCCACCGACGCCGTCTCCGCCTACCTGTTCCAGCCGCAATGGCCCACCGTCATCAACAAGAAGCTGAAGGGCGTCTGGAAGGAAGTCCCGCAGTTCGAGAACGATTTCTCGGCCTGGGCCTGGGAGTAGGAACGCGCGACCAAGGCGAGCGCGTCGGTTCAATCTTGGCCTCTTTCAATCTTGGCCTCTCTCCGTCGGGGGGAGGCCGATCGTTTGGCAGGTCCAGATCAAAATTTGAAAAACAACCCCATGCACAGTAGCCGGGCGTAGTCATTTCAATGGCTTGCGCGTTGCGCGTTCAATAGTCGAGGGGACGCGCGGGGACCGTTGTGCCGTCGGGCAAAACAGCGATATTCGCAGTTCCTACGTTGCGGAACAGGAGTCCGTGTTAACCATCGCCGACGGTTTCAATTCGAACGCCATCGTTTCGAAGTTTCTTAAATTTTGCCGGGTTACCTCTGTTGGGCATGGTGACCTGGGGAAGCATATGAGCAAGCGGGCCAAACGCAGGAAGGCGGAGACGCTCGCAATACCGATGGCCGCCAGAGTCGCGATTGGCGCCGTGGCCGTCGCCGCATTGGGCTACGGCTTGCTGTCTCGCCCGGCGGGCGTGCAACCGGTGCGGAAGCCGTCCGCGCCCCAGGCCCAGGCATCGTCAACTCCGATTTACGTGGCGCCTCCAGTTCATGCATCAGCGCCGGCTCCAGCTTCAGCTTCAGCTCCAGCTCCGGCCCCCGCGCCTCTCGTCGAGCCACCAAAAGCTGCTGACGGTCCCGGCGCTTTTGTCCGGCAGGTGGTTGACTATGCGAGCCGCCAGGCGCCGGGCACCGTGATCATCGATACCAAGAACACGTTTCTCTATTTCGTCCTGAACGACACGCAAGCGATGCGCTACGGCATCGGTGTCGGCCGCGAAGGTTTCACATGGTCCGGTGAGCAGACCGTGGCCCGCAAGGCAGAATGGCCGGATTGGCATCCGCCCGCGGAGATGGTCACCCGTCAGCCTTATCTGCCGCGGTTCATGGCAGGTGGCCCCGGCAACCCGCTCGGCGCCCGGGCGATGTATCTGGGCGACACCGAATATAGAATTCACGGCACCAACAAGCCCGATACGATCGGCAAGCGGGTTTCGTCCGGCTGTATCCGGCTCACCAATGAGGATGTCGTCGATCTCTATGAGCGGGTGAAGATCGGCGCGAAAGTGATCGTGCTTCCGACGAGTGCTGCGCGTCGACCATCCCAGGGCGTGCCGTCCGACGCCGCTTTCCGGTTGCCGGACCCGGCATCGCCGTCGAACCGGTCCCTGGCAGCCAACGCGAAGATGCCCTCGTCTGGACCGGACATCGCCGAAGCCCGGTAACTCGATTCTCCATCTGAGTGAAGGCGGCGGCGCATCGTTCGGAAAACGATGCGCCGCCTCTCTCATGCGGCTTTCGCCTCGACATTGCCGATCCAGTCGCGCGCAAGCGTCACGTCGGCTTGCGACAATTGATGGCCCGCGGGCAGGATCCTGTGGGTCACGCTCGCGCCAGTTTGCGAGAGCAGGGCCGCAAGCCTGGCCGAATTGTCGGCCGGCACGATCGGGTCGCCCTGACCGGACAGCAGCAAGATCGGCTTTCCGGCGAGACCGGCCGTTGGCGGATCAGACAGCGGCACCATCGCGCGCAGCAGGATCGCGCCGGCAAGCACGTCAGGCTCCAGCAACAACAGCGCGGCGGCGATGTTGGCGCCGTTGGAGAAGCCGACCGCAACGGGCGCGGCAATGCCGTAACGCTGCCGCGCCTCGCTCACGAAGTCGCCGAGCTCTTGCGCGCGGCGACGCACGTCTTCCTCGTCGAATACGCCTTCCGCGAGACGGCGGAAGAAGCGGGGCATGCCGTGCTCGAGCACGCGTCCACGCGGCGCGAGCAGGGCGGAGCCGGGCGAGATCATCTTGCCGAGCCCGAGCAGGTCGTTTTCGTCGCCGCCGGTGCCGTGCAACAGCAGCAGCGGAGGGGAGCCCGCGCGGGTCGCGGGCTCGAAGCGATGGATGAAGGTGCTCTCGGTCATGACACGGTCTCTTCCAGGCTCGGCAGCACGTCCTCGATCTGCTTGCGGTGCTGCTCGAGGAATGCAGGCAGCTTGAGGTCGCGTCCCAGCGTCGCGACGGGCTCGTCGACGGCGAAGCCGGGGATGTCGGTTGCGATCTCGAACAGCACGCCACCGGGCTCGCGGAAATAGATCGAACGGAAGTAGTTGCGGTCCCTCTGCTCGGTCGGATGCAGGCCGTGATTGCTCACGAGCTTTTGCGCCATCCGGCCTTGCTCGGCATCGTCAGCCGCGCGGAACGCGATGTGATGCACCGATCCGCCGCCCTGATGCCCGCGCAAGAATCCCTTGGCCTCGTAGATGTCGACGATGCTGCCTTGCGCATCGCCCGCGGCCTTGAAGCGGATCACCGAGCCCTCGCGGCCGGTCTCCTTGAAGCCGAACACGTCGGTGAGAACGGCGGCGGTCTTCGCCGCGCTGTCGAGCAGCAGGGTCACGCCGTGGAAGCCGCGGATCGCATGCTCGGCCGGCACGTCGCCATTGCTCCATCCGGGCTCGGCTTCGGCGCCGGGAATGCCGACCAGCGCGAGCGCCATGCCGTCAGGGTCGGTGAACGGCAGCACGGACTCGCCGAAGCGCTTCTCCAGCGCCTCATAGGCAATGCCCTTCTCGGTGAAGCGCTGAGTCCAATAGCCGAGCGAGCGCTGCGGCACGCGGAAGGCGGTCTGATGAGTCTCGCCGACGCCGCGGCGTCCGGGCGACACGCCGGCCCATGGGAAGAAGGTCAGGATGGTGCCGGGGCGGCCGGTCTCATCGCCATAATAGAAGTGATAGGTGCCGGGATCGTCGAAATTGACCGTTTTCTTGACGAAGCGCAGGCCCAGATCCCGGGTGTAGAAGCCGAAATTGCGGATGGGGTCGCCGGCGATCGCGGTGACATGGTGCAGTCCAGACATGGTCGTCCTCCTGAGTTCGGGGGAGCGTCTTGCTCTGGCAGAAATATTGTTCCGCTTTGGATTGGAGACAATCCATGCAAATATGACGGCTATGTCTACGATTTGGAAACAATCGGCGAAGGCGGCCCTTGGATAAGCTCGGCAGCCTCCGCGCCTTCGTGAAGGTGGTGGAAAGCGGCAGCTTCGCGGAAGCTGGCCGGCAGCTGCGGCTGTCGCGCTCGGCGATCAGCAAGTACATCGCCGACCTCGAGGAGAGCCTCGGCGTCCAGTTGCTGATCCGGACCACGCGGCACGCCAGCCCGACCGAGAACGGCAAGCGCTATTTCGAGCGCGCGCTCGTCATCCTTTCGGAGGTCGAGGCGGCCGACCAGGCGGTGACGCAGGCGCAATCGGCGCCGCGCGGGCTGCTGCGCGTCAACGCGCCGATGTCGTTCGGCACCATGCGGCTCGGTCCGGTGCTCGCCGATTTCATGGCGCGATACCCGGAGCTGCAGCTGCAGATCGTGCTCAGCGACGACCTGCTCGATCCCGTCCAGGACGGTTTTGACGTGACGCTGCGGATCGCGGAACTGGAATCCTCGAGCCTGATCGCGCGAAAGATCATGCCGGTATCGCGCATGATCTGCGCTTCGCCGGACTATCTCTCGCGGCACGGCACGCCAAAACATCCGCAGGATCTGCGCGAGCACAATTCGCTGACCTATGGCTTCCTGCTGACCGGCAATCAGTGGAAGCTCACAGGCAGCGACGGCGACCACTGGATCCAGCCGGCCTGGTCGCTCTGCGTCAACAATGCCGAGGTGCTGCGCGACGTCGCGATCAAGGGCAGGGGGCTGGCGCTGCTGCCGGAGTTCATCGCCGCCGATGCGTTGAAGAGGGGCGAGCTGCGAACCGTGCTGGACGACTATGCCGCGCCGCCGCTCGCGCTCTATGCGGTGTACCCGCCGACGCGGCATCTGTCGGTGAAGGTGCGGCTGTTCATCGACTTCCTCGTCGAGCGTTTCGGCCGCGAGGACGAGGGCGTGCGAACGCGCTGAGGATCCCACGACGGCATCGCGTGAGCCGCCGGTAAGGTCTCCGACCGCAAATTGGCCGACGGTAGGCAATTGCCATCCGCCATCGCCCTGCTGTTCTGCTGGGCGAAAAGGCGCGGTTTGCCTAAGCAACAGGCACTGCAAGCCTGCAAATCAATCATCCGGAAGATTGATTTCAATATGCATTCCTGCACGATCGATTGCACATCTCGCCATTTTCTTTCGCGTCGCTGCAGCCAACACTTCTCGTGCTCGCGGCGGAGAGTGCGAAGCAAGCCGCAGAGTTCACGAGGATGCCGATGCAACAACTCAGTCAGGCGATCTCGAATCCAAGAGTGAAGCGCGCCATCGAGCTCGCGATAGGTCCGCTGCTGCTGTTCGCGCTGTGGTGGATCGCGTTCAAGGGACAGCTGGTCAACAAGGATCTGCTGCCGTCGCCGGTCGACACGCTGCGCGATACCGCGGCCAGCATCGCAGCCGGCAAGATGACCGGCGATTTCCTCCACACCATCGCACGCGTCGGCTATTCGACCCTGATCGCCGTGGTCGCGGGCGTTCCCATCGGCATCGTGCTCGGCGCCAAGGCCGCGATCTATCGCTCGGTCGAATTCCTGGTCGATTTCTTCCGCTCCACGCCGGCAACCGCACTGTTTCCGCTCTTCCTGCTGCTGTTCGGCCTCGGCGATTTCGCCAAGATCGCCGTCGCCGCCTTCGCCGCCTGGCTCGTCATCGTCTTCAACGTCGCCTACGGCGTGATGAATGCCCGCCAGACCCGGATCCTCGCGGCCCGCTCGATGGGCGCCTCGTCGCTCCGCATCTTCAAGGACGTCATCTTCTACGAGACCCTGCCGCAGACCTTCGTCGGCCTGCGCACCGCGGTGTCGCTCGCCCTCGTCGTAATCATCGTCGCCGAGATGTTCATCGGCGCCACCGACGGCATCGGCCACCGCATCATCGATGCGCAGATCTCGTACTCGCTCACCGACATGTACGGCTCCATCCTGATCGCGGGCGCGATGGGATACGGGCTCAACCTCATGCTCCTGATGATCGAACGCTCGTTCATTCACTGGTCCGGCAGATAGTCAGCCAATCTAAACACGAAGAGGCCAACATGCAGACGAAGAGATTTCTTGCGGCGCTCGCGACGTCCACGTTCCTGTTTGGTGCGACCGGCGCGGATGCGGCCTGCGACAAGACCGAGAAGGTGACGGCAGTCTGGCTGCCGATCATGCAGACCACGGCCTATTACGTCGCTCTGGAAGAGAAGCTGTTCGAAAAGGCCTGCATCGAGATCGTTTCCACCAAGATGGAAGCGCCCAACCAGATCATCGATGCCTTGATCGCGGAGCGTGCCGACTTCGGTCCTCCGGGCGCGGCGGCCGGCATCGCGATGATCGCGGAGGCCAAATTTCCGGGCAAGCTGAAGGTGTTCGGCCTTCAGGGCGGAGGCATTGCCGTCGACCGCATCAATGACGGCCTGATCGTCAAGCCGGACAGCCCGATCAAGAGCTTTGCCGACCTCAAGGGCAAGTCGCTCGGCCACGTCCCGGGCATTCAGTGGCGCACCATCTCCCGCCACATGGTCCGCTCGGCGGGGCTCGATCCCGATACCGACGTCAAGCTGGTCGACCTTGCGGTCGCGATGCAGGTCCCGGCCGTGGTCGGGGGCACGGTGGACGCGACGCTGTCGCTCGAGCCGGTCGGATCGATCGCCGTCGCCTCGGGCAAGGCGGCCCGCGCCATGACCAATCCGGTCGCGCGCGTGATTGCCGATCCCTTCTATTCCGGAGCCTCGCTGATGACCACGAAGTTCCTGAAGGAGCGGCCCGAGGTTGCGCGCAAGGTGGTTGCCGCGATCGACGAGGCGACCGACCTCGTGAACGCCGACTTCAAGAAGTACAAGCCGATCCTCACCAAGTACACGCCGATCAAGGAGGATCAGCTCGAGCTTCTGGCGCAGCCTTATCTGCGCGGCTTCAAGGACCTCAACGACACCGACCTGAAGTCGTATCAGGCGCTGGTCGACGTCTTCATCAAGGAGGGCGTGGTCGCAGGTCCGATCAACGTCAAGGACAAGCTCCTCGCCAAGTCCGATCTCGGCAACTGATTGGATCATCCGATGGGGAACGTGACTGCGATCCGTAGCGTGGACCGGCCAGCCGCCGAGAGCCCGTCACCTGTTCCGCCGCCCAGGCCGCGGCAGGCCTACGTCACCGTGCGTGGCCTGAGTAAGAAGTTCCAGGGCACGACGATCTACGACGACTTCTCGATCGACCTGCCGATGGGGAAGTTCATTTCGGTGTTCGGGCCGAACGGTTGCGGCAAGAGCACCTTCATCAACATGATCTCCGGCCTGATGCCGATGGATGCGGGTGAGGTGCTCTACGACGGCCAGACCATCCGGGACACCAGGATATCGTACGTCTTCCAGAATTACAGGGAAGCGCTGTTTCCCTGGATGCGCGCGATCGACAACATCCACTATCCGCTGAAGGTGATCGGGGTGGACCGCAAGGAGCGGCGGCGGCGCGTCGAAAAGCTGCTCGCGGATTTCGACGTTCCGTTCGACCTCAACGCCTATCCCTACACCCTGTCGGGAGGCCAGCAGCAGACGGTTTCGATCTTGCGCGCGCTCGTGACCGAGCCCGAGGTGCTGTTCCTGGACGAGCCCTTCTCCGCGCTGGACTACGAGATGACGCTGTTCATGCGCGAGCGGCTTCAGCACATCTTCATGAAGCTCAAGACCACGATGCTGCTGGTGTCGCACGATCTCGAAGAGGCCATCCAGCTCGCCGACCAGGTCGTGCTGCTGACGCGCCGGCCGACGCGGGTGGCGGAGATCGTTCCGGTGGATCTGCCCTGGCCGCGCGACCTCGACGTCACCACCGGCGAGGGCTTCATCACCCTGAAACGCCACTGCCTCGACCGCTTCTGGCGCGAGGTCAAGCGAGACTAATTCGATCAACCTTCGAAAGATAGATGGAGACCAACATGACGAAGCGCCGTTTCCGCGCTGCCGCCGTCCAGACGCTTGCCCGTTTGGGCGACTTTGACCACAACATCGCGCTGGCCACGCAATACGTCGAGGATGCGGTGAGGCAGGGGGCCGAGCTGGTGGTGTTCCCCGAGTGCATGGACACCGGCTACCTGTTCGATTCCGCCGAGCACTGCCGCGAGCTCGCCGAGACGATGTCGGACGGCCCGTTCGTGACGGCGTTGTCGGCGCTCGCCAGGAAGCACCGCATCTATATCGCCAGCGGCGTCACCGAGTGGGATCCGGACAAGGAGAAGATCTTCAACACCGGCATCATGTTCGGCCGGAACGGCGAGACCGTCTGCCATTATCACAAGCAGTTCCTCGCCACCCACGATCAGAACTGGTTTGCGTTCGGCGAGCGCGGCTGTCCGGTGGTGGACACCGACCTCGGCAAGATCGGCCTGCTGATCTGCTTCGACGGCCGAATCCCGGAGATCTTCCGCGCGATGGCGATGCAGGGCGCGGAGGTGATCGTCGACATGGCGAACTTCTTCGCGATGGACCAGGCGGACATGTGGGGCCCGGCGCGCGCTTACGAGAACGGCTTGTGGCTGGTGGCGGCGACCAAGGCCGGCTATGAGCGGTCGATCTACTATCCCGGCGGCAGCATGATCGTCGATCCCAAGGGACGCGTGCTGTCGAAGGTGCCGTACGATACCCACGGCATGGCGATTGCCGACGTCGATCTCGACGCCGCGCACGACAAGTCGATCTATTCGGCGAACGACAAGATCGCCGACCGCCGTCCGGAAACCTACGGCCTGATGGCGCTGCCGTACGAGAAGACGCCGGTGTACCGGATCGCGGAGCAGCCGCTGATCCCCGCGAAGTCCGTCGCCAAGGTCGCGGCCGTGCAGATGCACGTGACCAGGGACGGCACGGCCGAGGACGTGTTCGACATGGTCGATCACGCGGCCAAGCTCGGCATCAAGGTTCTCACCTTGCCGGAATATGCCTTCTGCCCGTCCGCGATCCCGAACGCGGCGGAGGCCGTGGCCCTGGCCGACCAGACGACGTCGCTGCTGGCCAAGACCGCTGCAATCGCCTCCCGCTACCAGTGCCTGATCGCGCTGCCCACGGTGGAGCGGGCCGCAGCGGGCCTTTACGTCACGACATTCCTGATCGGGCCCGACGGCAAGGAGGTCGGGAAATATCGCAAGGCCCACCTGACGGCCGAGGAGCGCAAATGGGCGAGGGCGGGCGATCACTATCCGGTGTTCGAGACCCCGTTCGGCCGCATCGGTGTCATGTCCGGCTATGACGCCGTATTTCCCGAGGTCTCGCGCTGCCTCGGCATCGCGGCCGCGGACATCATCTTGTGGCCGGCCTCGCTGCGCGAGCCGTTCGAACGGGAGCTGCTGGCGATCCCGAGGGCCGAGGACAACCGGGTCGCGGTGGTGCTGGCGAACCGCGTCGATTCGCCCTATCCGGGCGGCAGCCTTGTGATCCCCCCGACCGGCTTTCCGCTCTGGGACATCAACGTCGTCGCGCCGCGCGTGTTCAAGCTTGGCGCCGTGATGCCCAAGCACATCGATCTCGCGGTCTGCCGGCAGAAGCTGATGATCCCGAAGGTCGATATGTTCGCCAACCGGCTGGTCGAGACCTACGCCCCGATCATTGCCGCCTGACGATTGCCGTGCCTGCCGATATGCCCGAAACTAGCGAGGGTTAGATGCCGAAGCTCGCGAACGGGCATATCAGGACGGCCGAGATGGCGAAGGCTGCGCGAACGCTGCGCTACAATTGGGACGACGTGATCTTCTTCCTGGAGGTCGCGCGCACCCGTAACCTCGTTCGCGCCGGCCAGAAGCTGAAGGTGGACCACACAACCGTCAGCCGGCGGGTGAGGGAGCTCGAACGCAGCCTCAACACCACGCTGTTCAAGCGCAGCAAATCAGGTTTCGCCTTGACCGAGGCGGGGCTGCGGCTGCTCCAGTTCGCCGAAGGCATGGAGAACAACGCCAACGCCATCATCGAGACGGTGGTCGGCTCCGAGAAGGCGGACGCGGCCGGAGCGGTGCGAATTGCCGCCATGGAAGGCATCGGCAGCATGTACCTGACGGGCTGCATGGCCGCCTTCAGCAAGGCCTGGCCCTCGATCCAGGTCGAGCTGATCACCGATACGCGCCTGCTCGACATGACGCGCCGCGAGGCCGACATCTTCATCAGCTTTTTCAGGCCGAAGGGAAGGCGGCTGTCGGTCAAGAAGATCGGCGAGTTCAGGATCTTTCTCTACGCCTCCAATGCCTATCTGCAGCGCGCGGGAGCCCCGGCCGATCTGAAGGACCTCGACAACCACGACTTCATCGATTTCATCGACGAGCACATCCATATCAAGGAGAACCGCTGGCTGTCCGACATTCTGCGGCCGGCCCATGTCGTATTTCGCAGCACCAGCCTGGTGTCGCAGTATGTCGCGGCATCGAACGGGCTCGGCATCGCCATGCTGCCGTCCTACGTGGCGGCCCACAACAAGGACCTGCGCCCGATCCTGCCCAATTATTTTTCCGTCCGCGACATCTGGCTCTCGGTTCACGAGGATCTGCTGCACATCGCCCGCATCAAGGCGGTGATGGGCTTCCTGGAGAAACGCGTCGCCGCCGATGTCGATCATTTGATGTCGGCGACGCATCCCGCGTCGATGAGGGCGCATCTTACCTGACCGAGAGCTGCTCGGCTGGCCGCAGCAATTCGTCCAATGCCTTCATCGAGGCCACCTGAAGCGCCGCGAGCTCGTGCGCGGCATCTTCGCATTCGGCAGGAGACAACGAGGGCGCCGCCAGCTCGACCTCGCGGCAGCGTTCGGACAGGCGGACGAGGCCGAGCGCGCTGGCGGCGCTGCCGAGCTGGTGCGCGGAACGCGCCAGCTGCTTGTGATCGCCGGCTGCCGCGGCGCTGACGATGTCGGCGATCAGCCTGTCGCTGGTTGCCTGCAGCAGATGGTGCAGCTTTGCGATCTTGGTCGGGCCCAGCAGCTCGCGCTGGTCGTCGAGAAAATGCCGGTGGATCAAGGCGCCCGCGGCGAGCTGCGCGGCGGCCGGCTCGGCCTCCGGATCGTCCTCGATCGCCTCGCGCAACGCGCCGATCAGGATCGGCTTGCCGATGATCCGGACGATGCCGGCGTCCGCGAGCCGCTCGCGCGCGCCGGACGATACGTCCGCCGTCACCGCGATGATGCGCGGGATGTCTGGCAGACCGAGCGCGCCGATCCGGGTCGCAGCTTCGATGCCATCCATGTCGGGCATGTGCAGATCCATCAGGATGACGTCGAACGGACGATCGCGAGCGAGCGCGACGGCCGATGCGCCGTTCCTGGCGATCGTGGGGTGATGGCCGAGCCGCTTCAGGATCGCTTCCCCGACCTCGCAATTGACCGGATCGTCGTCGACCAGCAGCACGCGGCGCGACCGCGACGGCCGCGGCAGCACGCCTGGCGCGATGCCGCTTGCGGCCAGGCCCAGCGGCACCTCGAAGCTGAACGTGCTGCCCGCGCCCGGCGTGCTCACAACCGTCAACTGGCCGCGCATCAGGTGGGCGAGGCGCCGCGCGATCGCAAGGCCGAGGCCCGTGCCGCCGAACCGCCGCGCTATGCTGTCGTCGGCCTGGACGAAATCCTCGAAGATCCGCTCGTGCATGTCGGGTGCGATGCCGATGCCGGTGTCGCGAACGGCAATTCGCAGCAGGACATGATCGTCGTGCCGCTCGGCGGCTGCGACCACGGCGATCCCGCCCGACGGCGTGAACTTGACGGCGTTGCCGATCAGGTTGAGCAGGATGCGATTGAGCCTGACGGGATCGCCATGTACTGAGACGTGGACCTGCGCATCGCAGGCGAGATCGAAGGTCAGTCCCTTGCCGAGGGCCTGCGGACGCATCAATTCGGCGGCGGTCTCGATCAGCTGGTCGAGGCGGAAATTGCGAGGCTCCAGCGTCTCCGCACTGGCCTCCAGGCGCGCATATTCGAGGATGGTGTCGACCAGCGCGATCAGCGTCTCGCCCGACGCGGCCGCGGTCGCAAGGTGGCGCCGCTGCGCCTCACCGAGGCTGCCGTCGTCGAGCAGTTGCAGCACGCCCATGACGCCGTTCAGCGGCGTGCGCAGCTCGTGGCTGACGACGGCGAGGAAGCGCGACTTGGTCTCGTTGGCCGTCACCGCCGCGCTACGCGCGCGCTCGGCGGAATCGTGCTCGGCGAGGGCGTGATCGCGAGCCTTCTCCAGCTCGGAGGTGCGCTCGATCACCTTGCGCTCGAGCGTCGCGTAGGACTCGCGCAAGTGCGCCGCCATCCGGTTGAACTGGTCGCCGAGCGCCTCCAGCTCGTCGCCGGTTCTGATCGCGAGCCGCAGACCGAGGTCGCCGCTGCCGATCCGCCGCGCGCCCTGCGTCAGCAGCTGGATCGGCCCCGTCATGCGCCGGCTGAGGAAGAACGAGACCAGCACCGCACCGACCAGCAGGACGGCGAGGAGAAAGGTCGAACGGCCGATCGATGCATAGATCGGCGCATAGGCTTCGCTGAGCGGCAGCTCGACGAACACCAGCCAGCCGAGCGAGGGCACCGTCGCATAGGTCGACAGCACGCGCTGGCCGGTCAGATCCTCCTTGACCAACCCGCCCGAGGGCGGCCCGACGCCGTCGAGCGCGGCGCGTACGTCCGCATGGCCGGACAGATCGCTGCGCTGCAGGGCCCGCCACAGATCGGGATGCGCGATCAAGACTCCCATGCGGTCGACCACATAGGCCTTGCCGGTGTTGCCGACCCTGATGCCGGTGACGAGGTCCCAGATGAAACGCAGATTGACCTCGGCGACGATCACGTTCGGATTGCGGCCGGTGCCGCGCGTGGCGAGCGTCATGAACGGCTCGGTGTCGGCGAAGAAATAGACCGGCCCGTAATAGGCGCGGCTTTCGTTGGCGCCGCGGAAGGCGGGCGAGGCGGACAGATCGGCCTTGCTGCCGATCCGGTCGGCGACACGGCGGGACACGCGCACCTGCTCCAGCCCTTGCGAGTCGAGCTCGGCGATTTCGGCGATCGCCGGCGAGAGGCGCAGGAGACGGATGGCGTTGAGGCGCTCGTCCTCGTTGGTCGACAGCTCCGGCGGCAGCCGCGAGAGCCATCTGATCTGGCTCTCGATCTGGCCGACGAACTGGCCGATCTGGATCGCGGCGGACGCTGCCTGCTCGCGCTGGGTTGCCGCCAGCAGCTGCTTCTGCTCGCGATAGGAGAACCAGACGTCGAAGCCGGTGTTGATGGCGAGCGCGGCAAAGGCGAGGGCGAGGATCGAGTAGAGATATTTGCGGAACAGCCGTCCGGGAGGTGTCCGCAAGTCTCCCTGGTCGGCCGTCCGGTTCACTCGCGGATCTCGTCGGCGCGCGCGAGCAGCGTGAACGGAATCGTCAATCCCAGCGAGCGGGCAACCGTGCGGTTGATCAGGAGCTCGTACTTTCGCGGCGACTGTACCGGAAGATCGCCTGCCTTGGTGCCGCGCAGGATGAGATCGACGTAGTCGGCCGAGCGCACCTCCAGCGTCGGCCCGTAGCTCATCAGCCCGCCGGCATCCATGAAGTAATGGAACGGATAGATGGTGGGCACGCGATACTTGGCCGCTGCCGCGACGACCGCCTGCCGGTTGACGACGAGGAAGCTGTCGACCAGCGCGATCATCGCCGCCTTGGGCGGTCCGGAGAAGCGGCTGACGGATTCGTCGATGTCCGCCGGCACATTGACGGGGACGGGGAGGACCGACACGCCGGACTCGGCCGCCTGTTGCTCGATCGACTCGAGGAAGAAGCGTCCCGCCCGAGGCGTGGTCGCCGGATTGAACAGAACGCCGACACGCCCAAGGTCGGGCACCGTCTCCCGGATCAGTTGCAGCCATTTGCCGCCCATCTCGGCGGTGCTGTTGGTGAAGCCGGTCGCGTTGCCGCCGGGATGGGCAAGGCTTTGGACGAAGCCATTGCCGACCGGATCGTTGGCGGTCGCAAAGACGACCGGAACGGTCTTGGTGGCGGCAAGGACCGCTGCGGTTTCGACGGTCGATCCCGTCAGGATCACGTCCGGCTTGAGCTCGAGCAGTTCCTGAACGGCCGCCTTCAGCCTGTCCGGTGCGCCGAAGCTCGAGCGCAGCTCGAGGCGGAAGTTGACGCCTTCGACCCAGCCGCGCTGTCTCAGGCCGACGACGAGATTGCCGAGGCGAGAGGTCGCGCTGTCGATCATGCTCCGCCTCGTCAGCTCGTCGTCGAGCGGCAATGCGGTCAACGATGCGACGATCCGCATGCGGTCCGACGTTGCGCCGAGCGCGATCCATCCCGCGGCGGTTGCTCCCGCAAGACGAATGAAGCCGCGGCGATCGACCGCGAGCGCGGAAGGCCGTTCGGTCATGGAGTTCTTTGCATGCTGGCTCGCCCCAGTCCGGATGCTTAGCGCGAACGGCCGGCGTTCACAATTGATCAAAAAATGCCCTTGTGAATGTTCATTCGCAGCGTTTGGCAGCCCGATACCGTATTCGTACGCGGGCCGAGAGTCGTTGTTTCGATCTTAGTCCCCTCGACGGCGTCTTGTAACGTCTTTCGGCGTTGCAACATTCTCCGCCTCTGTTGCGGTGACGGGTTGGGGAAGTCGATTTCGCAGCTGCCGATTTTTGGAAAGCGTTCTTTCAAGTTGTTTCGAAGGTTTCCGATGCGCAAACTCTATCTCATTCCGGCCGTCGTCGGCCTGCTCACCTCCGTTGCCGCCGGACCGCTCGCGGCCCAGGGCGCCGTGCCGAAGCAGAAGGCCGCACCTGCACCGAGAGCTGCGGCGGCCGGCGCTCCCTCCGCAGCCGGCACGCCGGTCGCCGCCGGGACGAACTCGGCGGAGGCGCCGGGAGCGGAGGACAAGGTCAAGGCGATCGACGGCTTCCGCTCGGCCAAGTTCGGCATGAACGAGGCCGATGTGCGCGCGGCGATGGCAAAGGACTTCGCCCCGAAGCCCGATGCGATCAAGGTCCAGGACAACGCGTCCGAGCTGACGCGCAGCCTGCTGCTCCCCGTTCCCGAGCTGCTGCCGAACGGCGGCACCGCCGAGCTCTCCTACGTGTTCGGCTACAAGTCGAAGTCGCTGATCCAGGTCGGGGCGGTCTGGTCGAAGGGGACCGACGCGGCGATGACGCCCGAGAAGCTGTTCTCCAACGCCAACATCCTGCGCGCCCATTTCATGGGCGAAGGCTTCAAGCCCGACTCCATCGCGGTCAACATGCCCGTCGCCGGCGGCATCGTCATGTTCCGCGGCAGCGACGCCAGGGATCGCTCGGTCATCCTGCTGCTCCAGGGCACGTTCGAGACCAAGGACAACAACCGCGTGCTGACGCCGACCAGCCTGCTGCTGTTCTACGTCGCCGACGCCAAGAGCCCCGACATCTTCAAGCTTCCGCCCGGCCAGTTCTAAAGGTCTGGCGATCGCAACATTCTCCCACCCCATCGTGGATCGGCGCCAATGCCGATGAAGAGGATCTGAAATGCGCGGACCATCTGCGACGCGAGACGCTGACGAACGGGGCCTGCGCGGACTTGCGCAGTTCCGCTCGATGTCTCTGCTCTGCGCGATGCAGATGATCTTCCTGCCGGTGTACAGCGTCCGCGGTCAGGCGCAGACGGCGAACGTCATCGTGCCGGATGGGCGCACCGGGACGTCCTTGCAGACCTCCGGCAGCGTCACCAATGTCACGACCTCGACGGTCTCCGGCAACAACGCCTTCAACTCGTTCTCGCAGTTCAGCGTCGGGCAGGGCAACACGGTCAATCTGCAACTGCCGACGGGCACGCAGAATCTCGTCAACATCGTTCGCGACGCCCCCGTCTACGTCAACGGCACGCTGAACTCCTATATGAACGGTGCGATCGGCGGCAACGTCTACTTCGCCGATCCCAAGGGATTCGTGGTCGGCCGCAGCGGCGTGGTCAATGTCGGCAGCCTCAACGTCTCGACGCCGACGCGCGAGTTCACCGACAGCGTGATCGGCACGAACGGGCAGATCAACCACTCGGCCGTCGGCAACCTCATGGCCGGCTCGTTCCCGGTCTCGCCCGACGGCAACATCCGCATCTACGGCCGGGTCAACGCCCAGGACGGCGTGCGCCTGACCGGGCAGAACGTCTATGTCGCCGGCGCCAGCCAGCGCGACATCGCCAATCTCGACCATGCCACGAAGTTCGCAGCCTCGGTCAACTCGAAGGGCCTGCGCAGCGCCGGCGCGATCACCGTCAGCAACGGATCGATCCATATCGGCGCCGTCAACAACGCTCGCGTCAACGGACGCCTCGCCGCGCACAGCAAGACCGCGACGCCGAGCAACATCACCGTCCAGGCCGGCAACAATATCGGTATCGGCGGCAACGCCAGGCTCGACATCGCGAGCAGGACGGGCAATGCCGGCGAGATCCGCCTGAAGGCGGCGCAGAACTTGACCGTGGCGGGTGGAGCCAGGTTCAACGCCAGTTCGAAGACCGGTAATGGCGGCCTGGTCGACTTCAGCGCCAACGGAATCATCGATGTCGGCCGCGGCGTTGCGGTCAACGTTGCCGCGCCGAACGGCAAGGCCGGCACGCTGCTGTTCGATCCGATCGACCTGGTGGTCGGCGATGCCAGCCAGGGCGACACCGGCGTGACGCTCTCCAACAGCTCGATCGCGAATGCGCTCGCCGGGCTCAGCGCCGGTGCCGACTACCTGATCCAGGCCGATCATTCCATCACGCTCGCCGCGCACGCGATGATCGACGCCCGCCGTCTCGACGGCTCCGGCCATTCGACCGGCAACGCCAACAATGTCATCATCGACGCGCCGAACATCGAGATCATGAATGGCGCACAGATCCTGGCCCAGTCGGTCAATTTCGGCGGGACCCCCTACGCCGACGGCAATGTGACGCTGCGGGCGACGGCGAGCGACATCAAGCTGTCCGGTCAGGCCACGGCGTCCACCGCGATCACGGTCGACGGCAAGATCACCGGCGGCACCGTCTCGATCACCGCGACCTCGACCGCCGTGTCGAGTTTCCTCGACGGTTCGCCGGTCGGGGCGCTGGCGCTCGTCGGCTCGGCGCTGGCCGGCTCGCTGCTGGGCCTCAACGGCGGCTATGTTGCGGCCAGCGCCACGGCGACCATCAACATCAACAGCCATGCCGACATCAACGGCCGCGGCGATGTCACCATTTCCGCGCATGCATCGGAGACCGCCTCGGATCCGGCGATCGCGTCCACCCTGCTCGGCAGCCTCACGCCGGTCGCGGCCGGCGTGGTGGTCGGCAAGATCGACGGCGTCGCCACGACCAACGTGGCCTCCGGCGCGACGGTCAATGCGGGCGGCAACCTCGAGATCAAGGCGCTCAACGACGCCACCATCGCCGTCTCCGCGCTCGCGGCGTCGACCAGCGCGCAGATCGTCCCGACCGTGGCCTATTCCAAGGGATCGGTGACGACGATCGCAAATGTCGAGAGCGGCGCGCACATCGCTGCCGGGACCGTGAACACGAGCGGCAGCACCTTGAAGGTGCGCGCGATCAATAACAACTCGTTCTCGACCAGCGCAACGTCGGTTGCCGCACCCGGACTGGGGGCGAGCGGCGGCGTCGGCGGAGCGTTCGCCATCAGTGACATCACGACGTCCGTGACTGCGACCCTCGGCGCATCGCTCGGAACCGATGCGGCCAACCGGATGAACGCCTCCGTTCTGGTCGAGGCGACGTCCGACACCACCAGCAACTCCACCATGGCTTCGTCCATCGCCGGGCTGCCGGCGCTGATCGCGGCGATCGAACGGGGGCTGCGCGCCGTCACCGCACCGACGTCGATCATCCAGGACCACATGTCCTCGCTGATGCCGCTGAACTTCAATTTCAAGGCTGCGGCCGCACTTTCCCTGGCCAACAGCACCCAGAGCGCGACGGCTGCGATCGCGCAGAATCCCAGCGGTGGTGCGCCGAGCATCTATGCCAGCGGCAATGTGGCCGTCGCCAGCAACGTCATCGACCGCGGCGTTCGCAGCAATGCGACGGCCAGCGCAATCACCAAGGACGTGGTGTCCGGCGAGAGCACGGCCATCAGCGCGGCCGTCGCCTGGGGCAATTTCACCCACAATTCGAATGCCTATGTCGGCAACGGAGTCTTGATCAACGCGGCGAACATCGCCGTCGACGCCACCACCGAACTGCCCATCACCAATACATGGCTGAAGTGGGACGGGCTGGGTGCGGTGCTGAGCCACCTCAACGGCAACCTCGGCGTCGGCGGCAACATCCTGACCAGTTACGCCAACGCCACCGCGGATGCCGGCGACACGATCGGGATCGCCGGTTCGCTGAACCATTTCGTCGTGAACAACAACACGACGGCCTGGGTCGCGGGCAGCGCGAGCCTGACCGCGACCTGCACGACCGCGGCCTGCGGCAGCAGCTGGTCGGCCGGCATGGACAATGGCGATCTCCACAGCTACGACGCCAGCATCCAGATCGCGGCGACCACGACCACGGCGTCGATCGACGCAGCCGGCAATGTCGGCACGCTCGGCTTTCTGACGGGCAACACGTCCGGCGGCTCCTCGGTCGGCGGCGCGCTCAACTTCGTCCAGTTCAACACCAAGACCATCGCCGGCATTTCGGATCGGGCGACGGTGCGCGCGGCGGACGACATCGCCGTCAACGCGATCACCTCCGACCGGTTCGTCGCGGTGGCCCCGACGTCCGGCAAGGCCGCCGGGGCGCTGGCGCTGAACGGCATCACCTCGCTCGGCTTCCTGAACAACACGACGCATGCGTCGATCTCGAGCCAGGCCACCGTCTATGCGCCGACGGTCGGGATCCTGGCACAGCAGGATCTGTCGGTGGTGACGCTGGCCGGTGCCATGAGCAGGAACACCAGCGGAGGCTCGGCGGTCGGTTTGGCGGTCGCCTATCTCGGCGCAAATGCCGACACTTCGGCCTATATCGGCGACAATCATTCCGACATTCGCCCAGGTCCGTTCAGCGCCGACGACCCGTTTGCCGGCACGGGCGGCGGCAGCGGAGCCGTCAACGTCGACAATCTGACGCTCAGTGCGACCACCTCGGGGCGCATCACCGCAGCTGCCGTCGCCGCCTCGATCTCCGAGCCGCAGGCATCCAGCTTCTCCGACAAGGCGGGTGCGGCCGGCGCTGGTGCGACCGGAGGGGCCGGAGGCGTTACGACGGCCGCGAGCAAGATCGGCTCGACCTCGGGATCGAGCACCGAAGGTTTCAGCATCGATCTCGCCGGCAGCTCGTCGATCAGCGACGTCTCGCTCGGCACCAGCGCCTATATCAGGAACACGACGGTCAACAAGTACACCGCGACCGGCGCCGTGGTGACCAACACGATCGTCCAGGCGCTCAACGACACCATGCTCAACAATGGTTCCGGCTCGGCGGCGCTCAATCTGGCCGGCGCCTCCGCGCAAGGAGCCGCGATCGGCGGTGCGATCGCCGCGGCGATGTCGAGCAATGCAACGCTCGCTTACATCTACGGCACCACCATGAACAATCAGAGTTCGGTGACGGTGCAGGCGCTCAATGGCGGCTCGGAAATGGTCGTTGCCATCGGCGTCGCGGGATCGAAATCCAACGCGGCGTCGCTGTCGGCCTCGGTCGGCATCATCACCGACAGCGCCAATGCCTATATCGAGAGCTCGACGATCACGGGCCAGTCCACGGGCGTCAACCGCGCGCTCGAGGTCGACGCCTACCAGACCACGAACGTCGCGATTGGCGGCGGCTCGCTGTACATCTCGGGCGGCCAGGCCGGCGTCGGCATCGGGCTGACCTATGCGTCGATTGCCGATCCAACGGGCGCAAACGCGACGGACGCGCATATCCGCAGCAGCTCGATCTCGAACTACGACACACTGCTGGTGATGGCCGCCAGCGCCAGCGTGATTGCGGCCGGCGCGGCCTCGGGCGGGGCGGGGTCGAACGGACTCGCCGGCGCGATCGTCGTCAGCGAGATCTCGCCGACCACGACGGCCTATATCAGCAGCGGCGCAACGGTGAGCATCAACGTCGGCCGCGTGACGGTGCTGGCGGACAGCGGTGCAGTGTCGGCGCTGGATACGGCGCTCGGAAACCTCGTCAAGAAGTCGAACAACAATCTTCTCGCCTCGGACACCTGCACGGTTGCCGGCGGCACGGGCGGGCAGAACTGCATCGACTTCGGCGCGGCTGCGCTCAACGACGGCACGGGCAACGGGCCTGGGGCCAGCATCATCTCCGTCGCCGGCCTGATCCAGGCCGGCAAGAACAATGTCGGCGCCTCGATCGTCTATAACACCATCGCGACCACCCATTCGGCCTCTATCGCCAACGTCCTGATGTCGGCGGGCAGTAACGGCAATGTCAGCGTGAGCGCGGTCGATTCGTCGAAGATCCAGGCGGTCACGATCGGCTTCGGACTTGCAACCGGGCAGTTTGCCGGGGTCGGCGGCACCACGATCAGCAGCATCGCCAATACCGTCTCGGCTTCCATCGGCAATAATCTGTCGAGCGCGACGCAATCGTCGGTTACGGCCCGCAACATTTCCGTCACCGCGACCGACAGTTCCAGCATCACCGGCACCGCCGCCGTGGCCGGAGCTTCGACGCAAGGCAGCGCCGCCGGCCTGGCGCTTGTCAACAGCAGCATCGCCAATAATGTCAGCGCCGGCGTCACCGGCTCCAAGCTGATCGCCTCCGCCAACGTCGCAATCGGCGCAAGCTCGAACGCGAGCATCTCGACCGTGGCCGTCGGCGTCGCCATGTCCTCGCAGGTGGGACTTGCAGGGTCGGTCGCCACGAATCTGATGGGGACCAACGTCACCGCCAGCATCACCGCCGCCGGCACCAACGGCGTCAACGGCGCCGACGTCACCGCCACCAACAATGTCGGCGTGATCGCCGGCAACAACGACAAGGCGGCGGTGTTCGCCGGGGCCGTGTCGATCAGCAAGGGCGCGGCCGGCGGTGCGGGCTCGCTGGTGACCAACCAGATCACCGGGACCACGGCGGCCTTCATCAGCGGCGCGAATACCAAGGTCGACGCGCTCGGCACCAGCACCACGGATACGCTGTCGGTCAACAACGGCACGCTCGTCCATGCCTTCGACCTCGGCGCCGCCCACGCGCCGACCGACGATACGCCGGATCTCTCGGAGAACCAGGACAACGTGCGCGGTCTTGCCGTGGTCGCGAGCTCGCACCAGGCGGTCGTGACCAACGTTGCCTCGCTCGCCGCGAGCAGCGGCATCGCGATCATGATCAATCCGATCACCAACGTGATGAGCGGGGCGACCAGGGCCTATATCGACAGCGCCGCCATCGACACGCGCCTGACCTCGTCGGCGCTGGCGCCGCAGATAGAGGTCGCCGCCTCGAGCTTCTCCTATTCCGGCGCGTTCGGTGCAGGCATCGTTCCGCCCACCGGCAATGGCGGCGGTGGCGCCACCGTCATCAGCACCACCATGTCGCGCCAGACCTTCGCCTATATCACCAACGCCACGGTCGGCGGCGTCCAGTCGTCGAGCGCGACGGTCGGCGCCGTTACCGTAAAGGCCAATGCGGAGCAGGATGCGTCCTCGATCGCGGTCGGCTTCAACACCGGCTCGGTCGGGCTGAACGTCTTCCAGGCGACGACGGAAGCCTATGTCGACGGCGGCGCGCTGACGGCCTCGTCGCTGACGGTGAACGCCAACAACACCACCGGCATCTTCTCCGCGAACGGCTCCGGCGCTTACGGCAGCCAGGCCGCGATCGGCGCGGCATTCCTGGTCCAGGTCTCCTCGAACCGGACCCTGGCCTATGTCGGCGACGAGTACCACTACGAGGGCGGCAGTGCGCCGCACACCACCGCACTGAATTTGAGCGGTGCGCTCGACGTTCGCGCCAACACCAAGAACCGCTTCGAGGCCTATGCGGTCGGCGGCGCGCTCTCGACCGGCACGGCGGCGATCGCCGGCATGGCCAATATCGAGATCGCCAACAACACCACCATCGCCGGTGTCTACGACACCACGCTGCAATCGGTGACCGGCGGCGCGGCCGGCGCGGTCACCATCAACGCCACCGAGGACGTTGCGATCAAGGAGATCGCCGGTGCGCTCGCGGTCGGCGCCAGCGGGGCAGGGGTCGGCGTCGGCGCCGCGGCCAACATCGTCGCGTTCAAGAGCCGCACCGTCGCGGAAAGCCGCAACAGCAATCTCAATTCCTCCGGCGCGATCAACGTCAATGCGCTCAGCACCAAGGAAGTGCTGTCCTACGCGGTGACGGCGGGCATCGGCGGCAGCGTCGGCATCGGCGCGACCGTCGGTGTCATCATGATCGGCACCAACACCGCCGATCCGGATACGCAGGGACAGCAGACCGGCCAGCTCAATCAGGGCGGCAACGGCACGATCGCGGCGGTAAACGCGAGGACCAACACCACACAGGGCAGCGACGCGGTCGCGAGCGGGACGGCCGGCAACCCCGGCAATGCAAATGTGACGTCGACCTACAACGTCAGCAGCGTGCTCACCGGCGGCAATGACAGCGTCACCGCGCAGATCGCGGGCGGCACCGTCACCGGCACGCAGGTCAATGTCGGCGCCACCAGCGCCAACGCGGCCAAGATGTATCTGCTCGGCGCCGGCTTTGCGAAGAACGCCGGCATCGGCGCCGGCATCGGCTACACCAGCGTCAACAGCAGCGTGCTGGCCAATCTGAGCGCGATCGTGTCCGCGCCCTCCGTCACCGTTGCAGCGGTCGTCAAGGACGCCAGCACCGGACCTTATGCCGGCAAGACCATCGACACCGAGGCGATCGCGGGCGGCGCGGCGCTTTACTTCGGGGCCCAGGCGGCCGTGGCCTTCGGCAATGTCGCGAACACCGTGACGGCCCAGCTCGGCGGCCAGGTCACCGGCACGGGCGGCACCGGCGTTGCCGTCATGGCGCAGGATGCCTCGACCCAGGTCGTCTTCACGGGCGGCGTCACCGGCGGCGCCGCGGCGGTCGGCGCTTCGGTCGCGACGGCCGGTCGATCGAGCTCGGTCGCGGCGAAGGTCCTGGACGATGCCACGGTCAATGTCTCAACGCTGGCGGTCGGCGCATCCGGTGCCGGCAGATTGTCGACGACGGCGACGGCGCTGGGCGGCGGCATCCTCGCCGGCGTCGGTGCGGACGCGGAGGCTCACGAGAATTCGAGCGTGACTGCCGAGATCGGCGCAGGCTCCTCGATCACGACGTCCGCGGCCGGTGTCGGCACGCTGGTGACGGCCTCGATCATGCCCAACCTGTCCAGCGAAGCGATCGGCGTTTCGGTCGGCGGCGGCGCGGTCGGTGTCGCCATCGCGAAATCCACGGTCGGCGCCACGGTCACGGCGGATGTCGGCAACGACGTCGTCTTCTCGGGCGGTGCGCTCGCGGTGACCGCCATGGCGCTGGTTCCGAGCGGCGGCACGACGACCTGGGCCAAGGCGCTCGCCGGCGGCGGCGGCTCGCTGATCGGCGCGCAGGGCAGCTACGCCAAGGCCTCCCAGAACGCGACCGTCAGCGCGTATGGCGGAACGGGGATCGAGCTTCCGAACGCAGACGTGGTCATCGCGGCCCAGAACGACAGTGCTCAATATGCCGAGGCGACCGGCCTCTCGACCGGCTTCCTGGCACTGGGGGCGACCGTCGCCGAGACCTCGTCGAATGCGCACACCTACGCCTATCTGGGCGCGCCCGCGGACATGGATGATCTCAATCACGCCGGCTATACGGGCATCCTCGAGATCACGGCGACCGGCACGGATGCCAATGTCTCCAATGCGACCGTCGGCGCAGGCGGCACCTATGCCGGCGCGGCGGCCGTCGCCACGACCAATACCACAGCGGTCACCAACGCGCGCTTCGACGGCGGCACGACCGACGACACGCTCTATTTCGGCGGCCTCAAGATAGCGGCAGAGCACACCACCAATTATGCCGCGAGCGGTGATGCCTACCAGGCATCGACGGCCGGCGTCTCCGCCGGCAAGGCGCAGAACGACGTCGTGTCGACCACGACGGCCGAGATCGGAACTCATCTGATCATCAATTCGGCGGGCGGCGACATGGTCGTCACCTCCAACGACATCGTCAACCAGGCCGGTGGCGGTGCGCGGTCCGGGTCCGGCGGTTCGTTCTCGGGGGCGGCTGCGCTGAGCGATTCCCATGTCACCCAGACCGTCACCACCAACATAGGCGCGGGGACGATCCTCAGTCTCAACGGTGATCCGCGCACCTCGACGGGCGTGATCGACATCGAGGCCTACAACACGCTGAACACCCGGGACACGGCGAGCCTCGCCACGGCCAGCTTCTTCGCCGGCGGCGGCGCCGAATCCAACATGACGGCGAACGCCACGCTCACGGTCAACATCAACGCCCGCGAGCTGTTCAGCGTCGGCAAGATCTTCGTCGGCACGGCTGCGAAGATGGCGGCCTCCAACAATGCCAACGCCAGCCTCTACGGCGCCATCGCGGGCGTCGGCGCCAGCACCAACAGCTGGGTCCATGCCAACCAGGCCGTCAATGTCGGCAGCGGCACGATCATCCAGGCCTGGCGCGACATCAACATCTTCGCCGGCATGTCGGGCGACACCATCACCTTCAGCAGCATCCAGGCGACTGCGACGACGGTCGTCTACAACAATACGGCCATTCCGATCTCGACGCTTTATCGCGGCACGGCCAATGCCGGCGGCGACAGCACCGTGACGCTGGCCGACGGCTCGCGGGTGCTCGGTGTCCGCGACATCTACCTGGGTGCAACCCAGGGGCAGGTGACCGCGTCCGGCAATGGCAGCAACTACAATCCGTATCTGGACATCTTCAGCGCCAAGAACAGCGACAACCACAGCCACACCAGCGGAACCGGCGACGTCGCGCTGAACGGCCTGGTGGTGGCGGGCATCAACAACGACGTGCTCATCACGATCGATCTCGGTGCAAGCGCGCCGACCTTGAGCACGACGAGCCCCTATTCCTCGTTGTCACCCAACCTGGAATACGTCTCCGACGTCGATCATTTCAGCCCGGTGAAGAGCTGGAATCACCAGACGGTGCAATACACCGTTGTCGGCGGCTTCAATCCCTACCAGAACGTCGTCAACCAGCTCGTCGGTTTGACCGGCCTGACCGAGACGCAAGTCCGGTCCGCCCTCGCGATCCGGACGCCGACGCCGACGATGGCGCCGTCCGGCGCCGATCCGACCGGCGACATCCAGCGCCAGATCAACGCGTTGATCCAACAGGCGCCATATACGTCCGACGCCCCCGGCAGCGCCTTCGCGTTCGGCGACATGCTGGTGTCCGCAGGCAACGTCTCGATCCTGGCGCAGAAGCTGACCGGAAACAGCCTCGCCGGACATTCGGCGCCAGCGGTCATCGCCCGCGGCTCGCCGATGATCAAGGTCGAGAACCGCGGCCTCGACTTCATGGACTTCGCGAACCTCACGGTCACCAACGTGACCGGCGGCAACATCACCTACCGGCAGATCGACCATGTCGACCCGGATTCGCATTCCAACGTGACCTTCACCGCCACGCCCAGCGCAACGCCGATCATCGACATCTCGGCGACCTACAACCGCGTCGATCCCGACAGCGGGCTCGGCGTCGACGGCAACGGCAACCAGCTGACGCGCAAGCCGGACATCTATTTCGACGGCATCGTCACCAATGAGGGTGGTCTGCTCAAGATCACCAACAATCTGGGCAGCATCGTCGCGTCGCAGTCACTCAATGCCGCGACCATCCAGATGGTGGCGCCCAACGGCTCGTTCGTGTTCCTCGGCGGGGTCGGTAGTTTCTATAACTCCAACCACGACGTCACCGCGCAATGGGCCGGTGTCCAGTACAAGCCGGCCAACAACGACACGCTGACGGCGGTGATGGCGGCGGCAACCTTCCTCGGCGCCTACGGCGCCTACGAGTACAGCCCGCATATCGGCGCAGGCGGCAATCACCCTTATTTCTACTATTGCTGCGTCGACGGCAATTCCGGCGTTCAGCAAACGGCTGCCAACAGCACGATCTTCACGGCGCGCATGCTGATGACCTATTACGACGGACTGTCGCTCTATTCGGCGATCTTCCTGCCGATGGGATCCGGCGCACCGGGGAACGGCAATCCCAACGCCGGCAGCGTGGGCAGCGTCGCCACCCTGGCGGCGATGGAAGGACCGACGGTTCAGACCATCTCGACGGCGCCGTGGGAGCGGAATACCTATACGGGCCAGGGCGTCTTCAGCAACACGACCTACGACTACACCACGACCTCGACGGATGCCCAAGGCAACACCGTCACCACCAACCACACGTCGACCTTCTATTCGCCGTTCAATTGCTCGGGATGCGCGGCCTACTTCCAGGTCGTCAATATCCAGAACGACGTGATCACGCCGAGGACTGCCAACACGAACGCGCAGTCGAACTGGAGCTCGACCACGCCCTCGGGATACCAGAACCCGGCGGACGCGCCCTTCATCCTGGGACAGGCGATCATCATTTCGGCGGGCGTCATCAACGTCAACGGCCTCATCCAGAGCGGCACGAGCAGCAATTACTCGGTCGACATCGGCGGCGGCGCGCTGTCCGCGATCAACAGCCTCAAGAACGACAGCGCGGCCTTCGCGCAGGCCCAGGCCAACGCGCGCAACGGCAGCTATTACGACATCACGGCCGCCGCGACGACGCAGGTCGCCAGCGATCTCAAGATCGGGGTGAGATACAACGCGCTCACCGACCAGATCCTCGTCAACGGCGTGGTGCAGGGCTCGGGCGGCTACGTCTATCTGAACGGCAAGATCATCTCGACCTCGACCGAGAACGGCGTCTCGCAAGGCACCATCGCGGTCAAGGGTGGTGCCGGATCGATCACGGTCAACAACACGACCGGGCTTCAGCTTGTCACCAACACCATCAACACCGGCGTGAGCGCGCCCAGCGTGATCCAGATCGTCGATCAGCTTCAGCAGCAGACCACGTGGTACGTCTACAATCCCTCCGCTGCGGGCGCCCAGCAGGTGTCGACGTACAGGACGGCCGGCGTCAATGCGAGCGCATACACTGGCGCCATGCTGACCGGGATGAGCGGAACGGCGGGCATCCAGTACGCGGTGAAGCCCAACATGTACTACCAATGGGTCGACACGGCGACGCTCGATCGCCCGACGACCAGCACGCAGTTCGATTATGGCTGGCACTATACGCCGAATGCGGCGACCGGGGAGAACTGGACCCGCACCGTCAGCCTGGTCGAGAACGTGATGCAGGCCACGGGCGGGGGCGGCAACACCGGCCAATTGCAGACCGCCAACTTCCAGGAAGTCATCACCGCGACCGGCTCGTATCACAATGCCGGCGGCAACACGCATCCCGAGAAGTGCTGCGGCGCGGACGGCCAGTACAACTGGTACCAGCAGATCTACGATCATCTGACCTTGACGCTGACCAATACGGTGAAGGCCTCGAACCCGATCAACATCCAGTTCAGCGGCGGCGGTGCGAGCACGGTCAATGTCAGTTCCAACTCCGGAATCGTCATCAACGGGCCGATCAACAACCTTTCGGGGTCGACGACGATGATCGCGACAGGTGCCAATTCGGCGATCACCTCCGCCCCGAATGCGACCAACCCGATGATCTCGGGCAAGAACGTGACGCTGCTGGCCGATGGTGGTATCGGTTCGCTCGGCGCCAATGGGAGGCCGGTCGAGGTGCAGGTCTACGGCGGCAATCTGACCGCCACCTCGATCGATCGCGACATTGCGATCGCGGCGGTCGGCGCGCTCTCGATCAACCAGGTCGCCGTCAATTCGGGTGTCTCTGGCCGTGCGCCGCAGGGCAGCGTCTTCATCTCGGCGACCGGCGACATCAACTCGGCGGCTGCTTACAACGTCGCCAGCCCAGTCGTGATCGGCAAGAACGTCGAGATCAACTCCAGCGCCGGTGCGATCGGCGCGACGAGCGCCGTCGTCAACGGCGCGTCCACCCTGACCAACATCAATCCTCTGGTGATCCAGGCGACGGGGACCACGCAGCCGGACGGCACGGTCGACGGCGGTATTCTCGACAGCGCCTCTGCCACCGGCACCTACATCGTTCAGTCCAAGGGCGATCTGCGCCTCGGCACGGTGCAGTCCACCGGCGGCCCTGTGTTCCTGGAAGCGGCCGGCTCCGACGGCAACCATGCCAGCATCCTGAACGGCCGGCCGGCGGTCGGTCTGACCCCGGCGCAGAGCCAGCATCTCCAGGACGTCTGGGCCAGCCTCGACCTGCTCAGCGGTAACGCCGCGACGAATGCCGTCAACAGCTACCAGTCGATGGTGACGTCGGCCTATAACGACTACTTCCAGCTCAGGAACATCGCCTTCCCGAACGGCAGCACCTACGCTCCGACTTCGGTAGGGCTGACCGTGCTGCGGGCGCAGGTGGCTGCCAAGCTCGGCATCGATCCCGCCGACGTCACGGCGACGCAAATGAAGACCGAGGCCACGACGCGGTTCCTGAGGGATCAGTTCCTGCTGGGTCAGATCAGTACCGACCAGCTCAAGAGCTCGCTGACCACCTTGCTCGGCAGCGCACCTGCAGATCCGCTGGGGACGCTGTTCGGCAGCTCGTTGTCGTCGACCCTGTTCACGAAGCTGTTCGACGGCGTTTCGACGGCCAATCAGCGCCTGCCGAGCAATACGGCGCTGCAAACGGCGCTGAACGCCTACAATGCGAGCTACTCCTACACCCTTGCATCGACCGAGCGGGTCTACGGCATTATCACCGCGGGCTCCCAGTGGACGCAGAGCCAGCTCGCCTACACGGTGTCGTCGTCGGCCGTCGGTGCGGCTCCGCCGCCGATCGACGACAACGTGATCGCGAATGTCAGCGCCAACCAGATCATGCTCTACGCGCTGCGCGGCTCGGTCGGCAATTCGGCCGCGCCCCAGACCTTCACCTTCACCAGCGTCGATTCGTCGTCGCTGACGCCGGAGCAGAGGGGCCTGCTCGCCACGGCCGGCCCCGGCCAGCTCACCGTCGGCGCGGTCATCGACCCGACAACCCATGTCACGACCTATACGGTCAGCCTGTCGCAGCAGAACCTCGTCGTCGTCGACAATCCGATCGCGATCTCGGCGAAAGCGCTGACGAATGTCTATCTCGGCAGCAAGAACAACCTCGCGCTCGGCGGCGTCACCGTGAGCTACGGCCCGATCGCCGCCGCGCAGGCCAACGGCATCGAGGTGACCGGCCGCGGCGACGTCAAGCTCGACGCGGTCACTGGCATCTCCGCCAATGCGGGTGGGGCCGTGATTTCGGGCGACATCGCCAACCTGACCCTGATCGCGGAACGCGGCAATGTCGGCGCGAGCGCGAACGCTCTCCAGATCGCCTTCGCCGATCCCGGCAACGACCAGCTGGACCAGGTCTCGTCGGCCCAGGGCATCTATGTGAAGCAGACCACCGGCGATCTCATTCTCGGCAACATTTCTGCCGGCAATGCGATCCAGCTCGCCGCGACCGGCAGCATCTACGCCGAGGCCGGCTTCACGGACCGCGACGCGATCCACATTCTCGGCACCGACCTCGATCTGCGCGCCGGCGGCCATATCGGCTTCAACGGCGGGGCCTTCCAACCGCTGCAGGTGAACATCTCCGGCACGGTGACCGGCTCGGCAGTCGGCGACCTCAGCATCCTCGCCGTCACCGGCGACCTCGTGGTCGGCAGCAGCGGCACCTTCGGGATGCTGACGGCCGGTGGTGCGCTGACGTTGAACGTTGCGCGCGGCGCGCTCACCGTCAATGCCGGCATCGCCAGCGGCGGCCTGATGCAGCTGCTCGCCAATCGCGGCATGATCTTTGCCGCCGGCACCGGCGTGGCGCCGGTGGTTGCGACCAGCAGCTCCGATGGTGTCACGCTGGTCGCAGCGACGCTGTCGATGGGCGCCTATTCGGCCATCAACGCGGCCGGACTGATCTCGTTGACCACCACGGGCGATGCGACGATCGGCCAGCTGAACTCGTCGCTGTCCTATGCGGCGGCGTCGAATTCACCCTCGATCATCGTCACCGCCGGCGGCGTCGCCTCGCTGGGAGCCATCGTCGACAACGGCGATGGGCAGACCAAGTTCGCCGCTTCGGGCGCGGGCGCGGGACTGTCGTTGACCGCGTCGAACGGCATCGGCAATGCGACGAGCCGGTTCGTCCTCAGCGCTGCGCGGCTGTCGGCGAGCACGAGTGCCGGCGACATCTATGTCGAGGCTCTCACCGACACCGAGGCCAGCCTGCTGTCCGCGGCGAAGGGCAGCGTCGACATCATCGGCAGCGGTGGGCTGACGCTCGACCAGGTGCTGGCGGGCACCGCGACCGGCGCGAGCGGGTCTTTCCGCGCCGTGGCGAGCAATGGCAGCATCGTCATCGGCACAGCCGACAGCAGCGGCTCGCAGACGGTCCATGCGACCGAGAACGTGACGTTCAAGTTGCTCGCGACCACCGGCCATAGCGGCGATGTCGGCAACATCAACGTCACGGCCGACACCGGCTTCATCCTGGCGCAAACAGCGACCTCGGGTGGGGTGACCACGCTGGGCTCGGTCTCGGCCCACGGCTCGGCGAGCCTGCTGGCTGCCACGACCATCACCGGCAACACCCTCGCCGCCGCCACCGGTTCAGGTCTGCTGACCGCCGGCGGCCCGATCAACTGGAACACGCTTAACGTCGGAACCACGCTCGGCGCGACCGCGGAGCAGGGCGGCATCACGTTCCAGACCGCGCGGAGCGGCGGCACGCAGACCGTCCACGCCCGCGACAACGTCATCTTCAATGCGTTGACGGCGACGGGCATCAACGGCGATGCCGGCAGCATCAACGTCACGGCCGACAATGGCTTCATCCTGGCGCAGATGGCGACCTCAGGCGGCGTGCCGACGCTCGGGTCGGTCTCGGCCAACGGCTCGGCCAGGCTGATCGCGGCGGGCACCAACACCGGTCATAACCTCACGGCCTCGACCGGCAACGCGGTCCTTAGCGGCACGGTCGTTCAGTGGGACAATCTCGATGCCGGCGGCTCGCTCGGCGTCACCGCGACGACGGGCGCGATCAATCTCGGAACGGCCGTCAGCGGCGGCACGCAGACCTTGCATGCCGTGAACGACATCGTTTTCAGCCAGCTCACCACGACGGGCATCCCGGGCGATATTGGCGACGTCGACCTGCGCTCCGATACGGGTGCGATCCGCGGCGGATCGATCTCCGCCAACGGCGACACGCATTTCGTCTCGGCCGGCCCGGTCTCGCTCGACCGCATCCGGGGCAACACCATCAAGATGACCTCGCCGGGTGAGCTGACCATCGGCTGGGTCAGCGTCGTGAAACAGCTCGACCTCGCGGCCGACACGATCAACGTCAAGGGCGAGCAGATCCGCTCGACGCCGGCAATTCCGTTGGTCATGAACATCACCGGCTACAATGGCGGCGTCGCGAAGTCCGCCGACGTCGCGATCGACCCAGAACTCATCATCATCAACCAGTTCAGGGTGGTGGATGCGACCTTCTGGACCGACGCGCCCGCCGTCTCGATCATCAACGGCTACGTTCCGGGTCAGCTGATGCTGACCACGGCGAACGCGCAGGTGTTGCTCAACAACCGCACGCCCGCACCGTCCAATTGGCCCGCGCTCCAGCTCTACCAGCCGGGCGGCGTGTTCACGATGAGCCAGGCTGGCAACGCCAATGTCAGCAATGCCTATGTGGTGTTCTACACCGGCAACATCTCGGCGACGGTGACCAATTACGGGCCGAGCCACACCTGCTGCTACGACTTCACCGGCGCCAGCATGGTGCGCAACATCTCGGTCGACGGCGCGGGCAACGAGAGCATCGAGACCTGGCTTGCGAAGAAAGATGTCGGGACGTTCTACCTGCTCGGCCTCTCCGGCCAAGCGCGGCTCGACGCGCTGCTGATGCCGCGGCCGGTCGATGCCGTGGGCAACGGCCCCGCCGTGAACATCGAGGGGCTCAGCGAGGAGCGCAAGCTGCGCCAGAAGGGGCAGCGCGTGGATCGCGCGGGCTGGAAGGACGCTGCGGTCCAGACGGTGAAACCGGCCGTGAGCCGTCTCGCGGAGGCGTGGTAAGGGAATGTGGGTTCTGCGGGCAGCTTTGGCGATCGGGCTTGCAGCGTCCTGCCTCGCATCCGCGCGCGCCCAGTCGATCAATCCCGGCGTAATCCAGAACGACGTCGACCGCCAACGGCGGCAGCTCGAGCAGCAGAGCGCGCCGCCCAAGCTCACCGGGCCGGCGGTGATCGGCGGCGAGCGGGAGAAGTCCCAGCTTCTCAAGCCGGGCGGGCCGAAGTTCCGCCTGCGCAAAGTCACGTTCGACGAGTCCAAGTTCATCACCCCGGCCGAGCTGGACGAGATCGCGAAGAAATATGTCGGCAAGGACGTCGACATCGCCGCGTTGCTGCAGCTCGTCGCCGACATCAACGCCGTCTATGCCGCGCGCGGCATCGTCACCGGCATTGCGACGCTGCCGGAGCAGGACGCCAAGGGCGGCGTCGTTCGCATCAAGCTGACCGAAGGCCGGCTGCAGAAGACGACCGTGGAGGGCAACAAGCAGACCCGCGCCGACTACATCCTTCAGCGCGTGAAGGAGCCAGAAGGCGAGGTGCTCGACGTCCCCAAGCTCAACCGCGACGTGATCTGGTTCAACCGGACCAACGACGTGCAGATCAAGGCGCTGCTGCAGCCCGGCACGAGCTTCGGCCTCACCGACCTCCAGTTCGCGGTGATCGAGCCGCCGACCGACACCTTGCAGCTGTTCGTCGACAACCAGGGTCCAGAGAATACCGGGCGCTGGGAGGGCGGGGGCTTCTACAAGCGCCACGGCCTGTTCGGCGTCGACGACCGCCTGACCTTCTACGGCGTCCGCTCCGACGGCAATCTCAACGGCAATGTCGCCTACAGCATCCCGGTCAATCCCTGGGGCGGCCGCGCCGGCGTCAGCTATACCGAAGGCAAGATCAAGATCATCCAGGGTCCCTTCGTCGCGCTCGACGTCACCGGTCGCTCGAGCCAGGCCGCGGTCAATTTCAGTCAGCCGGTCTGGGTGACGCAGGATTGGCTGGTGCTGGTCAACGCCGCCTTGACCGAGGGCAAGACGGTCAGCCGCTTCGGTACGGTTGCCGTCACCGACAATCACTACGACAAGACCACGGCGGGCATCTCGGTGACCAGGTCCGGCAATACCTATTCCATCACGGTCTCGCCGGCGGTGAACTACATCGCGTGGCATGATTACGTGCTCGGCAACAACCGCGCGTTCAACACCTATACCGGCTCGCTGATCGCAACCAGCGCCGCGGGGCCGGCGAACTTCAGCGCCAATGTGCTGGCGAGCTGGCAATACACGCCGGAGACGCTGCTGCCGGGCGACCAGATCTTCTCGATCGGCGGCCCCACGACGGTGCGCGGCTATCCCTCCAACGCGGCGTCCGGCGACAGCGGCTATTATTTCAACGCGGAGCTGCACTACAATTGGTCGCAATGGCTCAGGGGCTTCGACACCTATATCTTCACCGATTGGGGTGCGGTGTATTCGACCTTCCCCGGCGTCACCGAAATGTCTTCAGTCGGCGTGGGATTTTCCTGGACCTATGCGCCGTTCATGACGTTCGAAGCGAATTATGCGACACCGCTGAAGGTGTCGGTGTCCACTCAGAACCGCTACGAGGCCTATGGCCGCGTCATCTTCCGGCCGCTATTGATGTTTCAGAAGCAGGAAAGTGCTGCGCCGGTGGCGGCTAGCGGGAGCAAGTCGTAGCGGGAGGTTGCGCTCGCAATGACGGTGTGCGTGGGGGCGGCAATGCATGAATCGCGTGTCCCGGACGCGCTGCAACGCGCAAGCGTTGCGGCGCAGAGCCGGGACCCAGCAGCCCCTGTGGCTCGCTGATGCATGGGCCCCGGCTCAGCAGCGCATCGTCGAAGAGACGCTGCGCTGCGTCCGGGGCACGAGAGTGAGTCGACGCATCGCTCTCTCATCCCGTCATTGCGAGGAGCCCTTGCGACGAAGCAATCCAGAATCCCTCCGCGGAAAGATATCTGGATTGCTTCGCTGCGCTCGCAATGACGGAGGATGGAGTTGGGCCGGCCTCTAACGCCTTAACGTAAACTCGTCCGCCCCGCGCCGATGCTCCCATTTTACCTGCTCGAGCTCGGGCCGGTCGCATTCGGCTTCGGGATAGCCGATGCAGAGATAGGCGATGAATTTCCAGCTGGCTGGCACGTCGAGGATGGCGTGCATCCGATCCGGATTGAGGATCGACACCCAGCCGAGTCCGATGCCTTCGGCGCGCGCGGCGAGCCACATCGCGGTGATGGCGGCGACCACGGAATATTCCGTGGTCTCCGGCATGGTGGCGCGGCCGAGACCGTGGCCGATGTCGACGGTCTTGTCGGCGAACACGGCGAGATGGCCGGGCGCCTGCTCGAGGCCCGACAGTTTCAGCGTGGCATAGCGCGCTGCGCGCTCGCCGGAATAGCGGCTCAGCGCATCGGCGTTGCACGCCCTGAAATCGTCGATCACGGCGCGGCGGCGCACGGCATCGTCGACGATAACGAAGCGCCAGGGCTGGCTGAGGCCGACCGAGGGCGAGAGGCAGGCGGTCTCGATCAGGCGGTCCATGGCGCCGTCCGGCAGACGATCGCTGCGAAAGCGGCGCACGTCGCGGCGCCATACGAACAGCTCGCGCAATTGCCGGCGGAAGCTGTCGTCGAATTCGACCATGAATCAGCCTCCGATCTGGAAGGAAGCGGCGACCAGCAGGATGATGCTCTCGCCCAGCTGCTCGAACGCGCCGAGGATGTCGCCGGTCTGCCCCCCGATCTGACGGATCGCAAGCCGCGCCAGCATCAATCCGGCGAGCGACAGCAGGATGAGGCCGACCAGCGCCTTGCCCGGCCCCAAAGCCAGGACGAGCGCGAGCATCCCGACGGCAAAGGCGAGGGCGATGCTCCGGCCCGGCGGCGCGCCGGCGCTTGCCGACAGCCCGTCCGGCCGAGCGTGCGGGACCATGGCCATGAAGGCCGGGACGCCGGCGCGGGCAGCAGCATGCGCGGCGCAAAGCGCGAGTGCGACGGCAACCGGATCGGCGATGGTCGCGAGCGCGCTCCAGCGCAGGCCGAATGAGAGGATCAGCGCGCAGACGCCGTAAGTGCCGATCCGGCTGTCGCGCATGATCTCCAGCTTGCGCTCGCGTGTGCGGCCGCCGCCGAGCCCGTCGGCGGTATCTGCAAGACCGTCTTCGTGCAGCGCGCCGGTGATGAGGGCGGTCGTAACCAGGGTGAGCAGGGCAGCAAGGTTCGGCGTCAGCCCGAACCACATGGCAACCTTGTAGGCGAAAGCGCCGGCGAGGCCGACCAGCACTCCCGCGACGGGAAGCGCCCAGGTCGCGCGCGCGATTGCGCCGTCAGGTGCCGGCTTCGACGATGCCACGGGAAGGATCGTCACGAACGATGCCGCCACCCTGAGATCGGCGACGATGTCTTTGAGAAGCTCGGCGCGCGGCATCATTTCAGTTTCATGGGAAGGCCGGCGACGACGAATTCGACTTCGTCGGCGGCGGCCGCAATCATCTGGTTCATGATCCCCGCGGCATCGCGAAAACTGCGCGCCAGCGCGTTGTCGGGCACGATGCCGAGGCCGACCTCGTTGGTGACGAGGACGACGGGGCTCTTCAGACGGGGCAGGGCGCTGGCGAGCTCGGTCACGTCGCGTTCCCAGTCGCGTGTCGCATGCATCAAATTGGAGAGCCACAGCGTCAGGCAGTCGACAAGCCGCGCGCCGCCGCCATCGCTCGCGACCAGCGCGGACACGAGATCGAGCGGCACCTCGCGCTCGATCCAGTCGGTTCCGCGCCTCGCGCGATGCTTTGCGATACGCGCTTCCATCTCGGTGTCGAGCGCCTCGGCCGTTGCGACATAGACGGGCTGCCCGGGAAAGGCGCGCGTGCGCATTTCCGCGCGCTTGCTCTTGCCGGATCGCGCTCCGCCGGTGATCAAGATGACGGCCATCAAGGTCTCCTTTGGGCCTGACTAATCATCAAACGCGGTCAAAGACAAAGCCGAAATCAAGCGCGAAGGGGCTTGCGCTCGCGCCCTGCTTTGCGCAACAGGGGCGGACAGGAGGCGGGATTGAGCTTTGCGGGCGCGATGGTGGTGGCGATGGCGGTGGATGCCTTCCTGGGCTGGCCGACATGGCTGTTCGCGCGGATCGGCCATCCCGTGACCTGGCTGGGGCAGGTGATTGCGGCCATCGATCGCGGCTGGAATCGCGCCTCCGATGCTCCGGCGCTGCGCCGTGCGGCGGGCATCGCCGGAGCGCTCCTGGTGATTGCAGTCTCCACTGTGCTCGGCTGGATGATTCAGTCCTTGCTTCCAAAAGGTTGGATCGAGAGTGTACTGATCGGCATCCTGGCCTGGCCGCTGGTCGCGCTGCGTTCGCTGCATGATCACGTCGCTGCAGTCGCGACCCCGTTGCTGGCCGGCGATATCGCCAGCGCCCGCGCGGCGGTCTCGCGCATCGTCGGTCGCGATCCCACGGCGCTCGACGAGGCCGGCATCGCGCGTGCGGCGATCGAGAGTCTTGCCGAGAACACCTCCGACGGTATCGTCGCCCCGGTGTTCTGGGGCGCGCTGTTCGGTCTTCCCGGCATTCTGGGCTACAAGGCCATCAATACGCTGGACTCCATGATCGGCCATCGCAGCGAACGGCACGAAGCCTTTGGCTGGGCCGCGGCGCGCATCGACGATGTCGCCAATTTCATCCCGGCGCGGCTGACCGGATTCCTGTTCGTGCTGCTGGCGCCGAGGCGGTCCGAGGCGCTGTCATGCATGACGCGCGATGCGCGCCGTCACCGCTCGCCGAACGCCGGCTGGCCCGAAGCGGCGATGGCTGGCGCACTCGGCGTGCGCCTCAGCGGTCCGCGCATCTATCACGGCAGCATTACGAACGAACCTTGGCTCAACGGGGGCGCGCGTGATCCGCTTGCCGCGGATATCGGCGAGGGACTGGCGGTCTATCGCCGCGCTATGCTGCTGCTCGCCGGCGTGCTTGCGATCCTGGCCTTCGCGTGAAAGAACGGGGCATGCGCGAGCACGGCGGAAATCTCGATCAAGCCCAGGAGCGTTTTGGCGGACGCGCCGAGGACTGGATCGATCTGTCGACCGGCATCAACCGGTCGCCTTATCCCGTGGGCGAACTGAGCGCGCGTGCGTGGAGCGCGCTGCCCTCGCGTGCCGAGATCGAGGCGCTGCATCGGGCCGCGCAGCACGCCTATCGCACCAGCGCGCCGATCGTCGCGCTTGGCGGCGCGCAGGCCGTCATTCAATTGCTGCCGCAGCTCGCGCCGCCAGGCCGCGCGCGCATCCTCGCGCCGACCTATAATGAATATGCCGGCGTGCTGTCGGCCGCGGGCTGGGATGTGCGGGAGGCTGGCGAACTCGACGCGCTGGCCGGCGCGGATCTCGCCATTGTCGTCAATCCCAACAATCCCGACGGCCGGAATCATGCGCCGAAGGATTTGCTGGCGCTGCCGCCGCGCGTCGGCCGCCTCGTGATCGACGAGAGCTTTGTCGACGCCGTTCCGCTGCTGTCGCTTGCATCCGAAGCGGATCGGCCGGGGCTGCTGGTCCTGCGTTCGTTCGGAAAATTCTACGGGCTTGCCGGCTTGCGGCTGGGCTTCGCCGTCGGCAATGCCGCCGACATCGCCGGACTCGCTGAACTCTCGGGTCCGTGGCCGGTCTCGGGCGCAGCAATCGCGATCGGCTGCCGCGCCTTGCGCGACGATGCCTGGGCCGAGGCCACATCCGCGCGGCTTGCGCGGGACTGCGTCCGCCTCGACGAGATGGCGCGCGCGCAAGGCTGGACGCTGGTCGGCGGCACGCCGCTGTTTCGTCTCTACCAGACGCCTGACGCGCTGGCTGCGCAGGAGAAGCTGGCTCATGGCCATATCTGGTCGCGCGTGTTTGCGCGAGAGCCGACATGGCTGCGCCTCGGGCTTCCCGGCAGCGAAGCCGAATGGACACGCCTTGCCGAAGTGCTAGCGCGCTAGCGCGAGCAGGCCTGCGACGTCGAGATGCTGCTCGATGTGATCGGCCAGCGCCTCGAGCGCGCTTTCGACCCGGCCCATATAGGGCTCGTTGCCGGCGGGAATGTCGAGCTTTGCCAGGTACGCCTTGCGGAAATCATCCGATGTGAACAGGCCGTGCAGATAGCTGCCCTGCACGCGGCCGTCGCGCGAGATCGCGCCCTCGGACTCACCGTTCAGCGTCGCGAAGGGGCGGATGCGATCCGGTCCGTCGGTGCGCCCGATGTGGATTTCGTAAGCCTGGATCGCCTGCTTCGTGGCGGCATGCACGGCCGCGACACGCGTCAGCGTCTTCTGCGGGCTCATCACCGTCTCGACATCCAGCAGCCCAAGTCCGGGCGTATCGCCCGCGGGGCCCTCGATGCCATCTGGGTCGGCAACGCTGCGACCCAGCATCTGATAGCCGCCGCAGAGGCCGAGCACGTGGCCGCCGCGGCGATGGTGCGCGAGCAGGTCGATGTCCCAACCCTGCGCGCGCAGGAAGGCGAGATCGCCGCGGGTGGATTTCGAGCCGGGGATGATGACGAGGCGGACGTCCCCTGGAATCGCTTCACCCGGTCGCACCATCACGAGATCGATGCCGGGCTCCAGCTTCAGCGGATCGAGGTCGTCGAAATTGGCGATGCGCGACAGCGCCAGGCAAGCGATCTTGCATTGGCCGGGCTTGCGCGCGTCGCTCAGGCCCAGCGCGTCCTCGGCCGGCAACTCGCCGGCGCGCGTGAACCAGGGCAGCACGCCGAAGCCGCGCCAGGCGGTCTTGTGTTCGATCAGCCGGTAGCCGTCGTCGAACAGCGTGGGATCGCCGCGAAACTTGTTGATGACGAAGCCCTGGATCATCGCGGCATCCTCGGGGTCGATCACCGTCTTGATGCCGACGAGCTGCGCGATGACGCCGCCGCGGTCGATGTCGCCGACCAGCACGACCGGTACGTCGGCCTTGCGGGCAAAACCCATGTTGGCGATGTCGGACTTGCGCAGGTTCACTTCGGCCGGGCTGCCGGCGCCTTCGACCAGCACGAGGTCGGCGCGCGCCTTTAAGCGTTCGAAACTCTCCAGCACCGCGCTCATCAGCGAGGGCTTCATTGCTGCATAGTCGCGCGCGCGTGCGGTGGCGATGCGCTTGCCGTGAACAATGACCTGCGCGCCGACATCGGTCTCGGGCTTCAGCAGCACCGGGTTCATGTCGGTGTGCGGCTCCACGCCGGCGGCGAGAGCCTGGAGCGCCTGGGCACGGCCGATCTCGCCGCCATCGACGGTGACGGCGGCGTTGTTCGACATGTTCTGCGGCTTGAACGGCAGCACGCGCAGGTCCCGCCGCGTGAACGCGCGCGCAAGGCCGGCGACGATGAGCGATTTGCCCACGTCCGAGCCGGCCCCCTGGATCATCAGCGCGCGTGCCATCGGCATCAGAACTCGACGCCGGCCTGCGCCTTGATGCCGGAGCGGAAGGGATGCTTGACCAGCGTCATCTCGGTGACGAGATCGGCGATCTCGATCAGTTCGTCCTTGGCGTTGCGCCCGGTGAGCACGACGTGGGTCAGCGGCGGCTTCGAGGTGGTCAGGAAGTCGACGACCTCGGCGATGTCCAGATAGTCGTAGCGCAGCGCGATGTTGATCTCGTCGAGCACGACCATGCGCAAGCTCTCGTCGAGGATCAGCTTCTTGGCCTTCTCCCAGCCGGCGCGCGCGGCGGCAATGTCGCGGGCGCGGTCCTGCGTCTCCCAGGTGAAGCCTTCGCCCATGGCGTGGAACTGGCAGAGCTCGCCGAAATGGCCGGTGAGCAGGCGGCGCTCGCCGGTGTCCCAGGCGCCCTTGATGAATTGCACCACCGCGCAGGGGAAGCCATGGGCGACGCAGCGCACGATCATGCCGAAGGCCGAGGACGACTTGCCCTTGCCGGCGCCGGTATGGACGATGATGAGGCCCTTCTCGCCGCTCTTGCTCGCCATGATCTTGTCGCGGGCGGCTTTCTTCTTCGCCATTTTTGCGGCGTGCCGGGCGTCGGTTTCCTCAGCTGTTTGGGTGTCCGGTTCAGGCGTCATTGGATCCGGTCCTTCGGCTTGACAAGAGGCGGCCACCGGCAAATGGTGGCCCGGCGTTGGTTCCTGTCCTATGACAGGCGAAGAGGGAATGCGATAGGGTCCGAATCGGCAAGATTGGGGTCCAAAATGCAGCCGCCCCCGCGACCGTGACCGGAGAGATGCCCAAAGCCACTGATTTCCACGGAAATCGGGAAGGCGGGGATCGAAGGGCAAAACCCTGCTCCGCAAGCCGGGAGACCTGCCAGCGCGGACGAGTTTTGGACCGGCGGACGGGGTGTTCCGCGACGGGGAAACGGACCTTCTGGCGAACGGTCCGTGTGCCTCATCGCCTCCCGCTGTTATCTGGAAGAGGCGATGACCGTCACACTTCACGTCTGCATCACCTGCCGTGCCGGCCAGACGCTTGGCGAGGGCGAGACGACGCCCGGCAAGCGCCTGCACGGTGCGATCCTCAAGGCCGGCGTGCCCGAGGGCGTCAACGTGGTTCCCGTCGAATGCCTGTCGGCGTGCAGCCAAGGCTGTTCCGTCGCGCTGAGCGCGCCCGGCCGCTGGTCCTATGTCTATGGCCGCCTGTCGGATGCGAACGCGCAGGACGTGGTCGCGGGCGCTGCGGCCTATGCGGCCGCGCCGGACGGGCTGGTGCCCTGGCGCAGCCGCCCCGAAATCTTCCGCAAGCAGTCGCTTGCCCGCATTCCCCCCATTGCAATCGCCCCGGAGGCCGCCGAATGAGCTCGCTCGCAAAAGTTCCGGTCACGGTGGTCACCGGTTTCCTCGGCTCCGGCAAGACGACGCTGATCCAGCATCTGCTCGCAAACCCTGACGGCAGGAAGCTCGCCGTGCTCGTCAACGAGTTCGGCAGCGAGGGCGTCGATGGCGAGATATTGAAGTCCTGCGCCGATGCGAACTGCCCGGAAGAGAACATCGTCGAGCTCGCCAATGGCTGCATCTGCTGCACCGTCGCGGACGATTTCATTCCGACCATGGAGCAATTGCTGGCGCGCCCGGTGCGGCCCGATCACATCCTGATCGAGACCTCGGGCCTGGCGCTGCCGAAGCCGCTGCTGAAGGCATTCGATTGGCCTGAGATCCGCTCGCGCATCACGGTCGACGGCGTGATCGCGCTCGCCGATGCAGAGGCCGTGGCGGCCGGCCGCTTCGCGCCCGATCCTGACGCCGTCGAGGCGCAGCGCGCGGCGGACATCAATCTCGACCACGAGACACCGCTGTCGGAAGTGTTCGAGGACCAGATCGCCTGCGCCGACATCGTGCTGCTGACCAAGGCCGATCTCGCGGGCGCCGCCGGCATCGAAGCCGCCAAGGCTGCGATCATTGCCGAGATGCCGCGACGTGTGCCGATGCTCCCGGTGACCGACGGCGCGATCGACGCCCGCCTCATCCTCGGCCTCGGCGCCGCCGCCGAGAACGATCTCGCCGCGCGTCCCTCGCATCATGACGGCGAGGAGGAGCACGAGCACGACGATTTCGCTTCCGTCGTGATCGACCTTCCGGAAGTTGCCGACGTCGATGCACTCGTTGCCTCCGTGCAGCGCCTGGCGCGCGAGCAGAACGTGCTGCGCGCCAAAGGCTATATCGCCGTCGCGGGCAAGCCGATGCGTCTCTTGCTTCAGGCTGTGGGCGAGCGCGTGCGTCACCAGTTCGACAAGCCCTGGGGCGCAGGTCTCAGGCAGTCCAAGCTCGTCGTGATCGGTGAGCACGGCGATATCGATGAGGCCGCGATCAGGTCAGGACTTGGTATCTGATGCACGTCGTCTTCCGCGAGAGCCGCGGTCTGGAGGAGACCGCGACGCCCAGGGACATCGGCCAGGACTCGGCCGATCTCGTGGTGCTCTCGTATTCGGATTCCGACCTTGCCGCCTTCGCAGCCGGCTGGCGGCGTGGCCGCCATAGCCTGCCGTCGCTGCGGCTCGCCAATCTCGCGGAGCTGTGCCATCCGCTCTCGGTCGACACCTATATCGAGAAGACGCTGTCGCAGGCGCGCGGCATTCTGGTGCGGCTGATCGGCGGGGAATCCTATTGGCCGTACGGGCTCGCGGCGCTCCAACAGCTCGCGAAAGATCGCAACATCGTGCTCGCCGTGCTGCCGGCGGACGGCCGCGACGACACGCGGCTCGATGCCTACTCGACCTTGCCCCTGTCGACGCTGCGCCGGCTCAAGGTGCTCTGCGACACCGGCGGCCCGGTCGCCGCGCAGGCGGCGATCGCGCAGCTCGCGCTGGCCTCGGGACTTTATGCCGGACCGGTCACCGGCGAGCTGGCCGTGCCGGAGATGGGCTTCTACGATCCCTCGCGCGGCGTCATTGCTGCGCCGGCCTCAAGTGCGGGCAGGCCGCTCGCGCTGGTGACTTTCTATCGCTCGTATCTCACGGCCGCGGATACGGGCCCGGTCGATGCCCTGATTGCCGCGCTGCGCGAGGAGGGCTTTGACTCCTACGGCGTGTTCGTCACCTCGTTGAAAGCGCCCGGCGTCGCCGATTGGCTGCGCGCGCATCTCGCGCAACATCCTCCGGCCGCGATCGTCAACGCGACGGCATTCTCGGCCGTCGGCGACGACGGCACGACGCCGTTCGATGCCGCGCCTTGCCCGGTGTTCCAGGTCGCGCTCTCAACGGCGCGTCGCGAGGACTGGGCGGAGTCGCTGCGCGGTCTCTCGCCCGGCGATCTCGCCATGCATGTGGTGCTGCCCGAGGTCGACGGCCGCCTGTTCGCGGGCGTTGTGAGCTTCAAGTCGGCAGGCATGCGCGATCCCGATCTGCAATTCGCCCATCTGGCGCACGGGCCCGACGCGGAGCGCGTCAAGGCCGTCGCCGCGCGCGTTGCGGCCTGGCATCGCCTTGCACAGAAGCCCGCCGGCGAGAAACTGGTCGCGATCGTGCTCTCGAACTATCCGGGGCGGCCGCACCAGATCGCCCATGCGGTTGGGCTCGACGCGCTGGCTTCGGTCGAGGTCCTGACGTCGGATCTCGCCGAGGCTAGTTTCGATGTCGCGCGGGTTGATGCGCTCGGCGAGACGCTGCTGAAGCAGAGTCTGAGCTGGAGCGTTGCCGATTATCGCGCGGCGCTTTCGCGCCTGCCGCAATCCCTACAGGATGATCTCGCGCAAGCCTGGGGCGTGCCGGAGAGTGATCCGGCTTGCCGCGAAGGCGCTTTTCACTTCGCCGCGATCGCGTGCGGCAAATCCGTCATCGCGGTTCAGCCTGAGCGCGGCGATGCGACTACGCGCGATGCCGATTATCACGATCTCGCCCGCACGCCGCGCCATGCTTATGTCGCGTTCTATCTCTGGCTCCGCGCCCAGGGGATCGATGCCGTCGTGCACATGGGCGCCCATGGCACGCTGGAATGGCTGCCCGGAAAGTCCGTCGCGCTGTCGTCAAGCTGCTGGCCGGAAGCTTTGATTGGTGATTTTCCCGTCATCTATCCCTTCATCGTCAACGATCCCGGTGAAGCTGCGCAGGCCAAGCGCCGCATTGGTGCGGTTACCCTCGGCCATCTGCCGCCGCCGCTGGAAACATCCGCGGTGCCGGACGGCTTGCGGCGGCTCGAACGTCTGCTCGACGAATATTCGACCGCCGATGGTCTCGATCCCGCACGTCGCCAGCGCCTGATCGCGGCGATCCGCGACGAAGCGCGTGCGGCCGGTCTCGAAGACGATCTCGGCCTCGATGCTTCTGCCGCGCCGGCCGAGGCGATTCCGCGGATCGATCGCTTCGTCTGCGATCTCAAGGAGAGCCAGTTCGGCGACGGCCTTCATGTATTCGGCCGCGGCGCCTGCGGTGACGCCGAGCGCGGTGCGCTGCTTGCTGCGCTTGGCGGCAAGCGCGTCGCGCCGGGACCGTCGGGCTCGCCCTATCGTGGTCGCCAGGACGTGCTGCCGACCGGGCGCAATCTCTTTGCCGTCGACCCGCGCGCGGTGCCGACGCCGTCGGCACATGCGCAGGGGATAAAGCTCGCCGAGGAGCTGCTGCGCCGTCACCTGCAGGATCATGGCGACTGGCCGAAGGGCCTTGTGGTCGATCTCTGGGGCTCGGCGACGATGCGCACCGCGGGCGAGGAATTCGCGATGGCGCTGCATCTGGCCGGCCTCGCGCCGCGCTGGGATCACGCCTCCGGCCGCGTCACCGGCTACGACATCATCGCCCCGGCCGAGCTCGGCCGCCCCCGCATCGACGTCACGCTGCGGGTCTCGGGCCTGTTTCGCGACGTCTTCTCCGGCCTTGCGCAATTGTTCGAGGCCGCCTCCGAGGCGCTCGCCGCGCGCGAGGACGAGGGCGAGGAGAATCCGTATCGCCACCGCGCCTCCCGTGTGTTCGCGCCGCGTCCCGGCCAGCATGGCGTCGGCCTGTCGGCGATCCCCGATGTCTTCACGCCGGAGACGCGGGATGCCGCCGGCGAAGCGTGGTTGTCGGCCTCGTCCTGGGCGTTCTCGGCCGATGGCGAGATGCAGCACGATCGCGCCGGGATCGAGGCGCGGCTCGCCTCTGCCGATGCCTTCGTCCACGTCCAGGATTTGCCGGAAACCGACCTGCTGCTTGCCGCCGACTATGCCGCGCATGAAGCCGGCGTGGCGGCCGCCGCAGCGCATCTCGGTGCGGCAGGACCGGCGCTCTATCATCTCGACACGACACGCCCCGAGCAGCCGCATGCGCGCACGCTGACCGAGGAGATTTCCCGCGTCGTCCGGGCGCGCGCCGCCAATCCGGCCTGGATCGCCGGCATGATGCGCCATGGTTTCCGCGGGGCCGCCGAGATCACCGCGACGCTGGAGCACATGGCCGCGTTCGCTCATCTTGCCGGCGCCGTGCCTCCGCATTTGTTCGATCTCTCCTATGATGCGACGCTTGGGAATGACGACGTCCGCGCCTTCATGACCCGTGAAAATCCGTCGGCGCTTGCCGCGATGGAGACCTGTTTTGCACGCCTGCACGATGCGGCGCTGTGGCAGACGCGCCGCAACTCGATCGCGGCGGCGCTGCGGGAGGCCTCATGAGCGCTTCCGCAATTAAAGGCTGGTGTCCCGGCGCGTTGCGCCCGATGCTGTCGGGCGATGGGTTCGTTGTGCGGGTGCGCCCGTTCGGCGGGCGCCTCGAAGCCCCACAGATCACCGGGCTTGCCGAACTCGCCGGGCAACACGGCAATGGCCTGATCGACGTCACGAGCCGCGCCAATCTCCAGATCCGGGGCGTGAGCGAAGAGAGCCATCGCCCGCTGCTCGACGGCCTTGCGCAACTGCGGCTGCTCGATCCCGACACCGAGATCGAAGCCCGGCGCAACATTCTGGTGACGCCGTTCTGGGGCGGCGGCGACGAAACGCAGTCGCTCGCTGCCGAGCTGGAGGAGGCGCTCGCCGAGTGCGGCCTCGCGCTTCCGACCAAGTTCGGGTTCGCCATCGATGACGGCAGGTCGCGGGTGCTTGCCGGCGATTCCGCGGACATCCGCATCGAGCGCGATCGCTCGGGCCATCTGCTGGTGCGGGCCGACGGTGCGAGGCTCGGCCGCTCCGTCGCGCGCGGCGAGGCCGTGAGCATGGCGCTGGCGCTCGCAAGCTGGTTCCTGGTTTCCGGTGGCGCCAGGGGTGGGCGAGGGCGGATGGCGGCGCATATCGCGTCCGGGGCGATATTGCCCCAATCGCTGCGCGGCGAGACCGAGCCTGCGCCGGTGATGGCCGCCTCGCGGCCCGGGCACTATCCGCAAGGCGCAATGGTCGGCGTCGCGTTCGGACAGATGCTGCACACGACGCTGCACCACCTCGCCGGTAGCGGACATGCGCTGCGCATGACGCCCTGGCGGATGCTGCTGAGCGAAGGCAGGCGCGAGATGCCGAGCGCGCCGGGCCTCGTCACCGAGCCGTTCGATCCTGCGCTGCGCGTCATCGCCTGCAGCGGCGCGCCGCGCTGCCGCGAAGCCCATGCCGATACGCGCGCGCTGGCCGCGGCGCTCGCGCCGCGCATCGCCGCCGATGCGCGCCTGCACGTCTCCGGCTGCGGCAAGGGCTGCGCCCATTCCGGCAGGGCCGCGGTCACGCTGGTCGCGACGCGCGCCGGCTTCGATCTCGTCCGCGGCGGCTCGACGCGCGATGAGCCGGTCCAGCGCGGCCTGAGCGGCGCCGACATCGTCAGCGATCCCTCCATCCTGGTGGGAGGGAATTGATGCCGCATAGCTACGAGACCGATGGTGCGGCGATCTACCGGCAATCCTTCGCGACCATCCGGGCCGAGGCCGATCTTGCCCGCTTCACGCCGGACGAGGAGCCCGTGGTGGTGCGCATGATCCACGCCGCCGGCATGGTCGGGCTGGAGTCGCATATCCGTTTCACGCCAGGCATGGCGGGAGCTGCGCGCGCCGCCTTGCAAAGAGGCGCACCGATCCTGTGCGACGCGCGCATGGTCTCGGAAGGGATCACGCGCGCGAGGCTGCCTGCGGCCAACGCCGTCATCTGCACGCTTGGGAACGAGACCGTGCCCGCACTTGCGCAATCGATGCGCAACACCCGTTCGGCCGCGGCGCTCGAGCTGTGGCGGCCGCATCTTGCCGGTGCGATCGTTGCAATCGGCAATGCGCCGACGGCGCTGTTTCATCTGCTCAACATGCTGGAAGACAAAAGCTGCCCGCGTCCGGCGGCGATCATCGGGTGCCCGGTCGGCTTCGTCGGTGCGGCCGAATCCAAGGCGGCGCTGATGGCCGATCCGCCGGCGCCGGCGCTGACGGTCGCGGGGCGCCTCGGCGGCTCCGCGATCACCGTTGCCGCCGTCAACGCGCTGGCGAGCCGGAGCGAATAGCGATGGGACGCATCATCTGCTGCGGTCTCGGCCCCGGCGCCCCTGATTTGATGAGCGTGCGCGCCGATCGCACCGTGCGCGGCGCCAGCCACGTCGCTTACTTCCGCAAGAAGGGCCGGCCGGGCCAGGCCCGGCGTATCGTCGAGGGCATGCTGGCGGCCGGCGTCACCGAATATCCGATGGAATATCCGGTCACGACGGAGATCGCCTTCGACAGTCCGGAATACATCCACTTGCTCGCCGGTTTCTACGATGAATGGGCCGAGCGCCTGGCGCGGCTTTCGCGCGCGGTCGATGTCGTCGTGCTCTGCGAGGGCGATCCTTACTTCTACGGCTCGTTCATGCATCTGCATTCGCGCCTGCAGGGCCGTGTCGAGATCGAGGTGATCGCGGGCATTCCCGGCATGGTCGGCTGCTGGAACGGCGTCGGACAGCCGATCGCGCTCGGCGACGACGTGACGACCGTGCTGATGGGCACGCTTCCCGAAGACGAGCTGGAGCGGCACATGCGCGATTCCGATGCGCTCGTCGTCATGAAAACCGGACGCAATCTTGCAAAGGTGCGCCGTGCACTCAGCTCGGCCGGCCGGCTGGGTGATGCCTGGCTGGTCGAGCGCGGCACCATGCCGGGCGAGCGCGTGGTGCGGCTGGCCGAGATCGACGCCGCCGACTGTCCCTATTTCGCGATCGTGCTGGTTCACGGCAAGGGCCGGCATCTGGGCGCCGCCGAATGACGGGCTCCCTAACCATCGCGGGCCTCGGGCCGGGCAGCGATGCGCTTGTGACGCCCGAGGTCACCGCCGCGCTTGCATCAGCGACCGACATTCTGGGCTACGCACCCTACGTCGCGCGCGTGCCGCGGCGAGCCGGGCTTACCCTTCGTCCGTCCGACAATCGCGAAGAGCTGCAGCGCGCGAGCGAGGCCTTGCGGCTTGCGTCCGAAGGCGGGCAGGTCGTCATCGTGTCCTCCGGCGATCCCGGCGTGTTCGCGATGGCCTCCGCCGTGTTCGAGGCGCTCGAACAGGCGCCGCAATATCAGGCGCTTCCGATCCGCGTGCTGCCCGGCATCACCGCGATGCTGGCGGCCGCCGCCCGCGCCGGGGCCCCGCTCGGCCATGATTTCTGCGCGATCAACCTCTCCGACAATCTCAAGCCCTGGGCCGTGATCGAGAAGCGCCTGCGTCTCGCGGCCGAGGCCGATTTTGCGATTGCGATGTACAATCCGCGATCGGCGAGCCGGCCGGAGGGCTTTGGCCGCACGCTTGCGGTGCTGAAGGGCGCGGGCTGCGGCGAGCGCCTCGTGATTTTCGCGCGCGCGATCAGCGCGGCTGATGAGAAGATCGAGGTCGTGACGCTGAACGAAGCGACGCCGGAAATGGCTGACATGCGCACGCTGGTGATCGTCGGCAATTCGCAGACACGCCGCGTCGGCCGCTGGGTCTATGCGCCGAGGCGGGCAGAATGACCGAGCCATTGCATCACCTCAGTGACGCTCGCGACCCGCCGCCGCTCGGGCAGCTTTGGTCGCGCGATCATGACCACGGGAAGGCCGAGCCTGCGGGCCGCGTCGATCTTGGCGCACGCGCCGTCGCCGCCGGAATTGCGGGCGACGATCCAGGCGATGCCGCACTTGCGCATCGTCTCGAGCTCGCTATCAAGCGTGAACGGTCCGCGCGATACGATCACGTCGGCCGTGAAGGGCAGGGGCGCTTCGGGCGGATCGACGAAGCGCAGCGTGTAGCTGTGCTGCGGTTTTGTCGCAAACGGCGCGATATGCTGGCGGCCGATGGCGAGGAACACGTTTGCGGGCGCCTCGGGCAGCGCTGCAACGGCGGCAGTGACATCTGCAACCTCGGTCCAATTGTCGCCGGAGGCCCTGGTCCAGGGCGCGCGCTCCAGCGCGATCAGCGGCGTGGCGGTTTGCGCGCACGCTTCGACCGCATGACGGCTCATCTCGGCAGCGAACGGATGCGTCGCGTCGATCACGTGGGTGATTCCCTCACGACGGATGTAGTCGGCAAGTCCGCTCACGCCGCCGAAGCCGCCGATGCGGGTCGGCAGCGGCTGATCGGCAGGCGTGCGGGTGCGGCCGCCATAGGAATACACGGCATCAAGCCCGGCGCGCGCGAGCTCCGCAGCGAGCAGGCTCGCATCGGCCGTTCCGCCCAGTATGAGGGCGCGCATCGTGTCTGATCCCTGGCTGACCATCATCGGTATCGGCGAAGATGGCCTTGCCGGGCTGTCCGAGGCAAGCCGAAAGGCGCTTGCGAACGCGGAGACCGTGTTCGGCGGTGAGCGGCACCTTGCGCTTGCGGGTGTGACGGCGCGTGGCCGCCTTTGGCCGGTGCCATTTGATGCAGAAATCGTGCTGGGATGCCGCGGCCGGCCGACTGTGGTGCTCGCCTCCGGCGATCCTTTCTGGTATGGCGCCGGCGCAAGCCTTGCGGAGAGACTTGAGGCGGGTGAGTGGATCGCGCATTCGGCGCCGTCGACGTTCTCGCTTGCTGCGGCGCGGCTGGGCTGGCGCCTGGAAACGACTGTTTGCCTCGGTCTCCATGCGGCGCCGTTCGAGCGTCTTGTGCCGCATCTGGCGCGAGGCGCACGCATTATCTGCCTGGTGCGCGATGAGAACGCGGCAAGTGATCTCGCGAGATGGTTGACGGAGCGCGGATGGGGCGCCTCCGCATTCTGGACCCTTGCTGCGCTCGGCGGACCGCATGAAAGTATTCGCGAGCATCGCGCTGAGAGCTGTCCAACGGTTGTCCCGGGAAAGCTCGTTGCTGTCGCGCTGGAGGCGAGGGGGGCCGGCGGCCTGTCTCGCAGCTCGGGCCTGCCGGACGCTCTCTTCGCTCACGACGGCCAGATCACCAAGCGTCCTGTGCGCGCGCTGGCGCTCTCGGCGCTGTGGCCCTTCGCAGGCTGCACGTTGTGGGACATCGGCGCCGGCTCGGGCTCGATTTCAGTTGAATGGGCGCTTTGTGGCGGGACGGCGATCGCCGTCGAGGCGCGTGAGGACCGCGCGGCCAACATCCGCAGCAATGCGGAAGCGTTTGGGCTGGCTCACAAGATCACTGTCATCACGGGGAGGGCGCCCGAGGCTCTCGCTGGGCTGAAAGCGCCGGATTCCGTGTTTATCGGTGGCGGGCTCAATGAGGCGATGTTCGACGCCATCTGGTCGCGGCTTGCAGCGGGGGCGCGGCTGGTCGCACATTCCGTCACGCTGGAAACCGAAGCGCTGTTCGGCGAGCTGCACCGGCGCCATGGCGGCGAGCTGATGCGAGTCGAGGTCGCGCATGCCGCGCCGCTTGGCCGCTACCGCTCCTGGGAGACGGCACGTCCCGTGGTGCAATGGAGTACGGCCCGATGAAAGTCGCCGGACTCGGATTTAAGAGTAATGTGACGCTGGCCTCGCTGCGGGAGGCGCTTGTGGCGGCGGGCGGCCTCGAAGGGCTCGACGCGCTGGCAACTGTCAGCGACAAGGCCGATGCGGAGGCGCTGCAGCAGCTCGCGAGAGAATGTGGCCTGCCGATTAAGAGTGTACCGGCGGATTTGCTTGCGATCGTCGACACGCCGACGCAATCAAAGCTCGTCGTGGAAAAATTCGGTACCGGGTCGGTCGCAGAAGCTGCGGCGCTCGCGGCGGCCGGTCCTCGAGCTCGCTTGATTGCGACGCGCGTGATTTCGCAGGATCGCACCGCAACCGCCGCGATCGCGGAAGGAGACGGCGCATGACGGTGCATTTCATCGGCGCCGGGCCGGGCGCACCTGATTTGCTGACCTTGCGCGGCCGTGACCTGATCGCGGCCTGCCCGGTCTGCCTTTATGCCGGCTCACTGATCCCTCAAGGCGTGCTGGCGCATTGCCCGCCCGCCGCGCGCATCGTCAACACCGCGCCGCTGTCGCTCGACGACATCATCGCGGAGATCGCCGCGGCGCATGCGGAGGGCAAGGATGTCGCGCGGCTGCATTCCGGCGATCTCTCGATCTGGTCGGCGATGGGCGAGCAGCTCCGCCGTCTGCGCGCGCTCGGCATTCCCTATACGGTCACTCCCGGTGTGCCGTCCTTTTCCGCCGCTGCGGCAGCGCTGGAGGCCGAGCTGACGCTGCCGGGCCTTGCCCAGACAGTGGTGCTGACGCGCACGCCGGGCCGCGCCAGTGCGATGCCTGACGGCGAGAAGCTGGCCGCGTTCGCCGCGACCGGCGCGGTGCTCGCGATCCATCTGTCGATCCACATGGTCGACAAGGTCGTCGCCGAGCTCACGCCGCATTATGGCGCGGATTGCCCGGTCGCGATTGTCTGGCGCGCGAGCTGGCCGGATCAGCGGATCGTGCGCGCGACGCTGGCGACGCTCGATGCCGCAATCGGCACGGAGATGGAGCGCACTGCGCTGATCCTGGTCGGCAGGACGCTTGGCGCTGCGGATTTCGACGAGAGCCGTCTCTATGCGGCCGATTACGACCGCCGCTATCGGCCCGTCGGCGCCGAGCCGCGCTTTCCGGAGACGCCGTGATGCCGGCCGGACTCGTCATCTCCGCACCGGCCTCCGGCGTCGGCAAGACCACGCTGACGCTGGCGCTCGCGCGGGCCTGGCGCCATCGCGGCCTGAACGTGCAGTGCTTCAAGAGCGGGCCGGATTACATCGATCCCGCCTTTCACGCCGCCGCCACGGGACGCGCCTCCGTCAACGTCGACAGCTGGGCGATGGACCGCGGGACGATCTTGCATCTGGTTGGCCGCGGTACGGATGCCGACATCGTGCTCGCCGAGGGCTCGATGGGCCTGTTCGACGGCGTCGCCGCGCGCGGCGCCTGCGGCACCGGCGCCACCGCCGACGTCGCGGAGATGCTGGGCTGGCCCGTGCTGCTGGTGATCGATCCCTCGGGCCAGGCGCAGACCGCCGCCGCAATCGCCGCGGGCCTGCGCGATTATCGGCCCGGCGTGAGGCTCGCGGGCGTCGTGCTCAACCGCGTCGCCAGCCCGCGCCACGAGGATCTGGTGCGGCGGGCGCTGAACGATTCAGGCATTGCCGTGTTCGGCGCGCTGCCGCGCCATGCCGAGATCAGCCTGCCGAAGCGGCATCTCGGCCTGGTGCAGGCGGAGGAGCAGGCCGAGATCGGCAAGCTGATCGACGAGGCCGCGCGCTTCGTCGCCGGGCACGTCGATCTCGATGCGGTGCTGCGATCCGCGGCCGGTTGGTCGCCGCAACCGGCGGCGGGCGGCCTGAACGTGACGCCGCCCGGTCAGCGCATTGCGCTGGCACGCGATGCCGCGTTCTCCTTCGTTTATCCGCATATGCTGGAAGCCTGGCGCGCGGCGGGCGCCGAGATCGTGCCGTTCTCGCCGCTGGCCGACGAGGCACCGGACGCGAGCGCCGATGTGTGCTGGCTGCCCGGCGGCTATCCCGAGCTTCATGCCGGCAGGATCGCGTCCAATGTACGCTTTCGCGACGGCCTTCGTGCCTTCGCCGAGACGCGGCCCGTGCATGGCGAATGCGGGGGCTACATGGTGCTGGGGACCGGGTTGACCGACGCGGAAGGTGTCCGCCATGAGATGACGGGCCTGCTTGGCCTCGAAACCAGCTTTGCCAAACGCCGCATGCATCTGGGCTATCGGCTCGCGGCGCTCGCCGCGCCGATGCCGGGATATCGCGCCAGTGCGCGTTTGCGCGGCCACGAGTTCCACTATTCGACCATTCTCGTCCAGCCTGACACGCCGCTGGCGGTCGTGCATGATGCAACCGGCGCCGTCATCGCCGAGACCGGCTCGCAGCGCGGCCACGTCAGCGGCACCTTCTTTCATCTGATCGCGGAGGACCGGTGAGCGGGTTCGTTTCCTTCGTCTCCGCCGGACCCGGCGATCCCGAGTTGCTCACGCTCAAGGGCGCGGCGCGGCTGCGCGAGGCCGACGTCGTGCTCTATGACGATCTCGCCTCGGGTGCGATCCTCGATCTCGCCCGGCCGGGCGTCAATCTCGTCGCGGTCGGCAAGCGCGCAGGGCGGCCCTCGACCAAGCAGCATCACGTCAACCGTCTGCTGGTCGACTATGCCGCAACAGGGGCGCGCGTGGTGCGGCTGAAGTCCGGCGATGCCGGCATTTTCGGCCGGCTCGAGGAGGAGATCGAGACGCTGCGCGAGGCCGGCATCGGCTATGAGATCGTTCCCGGCGTCACCTCGGCCTGCGTCGCCGCCGCGCAAGCCGGCATTCCCCTGACCCGGCGCCACACCTCGCGCCGGGTGCAGTTCATCACCGGCGCCGATGTCACCGGCGAGCTGCCGCCGAATCTGAATTGGGCGGCGCTGGCCGATCCCGAGGCGACGACCGTGGTCTATATGGGCCGGCGCACCTTTCCGGCGCTTGCCGCAAAATTGATCGCGCACGGCCTCGCCGCGGAGACCCCGGCGCTGGTCGCCGAATCCCTCGGCCGCCCCGACGAGCGGCTGGTCCGCACCACGATTGCCGAGCTGGCCGAGCAGCTTGCCCGCGGCGGTGCTCCTTCGACCGCCGCCGTGATCCTGTTCGGTGCGCTGGCCGGGGATTATCCGTCGTGATCGCCCCAGCTGCGCCTCGCCCCTTGACGCCGGCTCGGCGAAAGGGGCACACAGGAGAAGCAAGGTGCTCGACGCGGCGCAAAGCGCCGGAGCATAATCGGGAATGGGGATGGGCGGACCAAGTTGCGGCGCCCAAAACCCCAGCCGCCCCCGCGACTGTAAGCGGTGAGGGACTGCGATCAGCCACTGGGCCGCAAGGTTCGGGAAGGCCGGAGAACCCAGTGAACCGCGAGCCAGGAGACCGGCCCTGCACGTTTTGAGGCCAAGGCCGTCGGGTGTGACGGCAGGAAGGATCTGAGCCATGCATATCGAACCCGGTCTAGTGACGGGCGCCAAGCTCGTGCTGAGTTACGCAACCGGCATCGCCGCAGGCGGCGTTGCCTTGAAGCTCGCAGCCGAAACCGTGCGCGAGCAGGGCATCGGCTCGTTCGCAGGCCGGACGCTCGCCACCACGATCCTCGTCTTCATCTTCTTCGAGATCCTGCCGCACTTCCCGGTCGGGGTATCGGAGGTGCACTTCATCCTCGGCTCGACCTTGTTCCTGCTGTTCGGTGCTGCGCCCGCAGCCTTCGGTCTGGCGTTCGGCCTGCTGCTTCAGGGCATGCTGCTCGAGCCGGTCGACTTGCCGCAATACGGCATGAACGTCACGACGCTGCTGGTGCCGCTGTTCGCGATCCAGGCGATCGCCTCGCGGATCATTCCGCGCAACACGGCCTATGTCGATCTGAAGTACGGTCAGGCGCTGGCGCTGTCGACCACCTATCAGGCCGGCGTGATTGCCTGGGTGGCATTCTGGGCGCTTTATGGCTCCGGCTTTGCGATGAGCAACCTCGCCAGCATCGCGACGTTTGCGGCGTCCTACGCGCTGGTGATCGTGATCGAGCCGCTGGCCGATCTCGCCGTGCTGGCGCTGGCGAAGTCGCTGCGCGGCGTCACCGCGCCCGGCCTCGTCACCCCGCGCCTGCACAACGCCGCGTAAGAGATCGGCGATGGGCGGCCGGTGCGGCCGCCCATCGCGCTCGCGATGCTCACGCTCTCCCTGATCGGCATCGGTTGCGGCGATCCCGCGCAGCTGACGCGCGCCGCCGTTGACGCCATCAACGCCGCCGATCTCATCCTGATCCCGCGCAAGGGAGCGGCGAAGTCCGATCTCGCCGATCTCAGGCGGACGATCTGCGCGAATGTGCTGACCAACGGCAAGACCGTCATCGCCGAGTTCGATCTTCCCGTGCGCGATGCTGCCGAGGCGGATTACCGCAAGGGCGTGGACGACTGGCACGATGCGGTCGCCGCGACCTGGTCGCAGGCGATCGCAAATCAGCTCGGAAGCGAGGGCAAGGTCGCGCTCCTGATCTGGGGCGATCCTTCGCTGTATGATTCCTCGCTGCGCATCGCGCGGCGGCTCGCTCCCTTGCCCAAGATCGAGGTCGTGCCCGGCATCACATCGATCCAGGCGCTGTGCGCGGCCCATGCGCTGCCGCTGAACGATATCGGCGAGCCGTTTCTGGTCACGACCGGGCGACGCCTGCGCGAAGGCGGCTGGCCGCAAGGCGTCGACACCGTGGTGGTGATGCTCGACGGCGGCACGGCATTCGAATCGTTGGATCCGGCAGGGATTCACATCTATTGGGGCGCCTATCTCGGTATGCCCGATCAGATCATCATGTCTGGCGCTCTCGCCGAAACCGGCCCGCGCATCGTCGCGGCACGGCAGGACGCGCGCGCGCGGCATGGCTGGATCATGGACAGCTACATTCTCAAGCGTAGGCGTTAAGCGAGGCAGCATGCTCCCCGAATGGGTCACCCGGAACTGCCCCGCGATCTCCGCGCTTCATCGCGAGGCGGCGATCGCGCGGCAGGCGCAGCTGACGAAGCCGACCGGCGCGCTCGGCAGGCTCGAGCAGCTCGCGATCGAGCTCGCAGGTCTGCAAGCGACCGAGCAGCCGCGCGCGGCGCGCGTGCCGATCATTGTCTTCGCCGGCGACCACGGCATTGTCGCGCAGGGCATCTCGGCCTATCCGCAACAAGTGACCATCGCGATGATGGCGAATTTCGCCTCCGGCGGTGCTGCGATCTCGGTGCTGGCGCGCGAGCTTGGCTCGCGCCTGGAGGTGGTCGATGCCGGCACGCTGGCGCAGGAGGCGATGTCGGGCATCGTCGCCGACAAGCCGCGCCACGGCACCCGCGATTTCAGCGTGGAGGCCGCGCTCACAACGGCCGAGCTGGCGTTTGCCTTCGAGGCCGGCCGGCGCGCGGTTGCGCGGGCGGAGGCCAACCAGCCCGATCTGTTGATCTTCGGAGAGATGGGCATCGGCAACACCACGACGTCGGCGGCGATCGCAGCGAGCCTGCTCGGCGTCAGCGCCGAGGAGATCGCGGGCAGCGGCACCGGCGTCGATGCGGCCGGCCGGGCGCACAAGGCGCGCGTGATCGATGCGGCGATTGCACGTCACGGCGTTGCGGGCGCGGCGCCAGAGAAGATCCTGTGTGCCGTCGGCGGGCTTGAGATCGCCGCGATCTCGGGCGCGATCATCGCCGCCGCGCAGCGCCGCATCCCGGTGCTGATCGATGGCTTCATCGTGTCGGTTGCAGCGCTTGCAGCGGTGCGGCTGAACCCGTCCTGTCATCCCTATCTGTTGCCGTCGCATCAATCGGCCGAGCAGGGCCATCGCCTAGTGTTGCGCGCCCTGAACGTGCAGCCGCTGATCAGCCTCGATCTCAGGCTCGGGGAAGGATCGGGTGCCGCCATCGCGCTGCCGCTGGTGCGCTTAGCCTGCGCGCTCCACAACGGCATGGCGACTTTTGCGCAGGCCAATGTGCCTGACAAGCCTAGCTGATCCGCTGATTGACCGAGACGACGCGCCATCCGGCCGCGAGGCGATCGATCCGGGTCAGCGACAGCGGCTCGATCACGAAGCGCAAGGCGGCCTGCGGCGTGAGATCGAGCGCGATGCATAGCGCTGCGCGGATGGTGCCGGAATGCACGACCAGCGTGGCTGGTCCCGCTGCGATCCGCGACAGACCGAGCCGCACGCGCGCGACCTGATCCGCAAAGCTTTCGCCGCCCGGCGGCCGTCCACCGGCCGGATCGTCCCAGAACTGCGCATAGGCCGCGCCGCCGGCGGCAGCGAGCTCGTCGTGCCGATGGCCCGTCCAGTCGCCGAAATCCTGCTCGCGGAATTCGCTGACCTGCTCCGGCTCGAGCCCGAGCGCGTGCGCGGTCTCGACCGTGCGCCGCGACGGGCTGGCGTAGCTCGCAGCGTCCGGTGGCAGGCGCTGGCGCAGCGCCTCCAGTTGCGCGCGATCGCGGAGATCGGCCGGCGCATCGGCGGCATGGATCGTCCCTTTGACGCCATCGACCGGCGCATGCCGTACCAGCCAGAGGAAGGTCTCGCCTTCCATGCTCTCATCTCCGAGGAAGTTGTTCGCTGTGGCAATAACGCCGCAACTGGCACATTGACTCCGTTGTGACGGTAATCCTAGATGCTCGCGACGGTTTCCCCGAGAGGGGATGAAAAGGGAATGCGGTGCGGGGACGTTGTCCCCCATGCCGTGGCTGCCCCCGCAACTGTGAGCGGATAATCCTTCGTCAGAAGCCACTGGGTCCTCGGTCCCGGGAAGGCGACGAAGTGGTGATGACCCGCGAGCCAGGAGACCTGCCGTCAGCCGTGGTCACACGCGAAGATGTCGGTCGGGGAGTACAGACATTCGGCTTCATCGGACGGCTGCAAGGCCAAAGGTGAGACCTCGTTCGCTGTGACGTGCCACTGACGTCATACCGAGGTTTTGTGCCGTGTCTCCTGTTTGCATCTTACGACCACGCCGCGTCCTGCTTGCCTCCGCCGCCCTCACATCCTTAGCAGCGCTCGATCTGCCCGCCGCGCTGGCGCAGCAGGTTCGCGAACCGCTGCCGCCGGTCGAGGTGTCGCCGGCCCAATCCCGCAAACCGGCTAGGTCAACCGGCCGGGAGGCGCAAAGCCCGCGCCGCGCGGCGGCGCGCAGGCCCGCCGCTGCATCCACAGCGCCCAAGCCGGTCGCCCCGGCTGCGACGGCGCCGACGCCGCTCAACACCAATGCGGTGGCCGAAAGCGCCTCGCGGCTCGGATTGACGGTGCGCGAGACGCCCGCGACCGTCGAGGTGATCTCGGCCGAGACCATGCGCGAGCAGGGTTACCGCACCGTCTCCGATGTCGCCCAGGGCGCCGTCGGCGTCACCTCCGGCGACAATCCCGCCGAGCCTTCCGCCTTCTCGATGCGCGGCTTCACCAACAGCCAGATCAACACGCTCTACAACGGCATCAAGATCGGCCCGCAGAACATGACCTCGCGGATCATGGACACCGCCAATCTGGAGGCCGTGGAATTCCTGAAGGGCCCGGCCTCGCTGATCTCGGGCGAGGGCGCAGCCGGCGGCGCGATCAATTTCGTCACCAGGCAGCCGCATACCGGACCGATCCGGAACGAAGCCGACTTCTCCTGGGATTCCCTGAACTCGTTCCGCGCGCATTATGGCTCGGGCGGTAGCACCAACGTGCAGGGCCTCGACTACCGCTTCGACGTCAGCCGCGCCGCGCTCAACGGCTTTGCCGACGACACCAACACCAAGATGCTGGATGTGTCCGGCCAGCTCAATTACCGCATCTCCGACAGCCTCAAGGTCTGGGGGGCGATCGAGTATCGCGAGGATCGTGGCAAGGCCTATTGGGGCGCGCCGCTGGTACCGATCGCTTATAGCGGCTCGCATGCGACGAGCGGGATCGTTTCGGGCAATTACGTCTCGAACTACAACAAGACCAATCTCGGCGCGGTCACCATCGACGATCGCACCTTCAACACCAACTACAACGTTCTCGACAATCGCAATGTCGCGCAGGAAGTCTGGTTGCGCGGCGGCTTCGAGCTGAAGCTCGCGCCCGATCTCACGCTGAAAAGCCAGGCCTACGGCTATGGAGCGGAACGCAGCTGGTTCAACAACGAGGTCGAAGCGTTCAATTCCGCAACGAACCTGGTCGATCGCGAGCGCTTCTACGTCGCACACAGCCAGCCTCTCGTCGGCAACATCACCGACCTGGTCTGGGACACTGACATCGCGGGGTTCGACAATCGGCTGGTCACGACGGTATCGTCGAGTTATCTCGATTTCGTCAGGCCGGGCGCGGCAAACTTCCCCGGCGATTCCGTTTCGCTGGTCGATCCCGTCAGAGGCTTCTACGGCCTGCTCACGACGCAGCAACAGACCGCGCGGATCGACAACGAAGCCCTCTCATTCGAGGACCGGCTGAAGCTGACGCGGACCTTCGCGCTGATCGGCGGCATCCGCGTCGAGCATATCGGGCTCGATCGCAACTCGACCGACTCCGCCGGGGTCGTGAAAGCGGGCTTCCCGTACACCAAGGACTGGGCGCCTGTGACAGGACGCGTCGGCTACACCTGGGAGGCCGTGCCCGGACTGACATTCTTCAGCCAGTACGCCACCGGCGCCGACGTGTCGGCCAACAACATCTTCCTGCTCTCGCCGACCCAGCCATTGGACCTCACCACCGCGCGCACCTATGAGACCGGCGTCAAGCATCTGTTCTGGGACAACAGGGCGGAGTGGTCGTTCTCGGCCTACGACATCGTGCGCAAGAACGTCTATGCCGCGGCCGGCGGGCAGGCGCTCAACATCGCCGGGCGGCAGGAGTCCAAGGGCGTCGAGCTTGCCGCCTCGGTGCGTCCGATCGAGCCGCTACGGCTCTGGGGCAACATCGCCTATGTCGATGCGCGCTATGCCGACTACAATTTCGCCGGCGGCTCGTTCTCCGGCAACACGCCGCCGAACGTGCCGCGCATCGTCGCCAATGCCGGCGCGTCCTGGCGCTTCTTCACGCCCTGGCCGGTGGAGCTCGGCATCACCGGCCGCCATGTCGGCGACCGCTACAACACCGATGCCAATGTCGTGACGATGAAGGCCTACACCGTCGCCGACGTCTATGCCTTCGTCGACATCCCCAAGACGGTATTTGGCGCGGTCGACCATGCCCGCCTGACCTTCCGCGTCCGCAACATCACCGACAAGCGCTATGCGATCTGGGGCGATCCGTTCTATCCCGACCAGATCCTGCTCGGCGCGCCGCGCACCTACGAGCTCTCGGCGGCGTTCAAATGGTAGGGCGCTGACCGCATGATGGGCGCGGTCGTGCTGTTGCATCGCTGGCTCGGAATCGCGTTCTGCCTGCTGTTCGCGATGTGGTTTTCGACCGGCATCGTGATGCACTTCGTTCCCTTTCCGTCGCTGACGGAAGCGGAGCGCTTTGCGGGCCTCGCGCCGGTTCAGCATGCGGAGACGAGGATCTCGGTCGCCGGCGCCGTCGCCGCGAGCGGGATCAGCGATGCCAAGCGCGTGCGTTTGGTCGAGCGGCGCGGCGGATCGGTCTATATCGTGTCGGGCCCATCGCGCGTCCGCGCGGTCCGTGCCGCCGACGGGCAGGATGCAGCTTTGATGTCCGCCGATCTCGCGCTCGCCATCGCGCAGGATCACGCCGGCCGCCGCGGGCTCGATGCCGCGCGGGCCGGGATCGTGGCGCTGGCGGATTACGATCAGTGGAGCGTGCCGAACGGCCTCGACCGCCATCGACCCTTGTTTCACATCGCGCTCGGCGATGCCGCGAGAACGGAGGTCTATGTCTCGTCGCGCACCGGCGAGGTCGTCCTCGATACGACGCGAGGCGAGCGCGGCTGGAATTGGGCCGGCGCTGTGCTGCACTGGATCTATCCCACGGTTCTGCGGAGTAATTGGTCGCTATGGGACCGCGTCGTCTGGACGCTGTCGCTGCTGGCCTTGCTCGCGGCTGCGCTGGGCGCGGTGCTCGGGATGGTACGGATCAGGATGCGAGGTTGCATGATCTCGACGCCCTATCGCGGCTGGCACGCGCTGCATCACCTCATCGGCCTTGCAGCAACGGTCTTCGTGTTGACCTGGATTTTCAGCGGCTGGCTGTCGATGGATCACGGCCGGCTGTTCTCGCGTGGGGAGCTGAGCCCCACCGAGGCCGGCGTGATGAACGCGGTACCGGACTGGACGGCGGCTCCGTCATTCGATCGAGAGCCGACAGCGTCGCCGGTCCGCGAGGTTGAATGGTTCGCCATTGGCGGTCAACTTTATCGCCGCGATCGCTCCGCTCTCGGCGTCCAGACCTTGGCCATGGCAGGGGATGCTTCCCGCGCGGACTTCCTGACTGCGCGCGAGATCGAAGGGCTCGCGGCGCGGCTCGCCGCCGGATGCGGTACCCCGTCCGTTCTTGCCGGAAACGACGATTATTCCGCACGATCGGTCGTCGCCGGAGCTCCCGTCTATCGCGTGCGCTGCGGCGATCTCTGGTTCGACATCGACGGTGCCGGCGGCCAGGTGCTGCAACGGCTGGATGCCTCGCGGCGCGCCTATCGCTGGTTCTACAGCGCGCTGCACACGCTCGACTTCCCCGTACTCATGGCGCGGCCGCTTCTGCGCGATGTTCTCATCGTCGGGCTCTGTGCGCTGGGTTTGGTGTTCTCCCTGACCGGCGTCGTGATCGGCTGGCGTCGATTGCGGCTCTCTCTGATGACCTGACCCACGCGAACCAGCCGCGATCTCGACGTGCTGCGCATGCCGGGGTGGCCCAGATCGCAATGAGATCCTGCTGGCGAAGGGCCAGTTAGTGGCATACCATTTGCTTGCCAATGAGCTCTGGTTTCACCTGCCTTTGGCCAACGATGGCCGGCAATCACGGCACTATTGGGAGGACTTCATGGATCGCAGGACCGTATTGAAGGGACTGGCTGGCGCGGGCGGTCTGGCATTGACCGGCCTCTCGGCCCCGGCCATCGCGCAAGGCGCATCGGCCCGTACGCTGCGCTTCGTGCCCCAGGCCAATCTCGCCAATTTCGATCCGATCTGGGGCACGCAATATGTCGTGCGTAACGCCGCCGCGCTGGTCTGGGACACGCTTTACGGCATCGATTCCTCGCTCCAGCCGCAGCGCCAGATGGTCGAGTCCGAGGAGACCTCCGACGACGGCAGGATCTGGACGTTCCGCTTGCGCCCCGGTCTCAAGTTCCATGACGGCGAGCCGGTGCTGGCCAAGGACGTGGTCGCGAGCCTGTCGCGCTGGGCGGCGCGCGATCCGATGGGCCTGATGATCATCGCAATCCAGCAGGAGCTGACGGCCGTCGACGACCGCACCTTCAAATGGGTCCTGAAGCAGCCCTTCCCGAAAATGCTCTATGCGCTAGCCAAGAACAATGCGCCGTGCTCCTTCATCATGCCCGAGCGCATTGCCAAGACCGACCCCTTCAAGCAGATCACAGAATATGTCGGCTCGGGTCCGATGAAGTTCGCCAAGGGCGAATGGGTGCCGGGTGCCAAGGCGGTGTTCGAGAAGTTCGCCGATTACGTGCCGCGCCAGGAGAAGGCATCCTGGCTCGCCGGCGGCAAGCAGATGATGGTCGATCGCGTGGAATGGATCGTGATGCCGGATCCGGCCACCGCCGCGGCCGCCCTGCAGAACGGCGAGGTCGACTGGTGGGAGAACCCGATCGCCGATCTCGTGCCGGTGCTGAAGAAGAACAAGAACATCAGCGTCGATATCGGCGATCCCCTCGGCAATATCGGTTCGTTTCGCATGAACCATCTGTTCGCGCCGTTCAACGATGTGCGCGCGCGGCGCGCTGTGCTGATGGCGATGAACCAGGAAGACTACATGCGCGCGATCGTCGGCGACGATAACGCGCTGTGGAAGCCGCTGCCCGGCTTCTTCACGCCTGACACGCCTGTTTACAACGAGCTGGGCGGCGAGATCCTCAAGGGCAAGCGGGATCTCGACGCCGCCAAGAAGCTGCTCGCCGAGAGCGGCTATTCCGGCCAGCCGGTGACGTGCCTGGTCGCGCAGGACCAGCCGATCACGAAGGCGCAAGGCGACGTCACGGCCGACCTCCTCAAGAAGCTCGGCATGAATGTCGACTTCGTCGCAACCGATTGGGGCACGGTGGGCTCCCGCCGTGCGGCGAAGACGCCGCCGGGGCAGGGCGGCTGGAACATGTTCCACAGCTGGCACGCAGGCGCCGACTGCATCACGCCCGCCGCCTACACGGCCATCCGCGCCAACGGCGACAAGGCCTGGTTCGGCTGGCCCAACAGCCCGAACACCGAGAAGGAGATCACGGGCTGGTTCGAGGCCAAGAATGTCGAGGAGGAAAAGGCCGCGATCGGCAAGGTCAACAAGGCGGCACTCGAGGATGTCGTCTACGCGCCGACCGGCTTCTTCCTGACCTATACGGCATGGCGCAAGAACGTCTCCGGCATCACCAAGGGACCGCTGCCGTTCTTCTGGGGCGTGTCGAAATCCGCATGACGCCGCGCTGAAGCCAGATGCTCTCCTACATCCTCCGTCGCATCGTCGCGACCCTGCCGGTCATGGCGATCGTCGCGCTGTTCGTGTTCAGCCTGCTCTACATCGCGCCGGGTGACCCCGCCGTGGTGATCGCGGGCGACCAGGCAAGTCCGGAGGATGTGGAGCGCATCCGCCAGAGCCTCGGTCTGGACCGGCCGTTCCTGGTCCAGTTCGGAAGCTGGGTCTGGCGCATCCTGCACGGCGACCTCGGCACCTCGATCTTCACCAATCTGCCGGTGTCGGCGATGATCGGGCAGCGCCTCGGGCCGACGCTGTCGCTGATGATCGTCACGCTGCTGCTCACGATCGCGGTGGCGGTGCCGCTCGGCGTGGTGGCGGCGTGGAAGGCGGGCAGCCTGATCGACCGCGTCATCATGGGCTTTGCCGTGTTCGGCTTCTCGCTGCCCGTCTTCGTGGTCGGCTACATGCTCGCCTACATCTTCGCGCTCGAGCTCGAATGGCTGCCGGTGCAAGGCTACACGCCGCTCAGCTCAGGCTTCTGGCCGTGGCTGGAAAACCTGATCCTGCCGGCGATCGCGCTCGGCTGCGTCTACATCGCCCTGGTCGCGCGGATCACCCGCGCGGCCATGCTCGAAGTGCTGCAGCAGGACTACATCCGCACCGCAAAGGCCAAGGGACTCGGGCAAGGCGGCATCCTGTTCATTCACGCGCTGAAGAATGCGGCGGTGCCGATCGTGACGGTGATCGGGATCGGCATCGCGTTGCTGATCGGCGGCGCGGTCGTGACCGAGAGCGTGTTCGCGATTCCGGGCCTTGGCCGGCTCACGATCGATGCGATCCTGCGGCGCGACTATCCCGTCATTCAGGGCATCGTGCTGCTGTTCAGCTTCGTCTACGTCCTCGTCAATCTGATGATCGACGTCATTTACACGCTCGTTGACCCGAGGATCCGCTATTGACCGACACGACCGTCAATCCGCAATCGCTTCCAGCCGGATTCGTGCTTGCACCACAGCTGCCCGAAATTCTGCGGCCGGTCACGATCCGGCGCGGCTTCCTGGGATTCCTGCGCGGCCATCCCACCGTTGCGATCGGCGGCGCATTGCTGCTGACGCTGGTGCTGATCGCGGTCTTTGCGCCCTATCTCGGCTCGGTCGATCCGACCGCGCTCGCGCCGGCCAAACGCACGCGGGCACCGTCGGCCGATTTCTGGTTCGGCACCGACGTGCTCGGCCGCGATATCTATTCGCGCGTGCTCTACGGCGCGCGGGTTTCGCTCACGGTCGGGCTGTCGGTGGCGATCTTTGCGTCCGCTGCCGGCCTTGCCATCGGCATGGTCTCCGGCTTCATCCGCTGGGCCGATGGCATTCTCATGCGCGTCATGGACGGGCTGATGTCGATCCCGCCGATCCTGCTCGCGATCGCGCTGATGGCGCTGACGCGAGGCAGCGTCGGCAACGTCATCCTGGCCATCACCGTGGCCGAGATTCCACGCGTCTCGCGCCTCGTCCGCAGCGTCGTGCTGTCGCTGCGCGAGCAGCCCTATGTGGATGCCGCGGTCGCCTGCGGCACGCGCACGCCGATGATCATCCTGCGCCACATCCTGCCCAACACGGTGGCGCCCATGCTGGTGCAGGCAACCTATATCTGCGCCAGTGCCATGATCACCGAGGCGATCCTGTCTTTCATCGGCGCCGGCACGCCGCCAACCATCCCGTCCTGGGGCAACATCATGGCCGAGGGCCGCGCGCTGTGGCAGGTCAAGCCCTACATCGTGTTCTTCCCGGCAGCGTTTCTCTCGGTCACCGTGCTCGCCGTGAATTTGCTCGGCGACGGCCTTCGCGATGCGCTCGACCCGCGCATGGCCAAAAGCCTGTGATGGATCGAGGCTGATCGCAATGGCCCTGCTCGAAGTCGACAACCTCCAGACCCATTTCCGCACCCCCGGCGGCATCAATCGCGCGGTCGACGGCGTATCCTTCCATGTCAATGAAGGCGAGACGCTGGCCATCGTCGGTGAGTCCGGCTGCGGCAAGTCGGTGACCTCGATGTCCCTGATGCGGCTGATCCCGGAGCCGCCGGGCCGGATCGCAGGCAGCATCCGCTTTGCGGGCAGGGACCTCCTCGAGCTGTCCGATCGCGAGATGCGCGCCATCCGCGGCAACGACATCTCGATGATCTTTCAGGAGCCGATGACGAGCCTGAACCCGGTGCTCACCGTCGGCCGCCAGATCCGCGAGACCTTGATGATCCATCAAGGCCTCGACAAGCAGGCGGCCGAGGCGCACGCGATCGAGATGCTGACATTGGTCGGCATCCCCGAGCCGAAGCGGCGGGTGCGCGAATATCCGCACCAGCTCTCCGGCGGCATGCGCCAGCGTGTGATGATCGCCATCGCGCTCGCCTGCAATCCGAAGCTTCTGATCGCGGACGAGCCCACCACCGCGCTCGACGTGACGATCCAGGCCCAGATCCTCAAGCTGATGCTGGACCTCAAGCGCCGGGTCGGCGCCGCCATCATCCTGATCACCCACGATCTCGGCGTCGTCGCCGAGATCGCCGAGCGCGTCATGGTGATGTATGCCGGCCGCAAGGTCGAGGAGGCGCCGGTGGCCGAGCTGTTCCGCTCCCCGCGTCATCCCTACACCCAAGGCCTGTTGGGTGCGGTGCCGCGGCTCGGCTCCTCGCTGACGGACACCGCGAGGCGGCTGGCCGAGATTCCCGGGCAGGTGCCCGATCTGCGCAAGCCGATCGCCGGCTGCGTCTTCGCCGGCCGCTGCGCGCTCGCGACCGATCTGTGCCGGCAGTATGCGCCCGGGCTCGAAGAGAAGGGCCCGCGCCACATCGCCGCCTGTCATTACGCGGCCAAGGGAGCCGTCGCGGCATGAGCCCTCCGCTGCTCCAGGTCAACGACCTCAAGAAGCATTTTCCAGTCAAGGCCGGGCTGTTCAGCCGCAAGTCCGAATTCGTCTATGCGGTCGACGGCGTGTCCTTCGAGATCGCGCGCGGCGAGACGCTGTCGCTGGTCGGCGAGTCCGGCTGCGGCAAGTCGACGGTCGGCCGCGCCATCCTGCGCCTGTTCGACATCACCGCGGGGCAGGTGATCCTCGACGGTCAGCGCATCGACGATGCCGCGCCGAGCACGATGCGCCAGATGCGCCGGCGCGTGCAGGTGGTGTTCCAGGATCCGTTCTCGAGCCTCAACCCGCGCATGCGGGTGCGTGATATCCTGGCCGAGCCGATCCGCAATTTCGGCCTCGCCAAATCCGCCGAGGATCTCGAAGTTCGCCTCACGGCGCTGATGGACACCGTGCGATTGCCGCGCGAGGCGCTCAATCGCAGGCCGCACGAATTCTCCGGTGGCCAGCGTCAGCGCATCGGCATCGCCCGAGCGCTGGCGGCCGAGCCCGAACTGATCGTGTGCGACGAGGCGGTGTCCGCGCTCGACGTCTCGGTCAAGGCGCAGATCGTCAATCTGCTGCAGGATCTCCAGAGCGAGTTCGGCCTCGCGCTTTTGTTCATCAGCCACGACCTCGCGATCGTCGAGCACATGACCCACCGCGTCGCGGTGATGTATCTCGGCAAGATCGTGGAGGTGGCGCCGCGCCGCGAGATCTTCGCCGCGCCCAGACATCCCTATACCAAGGCGCTGCTCTCCGCGGTACCGCTGCCCGAGCCGGGTGCCCAGCGTAACCCGATCATCCTCAAGGGCGACGTGCCGAGCCCGATCAATCCGCCGAAGGGGTGCCGCTTCCACACCCGCTGCCCCCTCGTGTTCGATCGTTGCCGGGCCGAGGAGCCGGTGCTTCGCGCGGCCGGAGCCGAGCAATGGGTGGCCTGCCATCTCGAAGAGGCCGCGCCGGCGGCAAGCCCGGAAGGGTGAGTTTGGCGCTGGAAATTCGTCAGTAAAAACAAACCCCGTTCTACTGTGCATGGGGTTGTTTTCGCACTTTTGATGTGGTGTGAGCGGGCGCCGGAGGCTGAACTCGGCAGCCGCTGTGATCTACCTCGCGCCGATGCTGCCATCATCGTCGGCTGCATTGGCCAGTTGCACCGCGGAGCCGGGGATCTGGATCGACGCGGCGAAGTGAGCGGAAGCATCCATGTATCTCGGCATCGATCTCGGCACCTCCGCAGTCAAGACCGTTCTCGTCGACGACGCCCAGCGCGTGATTGCAAGCGCGAGCCGGCCGCTGACGATCGCCTCACCACGGCCGGGTCATTCCGAGCAGGATCCCGCGCAATGGATCGAGGCGACCTTCGCCACGCTGGATGCGCTGAAGGCGAGCCATGCCGGCGCACTGGCGGCGGTCGAAGGCATCGGGCTGTCCGGCCAGATGCACGGCGCTGTGCTGCTCGATGCGAGCTTACGTCCCTTGCGGCCTTGCATCCTCTGGAACGACGGACGCGCCGCGGCGGAGTGCCGTATCCTGGAGCAACGCTGGCCCGCCTTGCGTGCGGTGACGGGCAACAAGGCGATGCCCGGGTTCACCGCGCCAAAGCTGCTCTGGATCGCGACCCATGAGCCCGAGATCTTTGCGGCGACGAAGATCGTGCTGCTGCCAAAGGCGTATTTGCGCCTGGTGCTGTCGGGCGAGGCCGTCGAGGACGTCTCGGATGCATCGGGATCGCTATGGCTCGATGCCGCGCGCCGGGACTGGTCGGACGCCGCATTGGCTGCGACCGGGCTGACGCGCGAGCACATGCCGCGTCTGGTCGAGGGCTGCACGCCCGCCGCAAGGCTGCGCGCCGAGCTCGCGCGGCGCTGGGGCATGTTGAGGCAGCCCGTGATCGCGGGCGGTGCCGGCGACAATCCGGCGGGCGCCGTCGGCATCGGTGCGGTCGAGCCGGGAACCGCGTTCGTGACTTTGGGAACATCGGGTGCGTTGCTGGCGCCGACCGCCACGATCGCCGCCAATCCGGACCGCGCGGTGCATACGTTCTGCCACGCCATTCCCGGCATGTGGATTCAGGCCGGCGCGATCCTGTCGGCTGCCTCTTGCCTCGCCTGGGCCGCGCGCCTGTTCGGCGTCACCGAGGCCGAGTTGCTGGCTCCGCTGGGATCGCGCCCGCAGGCGCCGTCGCCGGTGAGCTTCCTGCCGTATCTTGCGGGCGAGCGGACGCCGCACGACGATCCCGCCGTGCGCGGCATGCTCGATGGCTTGAGCCATGGCACCGATCGCACCGCGATCGTGCAGGCGGTGCTCGAAGGCGTTGCCTTCGCGCTGGCCGATTGCCGCGACGCGCTCGCGGATGCCGGCATCGTGATTGCGGAAGCCGACGCCATCGGCGGCGGATCGCGCTCGCCATTCTGGCTCTCGGTGCTCGCGAACGTGCTGAATGTTCCGATCCATCGCTTTGCCGGCGGCGAGACCGGCGCGGCGTTCGGTGCGGCGAGATTGGGGCGGCTTGCTGTCACGGGTGAGGCAATCGCCGCCGTGTGCACGCGGCCGCAACGCATCGAGACGTTCGAACCTGACGCCGGGCTGACGGATGCCTACGCCGAGCGGCTTCCCGCCTGGCGCGAACTGTATCGGCCGCGCCACTAACGCCGCCGCGATGTTGCGTTCGCTCGTGTTCAGCCTTGCCCTGCGTCGCGGCCTTTTGTTTAATGCGTGAACCGCGCTGACAAGAACGACTAAGACAACGCATTGTGCGCGGGAGGCACGATGAACGATCCGATCCTCGAGATGCGCGGGGTGTCAAAATCTTTCTTTGGCATCAAAGCACTGCGTAGCGTCGATCTCACCGTCTACGCCGGCGAGATTCACGCCTTGATGGGCGAGAACGGCGCCGGCAAGTCGACGCTGATGAAGATCCTGTCCGGCGCCTACAAGCCTGATCCCGGCGGCGAGATACGCATCGAAGGACAACCGGTCCGGATCGAAGGTCCGCTCGGCGGCCGCGCGGCGGGCATCTCCATCATCTATCAGGAGCTGTCGCTGGCGCCCAATCTCAGCGTCGCGGAGAATATCTATCTCGGACGGGAAATCTCGCGTTCAGGACTGCTGGCGCGCGGGGAGATGCGCGAGGGCGTCGGTCCGATTTTGAAGCGGCTGGGCGCAGACTTCCTGCCGTCGACGCTGGTGGCGCATCTGTCCATGGGCCAGCGGCAACTGGTCGAGATCGCGCGTGCGCTGCACGCCAGATCGAAAATTCTGATCATGGACGAGCCGACCACCGCGTTGTCGGCCGGCGAGACTGCGCGGCTGTTCGCGCTGATCCGTCAGCTTCGGGCGGAGGGGCTTGCCATCATCTACATCTCGCATCGCATGGACGAGGTCTACGCGCTCGGCGACCGCGTCACCGTGCTGCGCGACGGCCGGCTGGTCGGATCGCTCGACAAGCCCGAGATCCGTGCCGACACCATCGTGCGGCTGATGGTCGGGCGCGACGTCTCGTCGTTCTACAAGAAGGATCATGATCCCGACGCGGGGCGCGGACATCCCGTGCTTGCTGCGATCGACATGGCCGACGGCCGGCGCGTCAAGGGCTGCTCGCTCACCGTGCATGCAGGCGAGGTGGTCGGGCTCGCCGGCCTGATCGGCGCCGGCCGCACCGAGCTTGCCCATCTCATCATCGGCGCGCTGCCAAAGACTTCCGGCCGGCTCGAGCTGGAGGGACGTCCGGTCGAGATCCGTACCCCCGGCGCGGCCCTCGAGGCGGGCATCGCCTATCTGACCGAGGACCGCAAGGCGCTCGGCCTGTTCCTGGATATGTCGTGTCTGGACAACATCAACCTCGCGGTGCTCGGCCGCGACGCCAAGCTCGGCTGGTTCCTGGATCGCGACAAGGCGCGCGAGCGCGCCGACAGGGCCTTCGCAGGCCTCAGCATCCGCGCCGCCAATGTCGGCGTCCCCGCCGGTGGCCTGTCCGGCGGCAATCAGCAGAAGCTGCTGTTGTCGCGGCTTCTCGCCATCGCACCGAAGGTCCTGATCCTCGACGAGCCGACCCGTGGTGTCGACGTCGGCGCCAAATCCGAGATCTATTCGATCATCGACAATCTGGCCAAGGCCGGCACCGCCATCCTCGTCATCTCGTCCGATCTGCCCGAGATCATCGGCATCTGCGACCGCGTCGTCGTCATGCGGGCCGGCCACATCGCCGGCGAGGTGAGGCGCGGACCCAATTCGCCGCTGACACAAGAGGACATCATGGCGCTTGCCACGGGGATGGAGCATCTCGATGCCTGACAACGATGCTGCGGAGGTCCAGTCCGCCCCGACGGCGATTAACGGTGGTGCCGCCGAGACAAAGCGCCAGCGGGTGAGGGTGCTGATCAGCGCGCTCGGCATGCTGCCGGTGCTGTTGATCCTCTGCATTGGCTTCCATTTCCTGTCCGAGGGACGCTTCTTCACCGGACAGAATCTCGGCATCGTGCTGCAGCAGGCCGCAGTGAACACCGTGCTCGCCGCAGGCATGACCTTCGTCATCCTCACCGGCGGCATCGATCTCTCGGTCGGCTCGATCCTGGCGGCCTCCGCGATGGCCGGATTGACCTTGTCCAAGCTGCCGGAGCTTGGCGTGCTGTGGCTGCCGGCCGCGCTGCTCACCGGCCTTATCTTCGGTGTCGTCAACGGCGCGCTGATCGCGCTGCTCCGCCTGCCGCCTTTCATCGTCACGCTCGGCTCCCTCACGGCGGTGCGCGGCCTCGCGCGACTGCTCGGGGCCGATACCACCGTGTTCAATCCGTCCATTCCCTACGCCTTCATCGGCAACGGCTCGCTGACGCTCGTTCCCGGCGTCGCGTCGATCCCGTGGCTCTCGGTGATCGCCTTGCTCGTCATCCTGGTCTCGTGGCTGGTGCTGCGCCGGACCGTGCTCGGCGTGCACATCTACGCGGTGGGCGGCAACGAGAGCGCGGCGCGGCTCGCGGGCATCAAGGTCTGGGCCGTGCTGATCTTCGTCTATGGCATCTCCGGACTGTTCGCCGGGCTCGGCGGCGCCATGCAGGCGGCGCGGCTCTACGCCGCCAACGGCCTGCAGCTCGGCCAGTCCTACGAGCTCGATGCGATCACCGCCGTGATCCTGGGCGGCACCTCGTTCGTCGGCGGCATCGGCTCGATCTGGGGGACGCTGGTGGGCGCGCTGATCATCGCGGTGCTGTCCAACGGCCTCATCCTCGTCGGTGTCTCCGACATCTGGCAATATGTCATCAAGGGCCTCGTGATCATCGGCGCCGTGGCGCTCGATCGTTATCGGCTGCAAGGCTCCGCCAGAACTTAAATGGCTCCGCCAGAACTTGAAAGGCTCCGCCAGAACCTGAAAGCTCCCGTCGCGGCAACTGGTCTGCCGTGCCGGGAAAAAAGACAGACCAGGGAGGAAGTCCATGTTGAAGACGATCATGCTCGCCGGCGCCGCGACGGCGCTTGTTCTCAGCACCGCGCCGTCCTCGGCCAAGGAGCTTAAGTCGATCGGCGTCTCGCTAGGGTCGATGGGTAACCCGTTCTTTGTGGCGTTGTCGAAGGGCGCCGAGTTCGAGGCAAAGAAGACCAATCCCAACGTGAAGATCACCACGGTCGGCTTCGAATACGATCTCGGCAAGCAGGTCACCCAGATCGACAATTTCATCGCCGCCGGCGTCGATCTGATCCTGCTCAATCCCGGCGATCCCAAGGCGATCGGGCCGGCGATCAAGAAGGCGCAAGCCGCGGGCATCGTCGTCGTTGCGGTCGATACCGCGGCCGAAGGCGCCGATGCCACCGTGACCACGAACAACGTGCAGGCCGGCGAGATCTCCTGCCAGTACATCGTCGACAAGCTCGGCGGCAAGGGCGACGTCATCATCGAGAACGGGCCGCAGGTCTCCGCCGTGATCGACCGCGTCGTCGGCTGCAAGAACGTCTTGTCGAAGAATCCGGGCATCAAGGTGCTGTCCAGCGACCAGGACGGCAAAGGCTCGCGCGAAGGCGGCCTCACCGTCGCGCAGGGCTATCTGACCCGCTTCCCCAAGATCGACGCCATCTTCGCCATCAACGACCCGCAGGCGATCGGCACCGACCTTGCGGCGCGCCAGCAAAACCGCAGCGGCATCATCATCACCGCGGTCGACGGCGCGCCCGATATCGAGGCCGCGCTGAAGGATCCGCAGTCGCCGCAGATCCAGGCCTCGGCTTCGCAGGACCCGTTCTTCATGGCGCGGCGGGCCGTGCAGGTCGGCGTCGGTATCCTCAATGGCCAGAAGCCGGCCTCCACCGTCGAGCTCTTGCCGTCCAAGCTCGTGACCAGGGACAACGTCGCTCAGTACAAGGGCTGGACCTCGGATCGTTCGCAGTAAGCGCCGCCCCTGTTGACGTGCAGACGACGAGACAGCGGGCGGTGTGCTTGATGCACGCCGCCCGTATCGTGATAGCTGACACGCGCTGATCCGCGTCAGCGCGCGGCGGACGGATTGGCTCGCGCGGGCAACGCGGTCGACGGAGACTTGCTCGCAAGAGCGCGGGTCTTGGGTTGGACGCGCGAGCCGTCGATCACCTCGAGCCGGCCGCAGCGGTTCAGGGTGTGAAGCTTCCTGCCGGGCCACGCCGGTCCGGGCTTCAGGGAATGGCGCACGGTCTGCCTGAAGGCCGTCGGCGACAGTTCGACCACTTCCGCCAGCGCGAGCGCCGCGCCGTATCCGTCGGCGCAGTTCTGGACCGGGCGCCACAATTTGTCGTTGATGGTGACGAAATTCCCTGCCGGCCGCGTGCTCGCGCGGTCGATCAGGACCGGATTGCTGGCATGCGGCAGCCAGGGGCCCAGGAGGTGCTCCGCGTAATAGATCGCCAGCGAATCCGAGTAGCCGCCGGTGCCGTCGCGCCAGGCGCCGAACAGATAATGCAGGCCGTTGTGCTGCGTGATCGTCGCGTCGGCCAGCTCGAGACCGGACAGCAGCGTCGCGTGCCGCTCCCATTTGTCTGGGAAGCGCACGCATTTGTAGAGGGCGACGTCGCCGTGGGTCGAGCTCTCCGGGATCATCCACAAGGCGCCGTCGTGTTCGATCAGAAACGGATAGGAGAGATGCCAGGGCTCCTCCAGCACCGGCACGGCCTCGCCGACCGGTCCGTTGTCATCGAACTCGACCGCCGAAATGATGCCTTTTCCGACGCGGTGATCGAGGTCCTCGAAGAAGACGAATGTTCGTCCCTGCCATGTGATCGGAAAGGGATCGGCGTAGAAGTGGTTTCCGGGATCCTTGAGAACGTTCCAGCCCGGACCTGAGAGATCTCCGGTCTGCCAGACCCCCGCGCCGTCGTTGAAGCGCCATCCGACATGCCAATGCGGGGCATAGCAGCAGAGACGATAGATCTCCTTGGCGATCGATACGGCGAGGCCGCGCACGACATAGGCCGTCGGCTGCCGGCCGACGCCTGCTCCGGCGGGGCGCGCCAGTTGCGGCACGATGCGCGGCCGTCCCGACAGGATCGCCGCCACCATGGTCAGGGTTCGCGCCATGACGGTTTCGAGCGCGCCGCTGAGGCCCGCGGCAATTTCGCCGGATGGATGGCCGCGATCGACGACCGAGCCGTCGACCTCGTTGATGATCTCGATCACCGGCAGGTCGCCGGCCAGAATGGCGGCGAGCGCGGCATTCTCGCCTGCAACTCCGTTGAACAGCGGACGGAGATACAGCCGGGCGGCGCTGCCGGGATCGCGCGCGCCGCCGGTGAAATCGACGATCACGTCGGCGGTCTCGGTATGAGCCTGCGTCGGCTGCGGAATGACGTCGAGCCTGTTGGCGCCGCTGGGCTTACCTCTGTGCAACACCACGCGTTCGAGCTCGAAAAGGGTGTCGAGGCCTGCGGGCCGCGGCTCGGCATTTGCCGTCCACGCGATTTGAACCGGAACATCGCGGCCGTCGATCGACAGCGTCTCGCGGCTCATCCACTGCCGCGCGTAGTCCCGTTCACAGCGAAACTCGATGATCATGTCGAGCCGATCTATCCAAGGTTTCAGGTCAAATGACCTCGTCGAGAATACGAACGTATTCCTCCACCATGGCATCTACCGAATAGCGCAGCCTCAGGCCTTTGGCGTTTTGTCGCAGCGCCTCGCGCAAATCTTGGTCCGTCAGCAGACTGGAGACGGCCGCCGCGAGCTTTGTGTGCTCGGAGGCATCGACGAAGAGCGCAGTCGGCTTGCCTTCGTAGGACAGCACTTCGCGCAGGACGGGAAGATCGGTCACGACGGAGGGAACACCGGCGTTGGCAGCCTCGACCGCGGCCAAGCCGAAGGTTTCGGCCTGTGTCGGGAACACGAACACGTCGAGACAGGCGAGGAAGTCCGCCATCCGGCTGGGGGGAATCTCGCCGAGCAGATGCAGCCTGTCGGAGACCTTCAGTTCATCCGCCAGCAGCTTCAGCCGGGCCTCGTCGGCGCCCTGGCCGGCGAGGGCGAGATGCCAGGACGGCTGATCCGGCAACAGACGTATCGCCAGGTCGAGCCGCTTGTGCGGATGCAGCCTCGCGGCGCAGCCGAGCAGGACGCGATCACCCGGCAGATTGAATGTCTGCCGTGCAGCGTCCTTCGACAGGGTGAGGGCCTTGTCGTCGAAGCCGTGCGGCACGTGCACCATGCGCGATCGGTAGGCTGCGGGGTAACGCGAATATTCGCGCTCCATGTCCTTCGAATTGAGCGTGATGCGGTCGAAGAAGCCGAGGCTGCCCATGACGATGTCGGCGGTGCGGACCGGCCGGCTCATGGCCAGCGCGGATGAAACCTGATTGGCGACGACAGGGGCGCGGCTGACGAGGCGCGTCATGCCGGCGCCGATGACGTTGCCGAAATGCTGGAACGTCAGGACGGCGTCGGGCCTGATGGTCCTGATGTGACGGCCGAGCGTCCACAGCATCCGGAGCAGCGCGACCGGATTGCCCGGCCGGCTCGGCGCGCAATAGAGCGTGTCGGGCGGCTCGTCGAACGAATCGGATTTACGGAAGAAGAACAGGTTGGTGACGCGGTAGCCGCGCGCGGTCAGTCCGGCGCCGAGCAGCCTGGAGATCTCCTGCGCGCCGGCGTTCTCGGCCTGGGTTTGCGCGAGCAGCACGTGCGGCTTTGGTCCGACATGGTTCGACCGCGCGGGTGCGGTCGCAGTCGGCTCGCCCAAGTCCTTGTTCGGCTGATAGTGCAGCACGGCTCCCGATCCGCTCAAGAAACGAAATCTTCACCTTCTTAACTCCGTACCTATCATGCGGGCATCGCGCGAACACCGGCTAGCCGCAAACGGAGTTAATGCGAGGCGCGACCGCCGACATCGATCACGCAGTTATTTCGCTGGTTCCCGGACGCTGCGCCGCAAGCGCGTTAACCAATCGATCTTGCGCGGCGCCGATGCGTGAACGCGAGCTAGTCGCCGGAGTCGGCGCCGCGAACGGCATAGTTGCCGCGTTTGATGGCGCTGAATCGCAACAGCACCAGAATTGAGGGATCGACCCCTGAGCGCCGACGGCAGATCACGTTCAGGGCAATGGTCGCGAGCGTCAGCGACACCGTGGCGGAAATCGCCGCGCCAAGCAGGCCGAGCCAGGGAATGAGGACGAGAAATCCCACGAGCCGCAGTGCGACGTTCGCGGCCACGACGGGAACATAGATTCGTTCGTGGCCTGTCAGCTGCAGGATCGCAGCGGCGGGGCCGCCCGCGGCCTGGATGGCGGTTCCGATCGCAAGCACGATCAAGACGGAATGCTGTTCGGTGAAATGGGGGCCGAACAAATTGAGGAGATGGGTGCCGCCGATCCAGACCGTGGCGAGTCCGGCGGCCACGCACAGCGCGGTCACCTCCGCCATCAACCGCAGGGTCCGCTCGAACTCCCGATGATTCTTGCTGAAGTACAGCGAGGGCAGCCGACGCGCGCCGAACGTGTACAGCGCCGCGGAGACCATGGCGAAGATGTTGGCGAGGCGCGAGGCGGCAAAGTAGATGCCGGCCGTCGTGGAATCCAGCATCCAGTAAACCAAGATGACGTCGAAATACTGGTTGGCGACCTCGAGGATGGATGCGATCCAGAAGTGCAGGGCGCTGGACCTCCAGCGCGACGTTTCCGAGCGTGCCGGCGTGCCGCGCAGATCCGGCAGCACACGGACGACCGAAATGATCTGCGACGCCAGGCTGACCGACATGGCAATGGTCATCACAGCGAACAACTCGGCGGGATCGAGTTGCCGGTGTGCGAGCAGCACGGCGAGCAGGAAGGCCACGACGATGGCCCGCCAGAAGAACTCGCGATTTCCTTCGCCCATGAGAATGCTGACCAGCGAGCGTGCGACCTGGCTGCCGAGCATTATGCCGGCATTCACGGCCGTATAGGCCGACACCGCCAGGATGAGCACCCACCAATCGCCCCTCATGTGCGCTGCAATGGCAATGCCGGCGATCACGATCAGCATGGCGATCGAGGTGATCTTGAAGCTCGACAGCAGGACGCCTTTGGTGAGATCCAGCCTGCCGCCGACCTGGTACTCGTTCAGAAAGCGCACCAGCAGCGATTCCTGGCCGACCAGTCCCACTACCGCGGCGATCTGGGCCACCGAAAGCCAGGTCGCGAAAATGCCGAAGCCATCGGGCGACATCGTTCGTGCCGCCAGCGAGAACAGCGCAAACGCAAGTGCGCCGCTGCCAACCTTCAGGAGGATGGTTCCGACCACACCGCGCGTGACGTCACGCCGCAACAATTGAAGGATGGATTCGATCATGGAAGTTTAAGGAGCTGCTCTCTCCTGAGAGGACGTGTTCGGACGCCGACGGCAATCTAGCATGCGGAAAAACCGCGAGTGTTAATGGGTGGCAAGCGGGATCTTGCCGGCGACATCAACCTCTTGGTTCCAATTGCTTCACTGTGAAACATCGCCGTCCTCGTTGTCTCAAATAGAGCAGGCCTGACCGGACCGAATGAAGGCGTAGCGCCTTATCGACGGCCGATAACGGCGAGATCGGTCGTTCGAATGCGGGTTGGCCCGCCCGCGTTTCCCGACGCCCGAAGTTACGGGAATCCCGAGCAAGAGGCGTGCCGGCCATCGTCGCGACAGCCGGCTCGCAGCTCCGTTAACCTCGATAGCGAGAAATGATCGCGTTTGGTCCTGCGATGCGACATCAGGCCGGAGAATTGCACGTGCGACTTTAGTTGACCGTGGGAGCCTTGGATCATGACGGCGGACAGAACCGGGACCGAGCCGATCGCCAAAGCCGGCACTTCGAGGATCGATGCCGACATCGCGATCGTCGGCGGCGGCCTTGCGGGATCGCTTGCGGCGGCCGTGCTGGCGCGGGCAGGGCACCGCATTGCCCTGATCGACAAGCGCGCGATCTATCCGGACGAATTCCGGGTCGAGAAGATCGGCGGGCATCAATTGGCGATGCTCCGCAAGCTGGGCTTCCTCGACGCGCTTGAGAATGTTGCCTGTCGATATGATCAGGTGCTCAATATCCGGGAAGGCAAGGTGGTCGATGTCAGCGTCGGTCAGGCCTACGGCTTTCCCTATGCTGATCTCGTGGCCATGGCGCGCAGCCAGATGCCCGATCCGTCCGGCCTGATCGTCGACGAGGTTACTGCGATCAGTTGCAGCGACGACGTCCAGCATCTCGAACTGGCCTCCGGACGGCGCGTGACCGCGCGCCTCGTCGTTCTCGCCACAGGCATGTCGGAAGCTGTCGCTTACAAGCTCGGGATCAGACGGCGCGTGCTGGCCGAGCGCCATTCGGTGTCGTTCGGCTTCACGATCGTCCGCCAGGACGGTCGCCCGTTCGATTTCGAGGCGCTGACCTGCTACGGCGAGCGCACGGCGGACGGCATCGACTATCTCAGCCTGTTTCCCGTCCGCGCCGGCATGCGGGCCAATCTCTTCATGTTCCGCGACCCGACCGATCCGATCATGCGCGAGCTGCGTCGCGAGCCGGAGGCGACGGTCTTGCGCCTGCTGCCGGGATTGCGGCCCTATCTCGGCGATTTCCGCGTCATCGGCCGGGTCCAGAACTGGGTGATGGATCTGACCGTCGTCGAGGGACACCTGCAGCCTGGCGTCGTGCTCATCGGCGATGCATTCCAGACCAATTGTCCTGCCGCCGGCACCGGCGTCGCGCGCCTGCTGGTGGACGTCGATCGTCTGTGCACCGAATATGCGCCGCGATGGCTCATGACATCAGGCATGGGCCAGGAGAAGATTTCGCAGTTCTATTCCGATCGCGACAAGATCGCGGCGGACCAGCAGTCGCTGAAGATGGCGCGCTTCCGCCAGGCCCTGACGTCCCGCGACGATATCGGCTGGGATGTCCGGCGCCGGTTGCACTTCCTGCGCCGCAGCCTTGCACATCGTGTCGATCAGATGCATCCGGGCTGGCTCGGGCGCGTTCGCGGCGCGCTGCGCGCCTGAGTCTTGTGGCCCTTTGTCTGCCGACGGATCAGCGCGTGGGCGTCGGCGTGCGGGCGGGCAGGAGCCGCAAGTCCGCTAGCCGCTTCGCCGCCAGCTTGAGCCATGGCGCCTGCTTCAGCGCGAACAGGGCGATGGCGCCTGCCGGGCTGCCGGCCTGCGTGACCGCCCACATCGGCGACGGCTGTCCGCCGAACAATTTCTTGTATGGCTCGTCACCAATGGTGAAATCGAGCATCTGGTCGCCGCGCTCGATACAATCCCGCGCCACCTGCTCGAACATCTGTGCGCCGATCGACTGGCTCTTGTACCCGGCAATGTCGAAGGCGCTCATGATGACGAGGAAGCTGCCCCGATGGCACAGTCCGAGCACAGCAGCAATCACTTCGCCGTCCATCTTCATGGCGTAGAGGCGCACGAAGCTGCCGAGGCTACGAAGAGCGACGTCGGAATAGAAGCCGAAATATTCGGGGCGCTGAAGCAGGTCGCCGTCGCCTTGTGCCTGAAAGCGCGGACCGCGAAACTTCTTCATCACCTCCAGTGCCTCGAGCACGGAGGCGCCGTCGGTGCAGCATGAGAAGCTCAGCGCGCCTTTCTTCTGAAGCTGGCGATATTTCTTTGCAAGCTCCTTCTGATAGGAGCGATCAATCGCGCTGGCCCGCCATTGCTCGAACGGTGCGACGAGAACCGTCGCGTAGGCATTGGTGTCCATCGACACGCGGCGCGACGCAGCCAGGAGTTTTTCGATCGGAAGCCGCGCGTCGGGCAGCTTGGTCATGCGCAGCAGATCGAAAGGGCGAACCAGGCGCCGAATCTCCGCGCATGCCTCCGCGTCGTCGAGCAGTTGCGAGAACACCTCCGGGCTGCAAACCGGTGCCAGATAATCGGAGACGCGCAAATCGGCAAACTCGACCGTTCGGATCGGCCCGCGCCGGATCCGCAGCAGTGGCAGCACCATCGCAAGCGCCCCCGTCGCGCGCGTGCGGACCACGACGACCAGCGCTGTCGCGCCGGCATCCGAGGCGAGCTTGGTGTAGAGGCTGTGCAGCCAGACCGGATGCTGGAACGCGGTCGCGGCCGAGCGATCGAACAGCTCGGCATATTCCGGTGACAGAAAGTCGAACGATTGCTCGATGACGATGTCGAACGTGTTGCTAGGCTTGTTCATGCGCAATCAAGGACACCGGGCAATTCGCGAAGATCGATCGAACCGTCGCTGCGCTATATAGCAGGCTCGTTACGGGCGAGACACCAGCCCTGTGCGATTTGCATCAATGCGTTCAACCATGTTGGTATCGTTACCAAACTCTTAAATCTCGGATCCGTTTGGGTATCGCGTCCCGATCCCGCCGGTTCATCGACCTCGACCGCGAGGATTGCAGCGGCACGATCCTGCAATTGCGCCATGCGAGCAAGTTGCGGCTGATCGCCGTG